>JALHDB010000020.1:23231-32000 GCA_022840825.1 Negativicutes bacterium | reverse complement strand
TTTGAGCAACCAACCGCACATCTGGCTTGTTTTGTTCTTACATTGTTCAGTTTTCAAGGAACACTTGCTTGTTTAAGGCGGATCTTTATCATATCATTTCTATCTGATTATGTCAACACTTTTATAAGTGTTGATTGTATCCGCCGCTAACAGCGACTTTATATAGATTATCATTTCTCTATTATTATGTCAACTGTTATTTGTTGGCTGACCGTTGCCACTCATCGGAGTGCAACACCAGCCTTAGTATAATATCATACTTCATCAGCGATACTCAAATCAGCTATTGCTGCAAAAACAGCCGATTTTGGCCAAATTAATCCGATTCCTTGATTATACTAGCGAATGCTCAATTATCCGTCAAAATAGAATCAAGTTTACCAGAAAGTCTTCGGCATAAATCGTTGCAACTGTCTTACCGGATTGCCCATAATATCATAATCACCAATCTCTTGGGCAATTTCCGTCACTGCCGACGTTGCAACAACCGGCATTTTTAGTAGTCTGGCCGCTTCGGCAACACCTTGAGCGCCTTTTTGCACTAGTTCCACTGTAGTTTCTTCAGCCATGTGGGTATTATTAAGCAACGCATCTACTCGTCCCAATGTTTCAATATATTCAACAATGTTCTCAACGGTTGATGTAAAAGGCCTGGACATATTAACTACAGCAATAATCTTAAGAAAAGGGTTTTCCATAGCTCCTTCGACAAGGTTGAATATCGCCGCGCCATGTACGCCATAACCGATGTCCATGATTACATTTTCCTGTCGCCGTAATACCCAACGCATTGCCCCGCTGATTACATTCCCGGCTTCACCAAGACCTACCGTATCACGGGTTTCCCATGCTACAACATCGATACCCATTGCTTGAAGTTCCTTCTTTATCGGCCGTATTGTATAACATGGTTCAACTGTATCCAAATCTGCTAATGTAACAAGTTGTCCGGCCCGACAAAGCTCAATCGCCCGATTGACTGCGTTTTCACTTTTGCCACTGGCATACTCACCAATGTACGCTTCAATAATCGGCATGATTTCACTCCCGACTAGTAGTTTAATTTGCAATAAACAATTTAAACAATACTAATAATATAACCCCCGGCAGACCTAAAAACCCGGCAATTAATGCAGTAACAACATTTATTCCAATGGTAAAAGAAAAATATGCACCGATAAAATTTAATGCCCACAGCGTTAGCCCACCGACAAGCCCATTATAGATCAGTTTAAAAATTATTTTTAGCGGCAATAAAAAAACGCGCCCTAATAAATAAATTAGCAATATTCCAAATATATATGCAATCACTACATTAAGGTCTCCCATATCATCACCCCTTATATCCATTGTAATGCACATTTGGATTACTGTCATTGATAAATTACAAATATATATTTATGGGTATCTAAATTTATGACAACAAAAAATCAGGGCCATGACCCTGATCAGTTTAATCTCTTTTCTAATATATTCTCCTGTTGGCGTGCCTGCTTTAATAAATATACGTATTTTTTTTCAGCCGCTTGGATTAAATAGGCAGCATGATCTATTAGATCGTCATCCGATACATTGTTATAAACTTGTTGTGCATAAAGCCAATCCTGCCTGGCGGCCTCAATCATTTCCGGCAAAGTTGGAATTGTATGCTGATGCTGTTCTGAATATTGACTGTCAAAAATTTTGCGTATTGCCTTTTCCCAAGCAGCCTTATAACTGCAATAGTTCACAACGATCCCCCCTATCTGTGGTTATTTTTGCCACAAATAGGAGATTCTAAACATCACATTTCTCGGCGATTTTCCAGCGCTTTAGAAAGCGTAACCTCATCCGCATACTCAATGTCGCCGCCGACCGGCAATCCATGGGCAATTCGGGTAACCTTTACCCCCAGCGGCTTCAACAGACGCGCTAAGTACATGGCCGTAGCCTCGCCTTCGACTGTTGAATTGGTTGCAATGATAACCTCTTCAATATTAGGCACTCTTAATAACAACTCTTTAATTCGTAAATCTTCCGGACCAACGCCATCCAACGGCGATAGTACACCGTGCAGCACATGGTAAACACCCTGATATTTATGAGTTCGTTCCATGGCGGCAACGTCTTGCGGCTGCTCAATGACACATATCTTAGTATGATCCCGCGCTGCAGCACTGCAAACCGCACAAGGATCCTTATCCGTCAAACTATAACATATCGAACAATATGTAATCTTCTCTTTAGCATTAATAATAGCCTGAGCCAATGCCGCTACTTGTTCCTTATTTAAGCTCAGCACATGGTAGGCCAGCCGGGCTGCTGTTTTGGCGCCAATCCCCGGCAGGCTGCGGAACTGCTCAATCAGTTTGGTTAAAGGAGACGTCGTAGCCATCCCGATTTAAAACATCCCCTTCGGCAGATTGAGTCCTCCTGTTAATTTGTTCATTTCTTGGTTCATTGTATCATCAACCTTGGTCATAGCCTCATTTACAGCCGCGATAACTAAATCCTCCAACATTTCAATGTCTTCAGGATCTACCGCTGAGGGATCAATTTTTATTGATTCCAACCTTTTTTCACCGCTAACAGTTACTTTTATTACACCGCCACCAGCAGATATTTCAAACGAACGCGTTTTAAATTCTTCTTGGAATTTAGCCATATCCGCTTGTAATTTTTGCACCTTTTTCATCATTCCTGCCATGTTACCCATATTGCCACCAAACATTATAAATAATCCCCCTTATTCTTCGATTTTTATGACTTGACCGCCAAACATCATTTTTGCTTGCAGTACTGCATGTGGTTCTGACTCACTTTGCTGCTGTTGTTTTGGCGGTTCAGCGCTTTTCTTAGTGTTTACCGGACCAATCAAGCAATGTACCTTTACCGGATGACCGCTAACCTGAGCCAATATTTTCTCCAAAATAGCCCGGTAATCCTCTTTTTCCGTTCGTTCTTTTGGAAACTGAGCAGTAAACTGTAATGTTGCAGTCTTGGCGTCAATATGCACCAATTGGGCTTGCGCAACACAGGCGTGAACAGACCGCTTGCCATTGGAAACTAACTCCGTTAGTACTGCGTTCCAAATTTCATCCGTATTTTGTAAGATTTGCCCGGTATTATCGTCCTCTGGCTTAACTCGAACAACGGCTGACTCCTTAGAATCACCAGCAGCTTCGCTTGGTTGGGTGTCAACCGTCGGTTGTTTCTGAGGCTTTGCGCGGTGACCGGTCCGGGAATCTTTTTCGGCAATTACCGGTTGATTTGTCTGGACCTTTCTCATTATATTTTCCAACTGCTCAATTCGGTACTGCAATTCGGACAATTGCTGAACATTTGACGAAGTAATATTTCGATGGCAGACAGCCAACAATGCCATTTCGGCCGTAATTCTCGGTTCCGGGGACCACTTGGCATCATCAATAGCTTTATGTAAAATGCCAATATTATAAACTAATTCATCATGAGTAAACTTTTCAATCTGACTTGCCAAAACGGGCTTTTCATCATCATATATATTGATGTTTTGAATATTGGGAGCCGCCTTTATTACCATTAAATTGCGCAGGTGCATCGACAGATCCAACAAAACCTGTCTGATATCCCGGCCCATATTAATGAGTTCGTCAATTCCCTGCAAAGCAGTGAAAGTATCCCGGGCAGCAATTGCGTCTGTCAATTTCCATATCCATTCATGTCCCACGATACCCAGTAAATTGCGGACATGCTCAACTGTTACTACAGAATCTTCAGTTGCTGTACATTGGTCCAAAATACTCAAGGCATCGCGCAATCCACCGTCAGCGTGTACGGCAATCAAATGCAAGGCATCATTATTAATCCTAATACCGCTGTTCGCAGTAACCTCCAGTAATCTTTGTTGGATATCATCGGCAGAAATGCGACGAAAATCATACCGTTGACAGCGCGAATGAATTGTTGCCGGTATTTTATGAGGTTCGGTTGTTGCTAAAATAAATACTACATGAGCGGGGGGTTCTTCCAATGTCTTCAGCAAGGCATTGAACGCTTCTGTTGTTAACATGTGAACTTCATCAATAATATATACTTTATATCGCCCGTCAACCGGAGCATACTTTACCGTTTCCCGCAAATCCCTAATTTCATCGATACCGCGGTTAGAAGCAGCATCAATTTCAAAAACATCCATCGAGCTTCCTTGATTGATTTTAGTACAGTTTATGCATTGATTACATGGCTGAGAAGTAGGCCCATTTATACAATTTAAGGCTTTAGCTACTATTTTAGCTGTACTGGTCTTACCGGTACCACGCGGGCCGGCAAATAGATAAGCATGAGTAAAACGGCCTAAGTCCATGGCATTTTGCAATGCGGTACGAATATGGTCCTGGCCTACTAATGAGTCAAAACTCTGCGGACGCCATTGACGGTAAAGTGCAACATAGCTCATCGAACAGATCCCTCCTACTCATAATTATAGCAAAAAACGCAGCCCTACTTGTAGCTGCGTTTAATGTATAACCGTTTGCGATTTCTGTTTTTAATGTCGGGCCACGGCAATAAGCAGGCACCCTTACGGCACATAAAAATTATCACTTACCGTTGCTTCCTTCCGGACCTGGCGGGGTTCATGAGTTTTTATTGCGTAAGACCCGACATACTGCCGTGGTCCGACTCTAAAAACAAAAACCGGTTTCCCCAAAACTTCAACGGCATACATATGGCGGAGAGAGAGGGATTCGAACCCTCGGTAGAGTTTCCCCTACACACGCTTTCCAGGCGTGCTCCTTCAACCACTCGGACATCTCTCCATTTATAAAGAGACCCGAAAGCTTTACTTTCAGATCGTTTATACAATTATCTGACAAAAAACATCATGCTTATTTATTATATAACATAAGTTATCAAAATACAATGGCGGAGAGGGTGGGATTCGAACCCACGAGACAGTTACCTGCCTACCTGATTTCGAGTCAGGCTCCTTCGACCAACTCGGACACCTCTCCATGAAGTTACCGTCTTTGGCGAAAAAATTCTTTCATGATTCCGGCACATTCATCAGCGCGAATACCGGATCGAATTGTTAACTGATGATTCAGCGCTTTATTGTGACCAATATTGAAAATTGATTCAATAGCGCCCGCTTTGTAATCAGAGCTGCCATAAACCAGACAGTCAACCCGGCTCATAATCAAAGCCCCGGCACACATCGGGCAGGGCTCAATAGTAACATACAATGTTGCTCCTGTCAACCGCCAACGATTAAGCTTTCGACAGGCTTGCTGAATTACAATTATCTCAGCATGTGCAGTTGCATCTTGCCATGTTTCCCGCATGTTATGAGCTGATGCAATTATTTGCTCATCCATAACCAGTACGGCCCCGATAGGAACCTCACCAAGTTCAAACGCTTGCTTGGCTTCTGCTAAAGCATATCCCATAAAGAAATTGTCGTCCATACACTCACCACGCGGACTTCATAAGCTGAGATTAGTTCTTAAGTTCATTGTAAGCATTACTATAATATTATAGCTTATTAACCATAACAATGCAACTAGGTTTTAATTAACAATAGGTACCTAGTTTTGTTCTTATTATCTCTTTTCGTGAACGAATTTAAATTTCTATAAGCTCATACTGTTTACTGCCAATACCCAACTTTTCAGCGTGTTCGAGGCATACCTGCCAGTTGGTTTCCGGGTGCGTCGAACAAAAATGATCCTGTACTTGACTGTTATTATGCTTACTAAGCCGTTCAGCTAAGTAACTGCTGGAAATGACCGGAGCCTGGTTAGCCATATCGGCACACGCCATGTCTAACGCCACCGGATCAAAGGAGGCAAACATCCCAATGTCCGGAATAATCGGCAAATCATTTTCGGCATGGCAATCACAGTTTGGCGAAACATCGATAACTAAACTGATATGAAAATGCGGTCTATCGGATAATACCGCCCAACAATACTCCGCCATTTTCTTATTAAGAATATCGTTTGATTCGTCCCAGGCGGCCGAAATTGCATTAATATGACATGTCCCGATACATCGTCCGCAGCCGGTACATCTGGTATGGTCAATGCTTGCCTTCTTATCTGTTATCGTAATGGCCTGATGAGCGCAAATCTTGACACATGCTCCACACCCTACACAAACTTTGCTCCTTACTCGGGGCTTGCCGTCACTATGCATCTCCATCTTACCTGCTCTCGACCCGCAACCCATGCCGATATTTTTTATGGCGCCGCCAAAACCGGTAAGTTCGTGACCTTTAAAGTGAGTCAAACTAACAACGATATCCGCATCCATGATGGCCCGGCCAATTTTAGCCTCTTGAACATACTCACCGTTTGGTACTGAAACATAGGCTTCATCCGTACCTTTTAGCCCATCGCCGATAATGATTTGGCAACCGGTGGCAAACGGATTAAAGCCGTTTTCATATGCAGCCTCCATATGCTCAAGAGCATCTTTGCGCCTGCCTACATACAAGGTATTGCAATCGGTAAGAAACACCTTACCGCCCAGGCTCTTTACTACATCGGCAATAACCTTGGCATAATTCGGTCTGAGATAAGCAAGATTGCCAGGTTCACCAAAATGTATTTTAATTGCGGTGTATTTGTCTTTAAAGTCGATCTGTGCTATCCCCGCCTGTCGTACTAGTCGTTCCAACTTCTGCAACAAATTCATATTGGGAACTGCACGTAAATTAGTAAAGTATACTTTTGATTTTTCCATGCCTTCATTCCTCTCCCTATCTTTATTTAACACTTACTCTAATTACTGATAACAATTACTTTATTATAATAGTTATTTTCGCTGGCTTGTGTTTTAAATCCTTGTTGACACTTTGCAAAGTTGCCTGCATAATGCAAAACTCCAAGACCAGTTCTTGGAGTCAGCTAATCCGATTATCTAGTTATTCATGGTTATGCCCAGATACGCTAAATATTGTCCGTTATGATCACTCTGTTAACTAACCTTATTTTTCTCGGACTTCACAATTATAATTTTACCCGTTGGATCCAACTGCACAATGTGGAGTATCCGATAATCTGTTGCTCCTTGCTTCGTTAGTTCTTCGATTAACCACTCTTCACTGATTTTGCTATATTTTAGATTTGGTATTATGATCTCACCGTCCATAATCAATGGCAAATATAGCCCGGCTGGTTGAGGAGTAAGATTAAGATCACTGGGCTGAACAGGTCTATAGCTCGCTTTAGGAATGACCGATATATTACCTTGCGGTTCCAGCACGGCCACCTGAATGTTCTGAATGTTGTCATAGCCTTTCTGGCGGAGCAGTCCCATCAATTGGTTTAGTGACAGACTCGCTTCTTTCATTGCCCGTACGTCTATTATGCCATTATTTATCAGCACGGTAGGCAGGTGTTCCAAAAAGAATGTCAGCTTATTACTCATTGCAATCCGACCGGTTAACAGTATCAGTACTACAACCAGTCCGGTTCCGAATATCGATTTGGTTGTCACCTTAGTTACTAACGGTTCTGCAGCTACTGTGGTAAATAGCATAACACCGGCTAATTCATAAGCCGTCATTTGTGCAATGGCTTTTTTGGGCAATAATCTGCCGGCAAAATAGGTAAAGATATAAATTATTATTACCCTGGCCGCATATGATAAAATATCATCCATTATCTCACCCTCTATGGTCCCGGAAACGGACTAGTCACTTCACGCGCCATCGTTTTAAAAGCGCCGACTGACGAAATCGCCGAATCGTTATTATTTTTTACGGCTTGTTTCAATTCTCCCAAAGTTTCTTCAAAAGCAGATATTTGCTCACTGCCATTAGCCAGCTGCATAACAAATTTGTTTTGCTGCCAGAGGTTGTTAACAGTATCTATATCGATCTGAGCACTCTGCCAATCTCCGGCTTCTATGTGACTAATTAATAGATCTATTGTTCCAGTCATTACCTGCTGCGGCATGGCCAATCCGATCCAGGTCCACATAGTTATAAATCCTAATACCCAAATAATCATTATATAATAGGAAATTTCCGTTCGGTCAAACATTGCATCTCCCTCCTAATTTCATAATATGTCCCATGCCAAACAGCAGTATTCGGAAGGTGTTGAATGAAAAAAACAAATAAAAAAACCGGCTCAACTCCGGAATGTGTTTAGAAATTAATTATTAAATGTTCAGCTGAGAAGCGTTATATAAAATCCACGTCCCTATGATGGGGCGACTTGATCGGCCGCCGCGGCCATCGGGAGTAGTAATGTTTCAATCCACGCCCCTATGATGGGGCGACATTGCTGCAAGCGGATCGTTCCACAACTTAATTGTTTCAATCCACGCCCCTATGATGGGGCGACCAAACTCCCTGCAGATATTACCGGTTCGGCAAGTGTTTCAATCCACGCCCCTATGATGGGGCGACCCAGAGTCACGCGAAAAGTCGCTTGCTATGACAGTTTCAATCCACGCCCCTATGATGGGGCGACGTTCCGGCAAGTTTGCTCTTACCAACGCCTCGGCGTTTCAATCCACGCCCCTATGATGGGGCGACATTGTATTTACCCAATTTATTCACTATCCTTATGTTTCAATCCACGCCCCTATGATGGGGCGACACATTCATCGTCTATATCATAACTGTAATAAGGCGTTTCAATCCACGCCCCTATGATGGGGCGACTCATGCGCTGGATGGCCTTATTTCTTTCCATTTCGTTTCAATCCACGCCCCTATGATGGGGCGACAATTGTCGAAAAGTTCTTCTAAAATAATCTTGAAGTTTCAATCCACGCCCCTATGATGGGGCGACC
>JALHDB010000020.1:0-23209 GCA_022840825.1 Negativicutes bacterium | reverse complement strand
GTTTCAATCCACGCCCCTATGATGGGGCGACCCAGAGTCACGCGAAAAGTCGCTTGCTATGACAGTTTCAATCCACGCCCCTATGATGGGGCGACCTTATACTGAATAAAAAATTACTTATACTCAACGTTTCAATCCACGCCCCTATGATGGGGCGACTTATAGAGATCCGTCACCCTCTCACCCCCATAATTGTTTCAATCCACGCCCCTATGATGGGGCGACCTTTGGCACCGGGTACTCCTTGGCTAACTTTATGTTTCAATCCACGCCCCTATGATGGGGCGACCCGGGGAGCGCTCCGGAATGCCGGCTGGGCCATGTTTCAATCCACGCCCCTATGATGGGGCGACGGTGAAATTTTAGGTCGTGAACCTTCATTGTTCGTTTCAATCCACGCCCCTATGATGGGGCGACTTTGGTTATTTCGTCCCGTCCCAAGGAATGATTGTTTCAATCCACGCCCCTATGATGGGGCGACCTGAAAAAATGAAAACAGATTTTCGAGATACACTTGGTTTCAATCCACGCCCCTATGATGGGGCGACGGGTTTGGTATTTCCATGTTTAGTCGTCCTTCCTTGTTTCAATCCACGCCCCTATGATGGGGCGACATGCCCTAAATGCCATAGATGGACGACATTAGCTGTTTCAATCCACGCCCCTATGATGGGGCGACATAGGCAATCTTAATATCAATGAAATTTCTTTAGTGTTTCAATCCACGCCCCTATGATGGGGCGACATAAAGGAACGAGGTCACAGCTTAACCTTCTAATGTTTCAATCCACGCCCCTATGATGGGGCGACTCAATGTTTAGTCGGCCTTCCTCAAAAATCTTGGGTTTCAATCCACGCCCCTATGATGGGGCGACGCTTAACTGCGGAGATATCGTGAATATAGAATATGTTTCAATCCACGCCCCTATGATGGGGCGACATATTAGTAGCAGCATGGTAGTACAGTACTACTAGTTTCAATCCACGCCCCTATGATGGGGCGACTTCAGAAGTCTACAATTTACATCTCCAAATATCAGTTTCAATCCACGCCCCTATGATGGGGCGACCGAAAACTTGCGTTGTCACGTTTAACGGTTAGTTGTTTCAATCCACGCCCCTATGATGGGGCGACGGAAGGAGAACCGGAAGGAGGACTGAAAAATGAGTTTCAATCCACGCCCCTATGATGGGGCGACCTTCAATTACTATCACTATCACTACCACTACACGTTTCAATCCACGCCCCTATGATGGGGCGACTTTTTCCCTTTCATCGGGAAAATCGGGTTCGATAGTTTCAATCCACGCCCCTATGATGGGGCGACGAAAAGAAAGAATCCGGGAAGACCACGGAAAACCAAGTTTCAATCCACGCCCCTATGATGGGGCGACGAGGATTTTTATTATCCAATGACACTTTATACTCTGTTTCAATCCACGCCCCTATGATGGGGCGACAAATGCTGCCGGTCATGGCGCTCCCAAAGGAAACGTTTCAATCCACGCCCCTATGATGGGGCGACACTTGGGGAGTGCGGTAGATGAAAAACGATGAATTGTTTCAATCCACGCCCCTATGATGGGGCGACAACCTGTTGGCCGACTTTAATACAGCCGAGGTAAAAGTTTCAATCCACGCCCCTATGATGGGGCGACATTTTTCCCTTTCATCGGGAAAATCGGGTTCGATAGTTTCAATCCACGCCCCTATGATGGGGCGACGTTTGGTTATTTCGTCCCGTCCCAAGGAATGGTTGTTTCAATCCACGCCCCTATGATGGGGCGACGATTAATCCTCTCTTGTTATCTCGTTATCTGTATAGTTTCAATCCACGCCCCTATGATGGGGCGACTGTATCTCATCAAGTTCTTCCATGAAGTCGGAGTTGTTTCAATCCACGCCCCTATGATGGGGCGACAAGAGAGGACTTATCCTCTCTTTTCTTTTTTTTGTTTCAATCCACGCCCCTATGATGGGGCGACCTAACCAAATAATCAGCACATTCAAACAGAGAACCGTTTCAATCCACGCCCCTATGATGGGGCGACCGCAGCACTCTCAAAAGTAACTTCACCAATCGAGCGTTTCAATCCACGCCCCTATGATGGGGCGACCAATAATCACACAATGTTCAGTAAAGGACTTAGTGTTTCAATCCACGCCCCTATGATGGGGCGACAGGGGAGTAGAAAAAACGTATGAGAAGAATTTCGTTTCAATCCACGCCCCTATGATGGGGCGACAAAGGAAACGTCCTGGATACCATCGTCAAAACAGATGTTTCAATCCACGCCCCTATGATGGGGCGACCATTGTAATATACTCAGATTGACGAGAGTTATAGTTTCAATCCACGCCCCTATGATGGGGCGACCCACGCAACTATCATTAGGGTATACATCACCGTGGTTTCAATCCACGCCCCTATGATGGGGCGACGCAGATCCGACCGGTATTTTGACCAGTATTGACGTTTCAATCCACGCCCCTATGATGGGGCGACCAATACTGTATTAGCCGCGTACTTAAATAATGTTGTTTCAATCCACGCCCCTATGATGGGGCGACGTTAAACATCGAAAAAATAATTGACCAAGCGGTAAAGTTTCAATCCACGCCCCTATGATGGGGCGACTGGATGACACCAGCTATGATATTTGGGGAGAAATGTTTCAATCCACGCCCCTATGATGGGGCGACGTGGTGGAGTTTATGTCAATCGCTTTGATTTAATTGTTTCAATCCACGCCCCTATGATGGGGCGACATGGAAGCGCTTTCGACTATGAAACGCAAATGTGTTTCAATCCACGCCCCTATGATGGGGCGACGAAATTCGAGAATCTATTCACAATCAGACAGAACGTTTCAATCCACGCCCCTATGATGGGGCGACAATATTCATTTTTCAATCCTCCTTTAATTAGAAGGTTTCAATCCACGCCCCTATGATGGGGCGACAACAGGGAAGGGATTTTCCCTTCCCTTCTAATTGTTTCAATCCACGCCCCTATGATGGGGCGACAATTTTATTTTTTAGATGATTTTTTTCTTATAATGGTTTCAATCCACGCCCCTATGATGGGGCGACGGGAGTATATGCAATGCGTCAAGATATGACCTATAGTTTCAATCCACGCCCCTATGATGGGGCGACCTTTTTCTAATCCTTTTTTGTGATTCTTTTTTGTTGTTTCAATCCACGCCCCTATGATGGGGCGACAGACAAATTCGTTTTCCGGTATGGCTGATTAAAGTTTCAATCCACGCCCCTATGATGGGGCGACTTTTCGACTGATGTTATAGATGGTTTTAGTTTTGTTTCAATCCACGCCCCTATGATGGGGCGACCATTTACTGATACGGTGCGCCGAACTGCAAGTATAGTTTCAATCCACGCCCCTATGATGGGGCGACGGCAGAAATTTGTAATGAAAATTCTGCAGCTTTGTTTCAATCCACGCCCCTATGATGGGGCGACGTGGCGGTGTGCGATTGTATCGTTCTGCCATGTTGGGTTTCAATCCACGCCCCTATGATGGGGCGACAGTATAACCTACAGAGCGATTGTAATAATTAGTATGTTTCAATCCACGCCCCTATGATGGGGCGACAATGACGATATTCAGCCCATCGCTCCTGGTAACCGTTTCAATCCACGCCCCTATGATGGGGCGACTTTTTGAGAAAGTTTAAGGATTTCTTCCCTTCCTGTTTCAATCCACGCCCCTATGATGGGGCGACCACATACCAATCCGATCAATACACAATGTTCCGTGTTTCAATCCACGCCCCTATGATGGGGCGACGTTCTAACGATTCTTTAAAAATTCGATTTAAAATGTTTCAATCCACGCCCCTATGATGGGGCGACCGTAACCGTCCCGGTAGTTGATGTGGTAATTCTCGTTTCAATCCACGCCCCTATGATGGGGCGACTGGTTATCGGCACAATAAATGAAGCTTGATTAGCGTTTCAATCCACGCCCCTATGATGGGGCGACGAGTGATTCCTAATGACGTGTCCAATCTGCGGTGTTTCAATCCACGCCCCTATGATGGGGCGACCGCCTTGCTGCAGATCAAGCCGAAACTATTGAGAAGCGTTTCAATCCACGCCCCTATGATGGGGCGACAGGGCGTGAGTTTATGGACCTAAAAATTGAGTCGTTTCAATCCACGCCCCTATGATGGGGCGACGATTTAAGGCACACTCATGCAACATTACTGCTTGTTTCAATCCACGCCCCTATGATGGGGCGACCTGTCGCGTTCTTTATTAAGGTGTTTTTGAATTTCCGTTTCAATCCACGCCCCTATGATGGGGCGACTTTTTTAACCTCTTTACCTAAATCTGCCATTAATGTTTCAATCCACGCCCCTATGATGGGGCGACGGTAGAGTATTGGTTTATGATGCGGCAACTAATAGTTTCAATCCACGCCCCTATGATGGGGCGACAAACGCTGCGTATAGAGCAATAGCCGTTGTTACGTTTCAATCCACGCCCCTATGATGGGGCGACTACATCATCACTCAACGGCCACCACCCCCAAATTGTTTCAATCCACGCCCCTATGATGGGGCGACCCAAAACAAAAACAGCGATAATAGCCAATTAGTGTTTCAATCCACGCCCCTATGATGGGGCGACAGGCCCCAAAGTTTGGCAGCCTCAGCAGCGGTATGTTTCAATCCACGCCCCTATGATGGGGCGACGCAAATATGGAACACCAAGCGGACAGTATTTAACTGTTTCAATCCACGCCCCTATGATGGGGCGACTCAATAATTGTCGAAAAGTTTTTTGAAGAATAATTGTTTCAATCCACGCCCCTATGATGGGGCGACATTTCTAGGCGAAACAAAAGCCACGGCGGTTGAGTTTCAATCCACGCCCCTATGATGGGGCGACTCTTTGTCCAAAAAATATGCACTTTTGGTATACTGTTTCAATCCACGCCCCTATGATGGGGCGACCAAATATGGAACACCAAGCGGACAGTATTTAACTGTTTCAATCCACGCCCCTATGATGGGGCGACGGCATGCCTATAGAGTGGTATATTGAAAAAATTGTTTCAATCCACGCCCCTATGATGGGGCGACAGAACGAATCACAGAAAGCCAAGACCGAGTTACGTTTCAATCCACGCCCCTATGATGGGGCGACATTAAAATAAGCAAATTTTTTCAATGAATTATTGTTTCAATCCACGCCCCTATGATGGGGCGACTCCGGGGTAAATAATATCCTCTTTGACCGGAGCGTTTCAATCCACGCCCCTATGATGGGGCGACCAACCAACCACTAAAATTAGAACGACCAGTTCCTGTTTCAATCCACGCCCCTATGATGGGGCGACACTACCACCGCCACCGCCAAACGCACCACCAATTGTTTCAATCCACGCCCCTATGATGGGGCGACAATTGGGCAGTGATTTATATATTGTGCCTAAAGCGTTTCAATCCACGCCCCTATGATGGGGCGACACTGTGTAAAAGCTATATTGCATTACTGCAAAACGTTTCAATCCACGCCCCTATGATGGGGCGACAAATGATTAAAAAAATTCAGGGTAAGTTTGTTGTGTTTCAATCCACGCCCCTATGATGGGGCGACCTGCATAATCATCTAATTGTTCATCGGTACATTCTGTTTCAATCCACGCCCCTATGATGGGGCGACGTACATTCACTTGCTTGATAATCTTATCAGTTTTTGTTTCAATCCACGCCCCTATGATGGGGCGACAGCAGCTCTTTTTTATTACCCAAGATTAAGTATAGTTTCAATCCACGCCCCTATGATGGGGCGACTGAGTATTACGTCAGGTACATCAATTACAGTAATGTTTCAATCCACGCCCCTATGATGGGGCGACAAAATAGCCGCAGGAGCGTGGAAAGGAGAAAATAGTTTCAATCCACGCCCCTATGATGGGGCGACAATCCCCGCAGTGGTCGCTGTTGTTGCAACGTACCGTTTCAATCCACGCCCCTATGATGGGGCGACCGTTTAAAAATTCGACTGCTTTTTCAAGTGTTTCGTTTCAATCCACGCCCCTATGATGGGGCGACAGTTAACCAAGCCCAGTCCTTGCGGTACTTGTTGTTTCAATCCACGCCCCTATGATGGGGCGACGCGACCTCAGATACATAGCAAAAAACGGCTAAAGTTTCAATCCACGCCCCTATGATGGGGCGACTATCTAATTCGTCGGCGCTGATATTTTTTTCTAAGTTTCAATCCACGCCCCTATGATGGGGCGACCACCCCAGCAGGGGGGTACTACCAAAAAACGGCTGTTTCAATCCACGCCCCTATGATGGGGCGACCGTTTTTCTTATTTTAAATGAGAATTTCATTGTTGTTTCAATCCACGCCCCTATGATGGGGCGACTTACGTTGCGGTCCTCGATATTATAATTTGAGGTGTTTCAATCCACGCCCCTATGATGGGGCGACTCTGATTGTCTTTTAAATAGACTCCGCTTTTGCGTTTCAATCCACGCCCCTATGATGGGGCGACATACAAAACTTACAATAATATGGTTAAGGCAACAAGTTTCAATCCACGCCCCTATGATGGGGCGACAATTTTAGTTCGATTTCAAGCAATTTTTCAGATATGTTTCAATCCACGCCCCTATGATGGGGCGACTTCGTACCAGTTGAAAATTAGCCGTATCCGGTCGTTTCAATCCACGCCCCTATGATGGGGCGACTGAATCACTGTGCTGGGGATGTCACGAGAAAACGTTTCAATCCACGCCCCTATGATGGGGCGACTGAATCACTGTGCTGGGGATGTCACGAGAAAACAGTTTCAATCCACGCCCCTATGATGGGGCGACTCGGCATAGAAGCAACTGTTACAGAGGGCAAGGCGTTTCAATCCACGCCCCTATGATGGGGCGACCTTTCCAGAACGGCCAGAAAAACATACTGAAAATGTTTCAATCCACGCCCCTATGATGGGGCGACGTTAGCCACGAATTCAACTGTATCGTGACCTGCTGTTTCAATCCACGCCCCTATGATGGGGCGACGGGCATGCCGTTTTTCAATATTTTCATTGCGTCGTTTCAATCCACGCCCCTATGATGGGGCGACGGTCTTTCCAAATTGTCACGTTAGAATGAAATACGTTTCAATCCACGCCCCTATGATGGGGCGACCGTGGAAAGGAGAAAATAAAAATGATTAACATTAGTTTCAATCCACGCCCCTATGATGGGGCGACTTGTTAATCACCGGGTATATTAATATCGCTGTACGTTTCAATCCACGCCCCTATGATGGGGCGACAGTTGCTAATTTTTAGCAGCTCTTTTTTATTGCTGTTTCAATCCACGCCCCTATGATGGGGCGACTTCTACAAGTTTGCATAAATTTTCACCCAAAGGGTGTTTCAATCCACGCCCCTATGATGGGGCGACTTAGATTAGCCGCAGGAGCGTGGAAAGGAGAAAATGTTTCAATCCACGCCCCTATGATGGGGCGACCTACGCTGGTCTAAGTCCTCTATGGCACGTTCTGTTTCAATCCACGCCCCTATGATGGGGCGACGTCACTCTGCGTATTCTACTTTAATTTTGTCGATGTTTCAATCCACGCCCCTATGATGGGGCGACAGCAAAAAGTAATCTTTTCCTCCACTTTTTGCACGGGTTTTAGGAATATGCCCCCTAAAACCCGATTTTTTCTATATACATCCCCACTTTTATCATGCAAAATCCGGAAATAATCCAAGATTATAGTTCGTTTTTTCTGTTCACTTATGGTTCGCACTAAATAATAATAGGTCCTTCAATATCATAAGCGGCTTTAGCACCAATATGTTTTACCTTTGTCTCTTTCGTTTTACCTAAATAGTAAAAGCGTAAACTATCTGTGTCCGTATCAATTAAATCTTCTAATTCTAGTTCTAATTTTCTGCATTGCGCCGTATCCAATTTGCATTCAAAAACAGAGTTTTGTACCCGCTGCCCATAGTTTACACAGGCTTTTGCCACTTTTCGAAGTCGCTTCTTTCCAGAATCACTTGTGGTAGCAATATCATAGGTTATCAATACAAACATAAGTCACCTACTTCCATAAAAAAGGCGGATATCCATCTAAATCTCCTCGGATATAGCGGGCTAGCAGCAAAGCTTGTACATGGGGAACTAGCCCCCATTTCACTTTTTCTTCTAAAAACGGATGCATAATAGTTTCTTCTTTATGCTCATGCCAAGCAGCTAAAATCACTTTTCGCATATCATCTGTCATTAGTACAGCACCATTTTCTTTCTTGACAAAGCCAGTTGCTTTAACCTGTCTCCGGTTTACGAGGGTTAAGGCTATACGATCAGCAAGAATAGGACGAAGTTCTTCCATCATATCTAAGGCTAGCGACGCTCTTCCCGGTCGATCCCGATGCAAAAAACCTACATATGAATCAAGTCCAACACCCTCCAATGCACTCCCCACATCATTAGCAAGCAACGAATAGATAAAAGAAAGCAAACAATTCATATTATCTAGTGGTGGACGTTTATTCCGTTCTGTAAAGAAAAATTGTTCTTTCTGATTTAAAATCATTGTGTCAAAAACGGAAAAATAGGCAACAGCCGCTTTTCCTTCTAAGCCACGAATTTCATCTAAACTAGCTGCATTCATAGTCTTTTGCAAATAGCCGTCTAACTGGGCTGTAACATTTTGCAATGCTTCTACATTGACACGCAAAGCATTATCTCGGCAAGTCCTTGATATTACCCATTTTGCATTATAAATTTTTCCGGCAATAAAATTTTTGCCAATTTCTAAACTAGCTGACATTTCATCATCAGATAAACGGTATTGTGCTTTTCGCAACAATACATTGCCATTCATCGCACCAATTACTCGTGCCATAAACCGCCCCGACGGTGACATGAAAGTAAGCGCTATATTGTTTTCTGCACATTTTCTCATTAATGCAGGACTAGCACCTACATAGCCAAAAGTTGTTATTTGTTCAAAATTATGCAATGGAAATCTTGCCAGCACCTCATCATCTTTTAACACAATAATGTTTTCACCATCAAGTGCAAGATAAGCCGTGTCTTGATTTACAAAGAGGGTATTTAATAATTGTTTCATTCTTTTATCCGCCTTGTTATGTACTGCGCAACTGACTTTTGCTTGTTTAGCTTTGAAATACACAAATCCTTTACTGAACAGTTGGCACAACCTTTTCGTTTCTTTACGATAGGAGTATGTTGTCTTCGATAGTATTCACGCATTTGCTGTAACATGTCACGAATATGCTGGCGAAATTCTTCTCCAAACTCAACTTTTGTTCGACGTCGAATTTCGCCGTAATATAAATAGCCATAAGGAATTTCTGTTACTAGCATTTCTTCCAAACAAATGGCTTGTACAGTAAGCTGTAATATATCCTCTTCTCCTACTTTTGGTTTTCCCCGTTTATATTCAACAGGAACTACCTGATACGTTCCTTCATAGGCAGGAATGTTGACTCCCCTTTTATTAGCAATAAATTCCACAATATCACAAATGCCACAAATACCTAACTCTCGTGATGCAACAGGCATCCCCCGAACAATAATGGTATCTTTCCGCTTTTCTTTCAGAGTATCATCATGAGCCTTTTCATGCAGCGCCTTGCCCTCTATGGTGCGTACATTTTCTTGCCATTGTTGCTCCATATAGGCTATTGCCCACTGTCGCGGACAATACGCAAAATGCTGAATTTCGGAAATCTGAAGATATTCATCTTCTGTATAGGCCATAAGATTAGCTAACCAATTGCCCGTCTTGATATTTTTCGATTGTAATACCGTCAATTGCCCGTAATCCTGTTTCATCAAATTGATAATCCTCAAATTTCTTTGGCATATCAATACCCTCTTTTAATATTGCCTTTACTCCGGCATGAATTTTAGAGGACGGCGCTACACCGGTTTTGGTAGCATGAGTAATCCAAAAAAATTGTGTCATTTCCACACTGCCTTCTGGGCGAGCCGAAGAAGCATCATTATCAAACAAAGTAATTAGTGCTTTTTTTATTTTATCTGCATCCTCAGTGGTAAAATTGGTTTTTCCAGCCAGTTGGACGTTAATACTACCTTGCATTTTATACACGCCAAAATCAACACGATGCTTCATGCCCATTGTGTCGGATCCCTTCTTTTCACCCGGTTCACCATTAACACTTTTTGTGATTTGCATGCTTGTAGTCAACACAGGGTCCAGACTTACTGCCGTATGAATAGATACGGGGCCTCTTACGCCTATTGAGACAGCATCCACACCAGTCGCTTTCTTAAAAGCAAATACTTGACCAAATCCTCTGACATCAATCCATTCGTGACAAGCAGCATCAAAGAATAATTTTTCTTTATTTTTTTCTTTGCCTTTTAAAATCGAACCTATTGCCTCACTAGCTTCTACCCGAGCACGAATACTATCACAACCATCGTCACAACGATCATCCGATTGCACCAAGATTTTTTCTCCTAAATCCTGCAAACGATTGCGAATTTTCCGTTTCAAGCATACATCCGAAATTTCACCATAATTATCATAATCTGTTCTGGGCTGGTTCCCATTGAGCGGATCCCCGTTTGGATTAGCTCTATTGACTGTAATAAAGCCGATAAAATCAACTTTTTGTTCTAATATTGCCATGATGTTTTATTCCTCCTCTACCAATGTAGTATTTTCATTTTTCTGAGCTTCCCGTTCCTTTTTAATCCGTGCCCATTCTTTTATTTCTTCTTGAAATGCATTACGTTGGCTATGATAGCCCAGCAAAAATTTGCTGTCCAACGGTCTATTAGAAGAAAAATCTGCCGGACTAAAGCTTGCGACAATTTCATCTAATAGAATTGCCTTGTTTTTGCCAAGTTTCCCAAGTTTAGCTTGATAAGGCTGCAATTTATTGTAGATTGTTACCCAGGTCTTACTAGGACGTTGGGAAAAAGCATTCATATATCGTACGGCATTGGTTAGCCGCTCCGTATCTTTATCAAAGGTTGAACGCTCAATCCAATCAGCCGTAGCCAACAATCGTCCATATAAATAGCTCCTGTCTGTTATCGTTGTATCTAATGCCACATTATAAACCTCCCTCTGATAATAATAATTTCGAATCAGCGAACATGCCACTTGCAGGGTTCGTTCCCAGTCATAGAAATCATTGCCTATTGTTTTTATTGCTTGCGTAATTACACGTTTCGCAATAGTTGCTACCATATCATGCGGTATGGAATTCCCGTTTATAATACAATGAAAAATTCTCTCCATTGCTGCCCGTGCTTTATTTTCACTAACGGTACTGCCATAACATTCCTCAATAATATGTTTCGGCGTTGGTATCCCCTCATAGTAAAAGCCAGCAACACCTTTTTCGCCACTAAATTTATACTGCCGCCATTTTCCCCTTTCGTGCCATTGCTCTATCCGTCGGACAAAATCATTGGCTAAAATTTCCTGATAAAAACAAATTGACAGTCTTCCTGGTGTAGCCGCATCCAATACCATAACATTCACATTATCTTTTGCTGCTGCCAAGTCAAGTTTATAGCCAGCGATAGCTTCCTTAAAACGCTTTCCGAACTCTTGCATGGATTCTGCCCGCAAGTCCACTTTTTTCAAACGACGATGCACCAGATCGGTTGTATCTCCCATTAATGGCGGAAGATTTTCGCGATTGCCCCAGGCCAAAAAAACCTTACCGTAATAGGTATATCCCTGATTTCTAATTAACCATTTGAGTACATTCATCGCCTTTTGTGATGACTCATAGCCAACGGTTACACATTCTTCGCCACTTACAAATCGTCCTCGAAAGGTAAATCCGCTTGTATCGTTACTGGAAATGAGCTTTGCCCCATCACCAGCTTTTCTAATATATTTACTATGCAATCGAATTGGCAAATCTTCTGTTCCTGTAGCATAACACATAACTTTCTGATTACTAATTTCGCTTTTGTAAAAATTAATAAAAGATTGTTGTACCTCTTTATCTTTCCATAAGCTAGATGTCGTACCATCTTGTAATTCCACTTTAAACCGAACAAATGACTTTAATATATCACTACCGCCAACCAAAAATATTGACGGTTTTCCCTTGGAATCACCCTCCCATTTTTCCATGATAGTACCGTTAATTTCTTTAAATAAAATGTGCAATTCAATTAAATCATGAATAATATCATGTTGACTAATATAGTTATAGATGGCTTTTACCTTCTTATGCCCAAATGACGAGTTTACCCACGATTCAAGCTGCTCTTTATATTTTGTATAAGGATGATCTTCTTCTTTATACTTTTTTTTGCTATAAAGATCATAATCTCGGGCCACATATTGCAAATTATCATGTAGCGGATGTGGTGAAATGCCAGCTGCCCGAGCTGCTGATTCTGGCGTACACGGAATCAATGTTTCCTTATCTTCTTCGGGTACAACGATAGCCTGAAGCATATCCCCCGCTTCATTAAGCGTAATCTCAATTTGCGCCGCCACTGTCATATGACCCACTGGCGGCAACACATACTTCTGTCCTTCCGCATCGAAATTACCAGCTATCTTTTCATTAGCGTCATACGTTCGAATCAGTTGTTCCATCCAGCTCATCAGCGTACCTCCTTTCTATAAGGCTGTAAATTCTTCATCTACGAAACTAATGCTATTTTTGTCAAAATGCTTAGATGTAACGTCCCGAATATCCCGAACAATCGTACATTCCTCCGGTCGAATAAACTTAATTGTTCCCTGCTTCATTTCCGGCTGCCACAATCGTACTTGCAGCTTTTCGCCACCAGTTTCATCGGTGTAATTAAACCCGTGAAACATCGTGCCAAACGGAATTGTACCAATCTTGTCGTAATAACCTTCCTGCTGGCCATAATCAACGGCTTCTACATAGCCCTGACATTCGCGAGTACCTAAGAAAATATCGCGGCGTCCACCCCGCTCCACCATTCTTTTGGCAATATTGTGATGTTTATTTTCATCGCGATCCTGCGCTAATTCAGTCCGATGGTTATTAAATTCGAAATGTGCTTTTACCTCGTAGCATACGTCAGCCAAATACTTGTAAATTGCCAAATCATTCTTCCCGTCGTTATATTTAATTGGTCGTATACCACGCGATTGGGTACGTATTTCATTCATAACTCTCAACTCATCTACTATCCAAAAAATCGTTGGTTTCCAGTAAATACTTTCAACAATTCCTTTTATGGCCTGATAGGTAGGTATTGGGTAAGTGGATTTTTCGCCGCCAACTTTGGTTATCGGATCAGTAAACAGCGCCATTCGGCCAAATACTTTAAATTGTATTTCATTTCGCATAAACTCACCTCCTCAGATTGAAACAAATTCATTTTTTCTACTTTCTATGACAACGCCCATTTCTGAGTCGTAATATCCCTCACTCAATCCCCATATACCTCCTATAGCCAATTCGTGAAGAGCATCTTGGGCAAGCAGATTTTGCACCTCGTAGGAAAATAAATTGACCATATATTGCTGTGCTTCTTTTAATTTTTTATAAATGTCCTTTTGTTCATATACATTACTATTAAAATCTAAATATAACTCTTTACCACGTTTATATGGAACAAGTACACTAACTATTTTCGAATCAATAACATGAAATTCTTTCCCGGCTTCACGAAAAGCAACTAGATTCTCAATAGGCTCAGCATAGCCTCTATCGTCTCTTGCTGAACTCCCAACACGATTAGTTGCTAATAAATCATATAATGTAACTCGTCCTTCTCTTATTGGATATCCCATCTTTTTTCTATTTTGTTCACTATAATATTTCATAAAGAAGTGTTGCATCACCTTCGGCGATAGCAATTCCGCCATGTCAACATCTTTGGTATTCAACATATTAGTAGTTATTTCTGCCCCCAGGGCAATATCAGGCAGTCTATGTAACTCTTCTCCTGTTATATTAAAAATTTTCACCAAACCAAACTCCAGCTCACCATGGCGATTACATCTGCCAGCAGCCTGTGCAATCGAGGAAAGACCTGCTATATCTCGATACACGGTAGTAAAACTAATATCTACACCTGCTTCTACCAGTTGCGTACTCACGCAAATCATCGGTTTTTTTTCATCTAGCCGTTCCCTTATTCTTTTTAAAATACGTTTTCGATGGTTAGGACACATTTTCGTACTTAAATGGAAGATTGGGATTTTTACATTTTCTATAGCTTGCAGCTCTATTAAAGCACGATAGATTCTTTTTGCCGTTGCCGTCGTATTAACAATACATAGCACATTTCCTCGCTTCACTGCGTCTTGCCACAATATTGGTGCCATTGCTTCCGGCGTATAGCCACCGGCAACACATAGATTTTCGATTTTATTGCGTTTAAACATTTCGAAAATATTGTCCAGATTTTGCACCATCTCACTGGGACTTCCTTTTTGGATAGGAATCTGCAGTTTTTCTAACGTAGGCTGCGTAGCCGTACATAATACAATTGTGGCATTACATATTTTAGAAATAAAATTCATCGCTGAATTAAATAAAAATGTACATTTGATCGGCAAAGTTTGTATTTCATCAAAAATAATCACACTGTTTCTTAATTGATGGAGCCGCCGTATATCCTTAGTTCCACTGGCAAATAAAGTATTGAGAAATTGAACCATAGTAGTAAAAATTACGGGAACTTCCCAGCGTTCGGTCATAGCGCGCCGAAACTCGGTTGCCGAATCATACGCTTCATTATCAAACTCTATGGAACTATCCCCAGAAAAATCCTCTACGACGTTCGAATGATGTTCTAATACAGCTGTATCATTTTGAAATATTTCACGTATCTCTTTTGCATTTTGATCAATAATTGACGTATATGGAATGCAAACTAAAATTCGTTCTTTATTGTATTTTCTGGCATGTGCTAATGCATATCGCATACTAGCTAATGTTTTACCACTACCGGTAGGAACACTTAATTGATAAATGCCGGGAATATGTCCGGCAAACGCTAAACATTCATCTGATATGCGTTGTCTTTCCCGTTGTATCTCATTGGTAAACACAAAACTTGCCAGCTTATCTTCCAAATTGGTAGCAAACTGCTCCCATAATTGCTGTGTTTGCCAATCGCGCTGTGGATCAACACCAGTCATAAATTTTGCTGTATCAACCCTGTCGGCATCTACAAGGATACTAAATATTAACTTTATCCCCATTCCACGACAAAAATAATATTCATCATCATCGGCAATAGCAACGCTCATCTTTTCATCAAAAGCTCTTACTTCCTGCACCGCTTGCGCAAATAGATTACCTATATTATTTTCATTAGCTACTTGCTGAAAAAACGCGGTTTTACTTTCATCGAACGTAGGCAATGGTTTATCCAATACACGCCTTAAAAAATCAGATTTGCCATCCAGTGTTATAAAATCTTGCAATCCTCCATGATGAGATAAAATAGCCATCGCCATCCACTCTGCGATAAATTGCTCATAGCTATTACTTTTTTTATAACGATCATAAATATATTTCGCCCCATGGGTAGAATGATCAACTGTGCCCTTTTGACTCCTGTGTTTCGGATGATCATAGCTATATTCAATATAATCACGAAATTCAATTGTCCCTTTGCCCATATCATGTAGCAATCCGGTCAGGTAACAAGTTTTTTCCAAACCAAAAAACTTGCCCCATTCGCCGCATAATTTCGCTACCCCTTTAGAATGATCCTCATGAGTTTGCACAATATGTTTTTCTTTAATATGTGAAGGATAGATCATTTGATTTCGCCTACCTTATATCTTAAGTATCGAAGCCACACAGAATAGTGTCTTTATTACATGTTCTAATAAGTTACGATCTAATTAAATCTTTGCATCTGACACTAACACTAGAACTAAGATATAGTGTCTGAATTTGCTAAGTTCAATCTATTATTGTATTAATTTACCTCTTTTTGTATTAAATTCCTGCTGTTTTTAATTTTATAATTGAAATTTTTCGATCAATTTTACGATTCTTATTTATACCATGCAAAAAACCGGAACTTTTCTAGGAAAGTTCCGGTTTTTGCTACCCACTAGTACTTTAATTTTTTTCTTGCAGCTTGAGCATGCTTACTCACCACGGCCTTAATCACATTGTATTCTATTTCGTCCGGCAAGGCTTGTTTCAGTAGTTTCAAGGAGGTACCCAGTTCCTTGATTTTGGCCAGCACCAATTGCTCAGCTTCCGGTGGTATTAACTGGTCCCAATCAATGGTATGGCCTTCGTCCGCGCAGCGCAGCAAATGACTTTGTACCGTGGTCGCCGTTAGTTCCCGCTGTTGAGCAATGTCCGCCATGGTTATTCCTTGTTGATGCAATTGGAGCGTCACTAAATGGCTGGGAGTCTTATCCGCTGTTTTGTTAGCCGGTTTTGTGGCCGTTACAGCTTCCTCACCGGCTTTAGCTGGCGGGTGCTCGGCAACGTACTGATTAATGACGGCCAGAAACTCATCACCATACTTTTGCAGTTTAACTTCGCCGACGCCTTTAATGTTGCGCAGCGTTTCTTTATCAACCGGACAAAATTTGCTAAGTTCTTTTAACGTGAGATCAGAAAAAATAATGTATGGCGGAACATTTTCCCGGTTGGCAATTTGTTTACGCAACTGGCGCAATTGTTCAAACAAGCCGTCGTCAGCTGCCGGCGTACGCTTGGTAAACGTTTTCTGCCACACTTGCAGCTGGCCTTTAAGCACCGGAAGAGCCCGGGGAGACAATTGCACGACCGGATAATGACCGCCAGTCAGCTGTAAATATTGGGTGGCAATCAAGCGCTGAATTAAGATCTTAATGTCGGCCAGCGGCCTATCGTTAAACAATCCGTAAGTCGACAGCTTGTCCAAACCTAATTGCCGGATACGTTGATTGTTTGAGCCTTTCAAAACATCGGCCACTATGGTTACCCCAAACCGTTCCTGCAGCCGGTAGACACAGGACAAGACTTTTTGCGCATCAACTGTGATATCAATCTTTTCATAATCGTCGCAGCAATTGCCGCATTGGCCGCACTCATCGTCATCGATCTGCTCGCCGAAATAGCGTAAAATATAGTACCGCAGACATTCCGGCGTATGGCAGTAATCAATCATTTCTTGCAGTCGGCTTAACTCGTAATTTTGCCGGTCGGGATTCTCTACCGACTTTTCAATCATATATTTTTGCAGCAATATATCCTGAGCGCCAAATAATAAAATGCACTCGCTTAGTTCGCCGTCCCGCCCGCCGCGGCCGGCTTCCTGATAGTAGCCCTCCATATTTTTCGGCATATTGTAATGCACCACATAGCGGACATTTGACTTGTCGATTCCCATGCCAAACGCATTGGTAGCCACCATCACCCGGACATCGTCATATAAGAATTTCTCTTGTTGGACGGCCCGTTCCTCATCGCTCAGTCCGGCATGATAGCGTCCGGCCGGCAGACCTTGGCTGTTTAATAATTCCCACAAACCGTCGACTTCTTTGCGGGTAGCAACATAAATAATGCCGGACTGATTAACATTTTGTTTAACATAATTGGCGACAAATCGCGGTTTGTCTTCTCCCCGCAGAACCCTAAAAAACAAATTTGGCCGGTCAAAACCGGTCACATATACTTCCGGCCGCCGCAACGATAGTAAAGCCACAATATCCTGTTTTACTTCCGGCGTGGCCGTCGCCGTAAACGCGCCGATAACCGGGCGCTGGGGCAAGCCGGTAATAAAGGAACTGATCCCCCGATAACTGGGACGGAAGTCGTGTCCCCACTGCGACACGCAATGAGCTTCATCTACTGCCACCATGCTGATCGTTATATCGCCCATCGCTGTCTTAAACCATTCGGCGTTCAAGCGCTCCGGTGCAATATATACCAACTTATACCTGCCGTCCCGCACCAAACTCAGCCGCCGGTCGATCTCGCTGTTGGCCAGCGTACTATTTATGTAGGTAGCCGGCACTCCTTGGTCCGTCAGTCCATCAACCTGATCTTTCATTAATGAAATGAGCGGTGAAATGACCAGCGTAACCCCCGGCAGCAATAACGCCGGAATTTGAAAACATACCGACTTGCCGGCGCCGGTAGGCATAATTGCGACCGTATCCTTGCCTTGCAATAGACTGTCAATAATTTGCTCCTGGCCCGGGCGGAATTCATCATAACCATAATATTGTTTAAGCAATGCTTGCGTAGTTTCCATTTTGCCCCTTTACCTTTCCTTTATAAAGAATGTTTCGGGCTATAATCCTCTATTTCCTGTCTTATACTAATTTCTTTGCAATACATCTGAGCTAACGGCTGCCGCTAATTAGACTGACAACATAAGCCCCGTATAGAATTCTACGGGGTTTATGTCAGTATTTTTTCATGGTTACTGGAGATTGTTTTAAGCCAGGCCGTTCAGTTGCTCCTGAAGCTCTTATAATTACAGGGGCCTGTCTTCTTTTCGATTTTGTCGTAAATTTTTCCGCCTCCATTTCTTTGACTGGCGGTACGGCATCTGTCCATACTTTCGCCCGCCAAGGAGCCGGGAATTCTTTTTTTAATGTAATCGATTCAGTATTTTCCGGCATAATCTCGTCATTCTCCCCTCTCTGCATGTTATCGTTTTGAGTGGCGTGTGCCGATTTGTACCTAGCTATATTGAATAAAATTAATCCTATCAATATAACTACTACTATGCCAAGGCAAACCAGCACAAAAACTGCAGCATAATCAGCCGAAGTCATCCTTCCGTCCCTCCTCCGGACCACATGTACCTTACAAGAGCAAAACTCCGGTGGGAATTTTGCTCTTGCAAAATAATACTTTATAATCGCTTATACCGGTGATCCGCAAGTCGTTCTGGGAATACGCACTATCTTGCTGTTAGTTGTCGGGCACAGAGCCACAATTACTTGTTCCTCACTAACTAGCTTAATTTTAATAAACGAAGTAACCGTTTGATTTATCTCTGCGGGCGTAGCAATTTCCCCGTAGGCATCAATTTCTCCGCAAGTCCAGGAAAAATCGTCAAGAACATCCACAATTTTATATAATTGACATTCGATATCCTCAAAGTTAACACCCAAATCGGTAAGATCATTTTGGCTTAAGCAGAATGTGAGCAGATACGTTTCTTCGAACTTAAATTCCAGGCTAAACGGTGCAACCAGCCCCGGCGGAGCAAATTGAGTTTCTTCACCACCGGTAACGCACAGTTCTTTTTGGTACATTAAGGTTACTTCCACTTGCAGCGGATCGTCCGGCAATACCGGCGTCAACAACTGACAGTTAGTAACCGTAACCAGCAAAGTACCGCCGATTTGCGGGTCATTAACTTCTAACTCGGTGGGATTGTCTGCTGCAAATTGCAGGGGACAGGCTTCCTCGGGAAATTGATCGGAGACAATAAATATCTGATCGGCTAACACCCTCTCAGTTTTGATTTTCTGACAGTGTCCCATGGTAAAACCTCCTTATTGATTGACTGAATAGAGTCTATTATAGATTATGACAATTGTCATAAGAAGGTAACTGTCAAATACTTTTTGCCCTATGGCAATTTCATTTGATTTTGCTGCGCAATAACATTGACAGTAATTCTTCCCTGCAGTGAACTTATGATTTCGGCTTTCGTTTCGTCCCACTCGGCGGAGTCGGCTGGAATTACTCCTTGTTCTTCAGTAATCCTGCCATCTGGATCAATATCATGACAGCTAAGCCAGCGTTCCGCAGCATCGGCCTGCCTGCAGCCGTAGCTGTAGGCCAGCCTGGCAACAACTACAATTGCTAATACCAATATAATGCTGAATACAGCAAACACTAGCGCCGGATTGATTATCATCCTGCCAACCTCCTAATGACCTTACTTCTCATCTTCATCGCAATCATCTTGTTCTTCTTCAACCCATATTTGTGCCGGGCCCATGTGCTTTTCGTCATGCTTGGGGGCGCGGCATAACGCCACGCATAACTGTTCTTCAACAACTAAGCTCACAGCGACAACAACGCCTAAATGCACCGCTATAGTAGCATGGCAATCAAAAAGGCTATCAGCGCAAGTAAACCGTACTTTTGATTTAATTTTTTGCAGATTGTCAACTTCACAACGGATTCGCTTAGCATCCAGACACTTAGTATCGATTGGCGGAATACAGCGGGTGCAGCGACGATGAAAACCAAATTCAAGCGGATACTTGGTGCCGTCCGGCAAAGTCAGCGTAAACTCTTCTTGAATAAACAAGAGAAACTTTAAGATAACCGGTTGGTGCGGTCCGCATATTTTCGCTTCACATTCCAGAATCGTGACATCAATGGTTCCGGTCAAAATTGAGCAGGGCGGGACGGCAAATCCGATATCGCAAGGACCTAAGTCCAAGCGGCAGCATACTATTCGATTCGCTACCACTTGATCCACTTTAATTTTGGCACAACGGCTTTTACTGGACGATGAGTGATGATGTTTTTTCTGATCATCAGCCTTTTTAAGATGATAATAGTTTATCTTTACCGGCGTTTTATCATTTACCAGGGGAGTAGGGCCGCTGTCGTGTTCCAGTAAATTATGTATCAGTTTATCAATAAATAGCGCCATGTATAGTTGCCCCCTTCGTTCAAGAATCTACTACATAGTATGCCGTCCGCAGTCAGTTGGTCATTTTTACCGCGAAATTTATTCTAATTTTTTAACGGCGGCGTAATTGCTCCGGATTATATATGAATGCACCGTTGACCGGCCAATACCATAAAATATTTCAACAAGTTCAGCGAAGGAAGGTATTAACATGCCTGTTGCATACAATCCTAGCACCCCAACATGGACTGTATTAATCTATGCCAATGGTAATACCGATATGGAACCGGAAATAAGCCGGGGTGTGCAGGCGCTCAGTCCTGAGACTATTCCTGACGGCATTAAAGTCGTCATCCAGTGGTCTAAAGCACCGCAAGCTTTAGTTAAGATTTTCCGCAGTCAAATAGAATATCCGCCAACTGAGCAATGGACTGGAGTCCGTCGCTATACCCTTGACCGCACAGGTCTAACCCCGGTGGCGGATTTGGGCCCGGTAAACATGGCCGCTCCGCAAACCCTGGCTGATTTTCTTGTCTGGGGAATAAGCCAATATCCGTCTGACTACATCATGGTAATACTATCCGGACATGGCGCCGGCTTTACCGGCATTCTGACTGATTACACCCAGCCCTATCCGATGATTATGACTATTCCCGGATTAACCGGCACATTCCAACATAGCCGTCAAATTACCGGCAAACCGTGTGACCTTCTGGTTATTGACGCCTGTTTTATGAACATGGTTGAAATTTGGTACGAGTTAGCCCTGGCTCCATCCCGCCCGGTAAAATTTCTGCTTTTACCGCAAGGAGACGCCTCGCTGGAATGCTTACCTTACCAGATTTTAATCAGCGCATTGCAGCCTGGGCTACGCCAGCAATTAAAACTGCGGCAATTGCTGACCAATATTGTCCTGCAGGTAAATAGCGCAGACAAAATTAGCGGTGATATTTTTGCCGTGGATTTGAAACCAACTTATTTTACCCAGTTAAAATACATAGTTGATCAGTTAGCCGGACTGATTATCAACAGCAACCTTGATCTTGCCGCCATCTTGGGGAAAAAATATCGCCAATCGCAGTATTATCCGTTAATTAATCTGCTGAAGCTGACGAAAATCCTAGCCGCTGCTTGTCCTGCTGTCAAACATTTGCAGGACATCCTCTTAACCGGTTTGGCCAATATTTTGCCGACACTTGCACCGGCGGCGGAATCCTGCCCTGCTAACCATGACGCCACTATTTTTCTGCCGGCAACTCCCAATTTATATTCCCATTATGCCGCCGCTTACGAGCAATTGGCATTCATTGCCGCTAATCGATGGCTCCAACTGCTGCAGGGCAACGCAATAACTGATCCTGCCACCATTTCGCACCCAACCACCCCAGCAGGAACATTATCGTCACCGGTGCCTCTGCCCATCAACAGCGTGGCTTATTGCTGCCAGACCCAAAATCCTCACCTTACCGATGAACAGGTTTGGCAGTTGCTGCAGGAACTAAATTGGTGCAAATAGCATACAAATGTAATAAGCCTCAGTAACAAAATAATATACCTAACGTATTATGGTAATAGAATACCTAGTTTAATCTACAGGGGGAATTAATCAATGCCAACTAAAACTTTTAATTATACCGGTTCTATTCAAACTTTTACTGTTCCGCAAGGCGTTAGTTCCTTAACCATTAAAGCCATTGGCGCCAGCGGTGGCTCCGCCAACGGCGGAACTGGCAACCCGGGGTTGGGCGCTTCTCTACAAGGCTCTTTCGGCGTCGCCCCAGGTGACGTACTAAGTATTTTAGTAGGTCAAAGCGGCGGCAACAATGACGAATCTGGCGGCGGCGGCGGCGGTTCATTTGTCTGGTTTGGCTCAGGAGCTGTTTCACTAAGCAACCTGCTGATTGCGGCTGGCGGCGGCGGCGGTGCTACAGATACACGTGACGGCTTAAATGCCGTACTGACCACTGCCGGTACGGCCGGCAATTTTGGTGGAGCAGGCGGCACCAACGGCAACGGCGGTCTTAGCGGTGCTTCCAATGACGGCGGCAGCGGCGGCGGCGGCGGCGGCATCCTGACCAATGGTCAAAACGGCGTCGGGAGTGAGCCAGGTTTGGGCGGTATTGCCATCAGCAGCGGCGGTGCCGGCGGTCAAGGCGGCAGCGCGGGCGGCGACGGAGGTTTTGGCGGCGGCGGCGGTGGCGGCGGTGATAACAGCGTATCCGGCGGCGGCGGCGGTGGTGGCGGTTTCAGCGGTGCCGGCGGCGGCAATGGCGGATTTGACGTCAACCCGGACGGCGGCGGCGGCGGCGGCGGTTCCTTCAACGCAGGCTGCAACCCGGTTAATACGCTTGCAGTAAGCACTACTGACAGCAACGGCCTAGTTACTCTTTTCTTCGCTACCAGAGGTATCCCATTTTGCGTAGAATAAGCCTTTTAACTTACGTTTAATCTGCAAAGGTCCCGGAAATAGATACCTAACCTGCTTAACACACCAGGTCAGGTATCGCCTACGGGACTTTTTAATCGAGTAGGAGCTGAATAATTAATTTATTCAGCGTCCTCTCACACCACCGTACGTACCGTTCGGTATACGGCGGTTCAATAGAATTAATGTACTAAT
>JALHDB010000010.1 GCA_022840825.1 Negativicutes bacterium | reverse complement strand
CATCAGTAAAACTCTTGCCAATTTTATCACTCCTTAGTCATTTTTCACAAAGATAGCAAAGTCCGGACATCTCATTTCGCATTGCCTGCATTTAATACAGTCCTTTTCATTTACAACATCTACTTTTTCGATTTCACTTAATGCTAGTACTTTTTTAGGACAAAAAGCTACACATATTCCGCAGCCCTTACAGCGGTTAATGTGAATTTTAATGCTCATGATATGGTTCACCTCCGAAAAAAATATTTGGTATGTCTGCTTACAAGGTAAAAGGCAAAAAAAATAATGTATAATAGTAATGTATTTGTTAATAGATAACAGCAGATTATACCGATAGCTTAATCTTCATAATTATATTATAGTATATAATTGATGGGCGAACAAATAATTTTAATGATAAATATTACAAATATCGGAATATTTAAATTTTGGTTAATCGGTTGACAAATTTCGGAATTGACAGTCGTTATTGTAATTTCTATAATTTAATTGGATAAGCGGGTAGGGGGTTTTTCATGAGACATTATAAGGAAGATGCAGATGATATAAAATCGAAACGCCAACAGATTTTAACGGCAGCTTATACAGTATTTTCGCGTAAAGGTTATTATCGAGCAACAATCGATGAGATTATTGCGTTAGCCGATACAGGAAAAGGTACTGTATATAATTATTTTACTAATAAGGAAAAATTATTTTACACTTTGATTAGTGAGCGCAGCCGGGCATTTAAAGAAACGCTTAATCAAATTATGGTATCAAAGCAGCCGTTTATGGAAAAAACAAAAGCTATGATTATGGCTTTTTTGCGATTTTATATTGATAATGCCGATTTATGGCGGGTACTGATGCATGAAATACGCGGGTTTGGCGGTAAAGGCTCAGGAAATCTAACTGAGTTGCAACGCGAGAAGTATCGGGATGAATTCCGGTCTACTATTGAGATGTTGGTTTCTTTGTTGCAGGAAGGGATTGAACAGGGTGTTGTCAAAGAATGTGACGTAACCAAAGCAGCTCATGGATTGTTTAGCGTAATCATGACGATGGTTTTTCAAAAGTTTGCCGATCAGGATAATGTAGAGGAAATTGCGGCTACAATTGCTGATATCTTTTTTTACGGTGTTGCGGTCCAGCCAAAACATAACTGAGTACATTATAAATAAAAACCGGCCTTATGGCCGGTTTTTACTTCACTACCATCCTGCGACGATAGCCCCTTTATATTTGTCATCAATGAATTTCTTAACTTCTGCCGAGTGGTAAGCGGCAATAAGCTTCTTGATTTGCGGATTATCTTTATTCTTAGTTTGAACCGCAATAACGCAGACATACGGTGAATTAGCGTCTTCAATAACTAGTGAATCTTTTTTCGGTTGCAGTCCGGCGGTCATGGCATAATTAGTATTAACGGCGGCGGCATCGGCATCTTCTAAGGAGCGGGGTATTAGCGCGGCATCAAGTTCCTTGAATTTAATCTTTTTCGGATTTTCAATAATATCGGCAACCGAAGCCTTTATTCCGATACCTGGTTTGAGTTTGATCAACCCTTCCCGTTGTAACAGCAATAGCGCACGTGAGCCATTGGTCGGATCATTCGGCATGGCGAATATCGAATTATTGGGCAGAGCTTTTAAGTCTTTAATTTTTTTGGAGTAAATGCCCATGGGGAATATAACGGTTTTGGCGACAGATACTAATTCATATTTACGGTCTTTAATCATATTTTCTAAGTATGGGACGTGCTGAAAACTATTAGCATCAATATCACCTTGGTTTAGAGCAACATTTGGTTGAATATAGTCGTTAAACTCCACAACTTTTACTTTCAGGCCTTGTTTGGCCGCAACTTTTTGGACAACTTCCATTATCTCAGCATGTGGCCCGGCGGTTACACCTACCTTTAGGGGCTGTTCGCTTTTGGTTGCGGTAGAGCCGCAGCCAAAAGCGAGAAGGGGCAGGACAGCGACAACAGCTACACAAACTAATTTTTTAAAATTCATTTTAATTCCTCCGGCTGTTATGCTTACCAAGCGGTAATCATAGCATCTTTATATTTTTCTTTTACGAATTTTTTTACTTCAGCAGATTGATAGGCTTTAATTAGTTGTTTGATCTTAGGATTATCTTTATTTTTCTTATGGATTGCTAAAATATTAGCGTACGGCGAATTGCCGTCTTCGATAGCCAATGAATTTTTAGTTGGATGCAGGCCGGCGGTCATAGCATAGTTGGTATTAATAGCAGCAGCGGCAACATCGTCTAATGAGCGGGGGATTAAGGCGGCATCCAACTCTTTAATTTTTAGATTTTTGGGATTGCTGACTATATCAGTAATAGCGCTTTTGGCTCCGCTGCCGGGTTTTAATTTAATCAGACCTTCGCGCTGCAGCAATAGCAGTGCACGGGCCGCATTAGTGGGATCATTGGGCATTGCGAAGACAGCATTATCCGGTATATCTTTTAAATTCTTGATTTTTTTGGAGTAAATTCCCATCGGGAAGATTATAGTCTTAGCTGCAGAAATCAATTCATATTTGCGGTCTTTGACAATGTTTTCAAGATAAGGTAGATGTTGAAAACTATTTACATCAATATCACCTTGGTTAAGGGCGACATTAGGTTGAATATAGTCATTAAACTCAACAATTTTAATTTTTAATCCTTGCTTTTCGGCAGCCTTTTGGACTACTTCCATAATTTCGGCATGAGGTCCGGCGGTTACGCCTACTTTTAAGGGTTCGTCTTTTTTGGTGGCTGACGAACTACAACCAACTAACAGCGCGGATAGTAACGAAATAATGATAACAAGGGAAACAATCTTTTTTGTTTTCATGCTTTCTCCTCCAAATTTACTTTTTATTTAGTTTACGCGAAAAATAATCACCGCAAGATTGGACAACTTGTACCTGTACGATTAAGATTATAACCGTAATAAGCATTATATCGGCGCGAAACCTTTGATAGCCGTAGCGGATGGCTAAATCTCCCAATCCACCGCCACCGATTGCACCGGCCATGGCTGAAAAACCAATTAGACTGATAATAGCTAAGGTAAGTCCAAGTATTATTGACGGCAATGCTTCCGGCAGCAGCACCTTGGTAATGATTTGCAACGGTGAAGCGCCCATGGCTTGAGCTGCTTCAACAACTCCGGTATCGACTTCTTTTAAGGATGATTCAACAATTCTGGCGATAAATGGGGCGGCGGCAATGGTTAGCGGGACAATTGCCGCATTTGTTCCAATAGAAGTTCCGGCAATCAAACGGGTCAGCGGGATAATTGCAACCATCAAAATTATGAAGGGGGTCGATCTGGTTGCATTTACGACAGCGCCTAAAACCTTATTGATCCAGGGTTGCTCCAATATATGACCTTTGGCAGTAGTAGTTAGAATAATTCCCATTGGCAGACCAATGATCGAGGCGATGAAGGCGGATACACTGACCATGTAAATTGTTTCCCATAAGGACTCAGCCAATAGCACGAGCATGTCTTGAGACATAACCAATCACCTCAATTCCCAGTTCTTTGCTGCGTAAGTAGTTAAGTGCATTTTGGATGCTTTGCTGTTCGCCGGCCAGTTCAATTACCAACGTACCATATGGCGTATTTTGGATCTGGTCGATATTGCCAAATAAAATATTTGGCACTACATTAAAATGGCGGATCATGCTGGCAATGATTGGTTCTTCAGCCGAGTGGCCGATAAACGATAACCGCAATATTAAGTTGCTGTCCGGCTGCGGCTGTTTGGAAAAGTCATGTTCGGCTAGTACTGCCGGTATATCATGGTTCATAATGGTGCTGACGAATTCGCGCGTCGTATTTGACTGCGGCTTGGTGAAGGTTTGTAGAATAGAACCTTGTTCGACTATTTCTCCGCCTTCGATTACCGCAACTTGGTCACATATTTCCTTAATGACGTGCATTTCGTGAGTAATAAGCACAATAGTTAGCTGGAATTTAGTGTTGATACTTTTTAATAGTGAGAGAATAGATTTGGTTGTTTGCGGGTCAAGGGCAGAAGTTGCTTCATCGCACAATAATACCTTTGGCTTATTGGCTAAGGCTCTGGCAATACCTACCCGCTGTTTTTGCCCGCCGCTTAACTGCGATGGGAACTGGTCTTTTTTTGTTTCCAGACCTACCAATTCCAATAACGGCATTACGGTATCTTTAATCTGCGCGGGAGACATTCCCTGTAATTCTAACGGAAAAGCGACATTATCATAGACAGTACGGGATGATAAAAGATTAAAGTGCTGAAAAATCATACCGATTTTTTTACGGGCTTGGCGCAGTTCTTTTTCCGGCATCGCCGTAATGTCTTCATTATCAACAACTACAGTCCCTTCGGTCGGCCGTTCCAACATGTTAATACATCTGATTAAGGTGCTTTTTCCGGCACCGCTTTTACCGATAACCCCAAATATCTCACCACGTTTAATACGAAGATTAATTCCATTAAGTGCAACTAATGATCCGTTGGTTGTTGGGTAAATCTTATGGATGTTTTGAAGATCGATCACTATGAGGACTCCTTTCTCAATAAAATAAACCTCTTCACAGTTGAAGAGGTTAATAGCTAACCGATTCTTCATCTGCCAGGAATTAATCCTGTTGGAATTGGCACCGTTTCGTTATTCACGATGGTTGCCGCGGCATCATAGGGCCAATCCCTCCGCCAACTCTTGATGAAATAATGCATATGTTATTGTTAGCAATAATACCACGAAGGATTAAGGACTGTCAATATAAAAATGAAAAATATTTACATTTTCATTAATTAAAGAATAAAAGAAATAAAGAAGGATAAAAAATAATTGCGACGAATAGCATATTTATACTCTATATTACAAAGGAGTGACGGTTATGACGGTAAATCCCAAATTAAAAGATCCATTAACGGATCAATTGTTTGCGGCAATCTTATTACTTGATAATATTGATGAATGTTATCAGTTTTTTGAAGATATCAGCACAATCAGTGAACTTAAGTCCTTGGCCCAGCGGCTGGAAGTAGCCCGCATGCTCAAGCATGGCCATATCTATGATGATATTGTTGCCCGAACCGGAGCGAGTACAGCGACTATCAGCCGGGTGAAACGCTGTTTGCATTACGGGGCTGACGGATATAAATTAATTTTGGCCAGACTGGATGACGATAATAAAAATGGAGCGACGGACTAATGAAAAAGCGAGAGTTTATGGCCCAGATACCTTATGGGACCAGGGACTATTTACCGGGTGAAGCCAGAAAAAAAAGAATAATAGAAAATTCATTAACCAACTTGTTTTTAGCCTGGGGGTATCAGGAGGTTGTTACACCTACTTATGAGTATTTGGAAACCTTTCAGGCCGGTGCCGGTTGCGAAGGATTACCGGAGACCATCAAATTTTTTGATAAAAATAATTTAACCTTAGCTTTGCGTTCAGATATGACAACTCCTTTGGCACGGTTAACCGCATCTAGGCTGCGTGGTGAGAAATTTCCGCTGCGCCAATGCTATTTGGCGAATGTATTTCGCTATGAGCAAGCCCAAGCCGGACGCCAGTGTGAGTTTTTCCAGGGCGGCGTCGAACTACTGGGTATTCCTTATGCCGGCGGCGATGCTGAAGTTATTGCTCTGGCTATTCAGTCAATGAAAGAAGCCGGGTTATCAGTTTTTCAGTTTAGTCTGGGCCAGGTTGACTTTATTCACGGCATTATGCAGGAAGCCGGAATTGATGATGAATGTCAAACGAAAATCAAGCATTACATGATCACCAGGAATATTGTCGGGTTGGAGTCGCTGCTGGCCTCAACCGAATTGACTAAGCCCGAACAAGAAATGATTCGTATGATTCCCCAATTGTATGGTAAGCAAGAAATCCTGGAGAGGGCTGCTAAGGTTGTATCAAACACTAAAAGCCGCCAAGCATTGGACAATTTGCAGGAAATTTACGATCTATTGGCTGCTTACGATGTCGAACAATACATAAGCTTTGATTTGGGATTAATACGGGACTTTGATTATTATACCGGTATGGTATTTGAGGGCTATACTCCGGGACTGGGTTTTCCGGTTTGCGGCGGCGGCCGTTATGATAATTTATTGGCCGCATTTGGTTTTGATTGCCCGGCAACCGGATTTGCCGTAGGAATCGACCGGTTATTGCTGGCTTTTGAGCGGCAGGGAATTCAATTTAATAATAATAAAGAGTCTGTTTATGTCAGTTGGCAGGAAGGTAATTTGATGCAAGCGATTATGGAAACAATGAATTTACGGGACCAAGGGCTAATAGTCGAACTTTCTTTGCAGCCTGAATCAAAAATTCAAGCCCAACAGACTTGTGACCAGAAACAGTGTACCAAACTCATATATCTAGATTAGTAAGTAAAAAAGCTTTGCATTAGTATATATAGCAAAAAGTATACTAAAAATATCTAAGTCATTGAAATATATGGCTTGTACTTTGAGTACTATACTAAAACTTTATACTAAATATGATTTGATGCCTGCATGAAAAAAATCATGCGGGTTTTCTTTATAACTATAATAATAACGTTAGAAAGTGCGTTTTGCTTTTTGGTACTGATATGGAAACAGAATATTAAGGGTTTTTATATAAAGTAAGGAAAATGAAAGGTACTAAACTTAATTGGTTTCATCATGTCTCATTTTCTGAACTATCAAAAGGGAAAATATGTAACAATGACGAAAACTGTAAATTAACCTTATTTGGGGTCGAGGTGAAAGCAATGAATGCGAAAAATCCGCAAAAAGAAATTGAGACAGAATTAACCACTCTGTTTAAAAGAGTCACCCGTAGAAACAAGTCGAGTGAATTTTTAACCGTGGATTTACATATACATACCCCTGCCTCAAAATGTTATCAGAGAACGAGTAAAAATATTGATGAAGACTATAAACTTCTATTAAAAAAGTTTGCTTCAAGTAACGTATCAATATTTGCGATAACAGACCATAACACCTCAGAAGGCTTCTTCCAGATTATGAAAATTTTAAAGTCAGATGCAGAACTTTCTTCTTTATTATCCGAAAAATTAATTCTTCCTGGAATTGAGATTACTTGTTACAGCAAGCACTTTCTAGTTTTGTTCCCCGAAGATACAAAAAAAGAGTTAATTAATACTTTTCTGCTAGAATGTGGCATTGCTTTAGATGAGCAAGGACATAAATATGCTTCGGCTGATAAAGTTTCTCCCCTCCTTCTATGTGAAAAAGTAGAGCAATATGGTGGAATTACAGTTCTTGCTCATTGCGATGCCGAGCATGGTCTTCTCCAATCCTACGTAAAGTATGCTACTGATACCAATTCGTTGACGAAGAAAGAGATTGATTCCGAGGATATGGGCGGTAATTCCATTAAAAAGATACTTCAATCGCCATCTTTACATGGTATATGTTACAACTCACCAACTAATTTAGAACGAATAAAGCAATTGGTTGGTGAGTTAGGAGGAGAAAGGCTTGCACTATTACAAGCTTCTGATAGTCACTCACATCTTGATAGTTATACAGGTTCAGGACTACCCGTGGGCAGTAGATGTTCATGGGTAAAGATCGGACAAAAATCGTTTCATGCTTTACGTCTTGCTCTAAGGAATAGTAGTTTTGCGGTAATTAATGAAATGCCTGAAAAAAAGGAAAACCCTTATGTTATTGGGCTTTGCATTAGAGGAGGATTTGTTAAAGATAAAGATAACTCGCTAAAATGGGCAACAATACCATATTCCTCCGAACTGAATTGCATTGTCGGAGCTAGAGGTACAGGAAAATCTACGATTATGTCTATCCTTAAATTCTTATTAGATAGAGATAACATAAATCTCAAGCGAGAAGTATTGGATAGAATTGATGCATTTAGTGCCGCAGTAGTTTTCCTACAAAACGGCAACCAAACGTTTGCCACTCGTATGGAACGTGAAAGTCTTTCTAGATTGCGAGTTTCTTACTATAAAATGACAAATGACAATTCATTTGTCAGAGTTCATACTAGTAGAGGTATGAATAATGGTTTAAAATCACTGACAAAAGAAATGGAGACTTCAAAATATTTTACTCAAACCAATATTCAAAGCTATGCACAAAAGGAATTGTTTTACTTAGCCAACAACGAAGACGGTCCGTCACACATTATTGATACTTTGTGTGCGCTTCAATTCAAAGATGAGTTTAAAAAAAACCTACAGAAGATAATTAAATATCGAGGAGAAATTCCAGAGGAATGTAAAAGAATCGCCAAAAGCAGACAAAAGATAGATGATTGGAAATGGACATCCAAATTTCTTGAAGAAGCATTTGAAGCATACCGACAAGCTAATGAAAATTTACAAAAGCTAAAAAGTAAAACTATAGAACATTTGAACGAGTTAATGAAGGGAAAGCTTAGTATTAAATTTTATCCCCATATATTAAGCCAAAAGGAAAGTGCCTATGTATTTAATAAATGGATATGCGCAGAAAGGACAAAAAACAATATCACCTATGAAAAACAGTTAGAATACGAACGTAGGCTAAACATTCTATTCTCTAGAATAGATTTTAATTCCGCTGTTCCTTATTATATTTTTACAGGTAAGGCACAGGAAATAAGCGATAATTTTAGAGTCTCTCTTGATTTTGCTCAAGATATCGTTAATAGATTCAACGATAAGGTTTCTCCCGAAGAGGTATTATTGATTCCTAAACTTGCCGCCGAATTCGATTTAAATGTGAACTACGGAATTAGCAATAAAGAGCTATATAAACCCAGAAAACATTTGTCTATAGGACAACGTGCGGTCGGTATTTTATTTTTGATATTACACGGTGCTACAGAACTAGGAGAAAACAGACCGTTATTTATTGACCAACCAGAAGACGACTTAGATAATTCATATATCTATCATATTCTCGTCAAGGAGTTTCAACGTATCAAGAACAAAAGACAGTTGATAATTGCAACTCATAACCCCAATATTCCGATTGCTGGAGACGCTGAAAATATCCTTGTCCTTGCAAGTGACGGAGAAAATGGTTGGGTAGATTTTTCTGGTAGTATAGAAGATAAAAATATATCGGCTAATGTATTACGTATTTTAGAAGGAGATTTTGAGGCGTTCTCAAGACGGGCAGAGAAATATGGGTTTTCAATTAATATTACTAAATGAATCAGTTATCTCATCTCTGTAAAAATCGGTTTTTAACCCGTGATATATAGAGTTATCAAACGCAATATTTGCTTTTGTATACTTGGAGTTTAGTCTTTTTGGATTGTCAACACTTAGTTGGACAGTTTTCTTAAGGTCTTTTTGCTCGATATTCTACCGGGGTTATGTAGTTTAATGACCATGAATTCGAAAATTATTAAGCCAATGTACGTAGTCATCCAATTCGTATTGTAGAAATTACATCGCAGTATATGTATGCAGTGACCATATAGGAGAGATATCTTCATCATGCTCACCGTGCAAAGTTTGAATCTCTAAAACATTATCCGTATTCTCGATAGCACTTTCGTATAATTCATCATTACTCCTTAGACACATAGACATAGGTATTTACTACCAGATATGATACGATATCGTTTGATATATCAATGCCGAGCACCTAAGAAAAAGAGCCCTTTCATACAAAAAGGCTCTGACTGGTACAAATATTTATAGTTTTAGTATAAATCTCAGCTATATAATGTGCGCCGGAGCTTTAATCGTTAGTATCCTTTTGTTTTATCGACAATATTAAGCATTTCACCGTTCTGGATAAAGCGGGACAGATTATCAGCAAACAATTTGATGGCCCGGTCCATATACATCGGTGAAAGAGCTGCGACATGGGGCGTAATTATGACGTTAGGCATATCCCATAGCGGACTTGTTTCCGGCAGGGGTTCTTGTTCGAAAACATCAATTCCTGCGCCTCTGATTATTCCTTGTTGTAAAGCGGTGATAAGGTCATTTTCATCGACAATTGCACCTCTGGCAATATTGATAAAGTAGGCGGATGGTTTCATGGCGCGGAAATAATCCAACTTAAATAAATGGTCGGTTTCATCAATTAATGGCAGAGCAGTGACGACATAGTCGCATAACGGCAGCATGTCTTTTATATTGTCGGAAGAATATAACTCATCGACAAACAATTCACTGGTCATTTCCCGTTTGGCTGCTAAGACGGTCATACCCATGCTCTTAGCTTTTTTGGCTATTTCACGGCCAATACTGCCCAGTCCGACAATTCCAATTGTTTTTTCATGAATTTCATCAGGAGTTACTCTTTTCCATTGTTTCGACTGTTGCTGGCGGCCAAAAGTATTTAAACCGCGGCTAAACGATAACATCATTCCTAATACATGCTCGGAGACAGGAATGCTATGTATCCCTTTCGAATTAGTCAGCAATATGGTTTCGTTTTGCAGTAGCGGCGGAATTAAGTTTTCTACACCGGCGCTTAGCGCATGAACCCACTTTAGATTGGCTGCCTGTGCCACCAACGGATTAATATCCATTGATCCCCAGCATACTAAGATGTCTGTTTCAGCAATGAATTGTTCTGCTTCGGCAGGCTCACAGGATTTTATATTTATATTGGATAAAACATTGGTTAACATAGAGATATGCCGGTCAGCAAGGTGGTTGAGCACCAAAATATTCAATTTGGTCTCCACAATAAAGCCTCCTTATGAATGAATTAGTCTATCCAGTATTCTACACTATATACCAAAAGTCCTACAAAAGTCTTGACTAATTTTTCCTATGGTGTTAGCATGTTAATATATTATTACTTTAATATCATAAAGAGGGAGCGATTTATATGGTGTCAAGTGACTTGGAATACTTGACAATAGCTTTACCAAAAGGAAAATTATTTACTAAAGCTGTTGGTTATTTAGCTGATGTTGGTTATAGTGCCGAAGGCCTAAGCGAAGATTCGCGGAAATTAGTTATAACGAACGAACATAGTAAAATCCACTTTATCATAACTAAAACAATGGATTTGCCGACCTACGTTGAATATGGTGCTGCCGATATTGGGATTATCGGCAAAGATGTATTACTGGAAGAAACTAAAGATGTCTATGAACTTGTTGATCTGAATTTCGGGTTGTGTCGAATGGTAGTTGCTGTCCCCGAAAACCTTAAACGTAATAAAATAAGTGATTATGCTCATATGCGGGTGGCAACCAAGTACCCGCAAGTAGCCGAAGAATTTTTCCGGTCACAGGGTGTTCAAATTGAAATCATTAAATTGAATGGTTCAATCGAATTGGCTCCGGTAGTTGGCTTAGCCGAATTAATTGTTGATTTGGTTGAAACCGGTCGGACATTGAAGGAGAATAAATTAATTGAAGTAGCACAAATTCATCAATCTACCGCCCGTTTTATTGCTAACCGGGTAAGCTATAAAATGAAATTTGAACGGATAAACCGGTTGGTTGAAGATTTGCGCAGCCTAATTGTGAAGGAGTGAAGACATGCGTACTGTAAATGCTGTTGATTTATCACCACAACAGATTAAAGATATATTAACTAAGCCGCCGTTTGATGAAGTAGAGTTAAGTGAGGGTGTAAAAGCCGGCATTAAAAGTGTTTTTGGTGAAAATCTAGCGGCAGCCCAAGTTGTGGAACGTATTGTTGCCGATGTCCGGCGGGACGGCGATAAAGCCGCTTTATATTACACGCGAATGATTGATAAAGTTGATTTAACTCCGCAGAGCCAGGAAGTTTCTGCTGATGAAATTGAACAGGCGATTGGCTTAATTGACAAGGATGTTTACCGTGCGATAAAGCAAGCCGTGGCTAATGTAAAAGAGTTTCACACAGAGCAGAAGCCGAAATCATGGATCTCATACCGTGAACAGGGAACAATCTTAGGTCAAAGCGCTATTCCGTTAGACAGCGTAGGTATCTATGTTCCGGGCGGAACAGCTACTTACCCGTCGTCAGTAATAATGAATGCAGTTCCGGCAGCTGTTGCCGGAGTTGAAAATATTGTAATGGTGGTTCCGCCGGCCCGTGACGGCAGTGTTAATCCTTACGTACTGGCTGCAGCCAAAGAGTGCGGTGTGACGAGAATATTCAAGATCGGTGGGGCTCAAGCTGTTGCCGCCCTGGCCTTCGGAACGGAAACCGTACCTAAAGTTGATAAAATTACCGGACCTGGCAATATCTTTGTAACTTTAGCCAAAAAGGCGGTATATGGCTATTGCGATATTGATATGTTGGCCGGGCCGAGTGAAATTCTTATTGTTGCCGATGAATCCGCCAATCCGGAATACGTAGCCGCTGATTTATTAAGTCAGGCCGAGCATGATGTGCTGGCGTCCAGTATATTGATCACGGACAGCAAGAGTTTGGCTAATGCTGTGCAAGAGGAGTTAACCAAGCAATTGGCAGGTTTGGAACGGAAAAATATTGCTGAGGAAGCTTTGCAGCGTAACGGACTGATCGTATTGGCCGAGAATATCATGAAGGCTATTGAATATGCTAATATTTCGGCACCTGAGCATTTAGAAATTATGGTCCGCGAACCATTTCAATATCTTCCCTATGTTCGCCATGCCGGTGCGGTATTCTTGGGCGAGTATTCGCCTGAACCGTTGGGTGATTATTATGCCGGACCTAATCATGTGCTGCCGACAGGCGGGACTGCCAGATTCTATTCGGTACTTAATGTCGAGACATTCATGAAGAAGACAAGTATTATTGCCTATTCGCAACCGGCCTTGCAAGCCGCCGGTGAAGATATTATCCGGCTGGCTCAGACCGAGGGTTTGACGGCCCATGCCAATGCTATTAAGGTAAGGAGGAAATAACCATGCAATGGGAAAAGTATTTGCGTAACGATTATGAGACATTACCGGTTTATAGTAGTGATGACAACGAATACCGGATTAAATTAGATGCCAATGAACGTGGTGAAGATTTGCCGGAACAGGTGCGCCGGGCAGTTGTCGAGAGCCTGAGCCGTTTAGAATTTAACCGCTATCCGGATATGGGTATAATCAATTTGCGCCGGCTTATTGCCGAAAGCTACGGCCTGACGCCCGGCCAGGTTACCGTCGGCAGCGGTTCCAGTGAATTGCTGGCCGCGTTGTGTTTTATGTTCGGCGGACCGCAAAAGAAAATTGTTTATCCGCAGCCATCTTTTTCCATGTATGGCGTATATACCAAAATTGCCGACAGTATTCCGCTGCCGATAGCCTTGGATGATAATTTCCGCCTGGACCCGCAGCAAGTAATTGCAGCAGCTGCTGACGAATCTGTGAGTTTAGTCATTTTGTGTAATCCCAATAACCCTACCGGGACAGCTATGCCCATCGCTGATGTGGAGCGGATCGTTCGTAATGTTTCCTGTCCGGTGGTAGTGGATGAGGCCTATGGCGAATTTTACGGACAATCAGCATTGCCGTTATTAAGCGAGTACCCCAATATGATGCTGGTTAAGACTTTTTCTAAGGCCTATGGCTTGGCTTCGGCCCGTGTTGGCTATCTGCTTGCTGCTGAGAAACTTACTGTGTTGATCGGCAAAGCATTAATGCCCTACCATGTAAACGCATTATCGTTGGCAGCAGCTGAAGCTGTTTACACTAACCGCTCAGCGTTTACCGGTCCGATAGCTGCAACGATTGCCGAGCGGCAGCGCGTAAGCGCACAGTTAAGTCAACAGGAGATAATTACGGTTTATCCGTCGGCAACAAATTTTTTGCTGTTTAAAGTAGGTCAAACCGGATCACAACAAGCTGATGATTTGTACCGGTTTTTAGCGGCCAGAGGAATTGGAATCCGCAATTTTAGTAATAGCACCGGATTAACCGGCTGTTTGCGGGTAACAATTGGTACTACGGAAGATAATGACGGCTTTATTGCCGCGATAAACGAATATTGTGCTGAATCAAAGGGGTGAAAAAATGCGCAACGCGTTAGTAGCAAGAACAACTGGTGAAACACAGGTTTCCGTCAATATAGAAGTTGACGGAACAGGCAATAGTGAAATTCAAACCGGTATCGGCTTTTTTGATCATATGCTGACTCTTTTGGCCCGTCATGGACTGTTTGATACAACTATCAAAGCAGTTGGCGATATTCAGGTGGATGGGCATCATACTGTCGAGGATACCGGTATTGTACTGGGTCAGGCGCTGGCGAAAGCGCTTGGCGACAAAACGGGAATCCGGCGTTATGGCACTGCGTTCATCCCGATGGATGAAGCGTTAGCGATGGTTAGCCTGGATATCAGCGGCCGGCCATACTTGGTGTTTGAGGCTGATTTTTCAACCGGTAGGGTTGGCGATTTCGACAGTGAACTAGTGGAAGAATTTATGCGGGCTGTGGTTACACATGCGGGGATTACCTTACATATAAAGCTGTTAGCTGGGAAGAACACTCATCATATGATTGAAGCAATATTTAAAGCATTGGGCCGGGCCTTAGCTGAAGCAACAAGATTGGATGACCGGATTAAGGGTGTGTTGTCAACTAAAGGAACACTGTAACTTGTAACAGGAGGAAAATAAATGATTGCCATTGTTGATTATGGTATGGGGAACTTACACAGTGTAAGTAAAGCCCTGCAAAAAGTCGGAGCCGACAATATTGTGACGAGCGATGCTGATATTATTCGCCAAGCGGATAAAGTAGTATTGCCGGGGGTAGGAGCTTTTGGCGATTGTATGCGAAATTTAATTCAATATCAGTTGGCTGACCCTATTCGCGAGGTAATAGATCAAGGAACGCCGTTCCTGGGAATTTGCTTAGGATTGCAAATGCTGTTCGAAGGCAGTGAAGAAGATCCGGCAGTGGAAGGGCTGGGCATTTTTAAAGGTATGATCCGCAAAATACAAGCGCCGGGGCTGAAGATTCCGCATATGGGTTGGAACGATCTTTCTTTTCCGGCGGAAAGCCCGTTATTTAAAAATATTTTGGCCGGTTCATACGTATATTTTGTTCACAGCTACCATGCTGTACCGGCCGATCCGGCGATAATTACCGCTCAAGCTGCTTACGGCAATTTGGTTACGGCGGCGGTCGGCCGGAACAATGTGCAGGCGGTACAATTTCATCCCGAAAAGTCGAGCAGTGTGGGAATGTCAATTCTCAAAAACTTTAAGGAGATGATGAAGTGATTATCTTTCCGGCGATTGATATACGCGGCGGTAAGTGTGTGCGGTTGACTGAAGGACGCTATGATATGGAAACGGTTTTTGCCAATAATCCGCTGGCAATGGCTGCACAATGGCAAGAGCAAGGAGCGGAATTCCTGCATTTAGTTGACCTGGACGGCGCTTTGGCGGGAACTTCGGTCAATTTTCCAATTATTAAAAGTATTGCCAACAGCCTGCAGATACCGGTACAGGTGGGCGGCGGTATTCGTACTATGGCTGATATTGACAAAATGTTGACAGCCGGAGTAGCCAGAGTTATTTTAGGTTCAGTGGCAGTCAAGCAACCGGAGCTGGTAGCTGCCGCCTGCGAACAATTTGGCGATAAAATCGTAGTGGGAATCGATGCCCGTGACGGAAAAGTTGCCGTACAAGGTTGGACTGTCTCCGGCGAGATGGAAGCAGCCGACCTGGCGGTTCAAATGAAAAGTATTGGTGTGCAACGGGTAATATTTACCGATATTTCCCGGGATGGCAAACTCTCCGGTGTGAATGCCGAAGCCAGCGTTGCCTTGGCCCGGACGGCTAAGATCCGGGTTATCGCATCAGGTGGTGTAAATAGTCTTGAGGATGTAGTAAAATTAAGCCGGTTGCAACAGCAGGGCATCGAGGGCGTGATAATTGGCAAAGCATTGTACTGCCAAACAATGACTCTGCCTGATGCTATCAGCGCCGCACAAACGAGGTGACAGTATGCATACCAAACGGATTATTCCTTGTCTGGATGTTAAAGATAATCGGGTAGTTAAAGGCACAAATTTTGTCGGGCTGCGGGATGCCGGTGATCCGGTTGAACTCGCGGCATTATATGATGCTGAATTGGCCGATGAGTTGGTATTTCTTGATATTACTGCTTCTTATGAGCAGCGCAATACGATGATCGACGTAGTCGAACAGACCGCATCACAGGTATTTATGCCGCTTACCGTCGGCGGCGGAATTCGCACAGCTGCTGACGTGCGCAATATGCTAAAAGCCGGTGCCGACAAGGTTTCTTTGAATACGGCTGCCGTTAATAATCCTGCTTTAATTACGGAAGCGGCCAAACAGTTCGGCAGTCAGTGCGTGGTTTTAGCGGTGGATGCCAGACAAACCGGTCCGGAGCGCTGGGAAGTATATATCCATGGCGGGCGGACACCGACCGGTAAGGATGTACTAACCTGGGTAAAAGAGGCAGTGGATCTTGGCGCAGGCGAAATTCTGCTGACCAGTATGGATAAAGACGGAACTAAGGATGGCTATGATATTCCTTTGACTTGTGCCGTAGCAGAAAGCATTCCGGTGCCGGTTATTGCCTCCGGCGGTGCCGGGGAAATGCAGCATTTTTACGAAGCGCTTACTGCCGGCAAAGCGGATGCGGTGCTGGCCGCTTCGGTATTTCATTATGGGCAGTTTTCTATCCGGGGCGTCAAAGAATATTTAAGAAGCAGAGGGGTTGAGGTGCGACTATGAATTTGCCGAAACTGAAATTTAATGCTGATGGGCTGATTCCGGCGATTGTTCAAGATAGCAAAAGCGGGACGGTTTTAATGCTGGCCTATATGAATGAAGAATCGTTGCAAAAGACGATTGAAAGCGGTATGACCTGGTTTTTTAGCCGCAGCCGCAACACACTGTGGCATAAAGGCGAGACTTCCGGTCATGTGCAGAAAGTCTTAGATATTCGCTATGATTGCGATGCCGACACGCTGCTGGTTATAGTTGAACAAACCGGTGCTGCTTGTCATGAAGGTACATTTTCTTGCTTTACCCGTAAGATCGATTTGGCTGCGCCGGCTGCCGGTGAACCGGTAGCAGAAAAAGTATCGGTGGCGGTAACAACAGTATTAAATGAATTATATAAAGTAATTACCGAGCGCAAGGACCAGCGGCGGGAAGGCTCATATACTTGTTACTTGTTTGAAAAAGGTCAAGACAAAATCTTGAAAAAAGTCGGCGAAGAATCGGCTGAAACAATTATTGCATCTAAAAACGATGATAAGCACGAAATTATTTATGAAATGGCTGACCTGTGGTATCATTGCCTGGTTTTACTGGCTTACCACAATATTACGCCCAGTGAATTATTGGAGGAATTGCAATCCAGACGGAAATAAGGTGGTGGATGAATGTCCAAACCTATCTATGTAATTGGCCATCGTAACCCGGATACAGATTCTATTTGTTCGTCAATCGCCTATGCCTGGATGAAAACAGCCCAAGGATTCGCGGCTGTTCCCGCCCGGGCCGGTAAAATAAATCCGGAGACCCGCTATGTGCTGGACTTTTTTCAAGTTGATGTGCCGCTGCTTATTAGTGATTTGTTCCCGCGCGGCCGCGACATAATGATTCCGGCCGACGCTGTGGCTCATCCGGATGATACCATGCGGGATATTGGCCGCATGTTGGCCGGCGGGAAGATCAAATCAATTCCGGTTGTCGACCGGGGAAATAATTTAGTAGGAATCATCTCATCCGGCGACTTAGCCAAAAGGTATTATGAAGAGCTGACTATGCAGGATTTAGCCCAGGCCAAAGTTACTTATAACGGTATTGTGCATGCCTTGGAAGGAACGGTAATCTGCGGTGATACCGGCGGGTTTATCAGCGGCAAAGTCAAAATCGCTGCCGCCAAAAGCAGCAGCATGGCTACAACGCTGGCCCCGGGGGATGCAGTATTGGTTGGCGACCGAACGCAAGCGCAATTGGCCTGTATTAACCGCGGGGTAGCCTGTTTGATTATTACCGGCAATCGGGGTTATGACGAAAGAGTGATACGCCACGCTGAGCAAAATAAAGTAATTGTGATTACCACTCCCTATGACACCTACAGTTCAGCCCGTCTGATCCATCAAAGCATTCCGGTGCAGTGGGTTATGCAGCCGGAGGTTTTGTCATTTAGTCCCTCCGATCTGGTCAGTGAAATAAAGAATACAATTTTAACGACCAATTACCGGGTATATCCAATTACCGAACGTGGTAAACTGAAGGGAATTGTGAATCGTGACCGGCTGATTATGCCGGAGCGGGAAAAAGTTATTTTAGTTGATCATAATGAACGGTCGCAAGCCGTAGAAGGAATTGAAGAAGCAAGTATTCTGGAAATTATTGATCATCATCGCCTTGGCGGTTTGGAAACAGGCGAACCGATTTATATTCGTCATGAACCGGTAGGAAGCACGGCGACAATTATTGCTAATATGTATTGGCATCGCAGTATTGCCATGTCTTATGAAATTGCCGGGATTTTGCTGGCAGCTATTATATCGGATACACTGTTGTTTAAATCGCCGACAGCTACTGCCTACGATAAGAATACGGCGGAGAAACTGGCGGCGGTAACTCAACTTAATATTCATGACTTTGGTATGGGTATGCTGAAAGCCGGCTCGGCAGCTAATAGATTATCCGCTTTAGATATTATAAAGAACGATCTCAAAGAATTTGTGGTTGGTGAGGTGAAATTTGCCATCGGGCAGATTTCGGTCATGGATGCCGATCCAATGCTGGATATGAAGGCTGAACTGCACCAAGCGCTGGGAAAAGTGCTGGCTGCTGAACAGTATACGATGGTTTTTTTAATGATAACCGAAATACTGCATGAAAATACTTATTTATTATTCGCCGGTTCTTCACAGTCTGTTCTTACGCAGGCATTCGGTGACAGCGGCCAGGACGGCGTGTTGTTTTTGCCTGGCGTCATGTCCCGTAAAAAACAAGTTGTGCCGCGAATAGTGGAAGCGGTAAAATAATTGCAGGTATTTTTTAATTGAGTGGGAATAAGTATATTGTATTCATACAAGATGTGGGGTGAGTTGCCTAATGTATCGTGAAGTATTGGCAGCAGAACAAAGGTTGGCAGGGATTGCTCATAAGACACCGGTATTGACGTCAAGTTTACTGAATCAGCATACCGACAACGAAATATATCTAAAATGTGAAAATTTCCAGCGGATCGGTGCTTTTAAATTTCGCGGTGCTTATAATGCCGTTAGCTGCTTGACTGACGGCCAAAAACGACAGGGCGTAGTAACTTTTTCGTCCGGTAACCATGCTCAGGCTACGGCCTTAGCTTGCAAACTGCAGGGAATCAAAGCAGTGGTTATTATGCCGGCGGATGCTCCGGCGGTTAAGTTGGCGGCAACCAGCGGCTACGGCGCGGAAATTGTCACTTATGACAAGGAAAGTGAGTCGCGCGAGCAAATAGCCCAGGACTTGATCAATAAGCACGGATATACGTTAATTCCGCCGTTTAATCATCCGCAAGTCATTGGCGGGCAAGGAACGGCCGCTAAGGAACTAATTGATGAAGTCGGTGCATTGGATTATTTGGTTGTGCAATGCGGCGGCGGCGGATTATTGAGCGGTTGCGCCGTTATTGCCAAATATCTGCAGCCTGAATGCCGCGTAATCGGTGTAGAACCGGAACTTGGCGATGATGCTGCCCGGTCTTTTAAAACCGGTGTGCTGCAAACAGTGCATAATCCGCCGACGATTGCCGATGGGCTGCGTACGGCTTGTCTTGGGGATATTACTTTTCCCTTAATTCGGGAATATGTCGATGATATGGTAACCGTCGCCGATCAGACCATTCTCGATACCATGTATTATTTATGGACCCGGCTGAAAATTGTGGCTGAGCCTTCCGGGGCGGTAAGTTTAGCACCGTTATTTGCGAAATCACTGCCGATACAAAATAAAAAAATTGGGGTCATTATCAGCGGCGGCAATGTTGATGTGCGGTTGGCTAGCCAGCTGTTTGCCGGAATCAAAGAATGACAGGCCTGGTATTTTTTTAAAAAAAACGGTATACTAAGTTGGTATTCTTTTGTTGGAAGGAGATTGAAGTTGGGACCAAAAGAGCAATTCATCAAGACCCTGGTAAAAAGCTTGCTGTTGTTGGGAATTATGCTGTTCGTAATTAATACCTATAAAGCTGTTGCGATGATTCGTTAACATTTATTATTCGGATAGTACAAGCAAAAAAACCGCTCTAACCAGCGGTTTTTGTTGTTTATTTTGTCAGCGAAAGCTTATCGCGGCTGAGTAAATATGCCGTAACCGTAGCAGTTAAAGGGATGGCGCAAATCAAGCCGATACTGCCGATCAACGCCCGCACAACTTCAGTTACAATTACTTGCAGGTTTATCAGCCGGTACATCGAGACATTAGGCTGCGAGGAAATAAGTAAAATTAGCGGCAGTGAGCTGCCGGCATAAGCAAAAATCAGGGTATTGGCCATAGTGCCCATGACATCCCGACCGACATTGATACCACCTTTAAATAATTCGGCAAAACCAAAATGGGGGCAAGATTGTTTTAACTCATACTGAGCTGAAGCAATGGAAATTGTCACATCCATTACCGCTCCTAACGCTCCCAGCACAATTCCGGCAAACAGAACTTCCTGAAAGTTTATATGTTGCAGGGCTGTGCTTTTGGCCATTATGGCCTCTTCGCTGGCTAAGCCACTGAGGTGGATGCGGGAAATTGACAGCAGGGCCAGAATCCCGGCAACAGTTACACCGCCGATAGTACCTAAAATGGCTGACAAACTTTTGCGGTTCCAGCCACTGACAGCAATTAAAGTAACAATAGTGGTGACCGAGCTGATAAGCAGAGTGATTAAAGGAATGTTCCAGTTAAACTTTATAATACCGGGAATCATTAGAAATACAATCAGCACGATTGAAAAGACCAAGACACTTATCGTTTTTATTCCTTGTTTGCCGCCGCCTAACACCAGTAAAGTCAGAGCGAATAATGCAATTAACATGTACAGACCGAAAGTCCGGTCATAATCAGCTAAAAAATATTCTTTGCCATTTTTGGATTCACTAATGGCAACAATTACTTTATCACCGGGGGCAGGGTCAATATCGAAAGCAAAACGTCCGGTTAGATAATTGATAATTTTTACTTGGCTGTCTTGTTCACTGCCGGAGGTTATTTTTACAGTGACCAGTTTAGCTTCGCGGATGCCGGCATTTTTCCGGCCGCTGCCGGGAAGAGTATGACTATCCAAAACTTCGCCCGCTTCATAGTTAATGGTAGATTGGCGGGGCGCAGCTGCAAAGCTGGTTGGGGTGAAGGCCAATAGAAATGAAAAAAATAAAAATAAAATCAATACCTGTGAAAAAAGTTGTTTGAAGCGCTTATTCATAAATGCATCCTTTCTCATTGCTGATGTTTTCTTTAACTCATTTTCGCCAGAAACGGCTAAATTTGGTCTTTAATTCGGCGCCGGAGATTTTAGGCGGCCACAGTTCAATAACAGAGCTGTGGTACATAGCTGATGACAGATGGCCGTAACAACCGGGGGTTGTTTTTCCTAAAGTCATGATCATTTCTTTGATTTTCTGGCGCTGGGTATGTCCGTCAAACGGACAAGGACTTTTAAGCGGTTGATAGTTTAGTCGCTTAATTGCCGCTTCTATTTCATATTCACGAAAATAGATCAATGGTCGGATTACGGATAACCCGGTACGGGACAGATAAGTATTCGGCAAAAATGTTTTTAACTGGCCGGAATTCAGAAGGCTCATAAAAAATGTTTCGACAGCATCGTCGTGATGGTGGGCTAAGGCGATTTTATTCATACCGTTTGCTACGGCAAACCGATTCATGGCTCCACGGCGAAAAAATGAACAAGTAAAGCAAGGATCATTTTCGTTGCGGTCTTTGATGGCTTGAGCCAGATTAACTTGTTCGGAAAAAAAGCGGATGTTTAGCTTTTCGCAAAAATCCGCTATTTGTTTGGTGGGAAAATTATTAGTGAACATCGGGTCAAGTGTAAACACATTCAGTGTAAAGTCAAATGGGGCGTATTGCTTGAGCATTGCCAGCGAATGGGTCAGGAACATACTGTCTTTGCCGCCGGAAAGCCCGATCAGGATACGGTCATTTTCTTGGATCATATCAAACTCAATAATTGCCCGCCATAACTTGCTAAATTGTTTTGTTTCAGTTTTTTTGGACATGACAAACCTCTGGCCTATTTTGATATTTATATTATACATAGATATTCGTCATTTACCAATGCCGGTTTTCTGGAAAAAATATCCCATTTAGATAGCTTGTTCCCGATTATTTCAATCGCTGCGCAGGAAAGCGGACAACTGTGGAGAAAATAATTATGTTTGTAGGACGTTTACAGAACTTTTTGGTCTAAAACGTTGAATTTTTTTGTCGGAGGAATATATGAATAATATTTTGGAGAAATTGAATAATAACCAAAAATCAGCAGTAATGGATATTAATGGGCCGATGTTGATATTAGCGGGTGCCGGGTCGGGAAAGACCAGAGTGTTGACTTGCCGTATCGCTTATTTGTTGGAACAAGGAGTCAATCCTTACAATATATTGGCAATTACTTTTACGAATAAAGCCGCAACTGAAATGAAAGAGCGGGTCAACAAGCTGGTAGGACCGGCAGCCAAAGATATCTGGTTAAGCACTTTTCATGCATTTTGTGCCCGCTTTCTACGCATGGAAATTGACAAAGGCGGCACGTTTACCAAAAATTTTGTGATTTATGATTCAGCGGACTCCCAGGCGTTAATTAAAATTTGCCTGAAAGAATTGAATCTTGATGAAAAGGCATTTTCGCCCAACATGGTCCAAGCCGTAATATCTAATGCCAAAAATATGTTGATTGATGCTAAAACATTCTCCGGCAATGCGGACGATTTTCACACCGAAAAAATTGCCGATATTTATGATCTATATAGCCGCAAACTGCAAATAAACAATGCATTGGATTTTGATGATCTGCTGCTGCTTACCGTAAGGATACTCGAACAGAATGTGGCAGTGCGGGAAAAGTATCAGCAACAATTCAAGTACATTTTAATTGATGAATATCAGGATACTAACAAAGTCCAGTACCGATTGGCAAAATCGCTAGCCGAAAAACATCATAATATCTGTGTGGTCGGTGATGCCGATCAAAGTATTTACGCTTGGCGGGGAGCCGATATACGCAACATTTTGGATTTCGAGCAGGATTATCCTGAAGCAAAAGTTGTCAAACTAGAGCAAAATTACCGCTCTACCCAGACCATCCTGAATGCCGCCAATGCCGTAATTGAAAATAATATTACCCGTAAGCCCAAAGCGTTATGGACGGAGAACCCGCCAGGAGAAGAAATTACTCTCTATACGGCTTTGGATGAGCGGGATGAAGCCCGCTACATTATCGATACTGTCAGCAAAATGCATGATATTTACCGTCAGCCGTACGGTAATATGGCAGTTTTGTATCGGACTAATGCTCAGTCCCGGGTTATTGAAGAAGCGTTGCTGCGTTGCGGAATTGCCTATACAATTGTGGGCGGTGTTAAGTTTTATGACCGCAAGGAAATTAAAGATATTTTAGCTTATCTGAAAGTAATATATAATCCTAATGACTCGGTTAGTCTTTTGCGCATTATTAATGTTCCGCGGCGGGGGCTGGGTGACACTACCGTTGCCCGTCTCAACAGTTATGCTGCTGAAAATAGTCTGACTTTGTTTGATGTAATATCCAATCCTGACATGGTAGTGGGCTTGACCAATAAAGCTAAACTAAGGCTGGAAGAATTGGCCGAACTTATTTTTAACTTTATGAAGCAGGCGGCAAATATGCCGGTTATGGGTCTTATTGAACGGGTAATGATCGATACCGGCTACTTGGCCGAACTGGAAGAAGAACAGTCGGTGCAGGCTCAGGTCCGAATCGAAAACTTGCGGGAACTGCTAAGTGTGGCCAAAGAATTTCCCCAGAACGATACTGAAGATACGCTGGAAAATTTCTTGAGCCATGTGGCGCTGGTCACTGACATCGATATGGCCCAAACCACCAATGATACGGTGACATTGATGACGCTGCATTCCGCCAAAGGCTTGGAATATCCAATCGTGTTTCTGGCTGGAATGGAGGAAGGAATATTCCCTCATGCGCGGACATTAATGAATGAACCGGAACTGGAAGAAGAACGTCGGCTCTGTTATGTGGGAATGACCCGGGCCCAACATCAATTGTATCTTACTAATACCCGGCAGCGCACTATTTACGGTAATTCTGTCATGTATCCGCCGTCGCGGTTCCTTGGCGAAATTCCGCCGGAACTGGTCAAACGGGCGATTAAGGCCGAACAGCGTAATCCGTTTAGTAACAACATTAATACTTATCAGCAGCCTCGCCGGGCCGAGCCTGCCGGTAAAAGTAATTTCGACTGGCATATCGGCGATAAAGTAAGACATGCCAAGTGGGGCGTCGGCACGATTGTAGAACTGCGGGGAGCAGGCGAAGGTCAAGAAGTTGGTATCGCTTTTCCTAATGAAGGAATTAAGAAATTGTTAGTAAAATATGCTCCGTTGGAAAGAGTATAATTAAGGAGCAGGAGGTAAGGGCTATGACGGAAAAAGTCCCGGATACCTATCAGCAGGCCGAACAAGCGGTTCAAGCACTGCGGCAGGATATCAATTATCATACCTACCGCTATTATGTATTGGATTCACCGGAAATTAGCGATCAGGAATTTGATAAATTAATGGAGCAGTTAAAAGCCATAGAAAGTAAATACCCTGAGTTGGTTACCGCCGATTCTCCTACCCAACGGGTTGGCGGAGCCGTATCCGCCGGTTTTGAGCGGATCGAACATCAAAAACCGTTATTAAGTTTAGCCAATGCTTTTTCTCCGGCTGATTTACGGTCCTTTGACAACCGGGTTCGTGCTGCGGCCGGGGAGCAAGCGGTTGAATATGTTGTGGAACTTAAAATTGACGGTTTAGCGGTAAGCCTGATGTATGAAAACAGCCGTTTGGTCAGAGCGGCTACCAGAGGCGATGGCTTTTTCGGTGAGGATGTTACCGGCAACATCCGGACTATCCGCTCTATTCCGTTAGTCCTGCCGGGCGAAGCTGAACAGCCGTATTTAAATGTTCGCGGCGAAGTATATCTGCCGCGGCGTGAGTTTGAACGGTTGAATGCCGCCCGCCAAGCAAAACAAGAACCGCTGTTTGCCAATCCGCGTAATGCCGCTGCCGGTTCACTCCGCCAATTAGATCCTAAAGTTACTGCCGAGCGGGCCCTGGCGATGTTTGTCTATGCGTTAGGAAATTACGAAGATTTTTCGTTGGCAACTCATCACCAGGTACTGCAATTTTTAATAGATCTGGGGTTTAAGGTTAATCCTTATTTTAAGGTTTTTAATAATATTAATGATGTAATTAGCTACATTGAACAATGGAGCGATAAACGGTTCGATCTTCCTTACGATACCGACGGAATGGTAATCAAAGTTAATTCCTTAGCATTGCAGGCAAAACTCGGAGCTACCGCCAAAGACCCTCGCTGGGCCATTGCCTTTAAATTCCCGGCCGAACAGGCGGTTACCAAAGTAGAAGATATTTTTGTCCGGGTCGGGCGAACCGGGGTATTGACGCCAACTGCAATTCTGCAGCCGGTTAAGCTGGCCGGTACGACGGTAAGCCGGGCCACTTTGCATAATGAGGATTATATCCGTGAAAAAGACATCCGCATCGGGGATCAAGTACGGATACATAAAGCCGGGGAGATTATTCCCGAGGTAGTAGCTGTTGAAACGCAGCGGCGCCAGGGACAGGAGATTGTTTTTACCATGCCGCAGCAGTGTCCGGAATGCGGCGAAAAAATAGTCCGCGTACCCGGTGAGGCGGCTCATAAATGTGTAAATCCTGCTTGTCCGGCGCAGACGCGGGAAGGATTAATTCACTTTGTTTCCCGCGATGCTATGAATATTGAAGGTTTGGGGCCGGCAGTAATATCACTGTTATTAACTAATGAGCTGATTAAAGATGCCGCCGATCTTTATCAGCTTCGACCGGCGGATTTAGCAGAGCTGGAACGAATGGGAGAAAAGTCGGCCGCCAATATTGTGGCAGCCATCAACAACAGTAAACAAGCGGGCTTGGCCCGGGTAGTGTTTGCACTGGGCATCCGCCATGTCGGCAGCAAGGCTGCGGCGATAATTGCCAAGCAGTTCGGAACTATCGACGCTATTATGCAGGCAACTTTTGATCAATTAATTGCCATTGATGAAATAGGTCCGAAGATTGCCGAAAGCATTATCGCTTACTTTGCCGACGAAGATAACCTGATGTTAGTTGAAAAATTTCGGGAAAGCGGCGTAGAACTTACTCAGGACAGCCCGCTGACAGCAATAAATCAGGTTTTGGCCGGCAAGACGTTTGTCCTGACCGGAACTTTGCCGGGTTATTCGCGCAGTCAGGCGACCGAATTAATTGAAAGCCGGGGTGGAAAAATATCATCAGCGGTCAGTAAGAAAACAGATTATGTCTTAGCCGGCGACGAGCCGGGCAGCAAGCTGGAAAAAGCCCGCCAACTGGGGGTAAAGGTTATCAGTGAAAGTGAATTTGAAGCCTTGCTGCGACAATAAAATATTTTTTTGTATACAATTATCCGTGTTTTGACAAGCATGGTATAATATAGTTTATAGCTATGGTAAATTTTTATATTGAATATAGGATGGTGAAAGTATGAAGATTACCCCCAAGGATGTAGCGCACGTAGCATTGTTGTCGCGGCTGGAGATCCCTGAGGATCAAGTCGAAAAAGTGACAGGTCAGCTCAATGCAATTTTGGAATATGCTGAAATGTTGAATAAAGTCAACACTGACGGCGTTGAGCCAACTGCTCACGTAATACCGCTCAGCAATGTAATGAGAGAAGATGAAGTAGAGGTTTCGCTTGCTAGGGAGTTAGCACTGGCAAATGCCCCGGAACAAGATAACGGCTATTTCAAAGTACCAAAAATCGTGGAAGGATAAGGAGGAGACATGGTGGATTTGTTTAAACTAACAGCTCATGAATTGCATGAACGGCTTGTTAATAAAGACGTTTCGGCAGTAGAAATTACTAAAGCGTTATTTAACCGCATTGATGCTGTTGAGCAGGACGTACGGTGTTATATTACCCAAACCAGGGAGTTAGCGCTGGCGCAAGCCCAAGCAACTGATGAAAAAATTCAGCGCGGCGATGAAATCTCGCCGTTAGCCGGAATTCCCGGTGCAATTAAGGACAATATGTGTACCAAGGGAATAAAGACAACTTGCGCTTCGAAAATGTTGGAACACTTTGTTCCTCCTTATGATGCTACCGTTGTCGAACGACTGGCCGATGCCAATGCCGTTTTTTTAGGTAAGACAAATATGGACGAATTCGCCATGGGATCATCAACCGAGAATTCAGCATTCATGCAGACTCGCAACCCATGGAACTTAGAAACTGTGCCCGGCGGTTCCAGCGGCGGTTCCGCTGCGGCAGTTGCTGCCAGTACGGCAATTTGGTCGCTAGGTTCTGATACCGGCGGATCGATCCGTCAGCCGGCCTCATTTTGCGGAACAGTTGGCTTGAAACCGACTTATGGCCGGGTATCCCGCTTTGGCTTGGTAGCGTTTGCTTCTTCACTTGATCAGATCGGGCCAATCACTAAGGATGTAACCGACTGTGCACTGGTAATGAATGCTATCAGCGGCCACGACTTAAAGGATTCTACTTCGATTCCCGGGAATGTTCCCGACTTTACCAAGTCGCTGGTCAATGATGTTAAGGGATTAAAAATCGGACTGCCGCGTGAATATTTTGTCGCCGGAATGAATCCGGAAGTGGAAAAGGCTGTCCGCAATGCTGTGGCCCAACTGGAAAAAATGGGAGCACAATGCCTGGAAATTTCTATGCCGCATACCGAATATGCGCTTACAACTTATTACATAATTGCTCCGGCTGAAGCTTCTTCCAACCTAGCCCGCTATGACGGTGTAGGATTCGGTCACCGCGCGCAAGGCGAGGATATCGTCAGTATGTATAAAAAGACCCGCAGTGAAGGCTTCGGTCCCGAAGTTCAGCGGCGGATCGTGCTGGGTACATATGCTTTAAGTTCCGGTTATTATGATGCTTATTATTTAAAAGCATTAAAAGTTAGGACCCTAATTAAACAAGATTTTGATAAAGCCTTCGAAAAAGTCGACGTATTGTTGACGCCGACATCACCGACACCAGCCTTTAAGGCCGGGGACATCAGTGATCCGTTGTCTATGTATTTGCAGGATGTCTGCACATTGCCGATTAATTTGGCGGGTGTACCGGCGTTATCGATGCCTTGTGGTTATGTGGACGGATTGCCGATCGGTCTGCAAATCATTGGCAAGCCGCTGGGAGAAGAAACTATTTTGCGGGTCGCCTATACGTTTGAACAAAACAATGATTATTACAAATGCCTGGCGCCGCTCGGGGAGGTTTAATAATGGATTACAGTGTTGTAATTGGACTTGAAGTTCATGCCGAACTTAAAACCAAATCAAAAATATTTTGCGGCTGCTCGACTCAATTCGGTTCAGATCAGAATACAAATGTCTGCCCGGTTTGCTTAGGATTGCCGGGAGTACTGCCGGTAGTTAACAAACGCGTTGTTGAGTTTGCTATCCGCGCCGGATTGGCCTTGAACTGTGAAATACTGCCGTTCAGTAAATTTGACCGCAAGAATTATTATTACCCCGATCTGCCCAAGAATTATCAGACCTCGCAGTATGATTTGCCGATCTGCGTTAACGGTTATTTAGATATCGAAGTAAACGGTGAAACCAAACGCATTGGTATTACCCGTATTCATATGGAGGAAGATGCCGGTAAGTTAGTGCATTCCGGCAATATAACCAACTCCAACTATGCCTTGGTCGATTACAACCGCACCGGGGTGCCGCTTATTGAAATTGTGTCCGAGCCGGATATCCGTTCGGCCGAAGAAGCCAAAGCTTATTTGGAAGCACTGAAATCCATTCTGGAATATATTGATGTTTCCGACTGCAAAATGCAGGAAGGCAGTTTGCGCTGTGATGCCAATGTATCATTGCGCGAAAATGAGCAAGCTCCGTTTGGCACCCGTACCGAGTTGAAAAACCTGAACTCGTTCCGGGCGGTGCAAAAGGGACTGGAATATGAGATCGTCCGTCAGGCAGAAGTACTGGACGAAGGCGGCAAAATTATTCAGGAAACCCGTTCCTGGGATGAAACCAAAGGAATTACTTTAAGCTTGCGCAATAAAGAGCAGGCTCATGACTACCGTTATTTCCCCGAACCGGATTTGGTACCGCTGCAAGTGTCGGCGGAGTGGGTGGAAGAAATCCGGCAAAGCTTACCGGAGCTGCCCAATGCCCGTAAACAGCGGCTAATGGAAGCTTATGGTTTATCATCTTACGATGCGGGAGTTATTACCGCCAGTCAGGCTATGGCTAATTATTTTGATGTGGTAGTTGGTCATGGCGCCGATGCTAAAGCCGCTGCCAACTGGCTGATGGGCGAAGTATCTAAAGTACTGAATGCTTCAAACATTAGTATCACCGAGTTTGCGGTAACACCGGAAAATTTGGCCTCCATGCTGGAACTTATGCAAAAAGGTACTATTTCCAGTAAAATTGCTAAGACTGTTTTTGAAGAAATGGTTGCCTCCGGCAAAGACCCGGCCACCATCGTCAAAGAAAAAGGCTTGCAGCAAATCAGTAATGAAGGTGAAATCGTGGCGATTGTTGAAGCGGTATTGGCTGCTAATCCGCAATCGGTTGCTGATTTCAAAGCAGGTAAAGACCGGGCGTTAGGGTTCTTGGTCGGCCAGATCATGAAACAGACTAAAGGCCGGGCTAATCCGGAATTAGTCAATAAACTGCTCAAAGAAAGAATTAATTAAGTGAAAAGACTCAGCTGCGGCTGAGTCTTTTGTTTTGCAGCGGATTGTTATGTTTTACCTGTTGTATGAAACCAGGTCGTTGCGCAAATAATGTTATAGATGTTCAAAAAAATTTGACTGGCATAATGGGAGAAGAATCATGATAAAGCATATAGTGCCCTGGAATCTTGGCGATGTTGCTTGGGTATATCTAATGCGGATAGCTGTCGTCTTTGTGTTGGGCCGTCAGGTATTTCCCGGTATTCTGGCCGATTATGCCGCGGTACTGGAGATTACCGACCGGCTTATTACTGTTTTATTGGCCGGGTTCATTATCTATCATTATAAATATAATATTGCGCTGTTCGGACTATCGGCAAAATCGATTCCCCGCAATATACTCTGGGGACTAATAGCCGGAGTTGGATTATTATTTATCAGTATTATCAATGAATCGGTAATGAGTACCTACTTGCCGTTATATCAAACCAAGCATCCGTTGCTGCTGCAGGTGGAACAGGCCCAAAGCTGGCTGGGTTTGGTGCGGCCGTTGCTGCTGGCGGGCTTAGCGGCCCCGGTTGCGGAGGAATTGTTGTACCGGGTAATTACTTATTTATCCTTCAAAAAAATTTTTGGTGTATTACTGGGAGCGTTAAGCGGGGCTGCCATATTTGCTTTGTTTCATTTTAATATCTATTGGCTGAGTGAGATGGTGGTTGTAGCGCTGGGGCTGACGTTGCTGTTTGAACTTACCGGTTCAATTGTCAGCGCGATGGTAGCCCATTCTTTTGTTAACACGGCTAAAATAATTTTAGCCTATCTGCAATCAGGAACCATTATTACCTAAATGAGGCTTTTAAAAAAGGAATTTATCGGCAATAGCCAGAATAGTTGAAATGTATCATGAGGTGTATCCGGTAAGCGGCAGTTCATGATAACTCAAGTAAACAGAAGGGATTGATATAATGGCGAAATATCAAGAACTACGCGCGGAAGAGCTTTGTTTTACTTGTTGTGAAGATTTACTGGAATTTACTACAACCGAGGAAGTCGCACCGCTGGAAGTAATGATTGGACAGGAACGGGCTGTAAAGGCGGTGGAATTCGGCTTATTTACCAAAAATCCCGAGTACAACATTTTTATGTCCGGCTTAGTTGGTACCGGCAAAATTACTTATGCCAAATCAGCAGTCGGCAAAGTAGCGGCCACCGAATCCGTACCGTTAGATTGGTGCTATGTTAATAATTTCAATAATCCCGGCCAGCCGATTGCCATCTCGTTGAAAGCGGGAATGGGCCGAACCCTATGTCAGGACATGCAGGAATTGGTGGAAAATTTGCGGACCGGGATTTCTAAAGTATTCAGCAGCGAAGATTATGAGAAAGCGAGAACAGAAGTTGTTAAAGGTTTTCAAGTTCAACGGGCGGTATTAATTGATTCGTTTAATGATTCTATTACGAAAATGGGAATTGTGCCCCAGTGGACGACTACCGGTTTTGTCGGGGTGCCGGTTATAAATGATAAGCCGGTTACGCCGGAAGAATTTCAAAAACTGGATAAAGATGAGCGCGAAGAAATTGAGAAAAAACTGTTGGCTGCGCATGAAAGTTCAGCGGAAGTGATTCGTAAGATTCAAAGCATTGAACGGGATGTCCGTGAGCAGCTTAAAGATTTGGACAGCAAAATCGGGTTGTTTGCTGTCGGTCATTTAATTGAAGAACTGCAGGAAAAATATAGCGACTATCAACAAGTCGTCGATTATCTGGAAACCGTTAAACAAGATGTCGTTAAAAATATTAATGATTTTAAACCGCAAAGCGAAGATGAACAGAATCCGCTGGCGTTGTTTAAGAAAAATACCCAGGAATCGATCAAAGATAAATATAAGATCAATTTGCTGGTAGACCATAAGGATACCAAGGGTGCGCCGGTAGTAGTGGAAATTAATCCTACTTATCATAACTTAATTGGCTTGATGGAATATCAGACAAGGATGGGGGTAGCCACTACCGATTTTTCTATGATCAAAGCGGGAGCCTTACATAAGGCCAACGGCGGGTATTTAATCTTAAACGCCCGGGATGTGCTGACTAATATCGGGTCGTGGGAAGCGCTAAAGCGGGTACTAAAGACCCGGTCATTAACGATCGAAAATCTGGCCGAGCATTACGGCATGGTGGCTTTGTCGTCACTCAAGCCCCAGCCGATTCCTATTGATGTTAAAGTAATTCTGATCGGCAACCCTTATCTGTACCATATGATGTATAACTATGATGAGGATTTTCGCAAACTGTTCAAAATCCATGCTGACTTTGATGTAGAAATGAAGAATAATCCCATTAATATCAACAAACTGGCTCAATTTATCAGCTCAACGGTGGTCCGGGAGAAGTTAAAGCCGTTTGACCGCAGTGCCGTAGCCCGTATTGTCGAATATAGCTGCCGGTTGGCCGGCAGCCAGCAGAAATTAACCACCCGCTTCAATGAAGTCGTAGAACTGTTGTGTGAGGCCGATTCCTGGGCTAAGCTGGCTAACAGTGATCTGGTCCAAGCGGAGCATGTTGTCAAAGCCATCCGGGAAAAACGGTACCGCTCCAATAAGTACGAAGAACGCTTGCAGGAAATGTTTGCCGAAGGTAAACTGCTGATTGATACTGACGGCGCCAAAATCGGGCAGATCAACGGTCTGGCGGTGATGTCGGTGGGTGAGTATATGTTCGGCAAGCCGTCCCGTATTACCGCCAATACCTATTTAGGCAAGAGCGGGGTCATTAATATCGAACGCGAAACCAAGATGAGCGGCACCAGCCATACTAAAGGCGTGCTGACCTTAAGCAGCTATATCGGGTTAAAATATGCCCAGAATCATCCGCTGACGCTGACCGCCAGTTTGACCTTCGAGCAGTTATATGACGGCGTGGACGGCGACAGTGCTTCCAGTACCGAACTTTACGCCCTGTTGTCCAGCTTGGCGGAAGTACCGATTAAGCAGTCGATTGCCGTAACCGGTTCAGTAAATCAGAAAGGTGAAGTCCAGCCGATCGGCGGGGCTACGCAGAAGATTGAAGGATTCTTTGCCGTCTGCAAGATCAAAGGACTTACCGGCGACCAAGGAGTAATGATTCCTTATCAAAATGTCGATGATTTGACTTTAAATGATGAGGTCGTCCAAGCGGTAAAGGATGGGCAGTTCCACATCTATCCCGTTAAAACCATCGATGAAGGTATTGAAATTCTGACCGGTGTGCCGGCCGGAAATAGGGATGAAACTGCGGGAACTTATCCCGCAGGAACTATTCACTACCTAGTGGCGCAAAAATTAAAACGGTACATGCAAACTATTATCAAGCTGGGCAAACACAGCGAAGAGGATAAAGACGATAAAGAGGATAAAAAAGAATAGAGCGTGAATTATATAACCGTAGCGAAATGCTGCGGTTATATTTATGAAAATCAGATGCAGAGGATGGATAACATGGCTCGAGTTACAGAGGCTATTCCGGTAGTAAAGAATGCCGTATATACGATAGATATCACCGGGTTGGGCAGCAGCGGCGAAGGAGTCGGCAAATATCAGAATTTCACGGTGTTTGTGCCGCAGGCATTACCTGGTGAGACAGTGCAAGTCAAAATAATCTTAGTTAAGAAAAACTATGCCATAGGAAAATTAATCGAAGTAATTAAATCTTCCGTTGACCGGATTGAGCCCTCCTGTCCGGTATATTACCCTTGCGGCGGCTGCCAGCTGCAGCATTTATCATATGAAGCCCAATTACGGTTAAAACAGCAGCAAGTACGCGATGCAATTGACCGTATTGCCAAAATTCCGGCTGTCGAAATTCATCCTACGATTGGTACCGAACCCTGGCATTACCGCAACAAAATGCAATTTCCCGTCGGTTCCGTGGACGGGCAAGTGCTGGTTGGCTGTTATGCTCAGCGGACTCATGCGATTGTCGATACCGAGCAATGTATAATTCAGCACCCGGCAAATAACCGGATTGCGGCACAAGTAAAGAAAATTATTGGTCAACTCGGCATTCCCGTTTATGATGAAACAACTCGGCAAGGCGTGATTCGGCATGTAATCGGCCGAGTGGGCACGGCCACCCAGGATGTGATGGTGGTATTGGTAACTGCCGGCCGGGAGTTGCCGCATAAAGAACAGCTTATAGCCGAACTAACTGCGAATATACCGAATCTGGTTAGCATTGTCCAGAACATCAATAGTTCTGCTACCAACGTCATCATGGGCAAAACTTCGGTTGTGCTGTGGGGCCAAGAGACCATCACCGACCGGCTGGGGCCGTTTACGTTTGCGATCTCGGCTCGCTCCTTCTTCCAGGTCAACACTAAGCAGGCCGAACGGCTGTATCAGCAAGCGCTGGACTATGCCCAGTTAAGTGCTGATGATACCGTCATTGACGCCTATTGCGGTACCGGAACAATTACTTTGTTCTTAGCGCAGCAGGCCAAGTTCGTCTATGGCGTTGAGTATGTGCAGGAAGCGATTGATGACGCCATCATCAATGCAAAAACCAATAACGTCACCAATGTCCAGTTCCTGGCCGGTGACGCAACCCAAGTATTGCCCGCTTTATACCGTCAGGGTGTCCGCCCACAGGTCATCGTCCTCGACCCGCCGCGGGCCGGCTGCGACCGGAAGGTCTTAGATACCATCGTAGCTATGAACCCCCAGCGGATTGTCTATGTCTCCTGCAACCCGGCGTCCCTGGCTCGAGACCTGGCTATCTTAAACGAAGCCAATTATATAGCCCGGGAAATACAGCCTTTTGATATGTTTCCGCAAACTTATCACGTTGAGACAGTCACACTCCTGCAAAGGAAAGACACCACAAAATGTTGTACAACAGGCTAAATATAAGCACTATATGTTGTGGTTTTGTTATGTTTCCGCAGACTTATAGGGTCGAGAATGGGAACATATCATGCGACAGGCTAATTACATTTCGCAGAACAGAGGGTTTTAGATAACCATACCTACCCTCGCCATCCTATCAGCAGCGTTATTTAATTCAACCTCAGCATGCGCCTTTACTTTGACAAAGCTAATTTGCATATCCATGCGTTTGCGCTCAATAAAGTCAGCGTATTGGATAAAGCATTGGCAGTCTTTATGACGAGGCTTAATGTTTGACTTGTGTGAAAAGTAGGCCAGCTCATTCCAGTCGTGATAAATGGTTAGGTCGGTAACACCAATTGAACTTGCGGCTTTGATTGCAGTCTTGACGGCATTAATCTCTGCAATGTTTGCACCGTACTTCTTCAGTGTTGTGTACTGTCGCTGAAAGGCAATTCGATGTGGACGATGAAGATTGGTAACCAGTATCACTGCTGATCCCGCGAAACTGGTCTGGGGATTGAAACTGCCATCCACGTATGCACTTGCATTAAGTTTTGCCATATGGTTACCTCCTTAATAAAAAATGCAGCCGTTAGCTGTCAAATAGACTTATTCAGTCATTTGACAGCTAACGGCTGCATTTGAAATGCCGAAGGTAGAAATGAGGAACTCAAATCCTACAGCCTTCGAAGAACGGGTGGGAACCATTGACCGTTCCGCGCCATGCTAAACATATTCAACTAATGTAATTATGCCATAAATTCATATATTTGGCAACCTAGTTCAATTTTTATTTTACACGGAGGTAGCTATATGCAGACTACGGAACGTGATCAGCTGCGAAATGAATTGTGGCTGTAAATAATGAGAAGCCCATAGTTGTGACTGAAAATATCATCTGTTTTCATAGACGATTCACGTGGAGTGCGTGGCGTTGATAGAACGGAAAAAGCCTTAAACCAAGCGGTTCAAGGCCTTTTGCTGAAATTAATATGTGTGATTTATGTTCGCCTAGACTAGCAGTTTAGGCGATTTTTATTTTATGGAGGTGGCGCTTTTGGCAGATTTCAACCTTTACGCGAAAGTAAGGGGATTTTGCGTAAAGGTTGAAACCGAGAGAAAATGACAATTCCTGTCCAATTAAGTTATGAAGAGGTAGGGATCAACATACCCTTAGCATAAGGGTAACAAGCCAATTAGTCTTCATTTTCACCATGTGAATGGATTTCTTTTTCGGCATCCTCCCTATGAATAGTGTAATAATAGAGTGTAGCGAGAACTTCTTTATCATTGGTTAGTGATTCGATATTACTAAAATCATTGGTGTGGATAATCGGATCAATGATTTTTCGTTTTTTATCCGACAAGGAAGAGAATGATTCCCACCACTTATCTGTAGTTCCATTTTCTTCAAAATGAAGGCGGTATACAATCAGTGCTTCTGGCATATAAAGGAGTTTATAAAATTCGGCTTCGTTTTCTCCAAAGGCTTTATTGAAAAAGGATTTCCCACGACCAATTTTTCCTTTAGTCGAATTTAGAACCGATTGAATAGCACGGATGAATTTTCTGTTCCAATTTTCACCTATGTAGAAACGGTTTCTAAAGTAATCAGGATCATCAATCGGATGGTATTTCATTGGAAAAGAGTAAATACTTACCTCAAGTTCTTCGCATAAAGCTACGTTTAGTTTTAATCGATGGTATAAATCAACTGGGTCATCTTCGTAATTATAAAGAAGATAATTGGACATATCTTTAATTCCATATTGCGCCGCTAAACGGACGGCCTTTTCATATGGTTCTCGAAGTTTCCAATTATCAAAAGCGATGCGCAAAGGACGAATTGGTATTTCGGTCAATTTTTTAACTTTTTCTGGACTTTTACATAAAATACGAGCATCTACTCCCTGATTGAAATCTACATATCTTGTCTTTGGGGCATTTTTATATATAGGTTCAAAGTATGGCGTAAAATAATCTGCTAATTCAAGAATGGAATCCTTTCTTGCTGTGTAAACATTATTCAATTTATGCTGCTTTAATTTCTGGTAGAGTTCATCTTTTGTAGCCGGGTCTTTTTGCTTAGACAGAAGTAGTTGATATTGTTTAATCATACTACGGATGTAGCCACGGTCATTTATTCCGTCACGCAAGCCTTGAATTGTGAGAAGGTACTTGTTTGGCTCAACATACTTTGTTTTACCGTCAAAACCACAGGCTTTGATTTCATCAATAATCTTATCGAAATCTGACGATGCCAACACGTTATTATCTAACAGTAAGAGATTCCTTCTGGCACCAAAAGTTTCTGTTACCGTTTCGATTTGTTGCCTAATTGGAATATAACTACAATAATTTGGCTCGAGTTTGGGGACTGCGCAAAAGGGGCATTTATTTACACAACCACGAGTCATGTATCCATAGTATCCATTGTGTTCAGGATATACATAGTCTATTTCTTCTAAAATGGAGTAGTCCAATGGTAAATGATCGATGATAATTTTGTTGTCAGCATCAAATTCGCCGCCTTTGTCCAATAGGCCGACAAATGGCTTAATACCTGTTTCTTTCTCAATCTCATCAGGAACTACAGATGCTGCGATGCCACCAACTTTAACTTCATGAACATTTTTGCAAAGCGGTTTAAAAAAGTTTATTGTATCAATAGTTTGTGCCCAATAGAATGTAAAAAGCGTTGTAATACAAATCCGATCCCATTTAGGGTTCTGAAGATACTGTTTTTTTGCATAATATGTGCGGTAATACTTGATGTTTTCTATAGCTATTGCACTATCCGTTACTTGTTCTAGTTCATCAAGATTCTTTTTCAAACCCTTTTGTATATAATTCAATAGGCAAGCGCGATGCTCTGTCCAGTCGATTTCTGGAACACAGGCAAATAACTTCCTTAAAAGTTCTTCGTATACCTGTTCGACTATAAATTGCTTGAGATCTCCCTTGTAAAAAGTTACATCATCACCGAGCATTTTATGGTATGTAGAAAGTTTCATTAATCCCATCGGAGGGTACTTATTTTTATAGTTTGGTTCGACCAATAAGACTTTTCTGTTCATAATTATTTACTCAATTCGTCTTGTATTTTTTTAATCAATTCTTGACTAAGATTTTCAGGCAGAACATCGTTGATTACTCCGTAAATACGGGCAACGAGTTTTTGCTGCTTTTTGTCCAGCTTTGATAACCGTTGAGTCACGTATTCAGTTTTTCCTTGGGGAGGATTTTTCTTTTTTGCACCATTGACTGGTGCGGGTGGAGCGATTTCATCAATCTTAGGCTGATAAGTATTTTCAATTTTTTGAATGACGCGACCAAGCGGATCGTTTATAGACGTTTTCTTACGCAGATTCTCGAGAGCTTTTTGTGCCTTCGCATTTTCTACCTTTTTTATTTCTAAATCACGTTCAATCTTATCACGCTCTTTATCATCTACAAAGCCAGTTATCTGCTTCTTTTGATACTCTAATTCTTTTTCCCGATAAAGTATTTCTTTTCGATAAGCATTTTTGACATCATTAGCACCAAAATATAACCGTTGCATAGTAGAAAAGTATTCTTCAAGGTGTGCTTCTAATTCATTTCTTGTATGGTTTTCATTGAAATAATCGCGTCTGGCATTTGGAATTAAATCAACGTGCACTGCGTGAATTTCACCTACAAAATACGAATTGCCGCGGGACTGCTTGAAAAATTGTGACATAATCTTCCCGTCATCCAATAGAATATTGGACTGACGTAGTTTTAATCCACGCATTTCATTATAGGCAGCTGGTATTGCTTTTTCAAAACGGCTAATTCCATACCACATCCACGCCAACATTTCTCCATTGGCGTTATTGAATATTTTAATTTCTATATCAAAAATCTCGTCGTATTTTTTAGGAGTGCCGGAGGAACCTTCGTATAAATAAGTGCCATAATTCTTAAAAGCTTCCTCGTCGTTTACATATATTTTGTACTCATTGCGAGGAAGGCATTGTTGTTCCAAAAACGAGTAAATTTCAGTTCGATACAAAAATTTACTGGCATAGGGGACTGGTGTATTCCACGAAATATATTTACGCACTGCATCTAAATCAAGCAGTTCATGGTTCTCTTTACGTATTCCAATTAACTCCACGATAAAATAGTGTTCATCAACTTTTTCTTGTTCAGTCTGATAAGAAATTACTTGATTCAATAATTCTTCAGCACTGTCTTTTGCGTTACGGTCTTGAATTAGAGCCATTAAACGTTGAGCATCCCATGTCATTATGGTTTTGATGGTTTCTCCCTTTGCCGTTGTAATAAAACGTAGAGTATCGCAATACGCTAACCCACCCAGGCGACCAATTCCGCGGAATCCCTTGTCGATACCGAGTTCCTTATCTGAATCGGCAACGTCCCCCAGTTTTTTTGCTACCAAAGCAGAAGGAATACCTGTTGCATTGTCTTTTATGATTATTGTTCGGGAAAATCCATCAATTGCAATGTCAATATAAATATCTTCGCCCGGAAACATATTGTTTGCCAATGCTATATCGATTTGATCAGCAGCATTTTGAATGTATTCGCGGTAAATAATCTTTGATTCAGAGTACATACCAGCAGTAAGGTTTTCAATAATGAACTTGCCAATTTTACTCATAAATTTTATACCTGCCTCTACTTAAACTGCTTATATAGCGGTTTCGGGAACCTTACGTTCAGCAAAGAACGGAAAATGGGATTCTGAATGATATATTCGCCTTGTTTTAGACGTGTCATCATATTTTTGTAGACACTTGGAATGTATTTATAATCACCCTTGGAGAGTTCAATGGCGTTTGTCCGGCCATATGCGAAAGTGGAACAGTTTCCTGTCACACGATTATGTATTGCACTTTTGAATTGTTCAGCGCCAAATAATATAATACCGAGTGAGCGACCGCGCTCGGCAATGTCTAATATTTGTCTTAGAATAGGTGAGTCCTTCGGGGTTTCCGTTGAAGCAAATTTATTTAACTCATCAATAAAGATAATAATTCTGGATGGTGGCTTTCTTCCGTTAGAGGTGTCCTTTTCGCCAAGCTGGAGATTATATAATTCTCGGACGGCATAGCCAAATACGAATGCTTGCATATCAGAGTCCAATTTGGCTACATCAATTACGAATACGTCATTTTTCTGGATGTCTTGAATTTTCTGCGCGATTCGAATTTGTTGCTTTGACGTGTCTACGTTTGAAAAAAGATAATTATTATTGATTGATTTTTTTATCATGCGAGTGAATTTTCTCCAACTTAAAACCGATATTTCTTTGCCTTTTTCGCCGGAAGCCCCGGCTTCGCAACGATCCTCTAATTTTTCAATAAAATCAGTCCAGTCATGTACAGCACCAAAACCGCCCTGATTATCGATAATATAGTTTATGATGGATTCCATGGTTTGGTTGGAATCGTCGATGTTAGAAAACATAAGATCAATATTGTCTTTGTCTGTATCATATTCAAATTTGTACTCAAAGGCTTTATTCAGCTTTTTCTGCTTGAATAATAAATCCTTATCCGCATAGGTGTTGGAGCGCTTATCTGTTGAATAGGGATATAAATATGTGACTTGTCGGAATGGGTTTGTACTCAGTCCAAGCATTTTATAGAATTCTTTTGTTCTTTCTTCCTCAGATGAATCACCATCAAAATCATTGGATTCATCCAGTGCGAGCAAATCACGGCCTTTTACATTGAAAACAACAAATGCTACATCTTCGCTGTCGACATCTTCGATGCACTTATCTTGAATTGCTTTAAGAAGAAACATAGCATATGATGTTTTGGCAGCCAACCCGGAAATTCCAGAAATGTTCAAATGGGCACCCTCGGGTCCAATCAAAAACTTTGAATCCACATGAACGGGAAGAGTGATTTTCTCCTTATCACTGTTGCCTTCATACATTTCAAGATATCCGCATACAAGCGGGTTTTTGATGTTATCCAATCCGAGAGCCGCTATTACTTCATCTTTTGACGCTAAAAATACTTTTGCATTGCTTTGTACGGGGATAAAAATATTATGAGTGTTACCAACGACCTTTGCTTTAACATAATTCATACCAATTCTTAAAGTTGACTCTTCAGCTTCGACATCGCCAAAATCATTGCTGATGAAATTCGAAAGAAAACTTGCAGAATCAGTAATATGGGATATTTCTTCTACAACAGCAAAAGTAGAACTGCCTTTAATATGACCAACCTTAACGACATCAAAAGGATTAAGAATCAAATCCTTATTTGTCCAAAAACAAAAATCATCTATGGTAGTTGGAACTTTTTCCGTAGCAATAACTCTACCTATTAAACTCATTTCGCTCCCTCCTAAAATAACTGCATAAATAGTTCGTTACTGAGATATTTGCTTTTTACGAATGATTCTGTTAAATATACTGGATAAATGTGATTTGCCCAGCGGCCATCAGAGCCGTAGTTAACAGGGTTTCGCTCATTTAATAAAAAGGCAGATAAATTATCAATTTCTTCAGAAGGCAAACCGTATTCTTTTTCTGCGTCTTTTATCAGTAACTTTTCTATTTTAACAACTCCATCAAAGATGCTCTTGGTATATCGAGCATCCCTCAGGCGCAGATACCAAACACAAAATTTCACATCGTTTCCTGATCGAGTAGATTTATACATATATGCCGGCGTACGGTGAAATGGCTTTAGATTTGCAATGATGTCCGAATTTGATCCGCCACCTTTGATGAAGCATTTTGTAGGGTCGAATGATTTTGACACGCCGATTACATATTGATAATTATTTGCTACCTTACGGTCGCTCAGATTTTTAGCATTAGGAAATGTTTTGGCGGACATCTTTTGATATTCCAACGATCCATCTTTAATTAAGTAGTGGTCATAATTTAGTTTTCCTGCCGCAACTAGCCGAGCTACCATTTCCTTTTCCAATTCAATCATAAAGTCTTGTACTCGTGCAATAGCTTTGTTTTCGAGTTTGACATCATCGCTCCGACTGTATAAACGAATTGAGTCAAATGATATATTGAAACGGTGTAGTCGATTATTAGAGTTTACTTGTTTTAGCAAATCCATAGACAAAGCGTCCCGGTCCCATGGATCACGGAAAGCAATGTCAGGCAAAACTATTACTAATTTACGTTCAAATAATTCACGGAAAAATTTTCGTTCGCTTGAACGAGAGCAACAGCCTACGCCAACTTGTCCAGCAATTATGGGGTACACATTTTTGTTATATGAAATATCATCGATTTTGTAAGTGTGGCGTGATCCATCTAAAAAATATGAAAATACAGAGGGAATGTTTCTTCGTTTGTCTGCTTCAGCTTTCAAATCAATAGGCTTTTTTGGTCGCTCGGTTTCTCCAGAGTCTTTCCATTCAACATTTGTATTATCATCATACTCTATGCCAGCACGGTCAGTCGTGTCATGGCAATATCTATGGGATTGAAAACAGATGCCATTTGTTTGTTTTGCAATCGTATCAATTATGCCACTCACATAAATCACTCCTTTGCGCTGTCTTGCAGCATTCTTTCAAATTCTGAAATCAGTGAGGGGTCAATCTGATATTCTTTGGCAAGAGCAATAATGGTAATCCCTGCTAGTCGAGTTGGCTTAGCACGACCGTTTTCCCAGCGATTTATGGTTGAAAAACTTAGATGGATAGCCTCCGCAAAGGCTTGCTGTGATAGTCCTAACTCTTTTCGAATACTTTTAATAATCATCGCAATTTTCATAGGCTACACCTCGCTTATTACTTCGGTGTCTAATTTTTTTGTATCAGAGAACTAATCTTTAAATTTCCGTAATGAATTTAAAAATATTTTATTGGTTAAAACGCCAAATAGTAACAGTTTTTATTATAGCACATGCGATATAGCGTTAGCTATATTAATGACACTATTGCCAAAGTATAAATGATTTTTCAGATCTTAGGTGGGGATTTGAAGAGGTACATGGTAGTGTAAAATATTTGTTCAAATCAATGTAATAAAGAAGTCGGACAGGGTTCAAATCCTGTCCGGCTTCGCTGATTTTAGGAACCTTTTCAATAAGATATAATTATGATTTTACGTTATTTAGGCCACCCTTATCAGCTGCTCCGCCGGAACGAATCCATGCATCCACTTCAGAAATTTTGAATTTCCAAAGTCGTCCAACCTTGTGTGCGGGCATATTGCGTTTATTTATCCATTGCAGTACAGTTTCACGGCTTACGCCGAGGTAGTCAGTAATAGCATCCATAGAGGACCAATTTTCAACGATCTGACTATTGTTCATTTTGCACAAAACCTCCATCAAGGGATTAACGAACACCATTCAAAAATCCGTAGCGGCCCTGTGTAGCATCCTTAGTAAAGGAATTTATTTTAGCCTTACTGTAATCTAGCCCTGGGATACTATTTTCGATGATTAAAACTTGACCGCTGTTTTGGTGGTCTAGCAAATATTGAAATAGTGCAGATTTCATAGTATCCGATGCTTTTTCATCTCCGCGTTCTTTTAAGGAAAGGATAGGGGAATCAATGATAAGTAGGCCTGGTGAATAACTTCCATTATCTGCCAAATACTCCATAAGTGCAATGGCAAGAACAGTGTTTAAAAATGCCCGGTATCCTTTGCCAAAAGAGTCTTTTGATTTTCCATTGATGAATATATCAAAACTATTGGGACTTAAATATGCTGAGCTGAATCCTTCATATTTGCATAGTTTAAGAATTTTATTTAGGTATTTATCGAAAACGTTTAGAATGGCGCTGTCGAAATGACTTTTAACTTTGAACTCTATTTCTGAATCATCATCCTCTGTTAACGCTTCGTACAATTCTTCTTTCATACTTGTTTCAAATCCGTGAATGACCGTTGCTTCATTTTGAATTTCAATAGCTTTGCGGTATTCTTCCAGCGATTGCTTAAGATTTACTACTCTGGGCTTTAGTTCCTCATTGAGGAGTGCTTCGACGTCTGATTTTTCCTGATTCAAGGAAGAGATTTTTATTTCAAGAGTTGAGCGTTCAGCAATAATGTCTCGTTCGGCTTTCACCAAATCGCCCAGTTGGAGCTGAATTCTATGCATTTCAGCATGTGAGGCTTCCACGAAGGAGTGTTCTTCTTGTGGTGGAATATCGCCTTCACAAAAAGGACATTTTGTATTTACTGGCAACCCATCCTTTTGCAATTCTCCTTCTACAATAAATGTCAATCGCTTAATGTCGGCGGAATACTGACTTTTGAGAGCCTGATAACGATTATAAAGGGTGTTGCACTCAGTCAATTGTTCATTTGTAGTGTATATCTCATTTAATAGACCCTTGCTGCGTTTGATGGAATCGGCAATTTGCTTTTCCGTTTCGGCGATTTCGTCAAGGATAGATTCAATTTTGGCTTGAAGGTTCAAAGCGTCTGTGATGGGTATCTTGTCCAATTCGCCTTTTCGGTCTGCAAAAATAGATAGCCTCTTATTGATGTAATCAGCTACTGCTTTCTTTCGGGCTTCTTTAACTTTTTTTTCTTCGCGGGGGTCTTCATCAGCAAAGTCTTTTCCTGTTATTAAAAAGAGTAAAGCAGAAAGAGATGCAGTTATTGCTGTGTTCTGTTTAGGCATAATTACAGAGTGTTCTTGGAAAACATTAGACTCCTTAACGAAAAACATGTGTAAAAATGTTCTCCAAGTGAGACGTTGCTTGTCGAATCTTGAATTTTTAATAATATGGTGTTCGCCTTCAATTCCAATTAAGCGTAACCATAGATCATTAATGTTGTTTTTCTGATTACCGATTCCATAGTATCCAGATTCAATATTATGGTCTGTGCTGTGAACTCTTATTTTCTTGGTGTTTAGTTGACGATCGAGTGTAATTCTACCATTTCCAGTTGCGACTATCATTTTTACATTATCATAGCCCATGTTTTGGTCAAAACGAATTTTATCGCTGCCAAATAAGTAATCAATGCATTCTGCCACATAGCTTTTACCTGTATCAGATGGACCGCATACGATATTAAGACCTTTGGCAAACTCTAAGACAGATGGTTCTTTACCATAGCCTGTTACAATTAGCTTTTCAATGAAAAAATTAGTCATTCATTTTACTCCTTTGCAGCGAAGATACGGAAAGACGATTTATTAGTGCAAGAATTTCGCGCTCAGATTTATTAACTAGGTGTGTTTGCACCTCTTGTGCCATCCAACGGTACGCCTCGGCATAATCATTCTTAAACGTTGTACAATATTCTAAGCCTTTTTGGTTTATAGAATAGGAAAAACCATTATTGCTTGTAGACGCAACATTTATTAAGCCGTTTAGCACGAGGAGTTTGACAGATTTTTTAACAAGCTCACGACGCAATGTGAATTCACTGAACTTGTAATTGTTATCACCGTGAAGGTTCTCATAGCCTATATTGAAATCTCTGCTATAGATGGTTATGAAGTCCATAGCCGCGATGAGGTCTGCTGTTTTCCACTGGTTACCAGCGGTTTCAAGAGTCAGTAAGACACGTAGAGAGATTTCAAATGGTGTGTTAAATATATTAATCATTGTTTGCCACCCACTTATCAATTCTGCCGTCGTTTACAAGGATATGGCAGACTCCCTTTTTTTCGCTGGCACCAATCCAGTCAGGCAGACGGCTTAATAAACATTTATCTGCGCGGATTACGGCTGCTTGCGCCATAACTTCATTCAAGCGGGCAAAACCGTGAGGAAAATCCCGTGAATGAACGTCGATAACACCGTCGTAGGTTTCATCTTTTAAGATATCAAATTGATCAGAGTCAGTTTGACCAAAAATATCCCTCGAACCTCTCCTAATAGTTTCGGCAGCATAATAGTCTTTTCTACGACGTTCAAAATCGCTTTTATACTTTGGATATTGTGAGAGAGATTCTTTTGGTAATTCGCCAATTCCCGCCGCATCGGCATAAGCAGCTAATAGCTCTTTTACATATACCATTTCATGCGCTTCAACTTCTCCAGGCGGTTTCAATGCGGTGGGGTGCTTGAGGTTGAATTTTTCTAATAAAGCCTGCAGTTGTGCTGCATCGCTCAAAGCAAGTGCAAGTTCATTTTTTTCTTGGACAGAAGAAGCATCAGCAACCGATTGCTTGTTCTGTTTTTTTAATGCATACAAAAACACTGCGGATAAGAAATCGGCAAGCGTATTATTTTTTACCAGTAATAGGAATTCATCTTGCTTGGTTTTAGGGATGTCATTATCAGAAGATATAAGTTTGGTCATGTCGGATAGAAGGTTGGGAATTAGGTCAGGCATAATTACAGGTATGACCACATCTTCAAAGTAATCATGTGCTGCTTCTGTTACTTGTTTTGAACTAGAAGCATCCTTGATCTTTTTGCGCACGTTTTCTTTGAAGTTGAGCAGGTTACTCGCAATTTTGTCTGTAACAACGAATGGGTCTCCATGCTGATTAGTGATAGCTTCGTTGTCTGTGATTAAACCTAGCAATAAGTCCGCCACATTTTTATTGCTATTTGGCTCTTTAATCACCTTTTGCAAAATCTTAGCGTATGTACCAAAACACAATCTACTCACAAGTGTCACCCCTTTAGGCGTAATTTCAAGATCAAAAAAGGGTCAAAAACAGGTCAAATCCAAGGGAAATACTTTTATGCCGCCAATTGATATCCTTTTCTTGTAAGCAAGTCGTACAGGAAAAGGATTTTTTTATTTTGGTGGAAACAGCCTGTTTCTGATGGCCTGTTTTTCAGCAAAAAAATCTCGAAATAACCGGTTAATTTTGTCAACTATATGGTAAAAATTATACAACTTTTTCACAGACAATTAAATGTATTTATATGAAAAAATGCAATATTCAGCAAAAAACGATGTAAATAGTTGTAAATAAGTGTATATATGCTTAAAACCAGATGTCTAATCCGTTATCACGAAAGGAGGCGCTATAGGAAATGGAAGAAATCAGAAATCTTGCTGGGAAACTGGTCTGTCGCTTAAACGAAAAGGCCAGGGTCATAGAAATTGTGCATAAAGGCTGCAAAACATTGATCTATTTTAAGCCTGACGGCACGACAGAAGTGGTCAACATAGAGGTTGCTTAACTGTAAACACAAGTTAATAGAAATCCGCGAGACCGTTAGACGGCAGTACGGAATACCGAAAAAGGTATTTCACTGCCGTCTTTTTTTGTCTCACGGATGATGAACGGCTCTCGCGGTTTTCAAAAATTTGAAAATCGGGGGAGTCAAAAATGTTAATTAACTACAAAAATGCAGATGGCAAAACTATCGAACTAGAGGTATCTGACGAGGTCGGAACGTTTTATCTGGAGTCAATTGATGCTGAAAAGAAAAACGATCGTAGGAACTCGCGTTCCGATCGCCATTCACAGCTTTCAACGTTCAGTTACGAAGATGCTCGCTATTTCAGCGACGGTACGGACCTGCTTGCAGATTTAATCGAATCGGAAGCTGTTAGAAATGCCATGGCCTGCCTAAGCGAACGCCAGCAATACTTGATTCGCAAATGTTTTATGGAAGGCTGGTCGTATACCGATCTCGCCGCACTGGAAGGTAAGGACGAATCTGCCGTTCGCCATGCCGTGGATCGTGCCAAGAAAAAACTTAGGGAAGTTCTGAAATAGGCCGTCCGAATTTGCCTGTTTTCATGGCATACATCAGAAGGCGCAAACAAAATCGACCTTCAGAAAGGTAAGGTGATCCAAATGAAACACATGCTCAGAATTAGTGTTTCCAAGGAACCGAAGGATGGCGCGATTGTTGGCTGCCGACATGTCACTGTGCGGGAACGGCTGTTGAGACTTCTGCTCGGCGACAAACGACGGCTGGCAGTCATACTCCCTGGTGACAGCGTGACGGCGTTGTCAATTGTTGAGGTGGGAGGTGAAGCTTGTGAGCCAAATCAAGTTGCTACTTAATCTAGCTTGTGACTTGCGTGCTCTGGCTGACAGTGTTCAAGCGGTTGCTGATGTAATGGCAGACAAAGAAACTGCTGAAACGGCGCAGCCGGAAACGCCAGTTTCTGTAAAGGAATCAGAACCGCCGGCTAAGGCGATCACCCTGGAACAGGTTCGTGCTGTGCTGGCCGACAAAAGTCAGCAAGGATTTACTGCTGACGTGCGGACGCTGTTAGAGAAGTATGGTGCGCCAAAACTCAGCCAGATCGATCCGGCAAGCTATGCCGCGCTCATGGCCGATGCGGAGAGTCTGAAATGAACGAAGAAAAAGGACATGCACTGCTTTCTGCTTCCGGCGCGCATCGCTGGCTGAACTGCACTCCATCCGCGCGGTTAGAGCGGGAGTTTGATGATAATAGCGGAGAAGCCGCAGCCGAAGGTACAGCCGCCCATGCGCTTTCGGAGCATAAGCTACGGCGAGCTCTGAAGTTGCGTTCCAAAAAGCCTGTATCCAAATACGACTCCGATGAGATGGACAACCATACGGATGCTTATGTGGAGTTTGTGCTGGAGATTATCGAACAGGCAAAACAAACCTGCATTGACCCCAAAGTGTTGATTGAACAGCGTTTGAACTTTTCCAAATATGTGCCGGATGGCTTTGGTACCGGCGACTGCTTGGTGATCGCGGACGGGACAATCCACATCATCGACTTCAAATACGGCCAGGGCCTATTAGTGGAAGCTGAAGACAACCCACAGATGAAGTTGTACGCACTCGGCGCACTGGAGCTGTTTGATGGCATCTACGATATTGTCTCGGTAGCTATGACCATTTACCAGCCACGTCGTGAAAACGTCAGCACGCATACAGTTTTTAAGGAAAGCTTGTATCAGTGGGCGGATGAAGTACTGCAGCCTTTAGCGCAGCTTGCCTTTGACGGAAGTGGAGAATACTGCAGCGGCGATTGGTGCCGCTTCTGCAGGGCGGCGGTGAAGTGCCGCGCTCGAGCGGAGGAAAAACTTAAGTTAACCCAGCTTGAGTTTGCTTTACCACCACTTCTTACAGACGCAGAAATCGAAGATGTTCTGGCCAAGCTAGATGAGCTTACTGCATGGGCAAGTGATATCAGGGCCTATGCACTGGAAGCCGCGATCCATCACGGTAAGCAGTGGAATGGTTTCAAACTGGTGGCAGGACGTTCCAACCGCAAGTATGCAAGTGAAGAAAAGGTCGCGGAAACAGTGAAGGCTGCAGGTTATCACGATATTTACCGCCAGAGCCTGATTACTATCACTGAGATGGAACGGCTTATGGGCAAACAAAAGTTCAATGAAATTCTCGGGGGCCTGATTGAAAAACCGCCTGGAAAACCATCGCTGGTGTCGCTTTCGGATAAGCGCCCGGCAATCAATGCATCAAGTGCAAAAGTAGATTTTATGGAGGAGTAAACTATGACAAACACAGCCAACAAAGCGAATACAGGGATCAGAATCAATCCAACCAAGGTTGTTACCAGCGTGGTACGTCTGTCCTACGCAAACGTCTGGGAACCAAAATCGATCAATGGCGGTGCGGAAAAGTACAGCGTTAGCTTGATCATTCCTAAATCAGATACCAAGACGCTCACCGCTATTCAAAAGGCTATTGATGCGGCGATCGCCCAGATGATGAGGCCTATGCGAACTGCTATTTTGTCAATGCCAACAGCAGCACCGCGCCAGAAATCGTAGACAAGGCGCGGGACCCTATCCTGAACCGCTCGGAAGTCTACTCTGGTGTGTACGCAAGGGTGAGCATCAATTTTTACGCATTCAATTCCAATGGCAATCGTGGCATCGCCTGCGGTCTTGGCAATATCCAGAAAGTCCGTGACGGTGAGCCGCTCGGCGGAAAAACCAGTGCCGCAGATGATTTTGCTTCCGACTACGATGGCGACGATTTTCTGGAATAAGAATACACAAGGTGGAACGGGGCGGCAGGATATTTTGCCGCCTTTTCCCGTTATGGAGGGTATATGAGAAATCTTAGTATCGATGTGGAGACGTATAGCGGTGCTGACCTAAGCAAATGCGGAGTGTACAAGTATTCGGAGTCGCCAGATTTTGAAATTATGTTATTCAGCTATTCCGTGGACGGCAGTCCGGTCAAGACAGTAGATATTGCCAGTGGTGAGCGATTGCCGGAAGAGATAATAAAAGCATTAACCGATCCGCTGGTCATGAAATGGGCATTTAACGCACAGTTCGAAAGGGTTTGCTTGTCTAGGTATCTTGGCCATTGGCTGCAACCTACTCCTTGGCGCTGCACTATGGTATGGGCAGCGTATCTGGGACTGCCACTCTCTTTGGAGGGGGCGGGAGCGGTGCTTGGCCTTGAAAAACAAAAGCTCAAGGAAGGTAAAGAACTCATCCGCTATTTTTCTATGCCTTGCAAGCCTTCGAAAACGAATGGGCAGCGAAGCCGAAATCGGCCAAGCGATGCGCCAGATAAATGGGCACAGTTTAAGGCCTATAACGCCCGTGACGTGGAAACCGAGTTGGCGATCCAAGCGAGCTTGCAGAAATTTCCTGTACCGGAAGATGAGTGGCAAAATTATGTTCTTGACCAAAAGATCAACGACCGGGGTATTCATCTTGATATGGAACTAGTCCGCGAAGCAATTTGCTGTGATGAACAGGCACGGGCAGAACTTATGGCGGCAATGAAAACACTCACAAAAGTGGAGAATCCAAATTCAGTAGCTCAAATGAAGGTGTGGCTGGCTGAACATGGATTGGAAACAGATACTTTGGGCAAGGCAGCAGTTAAAGAACTTCTCAAAACTGCACCAGAGCAGCTCGGACAAGTACTTACTTTGCGGCAAGCGTTAGCCAAATCGAGCGTGAAAAAATATGCTGCGATGGCCAGTGCTGTCTGTAAGGACGGCAGGGCTAGAGGGTTACTCCAGTTTTATGGCGCAAACCGAACCGGTCGATGGGCAGGTCGTTTGATACAGGTGCAAAATCTGCCGCAGAACCATTTGCCGGATCTGGCGGAAGCACGCAGTCTTGTTAAGTCCGGCAATTACCCTGCTTTGGATATGCTCTACGCTTCAGCGCCGGAAGTGCTGTCCGAACTAATCCGGACGGCGTTTGTTCCGAGAGCCGGTCTTCAATTTCTCGTTGCTGACTTTAGTGCCATTGAAGCCAGGGTTATTGCCTGGTTGGCGGGGGAAACGTGGCGTAATGAAGTGTTTGCGAGCCACGGCAAGATCTATGAAGCTTCAGCAAGTCAGATGTTTCATGTACCTATTGAAGAAATCACTAAGGGCAGTCCGCTGCGGCAAAAAGGGAAAATCGCAGAACTCGCGCTTGGCTACGGTGGCTCGGTTGGGGCGCTGAAAGCGATGGGAGCACTTGAGATGGGTTTAGCTGAAGGAGAACTTCGGCCATTGGTAACGGCATGGCGAACGGCTAACCCCAACATTGTCCGCCTTTGGTGGGCCGTGGACAAAGCGGCTATGACTGCTGTCAGTGGACGAACATCAGCTGACACCCATGGAATTCGCTTTGAATGTAGAAGTGGCATGCTGTTTATTATCCTGCCGTCAGGCCGACAGCTATCCTATGTGAAGCCACGAATTGGAGAGAACCGCTTTGGTAACGAGTGTGTGACCTATGAGGGGGTTGGGAGCACAAAAAAGTGGGAGCGCATCGAAACCTATGGCCCAAAGCTTGTCGAGAATATTGTACAGGCTATTAGTCGTGATCTTCTTTGCCATGCTATGCAGTTACTGGATAGCGCAGGCTTTTTTATTGTGATGAGCGTGCATGATGAGGTGGTACTTGAAGTAGCAAGTGACGTTTCTCTAGAAGCTGTGTGCCGAATTATGGATGAAACTCCGTCTTGGGCAAAAGGGCTGCTGCTTCGTGCCGATGGCTTTATGTGACCATTTTATAAAAAAGATTAAGATTTTTTTAGAACCGTCCGATTCTACTCCTTTTCTTGGTATATAGCGAAGGCCAAAAAAGTGAGCCTTTAGAAAGGACGGTTTTTTTTATGAACGAGTTAACATTATTTGCTTTTGAGGGGAACCAAGTCAGGACAATTCAAAAGGATGGTGCCCCGTGGTTTGCCGGAAAAGACGTATGTGCCGTTTTTGGCGATACCAACCACAACAGAAGCCTGTCCAGGGTGTTTGAGGAAGACAAGACAACCATTGATGTAGATACGCCAGCGGGAATTCGAAGCGTCATATTTATTAATGAAACCGGGCTATATGATTTACTATTTTCTATGCAGCCCCAAAAAGCAAATCACGGTGGGGTACAAGATGCGTACCCCAAGGAAATCAGGGTCAGAATCGAACAACTGCAAAGGTTCAGACGCTGGGTAACACATGAGGTGTTGCCGTCGATACGAAAACATGGCGCATATTTGACGCAAGTCACTATCGATAAAGTACTGGCTGACCCTGACTTTGGAATTCGACTACTGACCCAACTTAAAGAAGAGCAGACAAAAAATGCAGCGCTCGTAACATTGGTTAACGTCAAAAACCAACAGATTGCCGAAATGAAGCCGAAAGCCAGCTACTACGATGTAATTTTGAATTGTAAAGATGCCGTTGCCATCACAATAATCGCCAAAGATTACGGAAAATCAGGGCAGTGGCTGAACGAATACCTGCATACCCTTGGCGTTCAGTTCAAGCAAGGAAATATATGGCTTTTGTATCAAAAACATGCTGAAAAAGGGCTTACTTGTACAAAAACCCACAGCTACCTCGGTAATGACGGTACCACTCACTCAAAAGTCCATACGTATTGGACCCAGAAAGGGCGGATATTCATTTATGAACTGCTAAAGGCCCAAGGAGTACTTCCTTTGATTGAACAGGGAAGTGAAGTTGAGGTAAATGATGGACAAGCGTAATAGTGAAGGGTATTCGGACCCTACCGCCGCCGAAGCTTTGGCGAATGTGGCGCGGGAAGAGCGGGCCAAGGCAAATAAGTACCGTCCGCTCGTTTATATCTGTTCGCCGTATGCGGGAGAGATTGAATACAACCTAAGCCGGGCGCGGGGCTATTGCCGGCTTGCTGTTAGCAAGGGGTGCATACCTCTTGCTCCGCATCTCCATTTTCCGCAGTTCATGGACGATGGCGACAGCGAGCAGCGAAAGCTGGGACTCTTCTTCGCACTGGTTTTGCTCGGGAAGTGCGATGAAATTTGGGTGTTCGGCAGCCGGATATCGGAAGGCATGGCGAGAGAACTGGAAGCGGCAGAGAGACGGAGTATTCTCATACGGCGTTTTACTGATAAAGGCGAGGAGGAAACAGGCGCATGAAGATTGCTATCGGCAACAGTCGGATGGACAAGAAGTGGAAGAACAAGGACTTTTCCTGGGCAGATTTCAAGGGCGCTGTGCGCACCACCAAGCGAACGACTGAAACAGTATCGGAGTTTCGCAAACTGAGTAAACCACAGCAAGATGCTATTAAAGATATTGGTGGATTTGTCGGCGGAGCGCTGCGAGAGGGTAAGCGCCGGAATGGCTACGTACTCTGCCGCTCCCTGCTGACCTTAGATATGGACTATGCCACACCTGGTGTGTGGGATCAAATCGAAGCCCTCTATGACTGGGCCTGCTGCATCTATAGCACTCATAAACATAAGCCAGAAGCGCCACGTCTGCGGCTGATCATTCCACTGGCCCGCGAGGTTAGCGAGGATGAGTACCCTGCGCTTGGGCGGATGGTAGCCAGCGACATCGGCATCGATGCTTTCGACGACACCACCTATGAACCATCGCGGCTAATGTATTGGCCATCCACTCCGGCTGACGGGGAGTTTTTCTTTCAGGAAAAAGATGGAGAGTTTCTTGAGCCAGACCAGTATCTCACTCGCTATGCGGATTGGCGCGATTGCGCGATGTGGCCGACGTCTAAACGGCAGTCGGAAGTAATGCATAAGCAGATTGCAAAACAGGCCGACCCGCATGCAAAAAACGGCGTGACCGGTGCTTTTTGCAGAGCCTACCCAATAGTAGATGCGATGGAAACCTTTCTTGCAGATATCTATGAACCATCCGTTATGCCAGGCAGGTTTGATTATAAGCCAGCTGACAGTAGCGCCGGCGTGGTTATCTACGATGATAAATTCGCTTACAGTCACCATGCCACTGACCCCATTTGCGGGAAGCTCTTAAACGCATTTGACTTGGTGCGGCTTCACAAATTTGGCGATCTTGAGGAGAAGGCTTCGTTTAAGGCCATGGCCGATTTCGCCGTCAAGGATGAGCGGGTTAAGGCACAGCTTGCCGAAGAACGCCGGGTGCAAGCAGAGATGGATTTTGCGGATGAGGAAAACTGGCAAAATCAACTGGAACTGGAGAAGTCGGGTGAGGTAAAGGATACGCTAACCAATATTTCCATCATCCTGCGCTGTGATCCGGCGCTCAAGCCCATTGTATTTAACCAGTTCAAAAGCATGATTGATGTGGTCGGCGAGTTGCCGTGGCCGCAGGTGAAACCCGGCTGGAGCGATACGGACATTGCCTGCGCAAAATTGTACTTTGAACGCAATTACGGCATCTGGTCGCCAGCTAAGTTCAAGGACGCTTTGCTGGGCGTGGTGTCAGCGGAACGTCTGTATCACCCGATCAAAGAATACCTTGGTTCACTCCAGTGGGACGGCAAGGAGCGTCTCGACACCTTGCTTATCGACTATCTTGGTGCAGAGGACACGCCTTATGTCCGGGCGGTGACACGCAAAACCCTTGTAGCGGCGGTTGCTCGGATATACCGACCAGGAATAAAGTTCGATTCGATTCTAGTGCTAAACGGGGCGCAAGGGATCGGCAAGTCCACGTTTTTCTCCCGTCTCGGTGGGAAATGGTACTCGGATTCTCTGGCTATTTCTGATATGAAAGATAAGACTGCACCGGAGAAGCTCCAGGGTTACTGGATATTGGAACTTGGCGAATTGGCCGGCATTAAGAAGCTGGACGTGGAAACCGTAAAATCGTTCATCACTCGCGTAGATGATAAATATCGCCAGTCCTACGGAGTCACAGTGGAAAGTCATCCCAGATCCTGCATCATTGTTGGAACTACCAATAGTGATGGCGGATTCTTGCGTGACATTACCGGCAATCGGCGCTTTTGGCCTGTTCGCGTAACCGGGACGGGAAAAAAACGAGCCTGGGACCTTGCGGAGGTGGACCAAATTTGGGCGGAGGCTATCGAAAGGTATCGCTTGGGTGAAGAACTGTTCCTGAAAGGCAGTCTGGCGGAAGAAGCCATCACCCAGCAGCGTGATGCGATTGAAAGTGATGATCGGGAAGGTCTGGTGACAGAGTACCTAGATGCTCTCTTGCCGGAGGAGTGGGATAAGCTTGATTTATATGCCAGACGGAGCTTCCTTGGTGGCAGCGAGTTCGGTGGTGAAGCGCGCATCGGCACTGTGCGGCGCGAACAGGTCTGCATTATGGAAATTTGGTGCGAGTGTTTTGGCAAAAACCGTGAAGCCATTAAGAAATCCGATTCCTACGAAATTGAGGGTATTCTGAATCGAATTGGCGGCTGGACGAAATTTATCGGCAACAAGACGGGAAAGAAAAATCTAGCGCTGTATGGCCCGCAACGCATTTTTGTCCGAGTTTATGACGTGCCGGAGTGATTCAGCACAACTGCGGCATGGGGAATCGGCAGAAGCCGAAACCGCCAGTTTAAAAGGAATGTCGCTGTGCCTGTTCCGATTGTGCCTTTGCTTCTTATATGAATATGTGGGTATTAAAGAAAAGAAAGAACGGATGGGCACGTAATACGCCTATACGCGCGTAAAGAGTTTAAAACACTTGGGCACAACGATCGGCACAAGGAGGAGCAATGCGAGAAAAAGTGATTGAACAAAAATTAGTCCAGGCGGTAAAGAAGGCTGGCGGGTTAGCGGCAAAGTTTACTTCGCCCGGTTTAGATGGAATGCCGGATCGACTGGTGATATTGCCAAAAGGGTGGATTGCTTTTGTAGAAGTGAAAGCGCCTGGATTGAAACCGAGACTTTTGCAGATAAAAAGGCATGAAATGCTCAGGCGTTTGGGATGTAGGGTGTTTGTGTTGGATGATGAGGGGCAGATCCCCGCGTTGATGATAAAGATGATGGGAGGAGGTGATGCCACATGAATTTTATACCGCATGCGTATCAACAATATTCGATTGATTATATTCTCGACCATCCGACGGCAGCGCTTTTTCTCGATTGCGGTCTTGGGAAGACAGTCATCGCTTTGACCGCTATTTTTGATCTGACCTTGGATAGCTTCCAAATTCGTAAAGTGCTTATTATTGCACCGCTCCGAGTGGCCCGAGATACCTGGGCGGCAGAAATTGAAAAATGGGATCACCTGAAAGGTCTTGCCTATTCAATTGCTGTGGGGACAGAGACAGATCGGAAAGCGGCACTCAGAGATAAAGTCCAGGTCTATCTTATCAACCGGGAAAATGTTCCGTGGCTCATTCAGGACAGTGGATTGCCCTTTGACTTTGACATGGTTGTGGTCGATGAGCTGTCCTCGTTCAAATCGCATCAGGCTAAAAGGTTCAAAAGTTTAATGAAAGTAAGGCCAGGTGTTAAAAGGATTGTGGGGCTTACCGGTACTCCTTCTGCCAACGGCTTAATGGATTTATGGGCAGAGTTTCGCCTGCTTGATATGGGACAGCGGCTAGGGCGGTTTATTGGTAAGTACCGCGAGGCTTACTTTGAACCGGATAAACGTAATCAGCAGATGATATTTTCTTATAAGCCTAGAGAAGGTGCGGAAGAAGATATCTACCGGCAGATTTCAGATATTACAATCAGCATGAAAAACACTGATTACTTGAAACTACCGGAACTGATGATAAACAAAATCACCGTGCGACTGTCAGACGAGGAGTGGCAGCACTATATAACAATGAAGGATGATATGGTGCTTTCTTTAAAAGGCAAGGAATTTGACGCCGCTAATGCGGCTGCCTTGTCAAGTAAGCTTTTGCAGATGGCTAGCGGTGCAGTCTACGATGAAAAAGGCGTTGTCGCTAAAATCCATGGTCGCAAGCTTGAAGCATTGGAGGACATTATCGAAGCGGCTAACGGCAAACCGATTCTCATCGCTTACTGGTTTAAGCATGATCTTGAGCGGATTCTAGAACGTTTCCCGGTCGAGCGGCTAGACAGTGCGGATTCCATTAGACGGTGGAACAAAGGCGAAATCCCAGTGGCAGTTATACATCCGGCATCAGCAGGCCATGGTCTTAATTTGCAGGCTGGCGGCTCTGCCCTTGTGTGGTTCAGCCTAACTTGGAGCCTGGAGCTTTACCAGCAGACTATCGCCCGGCTCTGGCGGCAGGGGCAAAAAGAAACAGTTGTGGTGCATCACATTATTGCTAAGGATACTATAGATGAAAACGTAATGGCAGCCTTAGTTAAAAAGGAAGCTGGACAGAAAGCATTGCTTTATGCAGTTAAAGCAAGAATTGGGAGGGGCTAACTATGAATATAGATGATGTAGCTGCAAGAAGGCTCATTGCTAGTATTTTAAAGCAAGCTGTTGACGATTGTACTAATAAGAAGGGGTGCCCGGAGTGGTGCTTATATAAAGATTCTTGCACCGAAAGAAAAAATGATGCAGATCATTGTGACGCTAGGCGATTTATCCATTCTGCGTGGTGCGCTACGCTTTGTGACGGAATGAATATTGACCATGACGAGTATGTAGCTGTGTGTATTAAAAAGCATCGTCTAAGCAAAAACACGTTTAAGTATGTTGAACAGGAAATTCGCCAGTATAAAAATAGCGTGAAAGAACTGAATCGGCTCAAGAATGATATTATCCTGGAAGCACCTGAAAGGCAGGAAGGTCGTAGTAACGCTATTGGCAACAGCACGGCGAGTAAAGCAGTTAAAATCAGCATGGATAAGAAAATACTTGAACTTGAAAGAGTAAAAAATGCTATTGAAAAAACCTATCGAGAGCTGTGCAGCGACAAGCAGTCTGTAATGGAAAGTTATTGGCAAAGCCGGTATACAACTGCTGGGCTTGCTTATAAACTGGGGGTAGACGAGCGTACTATCCGGCGCTGGAAGCAGTATATCGTTTATTCGGTGGCTGCGGAACTAAATTATTTGTAAAATGTCCGCCAATGTCCGTTTTAGGGTATTTTTAGGGTGTAAGATTATATTATGGGGAAGTAATCAAGATAGGAAAGTCGCTTGAGGTGATAAACTTTGGTGGCTTTTCTTATGCACACAAAATTAGTAGGTATACCCTTAGCTCTTTTTATATCATTATTTGAAAAAAACCTAGTGGTTAAAGAGTAGCGGGTAGAACCTTGTCCTATTGGATTAAAAGGGAATTCTGGATAATAATCGAATACTCTTATTTATATAAAATTGAACACTAAAGGGAGATGGGGGTACAATGACGGCCGAATTAAATTTTGCTGTCAGAGAACTACATATTGATCTCTTGTTTTTGGAGGAATTCTATTCGTCCGAAAATTTTTGCAAATGGTTTATTTCAAATACAATTGAGGATCATAGTATTGGTACTTTGGCACGCGTTGAGCATTCCGTAGTTGAAACGGATCGCGAGTCTGACCTTGAAGTGGCATTTGATAGTCCACAAGGAGAGGTTCTATTTCTTATTGAAAACAAAATCAATGCTCAATTTCAGCCAGATCAACCTGAGAACTATAAGAATCGGGCAAAAGGGTATGTAAGGCGTGGCAAATGTGCATTGGCCTATACTGTCATTTTTGCCCCTGAGAGCTATCTTCATCCGATAAGATCGGCTCAAAAGTTTGATTTTTACATCTCTCTTGAACGGGTAATAGAATACTTTTTGACGCAGATTGAGATGGGAGACAGAGCAACCTATAAGATCGAAGTACTCAAAAGAGCAATCAAAAAGGCAGATGTATCATCTGTAGCCTATCATCCGAAAGAAATTGATAATAGAATGACCCTGTTTTGGCAGAAATATCGGGAAGACCTGTTGCAACGAATCCCTGAACTCTATATGCCTGAGCCAGAATCAAAAGGCTCAGGGTCTACTTTTATCGGATTGGCTCAGAATGTCTTACCACCGGGGGTAGTCCTTTATCACAAATTCGTACGGGGTTGCGTCGATCTACAATTTAATAGCTTAGGTAGTAATCGCGATATATGGATGAATATGTGTCGGGATAAGACCAAGCTTGGTATGACAGTTGAAAAATCAGGAAAATCTGCCATTGTAATCAGCATAAAGGTTTCCAAAATAAGTTCGATTATATTCTACGATGAGGTATTGGCCCAGGCACGTGAAGGGCAGGATGCGGCTTTACGTCTTGTTAACTGGTTTAACGAACACTCTAACCTATGGGCAACCTTCAAGTATTCTTATCCGAAATGACCTAAATATGCAATTTAACAAAATGCAAATTATTTTTAAAATGTCCGCCAATGTCCGTTTTATGGGTTTTTTATAGTGTAGAATAATATCATAGGAGAATTATAGAACGATAAAGTCCTTGGAGCAACAAGCTTTGAGGACTTTCTTTATGCAAAGGTGGCTACTAGTCATGCCTACGAAACCTAAGCGACCATGCAAGCATCCAGGCTGTCCACGGTTGACGAATGATCGTTATTGCGACCAGCATGCTAAACTGCATATTGGCGATAGAGCCAGCGCCTTTGAACGTGGCTACAGCAGTCAATGGCAAAAGACAAGAAAGCAGTTCTTGGCAAAGCATCCGCTTTGCGCAGAGTGTCAGCGGGCAGGAAAACTGACGCCGGCAACGGTTGTGGATCATATCAAGCCGCACCGGGGCGATGCGATGCTTTTTTGGGACGAGAGCAACTGGCAACCGCTTTGCAAGAAATGCCACGACAGGAAAACCCGGACGAGGGATCAGCATCAGGAATATAGATATTAACTTAAAGATTTACAAAGTTTGTTTTATCCTATAAAAGGGCGCTGAAAGATAATGGAGAAACAATAAAGATAAAACAAATAATAAGGAGATTTCTAAATGAAATTCTTTATTAAAGGACCAAGCGAAAATTCAAATATTGTTGAACTTTGGTCTTCTAAGCGTCTGCCGTTTCAACCAAAAGGATGGTTGTATAATATGCGCAGTTCACTAATTGACGCAATCTCCCAAATGGAGATTGTAGATAATGCATTTTTAAGAGCAACCTATCATTCGCAGGTGAAAGAGTTTTGTGACTTAGAAAATGTGCTTTTATACAATGTTGGATCTGGGAAGTTTAAGAAGTTGTGTCGGCGAGGACTTGTTTTAGAGCGCAGCTTTCAATTACGACCATACCCGTTTATCGAGTTTAGCAATTACTTACATTATCAGCGGTATGAAGTTACAACAAAGCAGCTCCCTATGTATTGGGATGTTGGGAAGATTCTTGCAGCGTGGACGGATATTTCTATGGTTAAGTTGACATCTGATATGAAGCCGCATGAGTTTTGGATAGCCCTAAAAGAACATAATGGATGTGTTAGCTCGGATGAAATATACAAAGATAAGTACTTTGGATTAAGCCTTCAGATAGAAATGCCGGAAAGAAGTAATTTTAATCTTGCAGCAATAATCAAGTCGATGTTAGATGGAATCATTGCTGCATTTCATGTTTATCAAGGAAGTGAGTTGCATTTAGTTTCGGAACGATTAGCAAACGTTATGTCTGTAGATGCTCAATATGTAGCAAAGTTACTGATGGATAAATCTAAGGCAGTATTGGGTGTGCGTAATTTGTTGCAGCCATATCAAAATAATGTGCAATGGAATCCCGCCGATGATCGGTGTGTCGCTATAAATATTACTTGTAAAAAAGCTACAGAAAAGAAGGCGCCAAAAATAAGTGGTTGTATATATGCAGCTACTCAACGTAATTGAAATATGAGTTTGCAAAGAAAAGTCTGCGAGTCCTAGGGGTAGGGCCCATGTTAATCTCTACAGCCTTCACCACCAAGACCGCCGCCCCCCTTCGCGTGAAAAATCGCAGAATTAATTAGGGGGGATACCCTAAAGCTTGAAAAATACTTATATAATGCACACGCAAAATTAATACTTTTGCCAAAATGTTATGGCTTAGGCTGTAAAACACTTGCCCAAGTGCAAGGTTTTGCGGCTATTTTTATGCCCAATTTCGCGGCGAGGATGTGAAAGAATGACGGAAGCTCAAACAAGGCAGATACGAGAGTTTCGCATAAAGGGAGCCGGTTATAAAGCTATTGCATCTGTGCTTGGACTTTCGCGCGATGTGGTTCGCAACTACTGTAAAACCTATGGGCTCGACGGTTATGCATTAGAAGTCGCCGTAAATATGAAAGAAGAAATAGACCAAGGGAAAGCTTGCATTTATTGCGGTAATGCAGTAAGCCAGCCGAAACTTGGGCGAAAACGTAAATTCTGCTCGGATAGTTGCCGACGAAACTGGTGGAACGCTCACCCGGAAGCTTCAAAGAAAAAGGAAACCGCCTTTTACGAAAAAACCTGCCTTTACTGTGGGCGACAATTTACCGTCTACGGCAATCTGAAACAAAAGTACTGTAGCCACGAGTGCTACAGCCATGACAGATTTTGGCGAGAGGAAGAAGGCAGAGAGCCATATATAAGTACCGTCCGGTGTAAGGAGGAAAAGCATGAGTGAAATGAAGTGGCAGTTATTGCCGGTGGAGGTTCTCCGCCCAGCAACATACAACCCGCGCAAAAAGCTAAAAGCGGGTGATAAGGAATACGAGAAAATCAAAAACTCCATAATGAAGTTTGGCTATGTTGAACCCATTATCGTGAATTACGATATGACGGTTATCGGTGGTCACCAAAGGCTGACGGTTCTAAAAGACCTAAGCTATGCCGAAGTGCAGTGTGTAGTAGTTGAAATCAAGGACGAAAACAAGGTCAAGGCTTTAAACATCGCCCTCAATAAAATTACAGGTTTGTGGGACGATAACCTACTGGCAAGCCTTTTAGTTGATTTGCAGTCTGCTAATTTTAATACAGATTTTACGGGTTTTGAAGCGCCAGAAATAGAGCAGCTTTTCTCAAAGGTCCATAACAAGGAAATCAAGGAAGATGATTTTGATGTAGAAGCTGCTTTAAAGAAACCAACTATATCAAAACTAGGCGACATATGGCTGCTTGGCAGGCACCGGCTTATTTGCGGCGACGCTATTTTGCCGGAAACCTACAGAACTCTTATGGAGGGCAGCAAAGCCAATCTAGTAGTTACCGACCCGCCGTATAATGTCAACGTAGAAGAAACCGCCGGGAAAATCCAAAATGACAATATGCCGGATGCAGACTTTTATAAGTTTTTATTTGCAGCGTTTGTTAATATGGAGCAGAACATGGAAAGCGATGCTTCTATCTATGTATTTCACGCTGACACCCAGGGGCTTAACTTTCGTAAAGCGTTTGTTGACGCAGGTTTTTATCTATCAGGGTGCTGCATTTGGAAGAAAAACGCGCTGGTACTTGGTCGCTCACCCTATCAGTGGCAGCATGAGCCGTGTCTCTTTGGTTGGAAGAAGGGCGGCAGGCACCAGTGGTACACCGACCGTAAGCAGACCACCATTTGGGAATATGACAGACCAAGATCTTCTAAAGAACATCCGACCATGAAGCCAGTAGCTTTGATGGCTTACCCGATTCAGAATTCCAGTATGAGGAGTTGCATAGTGCTTGATCCTTTCCTCGGTAGCGGCTCCACGCTGATTGCCTGTGAGCAGACCGGACGAATCTGTTACGGGATTGAGCTAGATGAGAAATTTGTGGACGTTATTGTAAATCGTTTTGTTGAAACCGTCGGAGGCTCAGAGGGTGTGTTTTTAATGCGTGATGGAGTACGGGTTCCATATGATAAAGTCCCGAAAACGACATCGGATGTTTAATTTAGGGAGGTGCAGTTCATTGGAAAGAACCCGGAGAAATGATTTTGTCCTATTTATTCGCGATAAATTCGAGGAAATAGAAAAGCTGTTCAATAGAAAAAATGAGGGCTACGGCGGGATAGACGACGTCTTGTGGAGTTTTAGCCAAACTGCAAAACGGCTATATCCAGCTATGTATGCTCAGGAACCTTACGCCGCCATGTTTCTGGTGGCCGAAACGCTGGTGGACAAGCATAATGTGGCATTGGCCAAAGGCATCGCGGTCAGCGAATGCGAAGAACGTCTGTTGGATCGGATTGTATATTCTCTGCTGCAACTGAAAATGGTATATGACCGCTCCGCGGTAGCGGTTGGCGAAAATAGTGAGGTTAATCGCTGAAAAAAACGCACATTTCGCTTGCTATTTCCTGTGTTTAGAGGGATATATAGACTACCAAAAACACAGGGGGGTAAAACACATGAGAATCCAAAAAGGCGACCGGTTTTTAGCGAACTACTCCAAGCAAACCTACCAGATCGCCGGCAAATGGGGCGGAAACTGGGTGCTGGCGCCGGTGAACCAGGACAATGACGAGTGCTTGATTTACATGGGCGAGGAAATCGAAGAACTGGTAAACCGCCGGCAATGGTTGCGGGAAGCGGAGTGTGAAATGCGTCGCCGTAAGCTCAAAGATGCAACCGTTTCCGATTGCTTCCACAGAGGGAAATCTGGCGGCACCGATATTCCTGCCTTTGATGAACTGCAAATGACCGAAGGGGAAGAACTGGGTCTTGGCAGATCACGCCGCGAGAATTTCCAAGGCGAAAACGGAATGCGGGCGGATGATTGTGAAATGGGCACAGGCAGATGGAAAGCGGGGTGCGAACGATGAATCGCAAAGAACTGGTACAGGCGCTGGAAGCAAAATGGGGAGCTAAATCTACCTATCTTGGCGTACCGAGCTGCGCGTATGAAATCCATTGCGAAGCGGGAGACTTTTTAATCGATCGCCATGGCGTGATACGGGATCAGGAGGGCCGCGAGTTTTCCACCGAGGAGCTATTGAGCCAGCCCCAGACCGAGTCAGCCGAAGAGCCGGAGCCGATCGGGCGGGAAGAACTGCCGCTTTCGGGGTATGCGGTTGAATTGCCGATGGATGGCCATATGGCGGCGAGCTTGCGGAATTTGGTCAACATGCTTGCCAGCAAACAGCGGCTCCTGGTCAGCGCTTTTGACCTAACGCAGCCGCTGCTGGACAGCCGCTTGGTTGAGGAAGTTGGCAAAAGAAGTATTGATGATATGGAGACATTTCAGACAGTTTGGGCTGAATTTGAATCGGGATACTGCCCTGGCTTAGAAATTTATTTTGAAACGCAGACATTGGCGATGAAGCTGTTAAAAGACAATCCGACGCCGGACGAAATGGCGGCGTTTCGTGATCTGGCGGTTTGCGTAAATGAGAGTGCCAGAAAGCTTAAGCGTTCTTTCTTCAAACCCGCCCAAGAGGACAATCCTAAGTTTGCCCTCAGAACCTGGCTGCTTCGGCTAGGTATGAACGGCGACGAGTTCAAAACAAGCCGGAAAGTGCTTCTGACCCGGCTTTCAGGCAGCGCTGCCTTCCGCACCCCGGCAGAGGAAGAAAAGCATAAAGCCCGTTTGCGTGCCAAAAAGCTGCAACAATGCGAGGGGGATGGCGATGTTTGTTAAGAGAGAAATAGTCGAGCACCTGCGCAAGCAGTACCCCGACGGCACAAGGGTTGAGCTTGTACGTATGAATGATGAACAAGCGCCGCCCATTGGCACTCGCGGAACGGTAGCTGGTGTAGACGACATGGGAAGCATTATAGTTTCTTGGGACAACGGCGGCAGCCTGAGCGTGGTTTATGGCGAGGATTTGTGCAAAAAGATAAACTGAAACAATCATCGAGATGCGGTCCTTGCGGGGGCTGTTTCTCATACAAGCAGACACAAGGCTTCTTCGGAGGTCTTTTTTCATGCCAATAGCCGATGAGAGGAGGTGGGGCTTATGGCGCAAAGAGGAAGAAAACCAAAACCGACTGCTCTTAAGGAGCTTGAAGGCAACCCAGGCCGGCGGCCGCTCAATCAAAACGAACCCAAGCCTGATAGAAAAGCGCCGCGCTGTCCCTCCTGGCTTGAGGAAGATGCGAAAAAAGAATGGAAACGCGTGGGCAAGATTTTAGAAGAGATGGGTTTATTGACTGAAATAGATATGGCTGCTTTTGCGGGATATTGCCAAGCTTATGCCCGATGGAAAGAAGCGGAAGAATTTATGACTCAGCATGGCGCAATGATCCGTACCCCTAACGGCTATTTGCAGCAAGTGCCGCAGGTATCCATTGCTCAGACAAACTTAAAGATAATGCTGAAATTCTGCGAGCAGTTTGGCTTGACGCCATCTGCCAGAAGTAGAATAGTAGCAGGTGAAGGTACTGCTGGTCCGGCAGACGAGATGGAAAAACTTCTAGGAGGCGGCGAATAATGCCGCATCAGTACACCCCTTCGCCTTTCATGCTTGAAACATCTCATTATGACAAGGCCAAAGCGGACCGGGCGGTTGCCTTTATTGAAAATCTCCGCCATACCAAAGGCAAGTGGGCGGGAAAGAAATTTTTGCTTTTGCCTTGGCAGGAGCAAATTGTCAGAGATATCTTCGGGATTGTCGGCGAGAACGGCAAAAGACAGTTTCTCACCGCCTATATCGAAATTCCCAAGAAAAACGGCAAAAGCGAGCTGGCTGCTGCTATTGCACTTTACCTTTTGTACGCAGATAATGAGCCAAGCGCCGAGGTGTACGGAGCCGCCTGCGACAGAGGCCAGGCATCTATTGTGTTTGAAGTGGCTAGGCAGATGGTACTGATGTCACCGGCTTTACTTAAACGTTCGAAAATTGCCGCCGCTGTCAAACGGATCGTTAATTTTTCCAATGCCGGGATATATCAGGTGCTATCAGCTGAGACTGGAACCAAGCATGGGCTAAATGTGTCTGGACTTGTCTTTGACGAAATTCATGCGCAGCCGGATAGAAAGCTTTACGACGTTCTTACTAAAGGCTCGGGCGATGCCCGTGAACAGCCGCTCTTTTTTATCATAACAACCGCCGGCATGGATAAGAACAGTATTTGCTATGAACTGCATGCTAAGGCGCTTGATATAAAGGCGGGACGAAAGATTGACAGCGCATTTTATCCTGTTGTGTATGGTCTGACGGAAGAAGACGACTGGCATAATGAAGCCAACTGGCACAAAGCAAATCCATCGCTTGGGCATACAATCTCCCTTGAACGTTTTCGCGAAGCCTATAAAGCGGCATTAGAAAATCCGGCGGAAGAAAACATATTTAAACAGCTACGCTTAAATATCTGGACATCAGCAGTGAAGTGCTGGATTCCCGAACAAATATATGACCAGGGTAATTTCCCTATTGATATGGATGAGCTTTGCGGTCGGGAGTGTTACGGCGGGCTTGACCTTTCGAGCACTATTGATATTACCGCCTTTGTTTTGGTGTTTCCGCCGCGCACGGAGGATGAAAAGTACGTAGTGCTGCCGTTCTTCTGGCTGCCCAAGGATACATTGAACCTTCGCTCGCGGCGCGACCATGTGCCTTATGATGTATGGGAAGCTCAAGACTATATCAGAACTACCGAGGGTAATGTCGTGCATTACGGCTTTATTGAAAAGTTTATAGAAGAGCTAGGGAAAAAATATCAGATCAAAGAAATTGCCTATGACCGCTGGAACGCTACGCAGATGGTCCAGAACCTTGCGGACTTAGGCTTTACAGTGCTTGAATTTGGCCAGGGGTATAAGGATATGTCGCCTGCATCAAAAGAGTTTTATAAGCTATTGATGGAAGGCAGTATCTGCCACGGCGGTAATCCTGTTCTTAAGTGGATGGCGCAAAATGTGGTTATGCGTCAGGACCCGGCCGGGAACATTAAACCGGATAAAGAAAAATCGGTGGAAAAGATCGACGGAATTGTTGCGGCCATTATGGCGATTGATAGGGCGATAAGAAATAAAAATAGTGCCAGTGTGTATGATGGGAGAGGGATATTGGTATTGTAAAACATTTATTTGGAAATTGACTATATATATGCTAAAATGAAGGTTAAGCTATATGCATCTTTCAGTGTCTTGGAGGGATTAATGTTTAAGGACTTTAGCACTTGGAAAATCTATGAAGGTGCTCATGAAGGTAGTGGAAGAAGCGAGAAAATTTGGTTGACAGAACCTTTTACCGACCAAATTGGTTTGTTTAAGTTTAAAAAGGATTTGGGAACAAAGGATCATGTATCAGAAAAACTATCATCAGATTTAGCAGCGCTATTAGAAATTCCCTGCGCACGAGTTGAAATTGGTGTTTATAAATCGCGAGAAGGTTCTATGAGTTATTTAATAAACAAAGCCAATGAAGAACTTATCGAAGGAATATCATTAATAAATAAGCATTACCCGAATTATAGCGCTGAAGTAATGTATGATCCATGTTTAGATGAATATTATTCGATAAAAATGTTAGTAAAATCTATCGAAGAATATGGACTACTTAAAGACTTACTGAATATGCTTGTTTTTGACTATCTCATTGGCAATTCAGACCGTCATCAAAACAACTGGGCAATTATTAATAGAGGAGACGGTACTTATAGCTTTTCTCCTCTATATGACAATAGTTCTTCTTTGTGCTGTTATATACTAGAGCAAAATATAAAAAATTATCTAGGTAAAGACTATAATCGGTTAAAATCGCTTGTTAGAACAAAGTCGAAGTCAATAGTAAGGCTTGATGGGAAAAATAAGGTAAGGCCAATGCATGAAGAAGTTTTAGCTTATATTAATTTAAATTATAATAGCGAAATAAAAGATTTTGTAGAAAAAATAAAATTAATAATTAATGCTGATAATTTAGACGCTTTATTAAATGGTTATCCTGAGGTAATATTAAGCAAAGCTAGAAAAAGTCTAATAAAATTATTTTTGCTTGAAAAGGTAAGTTTATTAACTAAAATAACTGGGGGAAAGGAGGCTTAAAATGTCGATTAAAGATGGTAGGGATTACTTGCTATTAGTTTGGAAAGAACCAAATACCAAAAGAAGATATGTTGTTGGTGAGTTATCAAAAAATGGACAATTTGAATTTTTATATGGCTATGAGGTCCAAGATGCGATAAAGGTTGGCTTTGAATTATTAATTGCTTTCCCAGAAATTGAAAAGACCTATAAAAATGATAATTTATTTCCTGTTTTTGCAAGTAGATTACCTGACCCAAAGAGAAGAGGCATTGAAGCTATCCTTAGCAAATACAATCTGTCAGAGTATGATGCATATGAACTTTTAAAGAGAAGTGGCGCTAAATTGCCTATTGATAATTTAGAATTTGTTGATCCGATTTTAGATTCTGAATCAGGAAAGATTGAACGTAAATTTTTTGTAGCAGGTACGGGTTTTAGTCTCGGCTGTGAAGGTGAAAATTGTGATAAAGCTACGGAAGTAAGATTAAATGAAGAAGTTAGGTTAATTCCTGATCCTGCCAATAAGTATGATTGCTATGCTATAAAAATACTCAATTCCAAAGGTGAATTAATCGGATATATGCCACGCTACTATTCAGAAGGTGTTAGTAAACGAATTGTAAGTGAAGCAAAAATCACTTGTCGGGTAATTGAAGTTAATAAAGATAGTAATTGCTTAGAATGTATTAAACTTGAATTAAATATCGAAAAGTAGCTATTTTCAATAGTTTAAAAGCATCTGTTTATGACAGGTGCTTTTTTCATGCCCATTTTTAGGAGGTGACCAATGAGGATACCTTTCTTATCAAGAATATTTCAAACGCGAGCCAGCCCAAAAAATACCTTCTGGAGCAGCGCATATAGCTTTTTTTTTGGCACAAGCTCTAGCGGCAAGACGGTCAACGAGAAAACAGCGCTGCAGACAACGGCTGTCTATGCTTGCGTCAGAATTCTGTCGGAAACCATCGCTTCACTTCCGCTTCATACCTACCAGCATACTGCTAGCGGTAAAGAAAAAGCCATAGACCATCCAATGTACTATCTCCTCCATAGCGAGCCTAACCCTGAGATGACTTCATTTGTGTTTCGCGAAACACTGATGGGTCATCTTTTATTATGGGGCAATGCCTATGCCCAGATTATCCGCGATGGCCGGGGGAAAGTAGCCGGTTTGTATCCTCTACTGCCTAATAAAATGATCGTCGGCCGCACTGACCAGGGCCAAATATATTACCAATACGAAAAAGACGGCCGGACATATTATCTTAGAAGCTACGAAGTGCTTCATATTCCGGGGCTTGGCTTTGACGGCCTTATCGGGTATTCGCCTATTGCCATGGCCAAAAACGCCATCGGTATGGCTATAGCCACTGAAGAATACGGCGCTAAGTTTTTCGCCAATGGAGCAAATCCCGGCGGAGTACTCGAGCATCCCGGTGTAGTTAAAGACCCGGCGCGAATCAGAGAAAGCTGGAACGCAGTGTACCAGGGTAGCTCTAATGCTCATCGGGTAGCGGTGCTTGAGGAGGGCATGAAGTTTCAAAGCATCGGCATACCGCCAGAGCAAGCGCAGTTTTTAGAAACGCGTAAATTTCAGCTTAACGAGATAGCCCGCATTTTTCGCATACCGCCCCATATGATTGGCGATCTTGAAAAATCGAGCTTCTCTAATATCGAGCAGCAGTCTCTAGAGTTTGTCAAATATACCCTAGATCCCTGGGTTATTAGGTGGGAACAGGCCATTCAGCGGGCACTTATTAGTGAGAGCGAAAAACGGCAGTATTTTGTTAAGTTCAATGTGGACGGGCTTTTGCGCGGTGACTACCAAAGCCGGATGAATGGCTATGCCGTGGGTCGGCAAAATGGTTGGCTTTCGAGTAACGATATCCGGGAACTTGAAAACTTAAACCGGATACCAGCCGAACTTGGCGGTGACCTTTACCTTATTAACGGCAATATGCTCCCTCTGAAAGATGCGGGTGCTTTTGCAAATACAACCGACAATGACGGAAAGGAGGAAAATTCCGATGAAGAAGTTCTGGAAGTGGAAGAACCAAGCACAGACGGAAACAATGCCGGAGGCGAGGACACTGTTTCTGAACGGAACAATCGCAGAAGAAAGCTGGTTTGACGATGATGTTACTCCACAGCTTTTCAAGGACGAACTCATGGCAGGCTCCGGTGACATTACCGTGTGGATTAACTCACCCGGCGGTGACTGCGTGGCAGCAGCCCAGATCTACAATATGCTGATGGATTACAAGGGCAATGTCACGGTCAAGATTGACGGCATTGCTGCCTCCGCAGCATCCGTGATTGCGATGGCAGGAACAAAGGTGCTGATGTCCCCGGTATCCATGATGATGATTCACAATCCTGCAACTGTTGCATTCGGTGATTCTGCGGAAATGCAGAAAGCCATCGATATGCTCTCAAGCGTCAAGGATTCCATCATCAATGCCTATGAGATTAAGACGGGACTCTCCCGTGCGAAACTCAGCCACCTTATGGATGCGGAAACATGGATGGACGCAAACAAGGCCGTGGAACTTGGCTTTGCAGATGAAATCATGCAGAGAACCACCACGGACGAAGTGGAAGTGCCGCAGGTGTCTATGCTTTATTCCAAGGCAAATGTGGTTAATTCCCTTATGGATAAGGTTGCCGCCAAGTGTGCAATCAAGTCCGAAGAAACCCGAAAAACCAAAGCCGATGACCTTATGGACAGGCTAAATCTTATTAAAAATTGGAGGTAATTTATTATGACTATCAACGAACTGCGCGAAAAGCGTAACCAGGCTTGGGAGGCTGCAAAGGCTTTTGTGGAAACCAAGCGCGACAAGGACGGTCTGCTTTCCGATGAGGATGCAAAGACTTATGCACAGATGGAGAAGAAGGTTCAGGACTACGGTGCTGAAATCGAGCGTATGGAGGCTATGTCCGCTATGGATGCCCAGCTTTCCAAGCCTACCTCTGCTCCCATCACTGAAAAGCCTATGAACGGCAAACCTATGGACGGCAAGAAGGAAAAGACCGGACGTGCTTCCGATGCATACAAGGAAGGTATGCTCAAGGCTCTCCGTACCAACTTCCGTAACGTGTCCAATGTTCTCCAGGAAGGCGTGGATGCCGACGGCGGTTATCTCGTACCCGAAGAGTATGATTCTCGCCTTATCGAGGCATTGGAGGAAGAGAACATCTTCCGTAAGCTGGGTCACACCATCACTACAAGCGGTGAACGTAAAATCAACATCGCAGCCACTAAGCCTGCGGCTGCGTGGATTGACGAGGGCGAGGAACTCACCTGGGGTGATGCAAAGTTTGCCCAGATCAACCTGGATGCACACAAACTCCATGTTGCCGTTAAGGTAACCGAGGAACTTCTGTATGACAATGCCTTCGGTCTTGAGAATTACATCATCCGTCAGTTCTCCAAGGCTCTGGCAAATGCCGAAGAGGATGCTTTCCTCAACGGTACCGGCACGGGTCAGCCTTTGGGTCTGCTTGCTACCGAGGGCGGTGCTGAAATCGGTGTGACTGCTGCATCTGCAACGGAAATCACTTCCGATGAAATCATCGACCTTGTGTACTCCCTCAAGCGTCCTTACCGTAAGAACGCCAAGTTTATCTGCAATGACCAGACTTTGGCTGCCATCCGTAAGCTGACCGACAAGAACGGCCGTTACCTCTGGCAGGATTCCGTACAGGCGGGAGAGCCTGGCAGACTCTTGGGTTATGAGGTGTACACTTCCCCTTATTTCCCTGTCATCACTGCAGGTATGCCTGCCATTGCTTTTGGTGACTATAGCTACTACAACATTGGTGACCGTGGTACTCGTTCCTTTGCGGAACTGAAGGAACTCTTCGCCGGAAACGGTATGGTCGGCTTTGTTGCCAAGGAGCGTGTGGACGGTAAGTTGATTCTTTCCGAAGCCGTGAAATTGCTCAAGATGGCTGCTGCCTAAGATGGGAGGTGGCAGTGATGAGCGAACTTCTTACGAAGGTCAAGGAAAATCTGATACTGGAGCATTCGGTGGATGATGGACTGATTGAAAGGTTCATCACTGCCGCCGTTTCTTATGCGGAAAGCTATCAGCACATCGAAGCAGGATATTATACAGAAAATGCGATGCCCGCTACCACGGAACAAGCCGTGATTATGTTGGCATCACATTTCTATGAGTCAAGGGACGGTTCTACGGGCGGATTCTTCGCCGACAATGTGCAGGCAGGTCAGCAGGTATGGAACACGGTCAACCTTCTGTTAAGGCTCGACCGAGATTGGAAGGTGTGACATGAGTTTCGGAAAAATGAACGGCTTTGCTGATATTGTCATTACAAAACGCATCAAGGACAGCGAGGGTTTCTCCACAACGGCGGATGAAATCCTCGCCTCTGTCCGTGTGTACAGAGAAGGACGCCACGGAAGTGAAAGGTGGGCAAATCTCGCTGCATTCTCTGAGGCGACAGACCTGTTCCGCTTTCGCTGCATTCCCGGCCTTACCGTAACAACCGACCACATTTTGGTGTGCGAGGATGGCAGGTTTGAAATCACGTCCGTGGAGGATGTAAAGGGGCGCGGAATGTATACGGAGGTGCTTGCGAAAAAGGTGGTGGCAACAAGTGGCTAAAGTGGATATCAAAATGCCGGAGGAGTTTTTGCAGCGTATCTCACGGCTTGGTTCTGATTTTGACCCCGTTGCCGAAAAGGTACTGGAAGCCGGAGGCGAGATAGTTCTTGCCAAGGCACAGAGCAACCTGTCCTCTGTGGTGGGTAACGGTACAAAGTACGAATCCCGATCCACAGGAGAATTGGAGTCGGCACTTGGTCTGTCCACTGTGAAGATGGACAAAAACGGCAACCACAACATCAAGGTTGGCTTTGCAGAACCCCGCAGGGATGGTGTCAGCAATGCGAAACTGGCCAACATCATCGAATACGGCAAACACGGTCAGCCTGCCAAACCTTTTATGAAACCTGCAAAAACGGCATCCCGTGCTGCCTGTATCAGTGCCATGCAGGATAAATTTGAAGAGGAGGTCAGAAAGCTGTGAGCGTACTTTCAGATATCAATACGGCTTTGGAGTCCTTGGGCATTCCTTTGGAAACAGGAGTGTTTCACGAGGAGGCTCCGGATAAATATATCGTGGTAGTGCCTATGGCAGACAGCTTTGAACTTCATGCTGACAATACTCCCGGATGTGATATCCAGGAGGCACGAATTTCCCTGTATGCCAAAGGCAGTTATACCAAAGAGAAAAATGCAATCGTCCGTGCCTTGCTTGGCATGGATTTTACCATAACTGACCGAAGATACATCGGTTATGAAACAGAAACAGGCTACTTCCATTACAACGTGGATGTGGCAAAACATTATGAAATGGAGGAATAATCAATGGCTACTATTGGTCTTGACAAACTGTATTATGCCAAAATCACCGAAGATGAAAACGGCAATGAAACCTACGCTTCTCCGGTGCAGATGGCAAAGGCGATGACCGCCGACCTCTCCGTGGAACTTGCAGAGGCAACCCTTTATGCCGATGACGGTGCATCTGAAATCGTCAAAGAATTCAAGTCCGGCACCCTTTCTTTGGGTGTGGATGATATCGGTGCCTCTGTCGCCTCTGACCTTACGGGTGCGACCATCGATGCCAACGGTGTAGTGGTGTCTACAAGTGAAGATGGCGGCGAGCCTGTGGCTGTGGGTTTCCGTGCGAAGAAATCCAACGGCAAGTACAAGTATTACTGGCTTTACCGTGTGAAGTTCGGCATCCCTGCTACGAACCTTGCTACCAAGGGTGACAGCATCACTTTCAGTACACCTACCATCGAGGGTACGATTCTGCGCCGTAACAAAGTGGACGGTCAGAACAAGCATCCTTGGAAGGCAGAGGTTACCGAGGGCGATTCTGCTGTTGCAGCAGATATCATCACAAACTGGTATCAGGAAGTATATGAGCCTTCCTATGCTACCGAGGCCGCGGAATAAGGAGGATTTGACACATGGATAAAGAACGCTCTGCAATTATCAATATCGGCGGTGACGAGTATACTTTGCTCCTCACTACCAAGGCAACAAAGGAAATCGCAGGACGCTACGGCGGTCTTGAGAACCTTGGCGATAAGCTGATGAAGTCCGAAAACTTCGAGATGGCTATCGGCGAAATCGTGTGGCTGATTACCCTGCTTGCCAATCAGTCCATCCTTGTCCACAATCTGAAGAACAAGGAAAACAAGAAGGATGTCCTTACAGAGGAGATGGTGGAACTTTTGACCACACCTTTGGATCTGGCTGATTACAAATCTGCCATTACCGAGGCTTTGTATAAGGGCACCAAGCGAAATGTGGTCAGCGAGGCTGACTCAAAAAACGTGGCGGTCGAGTAAGTGACGATGAGTTATTTACTCGACTTTTATATTACGGCATCGCACATCTTCATCTGACACAGGATGAGGTGTGGCTGATGCCGTTTGGTCTGCTCCTGGATTTATGGGAATGCCATAAACAGTATAACGGGCTTGCGAAGCCTGCGAGGGAATATTTCATTGATGACATTATTCCTGCCGGAATCTGATGAAGGAGGTGGTTTGAAGTGGCAGATGATTTTGGCTTAAAAATCGGTCTTGAGGGCGAGAAAGAATTCAAGAAGGCACTGTCAGAAATCAATCAGTCCTTCAAGGTTCTCGGCTCGGAAATGAAAGTCGTGCAGTCCCAGTTTGATAAAAACGACAGTTCCGTAGAAGCACTCACGGCAAGAAACCAAGTGCTGAATAAGGAAATCGAGGCACAGAAACAGAAAATCGAAACCCTTCGTTCTGCCCTTGCCAATGCCTCCGAGTCCTTCGGAGAAAATGACCGCAGAACACAGCAGTGGCAGATTCAGCTTAATAACGCTACGGCGGCGCTCAATGATATGGAGCGTGAACTCGACCGTAACAATGCGGCGCTTGATGATGCCGAGCGTGAAATGGATGACGTTGCTGACAGTGCCGACGATATGAGCGAAGAACTGGATGATGCCGGAGATTCTGCTGAAAAGAACAAGGGCAAATTTGAAAGCCTCAGTTCTGTCTTAAAGGGTGTCGGTGTGGCAATGGGAGCGGTGGTTACGGCTGCCGCTGCCGCCGCAGTTTCCCTTGGCAAGGCAGTAGTTGAATCCTACGCAGAATATGAGCAGTTGGTCGGCGGTGTCGATACGCTGTTTAGGGATTCCTCTGCTACACTGCAGGAATATGCAAACAACGCCTATAAGACGGCGGGTATGTCGGCAAACGACTATATGTCCACGGTCACATCTTTTTCTGCCTCTCTTATTTCTTCCCTCGGAGGAGATACCGAGGCGGCAGTAAAGTATGCAGATATGGCCATTACGGATATGGCGGATAACGCCAATAAGATGGGTACGGATATCGGACTCATCCAGAACGCATACCAGGGATTTGCCAAGCAGAACTATACAATGCTGGACAACTTGAAACTCGGTTACGGCGGCACCAAGACTGAAATGGAACGTCTGCTTGCCGATGCACAGGCGATTTCCGGTATTGAGTATGATATCAGTTCCTATGCCGATGTGGTTTCTGCCATCCATGTGATTCAAGAGAGCATGGGTGTGGCGGGTGCAACGGCAGCAGAGGCGGAACACACCATTGAGGGTTCTTTGAACTCCATGAAGGCTGCCATCGATAACCTTATCGTAGGTTTCGGTAATGCAGATGCAGACATTGAAATGCTCTGCAACAATGTGGTGGATGCGTTCCAGGATGTGCTGACCAACATCACGCCTGTAATCGAAAACATTATAGCGGCACTGCCAACGGCTCTGAATGCCCTGCTCGCAACAGTGGGAGAACTTCTTCCGACACTTTTGGATACCGTGGTTGACCTGTTTTCGCAGGTGCTGAACACCATACTTACCATGCTGCCGAAACTTATCCCCGTGGTAATCGATGCACTGATGACCATCGTAAACACACTGATTGAAAATCTGCCGTTGCTGATTGATGCGGCCATTCAGATTGTGATGTCTTTGGTGCAGGGCATCGGCGAGGCACTTCCTACGCTGATTCCAACAGCAGTGCAAGCAGTCATTACCATCGTGCAGAGTCTGATTGACAGCCTGCCGATGATTTTGGATGCAGCGTTGCAGTTGATTATGGGATTGGCACAGGGTCTGCTTGATGCGATTCCGGTGCTGATTGAGGCACTGCCTTCCATTATTCTTGCCATCGTGGAATTTGTCATCGGTGCGATTCCGCAGATTATTGATGCAGGCATTCAGCTTTTGACTTCTTTAGTATCTGCGTTGCCGGAAATCATCGTGGCAATCGTGGAGGCAATCCCGCAGATTATTGAGGGTATCATCACAGCGGTGCTTGGGTCAATCCCACAGATTATACAGGCGGGTATCGACCTGCTTGTTGCACTTATCCAGGCACTGCCGGAAATCATCACAACCATTGTGGCAGCCATTCCGGAAATCATCGGTTCTGTGGTCAATGCTCTGATTAACAGCATTCCGCAAATCGTACAGGCAGGTGTGACGCTCTTTATTTCCTTAATAAAGAACCTGCCGACCATCATCGTGGAAATTGTAAAAGCCGTACCGCAGATTCTGTCCGGCTTGGTTTCTGCCTTTGGCAAGGGAGTATCACAGCTTGCCGATGTAGGTGCAAACCTCGTCCGTGGTTTGTGGCAAGGTATCCAGTCCCTGGCATCCTGGCTTTGGAATAAGGTGTCCGGTTGGATTTCTTCCATTTGGGATGGTATCTGTGACTTCTTCGGCATTGCATCTCCGTCCAAGGAAATGGGATGGGTCGGTGAAATGCTTGTGGAAGGTCTGGCAGGTGCAATCAATACCAATGGTAAGGATGCGGTTGCCGCTGCTGAAGGCATGAGCAAGGACATCAACGATGTTATGCACGGTCTTGCAGATGAAATGACCACGGCACGGCCTACGGACTTTAGTGTGAATGGAACAGTAAACCGCAACGACACGATATCCGGTGCAGGATTGGGTGGCGGAGCGCTGATTACCATTCAGCAGATGATTGTCCGAAGCGAAGAGGATATCCGCAAGATTTCCCAGGAACTTTACAACTTGATTCAAAGTGGCTCCCGTGCACAGGGACACTTCACTACGGCATAAAGGAGGGTTTTGACCTATGGGTTTTATTTTCAATGACATTACGTCGGGCAGCATGGGCATCAAAGCCCGCCTGACTTCCTGGCAGGTGTGTGGTAAGATGCGTAATTTTACCACCACCGTGCCGGGTAAATACGGTGTGGCAGACTTCGGTGCGGATTTCGATTACCGTGAAATCACTGTCCACTGTAATATTTACCCCAAGGCTAATTTTACTGCGTTAGTATCTGCCTTGGATGATATCGCAGCATGGCTTGACCCCGTACAGGGGTTACGCCAGCTTGTGTTTGATGATGTGCCGGACAGATACTTTATGGCAAGACTGAACGATGCGGTGGACTGTGAAAGGCTCATCCGCTCGGCAGGCTCCTTTGACCTAAAGTTTTTCTGTCCTGACCCTTTCGCCTATGCCATTACGGATGAAACTTTCTCCGTAACGGAAGAAGGGGTTCACATCATTACCCGAACTATCGGGAACATTGAATCCTTGCCTGTGTATCGCATTGAGGGTGTGATAACGGCAGGGGCAAGTAATTATATCAGCATTACCACAAACGGCTCGGAACTGAAAATCGTAAACGCAACCCTCTCTGAAGGAGAAACCCTTGTTGTGGATACCGATAAAATGACAGCCTATGTGGTCGATGAAAACGGCGAGACTTTGCGAAACGGTCTGCCGTATTTACAGGAACTGAACTTTCCGACCCTTGCTGTCGGAGAGAACACCGTCACGGTGGAAGTAAACAATGCCACGCTGACGGAACTGCAAATTCAAGCGAAAAGCAGATGGAGGTGACGGTATGTCTCTGAAAATGATTCTGAATAAGCAAACAGATTTCACAGGAGAATTTCCTGCGGAGTATGCCGCCTCTGGTCTGTGGCATTTCAACGAGTCTGCACCGGATAATGATACGGCTCTTGTCGATTCTTCCGGCTGCGGACGGAATTTTACTATTGTGAACTGGTCTGGTACTACGGCAAATCTGTCGAAAAGTCCGAAAGGCAGGCAGATTCGCTTTAATATCAATAATCCGACTACGGAGAAAACCCATCTGCAGGTGACTAATGACGGCACAATTTTTGCAAACCTTGGTGAGCGTATCATCGTGGGCGGTTGGATGTGTCCTACCACTTATTCCGTAGGCAATACATTCTGTCCGATATTCAATACCCGTTACGGTCCGGGACAGCCGATTTTCTATCTGTCTCTGTATTCCGGCAAGCCGAGAATTATGCTTTATAATTCCTCCGGCAGTCTTATTTTGGATAAGACCGTAACGCCATCTTTCTCTTTGCAGAATGGCAAGTGGTATTTCATTGCCGGAGTTATTGAGCCGAACAACAAGAAGTTCACTTATGTTGTTGGTGACCGTTCTTCCGGTACGGTATGGAAATCCGAAGTTTTGACAATCGGTGGAGAATTGAACCGTTCCTGCACGGCTGACCTTGTTATCGGTATGCACGCCGACACCTATTATTACGCAGGTGGCTTTGATGAATGGTTCCTGGACTGTGATTCGCCGCTTACCGCAGATGATCTGGTGGATTATTTCAACGCCACCATCCTCTGTAACGGTGCAGACAGTTCTTCGGATGTGGATGCTCTGACCGATGCAAGTGGTGTGACACTAAAGGCAACCGACAGCGTTTATCCCGAAAGCGGTGTGCTTTATACCAAGGCGGCAGAGTGCAATCTTTCTGGTACAGGCAGGGTTTCCTATACAAGCGAATACATCGCAGGCACAACGGCAATCGCCTCGGTGGAAACTTCCACCAGTGATGACCTTGTGGATTGGAGCGATTGGGTTTTAGTCGGAACGGACGGTAAGCTGCAATCTCCAAACAGAAACTATATCCGTTTTAAGGTAACGCTGACCACTTCGGATACTTCCAAGACACCGAAACTCATCGATATCCGTCTTTATGACATTCCGAAAGCACCTTATGAGAAAATCGGCTATGCCCGTCCTGTGGTGCTTGATGATAACGGTGCGTGGGAGGCCATTTTGGAGAATGCCTACGATATCATCGTAACGGGCGAAATCAACGGCGAGGACACGCTGACTTTTTCCATTCCGTTCCGTGACAGCAAACGAAAGTATCTGGAAAACGAAAAGAAAATCCAAATCGTAGATGATGTGTATAAGGTGCGTACCATTACGGATGTGAAGGACAGCACCGGAAACACGGTAACGCAGGTGTATGCCGAGGCGGAGTTTTATGACCTTACTTTTTCTGTCCGTAAGGAAGAAAAGAAGTTTGATGCGGAAATGGCGGATGTGGCTATGGCGTATGCCCTTGCTGATACCGAGTGGAGTGTGGGAACGGTCAATGTGACTTCCAAACGTACCTGGACGAGTTCGGAGAAAAACGCACTTTCCATCTTACGCAGCGTTGCCAATCTTCACGGTGGTGACCTTGTATTTGATTGTCCGAACCGACTGGTGCATTTGCTGACGGTCAACGGCAAGGACAGCGGTGCCTTGTTTGCCTATAAGAAGAATATGAAAAGCATCGAGCGTGTTGTGGATACCCGCTCCCTTGTAACAAGGCTTTATGCCACGGGTGCCAACGGCATGACCTTTGCCGACATCAACGGTGGCAAGCCTTACCTTGAGGATTTCACTTATTCCAAGGAAGTGCGTATTACCACTTTGGATTGTTCTTCCTTTACCAATCCATATCAGATGAAGGAATACACGGCTATGCGCCTTGCGGAATACTGTAAGCCTTCCGTTTCCTATGTGCTAAATGCGATGGACTTGTCGGTACTGACGGGCTATGAACATGAGGCTTGGAACTTGGGCGATTATGTCCGAGTGGAGGATAAGGATTTGGGGTTATCGGTTACCACCCGTATCGTGCGCCGTGAATACAACCTGCAGGAGCCTTGGAACACGGTACTTGAACTTTCCACCACACTGAAAAACCTCGGCAGTTCGGTCAGTTCCATCGATACCATTGCCGATGCTCTGGAAGGTACAGGCATGGTATCCAACAACGATATCCGTGAACTTGTGCCGTTCAATCATCTGCGAAACTCCCGTGCCGATGACGGTCTTGCCTATTGGGTCAGTTCCGGTTTCGAGGCTGACGGAGAAAACGGTGCGTCCGGCACGGCATCCTTTAAGGCTGTGGGCGTTGAGGGCATGACCTTAAGCCTTGCCCAGACCGTGTACCCATCCAACCGCAGCAGTTATACACTGTCGGCGCAGATTGCATCGGAAGATCTGGAAAAACTCAGCGATGATTCCCAGGTCGGCATTGAGGTGGTCATTGAATATGAGGACGGCAGCACGGAAACAAGATTTATTGATTTGTACTGATGGAGGTGTCTATGGCTTATTTTTCTAAAACACAAGAAAAAATTACCCCAAGCGGATATCCCTCCAAGGTCAAATCCATTACGGTGCGTGTGTGCATTACCGATTGCACGGGCACTTTATATATCACAGACCTCTTGCTGCAGCCGGGTTCTGTAGCCACGGGATGGGTAGGTCATCCTTGTGAGATGAAATGGGTGCTTGATGGCTAATCCCGTTTTTATCCGACTGGCAGAGGTCATAAACAAAAAGCAGGATATGCGTGTTGTGAGTGTTACGGTAAAACCTACCCTTACCAACTGCTCCGGCACGATTTGGTTTACTGACCTTATGCTGCAAGAGGGACCGGCGCTGACAGGCTATGTGCCTCACACCGAGAGCCGACTGACGGAAGACTCCAAGGTGTGGTTCAATGGTGTGGTTCGCTCTGCGGAAACGGTCATTGTCTGCAATGTCGGTGACACCTCCGGCGGCTTGGATGTCCATATCTATCCGAAATCCGATATGGCGGCAGGCTCGGTGCAACTTGCCCAGGGTGTGGGTGGTCAGAGAGTTGTTTTCCCAAATGCTCTCGCTGCCGAGGATGACCTTGCACTTTTGGCTTCGGTCAGAGAATGCACCAAAAACGGTGTCACCGAACCGAAAGAGGGATTTTATCAATACAGTGCCGCTTGGGATTCCAAGCACATGGTTACCTTGGAGGACGGAAAGTCTGCCAGGGTGCTTTTTGAATTGCAGCAGGTGACGGATGGAGGTGTGTCGATTTGAGGGATAAATTAAAAGGCAAACGCATCATGGTGTGGACATTCATGGGCAATGCCCGTATGTATGAGGCTCTCCGTGATTACGGCGACCGTATCGACACCATTGGTCTGTTTTCTTTCAAGGTGGATGCCACGGGAACGATTACCGAGAGCGGTGTTGCTATCAGCAATATGCTGACCTACATCAACAAGTGGCCCCACATCCGTTGGTTGCTTACCATTGCCAATGACGGTGCAAACTCTATCTTCAAGGCTCTCCGTGATAACACGGACGGCGCACAGGACACCTTCTGCTCGGAACTTGTCCGTATCATGGAGAAATATCCGTGGTGCAGTGGCGTGGATATCGACCTTGAAAAAGGCGATGACTATTCCACCCACGAAGCGTCTACGGCTATGTTCAAGCACATCTATGAAACGGTCAAAGCCTATGACTCCACCAAGGAGATGAACATCTGCCTGCCGGGTATGACTTCGGTCAACGGCTCGGTCGGTGGTGAGAACTGGTGTGTATACGGTGACCTCGACCAATACTGCGATACGGCATCCATCATGAGTTATGGTATGGCTTGGGCGGGTTCTGCTCCCGGACCTGTTTCGCCTCGCAGTTGGCTTGAAGGCATTTACGACTATGCTACACAGGTAATGAACCCCGATAAAGTATTCCTCGGTATGCCTGCCTACGGATGGAACTGGCAGATTTACGATACACCGGAGAACCTGGGCAAGTATTACAGAGGAACTTCCCACACCTATTATGCTGCGAAATACTGGATGCAGGGACTGTATAACTTTACAGACGATACACCTCCGCAGCCCTTCATCCCCATTGTTTCCTATTGGGATGACTACGATATGGGGCCGTGGGCATTGCCCCATGTGTATGACTACATGGAAGGCAGAGATGCCGTTTCAAAGGAGTATCCGCAGATGTCGGAAACCTACAACCGCAGACGCTATCTGACCGCTTATGCCAAACAGCAAAAGACGGAGTTCGGAGATATTCTTATCGACCACAATGCCGAGCCGGACAGTTATTCCGGTGTGGTATCCGTGTCTGAAACCTTGGTAACTCTCGGCGATGAGGGTTCTGCCACCTACAAGTTCACTATTGATGAGGACGGCACCTACGATGTTGCCATTCGCCTATGCTATCCGTTTTGGGATAAGAACAGCATTTACGCATCGTTGGACGGCAGCATGGTTCACTTTTCCGAGGATAGGATTTGGTGGCCATATTGGAGGACTACCTTCTGGGCAACTCTCGCCAAGGGAGTAAGCCTATCTACCGGAGAGCATACACTGACCATTTCTGTTGGCGTCAACGGTGTGCAGTTCTATGGTTTCCGTGTCTGCACGGATTTTTCGGAAGAACCCACTGCAGGTCAAGCGGAATACACCCTTGCTCCTCGTAAGTTTAAGGATGTAAACGGTGATATGGTGGGACCCGCCACAGGGTTCAAGCTGACATTGGAAATGCTACGCAGAAAGCCTGACTCGGCATTGGTTTGGTATGAGGACTTTCGTGATGAGCAGAAAATCCCGGAAAGTTACTGGACGGTTCTCTCCGGCGAATGGGATGTATGGCAGGAGGATTTGCCTTATGGTGATACAAGCCGACCATACTCACAGCTTGAGGGTTACGGTCAGCTTGCTTGGAATTATAACGGCTTTTCCGATATCCATCTGAGGGCACAGATTATCTTCCCGGAAAACGGTGGCGGCAAAGCGGGTGTGTTCCTCGGTTCGCTGTTTTGCTGTTTTAACTATGACAGCCAGTGCATCGAACTGTATGAGGGGTCTACACTCAAAGGCAGCTATGCCACTGATTTCTCCCAAACCGCAAAGGCTGACCTTCGCACCAATCCCAATATCTATACCATTGAGATGCGTAAGCGTGGAAATAAGGTGCGAGTTTATTCCTCTGCATCCTATACGCTACGATTTACGGCAACGGTCAGCGATATCAGCGGTTATGCAGGCATCCGCTCCGATAACCAAATCAACTGCCAACTGCTCCGTTTGGGTGACGCCTGGACGTATGAGCCATATGAGAGGTTCGATGTGGTAATGCCGGACGGAACGGAGACTTCTTTCGGCAGGATTGAGCGTAGCAACTGCACATGGGATGAGGAGTTCCAAGTGTTCACGCTGACTTCCGATGTGGAGGAATCGTCCACAAGGGATGAAAGTATCTCCCTGGACTATGAGTTCTACCATTCCCATGTGATGGCTTTGGAGTGTGGCAATGACTACACGGCAAAAATCATCCCAAGGGATATCAATATATGGATTTCAAGGCTGTTCCTTGGAGATGCAGACGGCTTTTCAATTCTGTATTACCAGGATGTGGACAGCCTGATCTATTGGGCGAACCAGGCAGCATACCGATGGAAACTGCGAGGGATGTGTATGTGGTCCCTTGGGCAGGAGGATATGCGAGTATGGGAGTGGCTGCCCAAGCAAACTGAATAACGGCTTTACGGGGTATCCGCCATGTGGTGGGTGCCCTTTTTGCATACAAAAAATTATGAAAGCGAGGATTTAACTATGAAGGATTTATGGAACACCATTCAAATCATCTTTGCCGCCATCGGTGGTTGGCTCGGCTGGTTTCTCGGTGGGTTTGACGGTCTGCTTTACGCACTGATTGTTTTCGTGGTTGTGGATTATATCACGGGAGTCATGTGTGCTGTGGTGGACAAGAACCTTTCCAGTTCGGTCGGATTTAAGGGCATTTGTCGAAAAGTGTTGATTTTTGCGATGGTCGGCGTGGCACACATCCTGGATGCCAATGTCATCGGTGACGGCAGTGTGCTGAGAACGGCGGTCATTTTCTTCTACATCTCCAATGAAGGTGTCAGCCTTTTGGAAAACGCATCCCATCTTGGTTTGCCGATTCCGGAGAAGATGAAGGAAATCTTGGAGCAGCTCCATGACCGCGACAATAAGGAAAGTGAGGGAAAGTAACATGAATTTACACAAACTTATTTTAACGGAAAACGCCTGTTACAAAGCAGGCAGGAAAATCACGGTTAAGGGTATCATGGTTCATTCCACGGGTGCAAACAACCCGAACCTAAAACGCTATGTAGGTCCTGATGATGGTTTGCTCGGTAAAAACCAGTACGGCAATCATTGGAACACCTACCATCCCGGCGGCAGAGAGGTCTGCGTTCATGCCTTTATCGGCAAGTTGGCTGACGGCACGATTGCCACATACCAAACTCTCCCTTGGAATCATCGTGGTTGGCACGCTGGGGGCAGTGCAAACAATACCCATATCGGTTTTGAAATCTGCGAGGACGGTCTTTCGGATTATGCCTACTTTAAGAAGGTGTACCGTGAGGCCGTTGAACTTTGTGCCTACCTCTGTAAGGAGTACGGTTTGACCGAACAGAACATCATCTGCCACTCCGAAGGTTACAAGCAGGGCGTGGCATCCAACCACGGCGATGTGATGCACTGGTTTCCAAAGCACGGCAAGAGCATGGATACCTTCCGTGCCGAGGTCAAGGCACTCCTGGCGACTACCGATGAGGAGGAAACCGAAACTCCTGCAGAGCCTACGGTGACATATCCCGAAAAGCTGACTACTGGTTATTACCGTGTGCGTAAGGATTGGAAGGACAGCAAGTCCCAGGTGGGTGCTTACCGTATTCTCTCCAATGCAAAGGCGGCGGCAGATAAGAACCCAGGAACTTTTGTTTTTGCAAATGACGGCACTGCCATTTATCCTGCCGACAGCACAGCCGAGCCGGATTATCGTGTCCATACGGTTGTGAAGGGCGATACCCTTTGGGATATTGCCGTGAAATATCTCGGCAAAGGCAGCAGATACACCGAAATCAAGAAACTGAATGGACTTTCTTCCAATGTGATTTATAGCGGTTGGAAACTCAAAATTCCGAACTAACACGATGCCCTTTGAGGATTTTTCCTTGAAGGGCATTATTTTTTTGCCTTGAGGGGGTTCGATTCAGCCTGTCTTTTCGCATATAGGCAGAGGGAACATTTCCACCGTTCCCCGGACTGGAGGAATCACAATGGAAGTAAAACAGATTGAGAATTTTAAGATACCTAACGCCGTTGCACACGAAATCACACAGGAAGAGCTTCAGCGAGAATTTGACTATTACAGGGCACAGCAGGTGCTTGAAACCATGTTCCTGTTCGGCATGATTTCTGTGGATGAATTCCACAAAATATCGGCTTATAATCGCAAAACTTTCTCCCCATTTCTGGCGGAGATTATGGGCTAAATGACTTGATAGTTCCGCAATAGTACGGGAATATATCACTACCCAAAAAGCGAGGAGAGTTGATGAAAAGGATAACAAAAATCGGGGTAAACGAAACCCTGGTTCAAAAGAAAAAATTAAAAGTTGCTGCCTACTGCCGAGTGTCTACGGCAAGTGATGAGCAGCTTATCAGCCTTGAAGCACAAAAGGCACATTATGAAAGCTACATTCGTTCCAATGACGAATGGGAGTATGTTGGTCTTTACTATGACGAGGGTATCACAGGCACGAAAAAGGATGTCCGTGCCGGACTGCTTTCTATGATTGCAGACTGCGAGGACGGTAAGATTGAGTTTATCATAACCAAGTCTATCAGCCGATTTGCCCGAAACACTACGGACTGCCTGGAGATGGTGCGAAAGCTGACAGATCTGGGCATTTCCATTTATTTTGAGAAAGAGAATATCAATACGGGTTCTATGGAAAGTGAATTGATGCTTTCCATCTTAAGCAGTCTTGCAGAAAGTGAATCGGTTTCTATTTCCGAAAATAGCAAGTGGTCGGTGCAGAAACGCTTTCAGAACGGCACCTTCATTATCGCCTATCCTCCCTACGGTTATGACAACGATAACGGCACGATGGTTATTGTGCCGGAACAGGCAGAGGTTGTAAAAGAGATTTTCGCATCCTGCCTTGCGGGTAAAGGTACGCACGCCATAGCCAAGGAACTGAATGCCAGAGGACTTAAGACCAAGAAAAACGGCAAATGGGGTGCGGGTGCTGTGAACGCCATTCTCACCAATGAGAAGTACACGGGCGATGTGATTTTTCAGAAAACCTACAGTGACAGCAGTTTTAACCGCCATCGAAATTACGGTGAGCGTGACCGTTTCCTTTGCGAAAATCATCATGAACCGATTATCAGCCGTGAGGATTTTGATAGAGTCCGTGCGGTTCTCGACCAAAGGGCAATGGAAAAAGGTAACGGAACAGACACCTACAGATACCAAAACCGATATTGTTTCTCCGGCAAAATCAAATGTGGAGAATGTGGCGGCACCTTCAAGCGTAGGCAGCATTACAAACCGAGCGGAGATTATGTGGCTTGGACTTGCGGAACGCACCTGGAAAGTAAAAAAGATTGTTCTATGCTTTACATTTCCGATGAGGGCATTAAGTTCGCATTCCTTACCATGATGAACAAACTGGTATACGGCCACAATGCGATACTGAAACCGCTCCTGCGAACCCTGCGTGGCATGGATGACAAAGACAGGCTGCTCCGTATTCAGGAGTTGGAATGCCAAATGGAAGAAAACACTGATAAAAAGCAAACGCTTACAAGCCTTATGGCAGCAGGGTTCTTGGAGCCTGCCGTTTTTAACAAGGAAAATAATGTACTTGTAGTAGAAGAACAACGTCTGCGTTCGGAAAAAGAGCAGTTGCTGAATTCCGTAGGCGGTGACAAGGTTAAGGTCAAGGAACTCCAAAGGCTGATGTCTTTTACTACCAAGGGTGAGATACTGACCGAATTTGAGGATGAAATATTCCTCGCCTTTGTGGACAGCATTACGGTTGAATCAAGAAAAAAGATTATCTTCCATTTGAAATGTGGACTGAATTTAGCGGAAAGGTTGGTGATGTAAATGACAGCACATATTCCCTACGGATATCGCATCGAGGACGGAAAAGCGGTTGTGGATGAAGTCCAGGCAGAACAGGTCAGAACCTTCTTCAAAGAGTATATTTCCGGCAAGGCACTGATGGTGGCAGCCGAAATGGTAGGCTTGAAGTTGTTCCACGGCAGTGCCGGACGAATGCTCCGAAACACTCATTACCTTGGGGATGAATATTACCCTGCCATCATAGATCAGGAATTGTTCGACAAGGCAGAAGAGGAACGTCAGTCGAGAGCCAGTCAGCTTGGCAGGGTCAGAGAATTAAAGGTTAAGGAAACACCTGCCGTTCCCCTGCATTTTACAATGGGAAAGCAGATACAGGAATTTGACAATCCATTCAAACAGGCTGAATACGCCTACAGTTTAATAGAAAGCGAGGTGGAAACGAATGGAGGCAACTAAGAATATTACCGTAATTCCGGCGCGAAGACGTGTCGGCAATACCGTGAATAAAGAAGTAAAGCCAAAGCTAAAAGTCGCAGCGTACTGCCGTGTTAGTACCGACAGCGATGAGCAGGCTACCAGTTATGAGGCACAGGTGGAGCATTACACGGATTTTATTAAAAAGAACCCCGAATGGGAGTTTGCAGGAATTTTCGCTGACGATGGAATAACAGGCACTAACACCAAAAAGCGTGAGGAGTTCAATCGCATGATTGATGAGGCAATGGCGGGCAAAATCGATATGATTGTTACCAAGTCCATCAGCCGATTCGCAAGAAATACCCTGGACTGCCTCAAGTATATCCGACAGCTTAAGGAAAAGAACATTCCCGTGTATTTCGAGAAAGAGAATATTAACACGATGGATGCCAAGGGCGAGGTTCTACTTACCATTATGGCGAGCCTTGCACAGCAGGAAAGCCAGTCACTTTCGCAGAATGTGAAGTTGGGTTTTCAGTATCGATACCAACAGGGACAGATGACTGTAAACCACAATCGTTTTCTTGGATTTACCAAGGATGAAAAGGGGCAGCTTATCATTGAACCCGATGAGGCTGTGGTGGTCAAACGCATTTACAGGGAGTACCTTGAAGGTGCAAGTTTGCAGCAGATAGGCAGAGGCTTGGAGGCTGATGGTATTTTGACGGGTGCCGGAAAGAAAAAGTGGCGTCCTGAAACCCTGCAGAAAATCCTAAAGAACGAAAAATACATCGGTGACGCACTTCTTCAGAAAACCTATACAGTGGATTTCTTGGAGAAAAAGCGTGTGCCGAATAACGGCATTGTTCCTCAGTATTATGTAGAGAACAGCCACGAAGCCATTATCCCCCGTGACCTTTATATGCAGGTGCAGGAAGAAATGATAAGACGTGCCAACCTTCACAGCGGGCAGGAACGAAAAAAGCGTGTTTACAGTAGCAAGTATGCACTTTCAAGTATCGTGTACTGCTCCAAGTGCGGTGACATTTACCGCAGAATCGCATGGAACAACAGAGGTAAACATTCCATCGTGTGGCGTTGCTGCACCAGGGTGGAACACGGTCCGGGAGCCTGCGCTGCCGATACGATACAGGAATCCGAACTTCAGAACCTTGTGGTAAGAGCCATCAACATGGCACTCTGCAAAAAGGATACCATGAGCGAAAACTTGCAGAAAAATGTCGAGGCGGTGCTTACCGGAGCAGACGGCATTCCGCTTGACGAAATTGACAGCCGTTTGGAACAGCTACAAAAGGAACTCCTAAAGGTAGCCAACGCCAAAGGAAACTACGATAGCATCGCAGATGAGATTTACCACCTTCGAGAAGTAAAGCAGAATGCCTTGGTGGACAATGCCGAGCGTGAAGGCGTGAAACAGCGAATCAGCGAAATGCAGCAGTTCCTTGCAGAGCAGACGCAAAATATCACCGAATATGATGAGCAGTTGGTTCGCAGACTGATTGAGAAAATAACGGTCTACGAAGAAAAGGTTACGGTGGAGTTCAAATCCGGCACAAGCGTGGATGTAAGAAGATAAAGAAATATTCCCTACAGTTAGCACCTTGCAGAAATGCAGGGTGTTTTCTGTCTAAAGGAGTTGTGTAAATTTGTCCGTGAGTATTGACAAATTTACTAATCGGTATTATAATATATAATGTTAAAGTGTAAATGGACGGAGGTTATTCGATGAGAAAAAGTATATCTTTTAATGTAGACGCAGATGTGTTTGATAAATTTAACATGGCGCTTAATCTTTCCGGTGAAACATCTGACGAGGCTGCAGATTCGTGCCTTCGTTGGTATATTGCCCAGGCTTTCGGAAATGTATCGAAGGAATATACACCGAGGGCAACAAGGGTATCTGATAGTGCAGATAAAGATTTTTACGGTAAGGCAATTCAACGCATACCAATGTGGGCGTTAAAGCCAAGCCAATATAATCATAAGATAATCAAAGCCTACTTTATGGCAGAACATATCGCAGGAGAAGCAACCCTGCTGATGATGGAGCGTTTGTGCAGTGATAAAGAACGCCCGGATTTGTATGTTCCTACTTTCAAAAATAACTATTCACAGATGAAACTGGACGGTCCTAAATCTCATGGTAAGGTTTTTGAGGATGACGGTGACCGAGTTTGGATCTGGGATGAAGTAGAAGAAACCCTTATGAAATATAAGAACAGTTTTTATGTAGAGGAGGCATAACGATGAGCGTTTTAATTGATAACAGCATTACGATTTATGAGGCTCTTGAGCATATCAAAGACGGAAAATATGTTATGCCAGCATTCCAAAGACAGTATGTATGGAGTATGGAACAGATTGAAAAACTGTGGGACTCCATTGAATTTAAATCTGGTGTAGAAATTGATATAGAAAAATAAAACGAATTTGACCGCCGATTGAGGAGAAATACTTCTTGATGGGCGGTTCTTTTCTATTTATACTTGGGGATAATCTAATAAGTGAACTCGTTTCAGCAAGCTGAAACATCGGGGAATCAGATGGAGAGTCTACTCCACCTGATTAAAACCCACCTACGCTGCGCTTAGAGGTGGCGGTCTTGACCGTAAAGCTAAAAGATAAACACACTTGAACAATTACTCATATGTTTTTATTGACAAACGGAGAATTGAGGTTTATAATATATATGAAAGCTTATTCAAGTGTTCAATTGAATGATAAAGAGGTGATATAAATATGGCAAAAAAAATTCAACCAATTGAAAGATGCGACTGTGATGTAATACATGAGGAAATTGTAAATAAAGTGCGAGAAAAAATGCCTCAAGAAGAAACTCTATATGATCTAGCAGAACTATTTAAAGTTTTTGGAGATTCAACAAGAATTAAGATACTCTGGGCATTAGATGAATCAGAGATGTGCGTTTGCGATATTGCATTCTTATTAAATATGACCCAATCAGCAATTTCACATCAGCTAAGAGTCTTAAA
>JALHDB010000019.1 GCA_022840825.1 Negativicutes bacterium | reverse complement strand
GCTCATTGTCTCCGGCATAGTCAAAATCAATCGATAACCCTTGGCTGCAGCAACAAAGGCCAAGCCAATTCCGGTATTCCCACTGGTTGGCTCAATAATAACAGTTTCGTGATTTATCAAGCCCTTTTCTTCAGCATCGGCAATCATAGCATAACCAATACGGTCTTTTACGCTGCCCAGCGGGTTAAAATACTCTAATTTTGCGACTACTTTGGCTTGCAGTCCCTTGTTCCGGCTATAATTGGTCAATTCCAGCAATGGCGTATTGCCAATTAATTCGGTTAAATTTTTGGCTATTTTAGTCAATGGTAGTTCCTCCTCGTGTTTTTTGTCTTTTATATCCCGTCGCCATAAGTTCCCTCCAGGCTGGGAAAACGCTGTTTTTCCATACGTTCGACCTGCACAATCCGGCCCTGGCTAATTTTGAGTGTAACCTGGCCGAACTTCATTCCCGTCAATGCGGCAGTAATTTGTTCATTAATACTATCTCTCAGCGCATTGGGCTCTGCCTGGCGGGAATTAGCCACTTTTGGCGCAACTCCGCTAAAACGGACTTTTTTAAGCATTTCCATCTGAATCAGCCGGGCATCCTGAACCACTAGGGTTATTGACCCATATCCGATATCAATTATCGCGTAGTTAATATCTGACAAAATAGCCGGATCGACATGTTTCGTTGTCAGGCCATTGTCAGTTTCATTATAATGTCGCAATTAGCACTCCCCTCCATTTACAACAATTCCTTGATCAGGTTCTAATTTAATTTCCCATCCTGCATAGAATCACCCCTTTTTCCGTTTTTTATAGAGCAAATTAAATACCAAATAGAAAAAGCTGAAAAAAGCGGGTGCTAACCAGCTTTTTCCGGCCTTTAGTTTTCTAATCAGCCCGCTATGAAATTTAGGCTCATCCAGCCGACATCAAATGGGAAATAATGATCCTGCCCGAATTGCTGCAAACCTATATATTCAATACTTCATTCATGCTGCCGGAACGGTAACCCGACAAATCCAGCGCAATATAGGCAAACCCCAGCTTCTTTAGTTCAGCAGTAATAGCCTGGGCAATAGCCGGCTGCGTCAACTTAGCCATTTCCTGCCGGGCAACTTCAATACGGGCAAAATCACCGTGATGTCTGACCCGTATCGGACCGGAGCAGTACCGTTTGACCACCGTCTCGGCAGTTTCTACCTGCTGTAAACGTTCGACGGTTACCGGTAAACCGTAGGCAATTCGCGACGACAAACAAGCTGCGCCTGGTTTGTTCCAGGTAGGAAGCTCCCATTGCCGGGATATATCCCTAATCTCCTGCTTGGTAAGACCGGCTTCAAGCAACGGACTCCGCACATTATCCAATTCATCGACCGCCCGCATACCAGGTCGATAATCCGAAACATCATCGGCATTTGATCCTTCCAGCACCCAACGATAGCCATTAGCTATAGCCCACTTGGCCAAAGCGCCAAAACGCATTTGCTTGCAATAATAACAGCGGTCGGCAGTATTAGCTACAAAATCCGGATTATCAAGTTCACTGATATTCAATATCTTATGGCTAATACCAATGTGAACGGCATATTCAACAGTTTCCTGCAGTTCACCGGCCGGTAGCGTCGCCGAGCAAGCGGTAACCGCCAGGGCCTTAGCACCCAACGCCTGATACGCGACAGCCGCTAACAAGGTGCTGTCCACGCCACCGGAAAATCCGACAACGACGCTCCCCATTTCGGTTATTAAATTAAATAGCTTAGCTAATTTTGTCTCATAATTGTACATATGGCTCTCCTTCATTCCTTGCCATAGGCGTTGTTGTGCGACATTTGACTGTACAACACTGTCCAGATCGGCCTACCGGCAAAAGTTATCCCGGACTGCTAACCCGGGCGGAATCATTGTTCGTCAGGCGCAAGCGCATGGATATCACCATGTTCCTTATAATCCCACGGTGAAAGTCCGTTAGCAATTCGATAATTATTGATGGCCTTGTGCACAGCTTGCTCGGCCAGCACTGAACAGTGCATTTTAACCGGCGGCAGTCCGTCCAAAGCTTCAGCCACCGCTTTGTTGCTAAGCTCCCATGCTTCTTCCAGCGTCTTGCCTTTGATCAGTTCGGTAGCCATACTGGAAGAGGCAATAGCCGACCCGCACCCGAATGTATTGAACTTTACATCCTGGATACGGTTATCGTCAATCTTTAAGTATATTTTCATAATATCACCGCACACCGGATTGCCCACTTCCCCAATACCGTCGGCATCCGAAATCTCGCCGACATTTCGCGGATTCATAAAATGGTCCATCACCTTAGCACTATAGTTCATAGCTTCGTTCCCCCCTTGTTGAGAAATTCTTTCCATAGCGGCGACATATTCCGCAATTTCCGGACAATTCCCGGTAGTACTTCCAATACATAATCAACGTCTTGTTCCGTCGTTCCAGCACCCAGTGTCAACCGCAATGACCCATGAGCAATTTCATGGGTGAGTCCGATTGCCAGCAAAACATGCGACGGTTCAAGCGATCCGGCAGTGCAGGCACTGCCGCTGGAAGCGCTTACCCCCACACTGTCCAGCAATAACAGCATGGATTCTCCTTCGATGAAACGAAAGCAAACATTGACATTCCCGGGCAGTCGCTTGGCACCCACCGGACCGTTTAATCTGCTATGCGGTATGGCGGTAAGTCCGGCAATCAATTTATCCCGCAACCGGGTCAAGCGCTGATTTTCGGTCTCAATGTCCGTGGTAGCCAGTTCAAGAGCTTGCCCTAAGCCGACAATTCCGGCAATATTCTCGGTCCCGGCCCGTTTGCCCCGTTCTTGTCCGCCGCCGTGGATAAGATTGTCAATTTTTACACCCTTACGGATGTATAGCGCGCCTACCCCCTTCGGACCATAAAATTTATGTCCGGCTAAGGACAATAAATCAATATTCATGGCCTGCACGTCGATCGGCACATGCCCAACGGCCTGTACCGCATCGGTGTGAAAATAAATTCCTTTTTCCCGGCATAGTTTGCCGATTGCGGCAATCGGCTGAATTGTACCAATTTCATTATTGGCAAACATAATCGAAACTAAAATAGTTTTAGCGGTAATAGCCTGCCGTAAAGAATCAACATCAACCAGTCCCTCTGAATCAACCGGAAGATAGGTAATTTCGAAGCCGTGCTGCGCCAAAAATTCGCAGGTATGTAAAATGGCATGATGTTCAATCTTGGTAGTAATAATATGATTGCCCCACTGTTTATTGGCAAACGCAACCCCCTTCAAGGCCCAGTTATCCGCTTCCGAGCCGCCACCGGTAAAATAAATTTCGTTTTTTGCGGCATTTAAGGCGGCGGCTACTTGTTCCCGGGATTGGCCAATAGCTTGTTCGGTAATGCGGGCCAAGGCATAAATAGAAGAAGGGTTGCCGAAATAAGTATCCAAATACGGTCGCATTGCGGCCAACACTTCCGGTTTAATATAGGTTGTTGCCGAATAGTCTAAATAAACATGGTTATCACTCATCTTGTCCACCGTCCTTACTGATAGTAATTTTCTTATAATCATCGACCATATCTTGTAGTGTAGTCGTCTTTAATACCGCATCAATGCTCTGCTTGATTCGAATCCATAACGGCCTGGTAGCGCAACTGTCAATGTTACTGCAGGTAGTCGCCTCGATACATTCCGATATCTCAATCGTTTCTCCCAAAATTCGGATGATTTCGTAGGCGGTAATTTCGTCGGGCGAACGATTCAATACATACCCGCCGTGAGCACCGCGGATGCTTTGCACAATACCGGCTTTACGCAGTTTTTTAAACAATTGTTCCAAATAATATTCCGATATCTTCTGCCGATCGGCAATGGCTCTAATCGATACCTGCCCTTGCCCATAGTTGACCGCTAAATCCAGCACCGCCCGGAGTCCATATCTTCCCTTAGTCGAAAGTTTCATGACAATCACCACATTAATCGTAGTATTTAAGTCTACATTAATTATAAGAAATCAGACTAATTTTGTCAACATTAAAAGCATTATTTACTAGTTCCGGAATAAATATTATACTTACCAGCCGTTGGCAGTGGCCAGACGCATAATCATTTTTCATTTCATGGTTTTTATTTATGGCATAGCACATATACTATTGCCAATCTACCCGCTTAAATTGATTTAGCCCAAATCCTATCTGCAAACAGCCTTTACTAACCCTAATTATTCTGTTAATCTGTAAACAACAGCTAGTATGCGGTTAAGCCCAACCAGCCGAATTGGTATAAAGGAAGGAAAAAAACCATGCTTCATCGTTTTTCACGAACAGAATTATTAATCGGAACAGCCGCGCTACAGAAATTGGCTGCCGCCAAAGTTGCCGTCTTCGGTATTGGCGGTGTAGGCAGTTTTGTAGCCGAAGGATTAGTGCGATCCGGAGTCGGTAAATTCGTCCTAGTGGATGATGATTGTATCTGCCTCACCAATGTGAATCGCCAAATACACGCTACCACTAAAACTGTCGGACAGGCTAAGGTCGAAGTAATGAAAGAACGGATTATCGAAATCAACCCGCAAGCCCAGGTAACCGTTTTTCAGCAATTCTATCTTCCGGATACGGCAGAGCAGCTATTAAGCGCCGATTATGATTATATTGTCGATGCAATTGATACCGTAACGGCTAAAATCGATCTAATTGTCCAAGCCAAAAAACGAAATATTCCGATTATCAGTTGTATGGGAGCCGGAAATAAGCTGGATCCTACCCAATTTAAAGTTGCCGACATTTATCAAACCTCAATCTGCCCGCTGGCCAAAGTCATGCGCAAGGAGCTTCGCCAGCGCGGCATCGAGTCATTGAAGGTAGTATATTCGCCGGAACCGGCGCAAACACCCCTTCCAACGGAGGCCAGTTGCAGCACAAATTGTATCTGCCCGGCCGGTACCGCCAGAAAATGTACTGCCCGCCGTCAAATTCCCGGCAGTATCAGCTTTGTCCCATCAGTAGCCGGCCTGATTATCGCCGGGGAAGTAATAAAGGACCTTATGCAAGAAGTAACCGGTGTTAACTAAAATACAGCCCGCCTAAAACCCTGGTCAACGGCTATCGTCCTGCCGATACCGGCTATTTTTCCTGCTATACACGTCCGACAGTGAGCTGGCGTATCATTTACACATATTTTACCGGGATACAAAGCATATAGCCGTCGATATTCGCCTTCAGTAACATTCGGCATCACCACGTTGGCGCCTACTTGCAACGCCAGCAAGCGCCCCTCCGGTTGCAGCGTTTCCATAGCAGTTGTTGCCGGAATATTAATATCAGGCAGTAGCAGCCGGACGATCGCCATCACCTTCAGCGCTAAATTAAGAGTACCGCCGCATTTGGCCGCCAATGGCGTATCGGGATTAGGAATGAACGGTCCGATACCAATCATATCGGCATTAATTTCCTGAAAAAATAGAATATCATCAGCCAGGGAAGCAATGGTCTGTCCCGGTAATCCTACTAAGCAACCGGTACCGACTTCATAACCAAATCGGCGCAAATCGGCTAAACAGCGTTTGCGGTTGGCCTGACTCACTCCCGGATGCATTGCTGAATACAACTCAGGATCTGTTGTTTCGATCCGCAGTAAGTATCGATCGGCTCCCGCGGCCCGGTAAGCAGCGTACTCCTGCTCCGATTTCTCGCCGATACTTAAAGTTACTGCCAAATCAAAAGCCTTGATCCGGCCAATAATATCTTGTAGCCGTTGAACAGTATAATAATCGTCTTCACCAGACTGCAGCACCACCGTGCGATAGCCCAAGGCACTTGCTTTAGCGGCCAGTTCAATAATTTTCGTTGGCTTCAACCGGTAACGTTTAATTGACTGGTTATCCCTGCGCAGACCACAATAAAGGCAATTTTGCCTGCAAATATTTGAAAATTCGATCAGTCCGCGCAAGTGAACTTTATCACCAACATATTGTTTCCTCATCCGGTCGGCGGCGGCAAATAGTTCACCGGTTAAATTGTCGTCAGCCAATAATGTTATTATCTCTTGCTTAGTTAGGATATGCTTCTTTTCACCTTTACGAATAATATCTGTCATAAAATCGCTCCTATCGGTAATAGGGAGTACCAGCGGATAATCGATAATCTCATCATTATATGTCATATTTCAATACCAGTGTAAAATATGGCTGCTTAGCTGTCAATAACCGTCAACGTAACCGGCCTATATTCTCGGGCTTTAGTTAAATTTATCACTTAATCATTAAAATTGCTCGGACTGCTGTTTACCATCTGCCGCCGGCGCCCCCTTTGCCGGGGATTCTTATAATCGAATTTTCTATTTGGGTTAAAGCCTGTGCTACAATACTTTGCGGGCAAGCAATATTGATTCGGACAAAGCCACTGCCTTGACTGCCGAAAATATAGCCCTGATTGAACCATACCCCTGCGTCATTAATTAAATAGGCTTCCAACTGCTCATTAGTTAAACCATAATGATTAAAATCCACCCACAAAAAATACGTTCCCTGAGGACGAAACACTTTTAGTTGGGGAAGATTGGCGCTGAATCGCTGTAATGCATAATCTCTGTTGCCTTCAATATATTGCAGGACGGCTTCCAGCCAACTTTCCCCGGTATTATAAGCAGTTTGAGTGGCAACTATCGAAAATAAACCAGGCCTGGGAAACCCGTATCTGTCTAGTGCTTCGCGAAATTTATCGCGTATTTTCCGATTGGGAATAATAATATTGGAATTTTGCAATCCGGCCATGTTAAAGGTTTTACTGGGAGCAGTACATATAATTGCGTTGTCAGTACATTCTGGCGCAATAGTAGCAAATGGCGTATGGACTGCTTCGCTAAAAACAATGTCGCTGTGTATTTCATCCGCGATAATAACCACCTGATGATTGCAGCAAATTTCTCCTAATTTTAATAGCTCGGCTTTGCTATATACTTTGCCGGTTGGATTTTGCGGATTACAAAGAATGAATGCTTTAGGTTTATACTGGACTATCTTGTGTTCAAAATCATCAAAATCGATTTCATAATGGCCGGTCGAAGTTCTAATTAGTGGATTTTCTAAAACTTTTCGTTTTGTTTTTTTGATTACCTGAAAAAACGGATGATAGGTCGGAGGTTGAATCAATATATAATCATGCGGAATTGACAGAACATTAATTGCTATATGCAAGGCACTTATAACACCCGGCGTAGTGATTATTTCATTATCATTAATCGCCCAGTTATGGCGACGCTTGAACCAATTTATAACCGCATCGGTATATTCCCTGGTCATACTGGTATAACCATAAATGCCGCGTTCAGCCCGTTGCACTAACGCCGTTTGAATAGATTCGGCGGTTTTAAAATCCATATCGGCCACCCACATTGGAATAACATCCTCGCGGCCGACTTTTTCTTTTCTGAAGTTCCACTTATTTGAAAATAAGCCTTCAAAGTCATGGGTAACATCAAAATCGTATTTTTTAATCGAAGCCATCACCATATCTCTCCTTAACTTTATAATTTCCTATGGCTATTCTCTGTAACACTACTAAACCTCGCCCAGCAAGTTTAAATTGCTAATTTTAACTTTTAGCAATTTTATCAAGTTTTTAGCAATTTATTATAGTAGGACTGCGCCGTATATAATGCCGCCACCGGATTATGACCGGTTACTCGATCTTTAACTACTAATGTTGTGCAGATTGCCTCGGAAAATTTGATAAATAGGCTGTCATGGCCTACACATAACCCGACAATTACGTTTAGCTCCGTGTTATTCTTGTTTAATATTTTGGCTTGCATAACAGGATTACAAATACACTCACCATGTTTGCGAATATATTCCGCACTGATATTAAGTTCTGTTTTCGGCACAGCTCCAATCTTGCAGACTACCCCATAAACTTCAAAATTATGGGCTTTTAAGATTCTAGCAAAAATTCTGCTTTCGGAAATCAGTCCGGCACAAGTGGCAATACCAATTTTTTTGGCGCCAATACGTCTGGCGAACTCCATGATTTCTTCCACCCGGGTGTATTTACCATAAAACCCGCCTTCAACCTCCGCTCCGGCAATAGCAATTTTGCGCACAGTTTCGTCGCTATGATATAAATCAATTACCTGTGCTAATTCTTCCGGATCCAAATGGGTTGTTAGGCAAAAATCGGGAAATCGGTTATCTCCTTTATTGCAGCTTACTGCGCCACAATCCGTACAGGTATACTCAGTCGTCTCATTAGCCATATTAGATTATCCTCCGTATATTTAAATGTTGTATTCGGTAAACGAGGTATACCGCGCTAAAAATTGTCTGGTCCGTTCTTGCTGCGGGTTATGCAAAATTTCCTGCGGTATTCCTTGTTCGACGATCAGACCATTATCCATGAAAATGATATTGTCCGCAACCTCTCGGGCAAAATTAATTTCATGGGTTACTATGATCAATGTGCAATTTACTTCTCGAGCTACTTGTTTCATTACTTCCAGTACTTCACCGACTAATTCCGGATCAAGCGCTGAGGTCGGTTCATCAAACAAAATAACATCCGGATTAAGCGCCAAAGCCCGCGCGATTCCAACCCGCTGCTGTTGTCCGCCTGATAATTCATGCGGATAGGCAGCTGCTTTATTACCAAGACCAACTTTGTCTAAAAAAAATAATGCCCTTTGCTTAGCCTCCGGTTTTAACATCTTTTTGACAATAATTAAACCTTCAGTTACGTTTTCGAAAGCAGTTTTATTTTTAAATAAATTGTACATTTGAAAAACCATAGCTATCCGCTGCCGAATTTTGTGAATATCTTTATTAGAAGCTCTTTCTACATCAATACTGAGATCATCTAAAATGATTTTCCCGCAGTCGGCTTTATCCAGAAAGTTTAGCGACCTTAATAAGGTTGTTTTGCCGGAACCGCTTGGTCCCAAAATGACCGTTACCGAGCCGGTGGGTATCGTACAACTTATCCCTTTGAGTATTTTGTTTCTGCCGAATGCTTTATGAATGTTTTGAAATTCAATCATACTGCAGCTCCTTTTTTAAATAAACTTACTTTACGTTCAAGCATTAGAAAAATTTTTTCAAAGATGATACTGATAGCCCAATAAATAATTGCGGCCACAACAAAAGTTTCAAAATACCGATAATGTTCAGCACAGGCAATTTTGGCGCCGCCCAATAGTTCAATTACGGTTATTGTAAATACAATTGACGTGCTTTTAATCAAGCCTAAGAATTGATTTGCCAACAACGGTAATGCAAATACTGCAGCCTGCGGGAATACTATTCGCTTAAAGCCCTGCCACCAATTCATTCCAACCGATAAGGCCGCTTCCATTTGACCTAAATCTACCGATAGTATCGCCGCGCGAAAAATTTCCCCCAAATACGCCCCTGTATGCAGTGTAAGCCCCAAAACCGCAAAAACTATAGCTGGTATATGCAGATAGCCTATAGTTGTACCAGTCTTATCAGCAACAGTCATTAGCAACACCGGCAAACCATAATAAACCAGATACAGGATAACCATTGTTGGTATCGCCCTGCCCAACAGCAAATAGACGATGACAATCTGCCTTAACAATGGTATGTTTTTTACCTGCACCACTGCGGCTGCCATGCCGATGATGCTGGCTAGCAACATACTGGTTATTGCCAGAAACAAAGTAATAGGCACATATCGCAACAAAGAAATAAAGGTTTTATACATAAATGCAAACTCAAATATTTCACTCATCCCATGGCCGGTCCTTTGCGCAAAAATGCAAGGGCCGCCGCCGTCATAACTCTTACACCGGTTTTCAAAGCTTCATCCGCCGCTATAAATTTACTGCTATGCAACGGCTCCCGGTTTTGGCCCGGATCAGGATTAACTCCCAGCCTAAAGAATACGGCAGGTACTCGTTTAGCAAAATGATAAAAATTTTCCGACCCATTATTAGGTAATTTAGCTAATAAAACATTATGTTTACCGATTATATTGGCGGCAGCACTTACAAATTCGGCCGTCAACAAAGGTTCATTATAAACAGCGCCTGAACCCATTTTGAACACTGCCCCGCCCTGCACACCGCTGATTATTTCCTGCGCTGTAAGAATATCGTTTATATACGTATGGATTTCCCGCCGCAAGTCATTGTTTTGCGTTCTAATAGTTCCGGTTAGGACTAATTCCTGCGGCATTATATTTGATCGTGAACCGGCGTGAATACTGCTGACAGTAATTACCGCCGGTTCAATATGATTAATCTTCCGGCTCGGAATACATTGCAATTCAAGAATCAACTTAGCTGCAGCTAAAATAATATCGTCAGTTCGATGAGGTGCAGAAGCATGCCCGCCGCGACCGCTTAGCTTAATATCAAATCTACTGGATGCTAGCATAATTTCCTCCGCTTTGACTTGTACCTGACCGACTTTAATCTCCTCGGCAACATGACCGGCTAGAAAGGCCGTCACTTGCGGATTCTCCAATACCCCATAATCAATTATTTCTGCGGCACCGCCACCAATTTCTTCAGCAGGTTGAAACACCAATTTAACAGTGCCCGCGAAATTATTCTTTAATTGAGATAATATATAGCCTGTACCTAACAAATTCACGATATGAATATCATGTCCACAAGCATGCATTACCCCTGGCACTTGGGAAGCATAATTAAGTCCAGTCTCTTCATGGATTGGCAATGCATCCATATCGGCTCTAATCCCAATACAGTTATTACCATCAAGGTTACCCTTAATTTTAGCTATGATTGCCGTACTGTGCGATAATCTTATATAATCTATGTTCCACTTATTAAGAACTGTCTCCACTAATTCTGCTGTTTTATATTCTTGACTACTCAATTCCGGTTGCTCATGTATGGTATGGCGAAGTAAAACTAATTCATCATAGATTTTATCCGCCAACCAATTAATTTGGTCATTTAAATCATCCACTTTATTCACACCTTGATTTTATTATTTTCATGCGTGCTTGTTTGCCAATAAGCCTCGCTGATTCTTTTCTATCAAATATGCTATTTTACTAAAAATAAAGACTAATATAATGTAAATTATTGCAACATCAATATATAATTCCAAATTTCGCTGGCTATTCGCACCCATTAAATCAGCTTTACGCATCATATCGATAATCCCAACATTAAATACCAACGAAGTTGCTTTTAGCATGGAAATAACAGTGTTGCACAACGGAGGAATCGCTAAGCTAACGGCTTGCGGCAGAACTATCCGGGTATAGGCTTGAACTGGTCCCATCCCTATAGCGTAAGCCGCTTCTAGCTGTCCTTTGTCAACTGCTAAAATCGCACTGCGAATTATTTCGGCCGTATAGGCGCCGCAATGGAGAGAATACACAATAAACACATACAACAATGCCGGCAGTTCCCGAATTTCTTGAAAACCGAGTTTTTGCATAAGTTCCGGCAAGCCGAAATATGTCAAAAATAATTGTACTAAGAATGGAGTTCCCCGGAAAAAAGAAACATATATGGCGGCAATTGTATTTAAAATTAGGATTTTGGTTATGCGTATTAAGGCTACGATGCTCCCAATAGCCAAGCCACCCGTAATTGCAACAGCGGTAATTAGCAATGTGATGTGCACATACGACAGAATTATTGGAAAAGATTTTATTAGATAAGTTAAATCAAAGTAAGTTCCCATAATAAGTCCCTTTCCGCTAGCTTACTTTGGCGCCAGAGTGTAATCTCCACCCAAAAATCGTTCAGATAATTTGCTTAAAGTACCATCTTTTTTCATTTCTTTCAGTGTTGCATCGATTTTAGCGGCTAGCGTTTGTCCTTCCGCGTCCTTTCTTAATATAAAGTAAGTAGGTACGCTGGAAATTACTTTACCAACAGTCTTAATATTAAGACCCAACGTTTTTTTCGCTTCAGACACGGCAACTTCGTAGCCGGCTCCAGCATCGGCCCGGCCGGTGGCAATTATATTGAAAGATTCGGCAGACCCCTTATCAGTATAAATTACATTAATTTTGGGCTCGGCAGTATCATTATACTTTTTGATCAATCGAGCAACTTCACTAGTGGGCGTTAGTATCATTGTCTTGCCCTTCAAATCGTCCAAGGTGCTAATATCGCTACGCTCACCTCTTACCGTAATTTTACTGTTAGTATAATTGTTCGCTTCAGTTGTAAATATATATTTTGCCGCACGGTCCGCATTACGGGACATTTGATTGGCGATAATATCCACTTGGTTAGATGTCAAACTTACAAATGCACTAGCCACACTCATGGTTTTAAATTCAAATTTCATATTTTTATTTCTTCTTTGCACTTCTTTTAAAATTTCAATATCGTAACCAGTTAATTCACCTTTATCATCCATATAGGTAAATGGTTTCATAGTTCCTCTGGTTGCAACATAATAAGTCTTAACTTTAGCTGATTCAGTAGCTGATTTACCGCTCTCTGAACTGCACCCGGCGGTTATTGTCAATCCTGCCCATAATAAAGCAATTATAAATATACTAATTAACCGCTTACTGGTTGTTGTCATAATATAAACCCTCCTATATTTTCCTGAAACAAAAAACTGTTGACTCAATATCTTTTCCACTTCAATAAGCTCCGTTAAACCGAATATCCATAATAGAGATTTATCACTCGGCTGAGAATGATGCCCCAGATAAAATAAAAAACTAATCCCCCCTTTTTTTAGGAAATTAGCCTTCAGTTTTCTGATCAGCTACTAAATTTTTCTCTCCAATACATAGTTACACAGAACTGTTACATTAAAAAAGCTGAAGTAGTCCTCATGGACACTTCAGCCTTCAGTTCTCTGATCAGCTCTAAGCGTTATCCTGCTATGTACCGGTGGTAGAAATGCTTTTGCATTACAATTATATTTCTTATAGTATATAGAAAAAGAGAAACCTTGTCAACTTTTTCAAATGAGATCTGCAAGTTTGGAGGCTTCCTTTTTCTTGATGCCGGCGAAAAGATTCCGGTGTACGGTGAAGTGGTCGAAGGCCGGACAGCTGTCGATGAGTCCATGCAGTCTTATAGGTAGTTTCTAAAGCCTCCCCCGCCTTTTATCAATACACCGTATTCAGCGCCCTTGTCGGTACCCACCATGATGGCGGTGGGCGTTGCCAGGCCCAAGGCGCAGGGGCAGGCGATAACCAGCACGGCCATAAAGATGGTCAGTGAAAGCAACATCAAGCAGAACCTGTTCTGGGCGTTTGCCTACAATACAGCTGGCATACCGGTGGCAGCCGGGATGCTCTATCTGTTTGGCGGACCGCTGTTAAACCCGATTATCGCCGCTGGCGCCATGGCGTTTGCTCTATATCGGTTTTGACGAATGCGCTGCGGCTTAAAAGATTTAAGCCTGCGCGTTAGTATAAAGTGAGACTTAGCTTCAGGTGGGTTTTAACCCCATCTGAAGCTAAGTCTCACTTATCCAGGGACTTAGACGCTCTTAATTCCCGCTTGTAGAAACGGGAGTCTTAGAGAAACTTAGTCATCGGATAAAATAGAAAGGTGAGGATGATGGCTGTGACAAAGAAAATTTATATTGAGGGAATGACCTGCGGACACTGCAAAAATCATGTTGAGACCGCGTTAAAAGAAGTCGGCGGCATAAAGTCTGTAGCGGTTGACTTGGAAGGTAAATTTGCGACAGTGGAGCTGGCGCACGCGGTGGAGGATGCAAAGCTTAAAGCCGCCGTAGAAGAGGCGGGGTATAAAGCTACCCGCATTGAGTAGCTGACACACGAAAAACCCCAGTGAGACTAAGCCGCTGGGGTTTTCGTGTTACACTAGGGAACTGATTATTTCCGTGACTTAAACGTATTGCAGCAAGTGCCGTCAGAACTAGCAGGATATCGCCTGCCTCCACTTCTTCAATCGGGATCATCATTTCTTGCCCGGCACGAATTACCGTCGCAGTTTTCGGGGCAAGCCCCATGAGCTTTTTAATGGCTTCCGAGGTCTTGCCCTTGGTGACCGCTTCCAGGTATTTACCCAGGAGAATCAAGGAGATAATCACGCCCGCCGTTTCAAAGTACAAATCTTTCGCATACTCGCTCTTGCCGTTGGTAATCTGGAGCACCGCATAAATACCATACAGAAATGCCGCACCAGTACCCATCGCAATCAGTGTATCCATATTGGGTTCGCGTCTGAGCAGTCTGCTGAAGCCCACAGTATAGAATCTATAGCTGGCCAGCGCTACCGGCAGCGCCAAAAGAAGCTGTATCAGTCCAAAGTTCAGCGGATTTCTTCCCGGATTGATGACGGCGGGCAGGCTAACGCCCAGCATGTGTCCCATAGCTATATATAAAAGAGGTACGGCAAATAGGGCAGCTGTCAGAAACTTGGTCCACGATGACTTCATCTCGGCTTGCCGGCGCTCTTTTTCACTGTCTGTTTGTTCGCCGGCTTCAACCTCCAGGACTTTGTAGCCAGCCTTTGTTACGGCATCTTTCATTGCCGAAATGCGTGTCTGGGAAGCGTAGGAGTTATTAACCAAACATCGCTGTTGTTTATTGGCACCTGCTAGCCTTGTCCGGCGTTATTTTCTTGCCGGCGCCCCAGCCGGGGAATAAAACCAGGAGTTACTGCTATATACTGATCGTATGCCTCGCCAAAAAACTGCCTGCTTTCCTGTTCTTCCAGTCTGGCCAGGCGGATATACATCCGGACCAGCACCGGGTACATCAAGACGGTTAGTATGGTAGGCCACTGCAGTAAAAATCCGGTCATGATAGCAATAAAAGCGATATACTGGGGATGGCGCACCAAGGCGTACGGTCCGGTTGTCGCCAATCGCTTTTCACGTTGCGCCCGGTACAGATAGCGCCAGGTAATGCCCAAGAACAACAACCCCCCCAGAATCAGCCGGTTACTCAGCTCATGAATAAACAATTGGTGCGGGTCACCGCTAAGCCCCAGCAGCGTGTACCATAAATGTCCGGAATTGTGTCCGAATAGTACGCTTTCCGAATACCATTTGCTCAACCAGCCTGACAGCAGATAAATGGTGAGCGGAAACCCATACATCTCGGTAAACAGGGCCACGATAAACGCCGAAAAAGTGCCGAATGTCCGCCAGTCGCGCCAGGACCGGGGACGGGTAAAACTAAAGGCAAAGATGATAAACACCAGCGAATTGACTAGAACCACCGGCCATAAGCCGTATCCCCACATTGCATGCTCCATCTATTTTCTCATTTTCTTTTTGGTATTGGATTGAACGGGCGCCGGCTGGGACCGTGCCTTGCTTTTCTGCCAAAGCCACAGGCCGGCCGCTGCCAGCGCAGTAACCAGCGCCGTGAGCTGGGCGGCTTTAAAGTCGCCGATCATCAGGCTGTCGGTGCGGAAGAATTCCAGGCCAAACCGGGCCAGTGAGTACAGGATAAAATAGGCCAGCGCCACTTGTCCGTCAAACTGCTTACGGGGGCGGACGGGAGTTGCGGCTGAGCGGAAGCGACAGCACCAATCGCCATATAGAGAAATACGAACAACCCTGCAAGCCATTTTTTCATATCGTCTTCTCCTCCCCGTTCATTGTTTTATCACCTATTGTATCGAATAAATATGAAGAACTGATAATATTGGCAAGCAAAAAACCAGGCATCCCCTGGTTTTTTGCAACAGCCACTCTTACAGGTGATCTAACTAACGCATACTATATCCCGCGTTCCGTATTGCCGTCTTTAACTCATTAACATTTGTCCTATCAGGATCATAGGCGATCTTAATGCTGTTTGACTCTAGGGAAACAGTGGCGGAAACAACTCCCGTTACGTCAAATAGCGCCTTTTCCACCTTGGCGGCACAGTGTCCGCAACTCATTCCTTCTATCACCAATAAGGCTTGCTGCGTGTTGACGTTCTGTGCTTCTTGATGGGCACGGTGATCATTAGGAGCTTGTCCCCCACTTCCTCCGCAGCAGCCGCCATGGCCGGAATGCCCGCCACCGCCATTTCTCTGACCCTCGTGCTGACCATGCTGCCCACCACCGCAGCAACCACCGCCATTACGGTGCATAAAAAACATAACCGCCCCAAATATAATAAACAACCCAATATTGCCCCAATCCATTGAATATCCCTCCTGTTTGTTGTTCTCTACGGACTTATCATACCAAAGCGGTGTGCATATCCTATGAAGATACTGTGAAGAACTGATGAATTTTTCTGTCTCACTATGGATTTCCCGCTAAGTATAAATAAACCAAAGCAAGAAACACTATGATTGTTTGCCCTGTTCATAACTCACCAGAAAGGAGCCAAAGTATTATGAAAACTCGTTATCGTACAATCCCACTTATCCTTATACTGATTACAGGGCTGATCATTGCGGGCTGTACCCAGGCACAGAAAAAACCTGAACAAACACCGGCAACGCCGTCACCGCAAGCGGACATGATGGGGCAATACGACCCGTCCTCCATGATGCACAATAACCCTGTTGCTATGCGAAACGCCATGTCTTCCCCCGAAAACCGCCAAGCGATGATTACCATGATGAGTTCCCCCCAAATGCAGCCGGTCATGGCGGACATGATGAAAGACCCGGCCATGCAGCAAAGTATGGTGCAAACCATGAGCAACCCGGAACTAAGGCCGTCCATGGTTACCATGATGTCCGACCCGAAAATGCGGCAATCTATGACCGACATTATGGCCGATCCGGCGATGAAAGACGCCTTTGCCGCTATGGTCAAAGACCCGCGGCTGGCGCCAGTCGCCCGCGAAGCATTAAAGTAGTAGAGGAAGTGGGTACACCGTATGAAATAGTAGTAAAAACAGCCAACAATCCCTGCCTGCTTGGCAGGGATTGTTGGCTGTTTTTACACTTAATCGCTTTCCGGCGGCAAAGGTTCCCGGGTAATTCTTCCTGGTCCGCCGGCGGCACATCCAGGCCATGCCAATGAACGCTGGTGCCTTCCGACAAGGCATTGTACACGCGAATGTTAACATAGTCACCGGGATACACCTGTCGGCCCAGGGATGCTGCCATTATAGCCCCAGCACTGAATCCAGATTCCCGGTAACAGTTCTCGCGTCACCGGTTCGGCAACCAACTCAGAATATTTTACTCCTTGCCGTTTTACATACGGCAATCTAGTAAATCCGGGCTAATCACCATGGGGCGCTTCCTCCTTGTCTTTTACCATATTCTATGCCCGTCATGATCAGGGAGAAAATATATAGCACTAACGTTCGCCGCAAAAATCGTGCAAACAAAAATCAGGATTGCTCCTGGTTTTTGTCTCAGACTACTATTTATTGTTGCTGTTGAAGTTACCCATCATTCCGCCGCCTTGCATCATTTGCTGCATAACGGGAGCCATTTGCTGCATATGTTCATTCATCTGAGCTGCTTGGTCGGCGGTCATGGTACCATTGTCTACCGCTTGCTGCACCATTTGCTTAACCGTCAAACGCATAACCTTGCACCGCTCGCTACCCAGAGACGCCACCCTGTCCAACCAGTCGGCAATCCGGCCCAGCTACTTAGCCATACTGGTCAAAAGGTAAAAGAAATACACTACCGCCCCCAAATAGACCAGCATAAAGACAACTCCATAGCCGCTCATCATTCCGTCATACATCATTTATTATTTACCTCCTCTTGGTTTTTTAGCGAATAGTACAGTTCACCGGCAAAATCTATCTGCGCGACATATACATCCTTTATGTCGCTGATGCCTTGTTGCAAAAGTTGATCCTTCAGCCATTTTTCATCATAGCCCAAGCCTTGCAAATTTTCCCTGATAATCTTTCCTTCATTAATTAAAATAGTGGGCAAGCCGCCCCCCATCGTTTGAATGTTTATATCCTTGGGCGTTACCGGCTGATAATCGGATTTTTTCAGAACACTGACATGGCCGCTGGTCTCCAGTACGGCTACCTCTACCTCATTAAGATTGGGAGCGTCCACTGTTCGCAGTTCTGATAATAACAGTTCCAGAGGAATGAAATTTTGGGCCATGTTCCGGCGCAGGATTTGCCCCTTTGAAATCAACGGCACCGCTTGGCCCATTATATACCTGGCAAAAGTCCTGTTTTTCACGGCAATATAAGAGATAATATAGTGCATCAGATAAACAACGGTTACTACCACCAGCGTATTGATAATACTGATCTTGGGTTCAAACAGGGGCGCAGCGGTCAGTCCGCCCATCATCCAGAAGAAGGCGAAATCATAGCCGGCAAACTGGCCCCCTGATCGATGGGGCAAAACTTTTCCTTCAACATATAGCATGATTCCAACGATTAAAGTCCGTAGCACAAAAATAAACGGGCTAATTTTCTCAGCGGTTCCGAAGATATCTTTTAACAGTTCCAACTCTATCCCCTCCTTATACGCTTATATAAACCGTCCCATTAACCTCCAGCATAGCTAAAAAGACAGCTTTAGCATCAGTGATGCCTTGTTCGTTTATTTTTTTTAACAACTCTTCCTGATCCATTCCCACCTGCCGCAGATTTGCTTCGTCGGCTACGCCGTCATAGATAAGAATCGTAGGCAGCGCCGACGGTTTTGGCGAAAGGTTCATTTGCTTTCTTGTAACAGGCAATGCGTCCGGTTTCTTGCTGACACTGATTTTGCCATACGGTTCCAATACAATCGTATCAATCTCCGAAAGATTATGCGCTCCTTTTAACCGTAATTGCCCCAGCAAGTTGTCCAGCGTTACATGGCAATCCAGCATGTTTTCTCTAATCAGCCTGCCGCCTGCCATAAGGACAGTAGCCTGCCGGTCGATAGCATTAGGGCGCTTTATATCCAAATATGATAACAATACATTAACTCCGGCATAGACAAAAACAATTACCAAGCCGGACGTAAGAGAAGATTCCGGGCTTACCATCCTGACAGCAGCCAAACTCACAATACCGGCAGCCACCAGATAGTTATGACCTGATAAAATGCCTACCTGCCGGTGGCCCATCATCCTGGTGGCAGCAATTAAGGCAATGTATAGAACCACTGCCCGCATAGCCAGGGCTACGGTGGGCAATTCCTTACTCCCTTCCCAGAAAGCTTTCCACTCCAAGCTATTTCCTCCTAATGAAACCGATTAGTTACATCTCTTTAAGAAACACTGAAAAAATTACGTTAGAATGGCACTTGATGATATTTAAACAAGCCAGTGCTAGTTCACACTGGCTTGTTTATTAGAAAACCCGGCTTGCGCCGAGCTTAAGCGACAGCGGAAGCCGTTGGTTGCACTTATGTAGATAAGAAAATGATATACTTTTCTTATCTACTAAAAAAGTCTTATTCCAATAGCAGAGGGCTGCAGCTGATTTAAGGAATATTGACATTCCTCTATGCATAGATCAAGATGGTGCGATCCTTCGTTCAACATCATCTTCACCTGGCTGTTTTGTCCCTGAGTGGCCATAGAGCGAAGCTGTTGGGCCGTTTGCTGACATTGTTGCAGACACTGCTGCTGAATGTCGCTAGCCGGATTGGCTGGCAAAACTATTTCACCTCTTTTCTGAAAAAAAACTGTGACAATATCATTTTTTACTGTGCTTGCATTGCCGCCTGTTCACACTGGCGAATACACATCTCAATATGTGTTGTTACAAATGTAACCATTCCCTAACCCCGGTGTTGGGAACAACGTTGGCCGTGTTGGTACAATCAGTAATACATTGTTGAATCTGTTGTTTATTTGCCATGTTCTCATCTTCATCCAAGAATTAATATAACCATTGTGGCTGAATTTAAAACCGCCGGTTAGTATTTGGATTCTATAGTATCTATTTTCCCCAATCCAGACCGTACCATTCCAAATCTCAAGGTTTGGCGGCATCTTTTTTATGCAAGATTAGGCCAACGGCACTGATACCACCACAAAGTAGAGTTTAATCATTAACCCCATGCTTCTTGGACATGATTCTCAGGAATAGAATAACTAAAATTACTCTATGACCTAAATTTCTCTGCCATGCTCCTTCAAACCAGTGTAATAAAAAAAATCATAGCAGAATCGGTTTGGCATTAGGAACATTTAGCACATGCACCGCACAAGTAAAACAAGGGTCCAGCGAGCGCAGCACACGCCCCACCTCGATCAGATTCTGCCGCCGCACCCTCGGCCTCGGCCGTTCCAGTTCTTTCGCCTCAGCCAGCAAGGCGTTTTGTTGCCGGATAAGGTCGTCCAGTTCTTGCTTCACCTGTTCCAGGTTTTCCGGCGGTGATGGGTCGATTGGTTTAGTCCCGTCCAGATAGTGTTTATGAATCCGCCGGGAAAAAATGCCGGCGGCCAAGTGGGTTGCTACCGCGCCCACCGCCAGCGTGGTAAATGCCGCACCAATTTTTTTCACGTTCATAGCTCTAACGGGAGTCTGGATATCCGGTAAATGGTTATAAAATGGCATCATACCGTCGGGAAAATGGGGGCTGGCACAGCCGCTGCAAGGCGTGCCGGCTTTAACCGGCCAGTTAACGTAATGGTTCCACTGCCGTGAAGGGCAGTCGGCATGCGTAACCGGTCCTTTACACCCCACTTTGTAAAAACAACCGTGGTCGCCGGGAAAGCGGGCAAAAATACCATCCTCAAATTGTTGGCGGCGTTGGCATTGGTCGTGAATGGTCCGCTCAAAGGACATTTTGGGCCGGTTATAGGCATCAAGTTTAGGCATGCCGTACAGCATCAAATTGCTGAAAGTACCGGTCATCCAGTCGGGATGCGCCGGGCAGCCGGGGATATTGATCACCGGCTTATCTTTAATTACATCCCACACGCCTTTGGCACCGGCAGGATTGGGATGCGCGGCAGCCGGTCAGCCATAACAGGCACAATCCCCTACAGCAATAACGTGTTTCGCTTTGGACGCAAATTCTTGCAGCACGGCCAAGCCGGTTTCCGGTTTCCCATTACTCAGAAACGCATAGTTATAGCGGCCATTAGCCCCCGTCATAACTGCCCCTTCGATAACCAGCCAGAATCGGCCGGCATCCTTTTCTAGCGTATCCAATTGTACCTCGACTGCCTGTTCGCCTTGCACTACAATATCGTGCGTATGATAGCGTAGTTCAATCATTTCTTTTAAGAATTGATGATGATCTGGATTTATGGCATTTTCAAGTGACATGATATTATCGTTTGCAAAAGCCCAGTTCCAGCCACATTACTGGCGGTTTTTCCACTTTGCCCTTGGCATAGGCGTCCCGCATCATAGGAAGGAGCAGGTCGGTAAGACTGATGGTTAATACCGAGGACATGCATAACTTTAAAAAATGGCGGCGCGTAAGCATGATCTGTTCTCCGTTCGGTTTCGCTAAAATTATATTATATACGGCCGTAATACGATAACGGCCTTACAATGAAACGCGTATTTTTAAGTTAGTATACCCGGGTTCAGAGAAAGTGATGCCAATACCTGCAACTTTTCCCATGTTGGCCCTATGATTGCGACTGAAAGCGGTTCGCTTCTCGCCGCAGCCAAAAGAAGCTGACAACAAGACAAGCTGCCGCCCCAGGCGGACGAAACAAGCGAATACAACTTATTCAGCCAGCGCAATTGGAAAGTTGGTTTGGACATAATCACAGGACACGGCTGTACACCGTGTCCTGTGATCGGTTGGCATTACTTTGTTTTAAAGGTGCTACAACAGGTGCCGGCGGAGGACTTCACCTTGTTGTCGCCGCTCGAGCGGACTTCAATGCCGTCAGCGTGGCATTCATGCCCTTGGTTATGATGGCACTCTTCACACATGCACTTCACGACTCGGGACATAACATCACCTCCTTGCAAGTAGTATTTGCCGCAACAGCAACAAATATAATGGTCAAAAACAAGCGCAAGGCCGGTCATCAAAACCAGCCTTGCGCTTATTAAGACGGCCTTTTGCCGTCAGACCCGGACCTGCGATCATAGTCGCTTTTAGCATGAAAGCCTCATCCTATCCGAAACTGCCGCACGGCATTTTCCAGCGCCAGCGCCATTTGCGCCAGCCTCTGGCTGGAGGCCGCCATCTCCTCCATCGACGCCGACTGTTCCTCGGTGGCCGCCGAGATGGTCTGCGTCTCGGCGGCGGTATGCTTGCTCACTTCATCAATCTGCCGCATGGCCGCAACTACCTGACCGCTATTGGCCGCCATTTCCGCAATGGCGGCTGATATTTCGCCCACCTGCGCCGATACTTTTTCGACTAAAGATGCAATCTGGTCAAAGGCTTGCCCGGCGTTATTCACCACCGTTGTCCCGGTCTTAACCTCCCGGGTGCCGTCTCCCATCGCCGCCACAGCCCGCACGGTATCCTGCTGAATCTCGCCGATCATGGCGGCGATTTGCTTTGCCGCTATTTCCGACTGTTCGGCCAGTTTGCGTACTTCTTCAGCTACTACGGCAAAGCCCCGGCCCTGCTCACCGGCCCGAGCGGCTTCAATGGCGGCGTTAAGCGCCAAGAGATTGGTCTGGCCGGCAATGCCGGTAATGGTGTCTACGATTTGGCCGATTTCTTCCGACCGCTTACCAAGTGCGGTTACCACCGCCGCCGAGGTGGACACTGTCTTGTCAATATTGGTCATCTGCATCACCGCAGCTTCAACGGCTTTATGTCCTTGACGGGCCGTTCCGGCGCTTTCATTAGCCACACTGACGACGGTATTGGCATTTACCGCCATGTGCTGCATATTGGATGCCATATGCTCAATGATTTGCGTCGTACCATCCACCGTCTTCGACTGCTGTACCGTGCCTTCCGCCACGTCCATGATGGAGGTCGCGATTTGCGTGGTGGCCTGAGCCGATTGTTCCGCCCCTTCTGTTAACGTCTCCGATGCTGTCGCTACCTGCTGGGCGGACTCGGATACCTGGCGGACTAACTGCCGCAGATTAGCGGCCATGCCATTGAAAGCCCTGGCCAGTTGCCCTACTTCATCTTCACCAATCGCCTTCACATCGGCTCCTGTCAAGTCACCCTTGGCCATATTTTTCGCCCGCTCAACCATAGCCTGCAACGGTCTCGCTATCATCCTGGCAATCCACAGTCCCAAGGCTAACGACACCAACATGGCTACCAGGGTAATAACCAGCAATAGGGTAACAGCCATCATCGCTTCCTTGGCGCTGTGCTCACTGCGCTCAGCCGCCTGCTTGGCTTCCGCATGGGCCAGTTCTTCCATAACAGCATTAATATGCCCAATATGGCCGGCAGCGTTCTTGGTGAAATAGGCATAGCCTTCTGGTCGCTGGCCACTTAGCACCAAGTCCACCGCTTTTTGCCGTTCCGCGTGATAATCGTTCATCATCTGTTTTACTTCCGCTACTTTTTTACCGGCTTGCTGGGCGGCCACTTGTTGTCCATACTGGTCAATGAATTTATCAGCGTCATCCATCCGGCTTTTGGCCTCAGCCAGCAATTTTTCCTGCTGCCCTTTCGGCAAATCCGCCAGTACCACCTGCAGTGTCAGCGCCTCCGCCGTCCGGGACTCTGCCCGGGCCATATTGAGCCACTCCACAGGTAACAGATTGATTTGATACATATCTTCCAGCGACTGTTTCATGTGACTGACATAATAATAGCCGGTAAAACCAACCATTCCGGTAAATACCAGCATGATGACAACCAATCCAACTATTTTCTTTGCTGTGCTCCAATTTCGAAAAAAGCTCACATCCATCGCCCTCCTGCAAATCGTTCATCGTCCATCGCTATTTTATTGTAACCTGTCCACCGTACCTGTATAATTCTATGCCCGTCTTCACTGCTGCTTCTTGCGGTGCCGTATCTCTTCCTTCACTGATAGTATAGCGCCACAATATGAATATCTCATGAAGGAATCATGGAGATTTGGTTAAAATTACCACGCCAAAAAAATGGAGACTGCGATTAGCAATCCCCTAGTTTTCCCATCGGCTTCGTTCACCTATGCCTCGCCCGGCTTACAGCCCGGCCACGCTTGAGCAAGCTCCGCTACCAGGACCGGGTCAAACTGACTGCCAGCGCAGCGTTTGAGTTCGGCTAAGGCAATCTCCGGCGCCAGTCCTTTGCGATAGGGCCGATCGGATGTCATCGCCTGATAGGTGTCGGCTAAAGCGATGATCCGCGCGCCGAGCGGAATCTCCTCACCGGCCAGCGCTTGTGGATACCCCTTACCGTCCCAGCGGGCATGATGATGTCTTACCATCTCGGTTACCCGCGCCAAGGCCGGAATGCCGGCCAGTATCTTCGCGCCAATCTCCGGATGCTGCTCAATCAGCCGGCGCTCCGCTTCATCCAGGCGGCCCGGCTTATTCAGCACCTGGTCGGGAATGCCGATCTTACCGATATCATGTAATAAAGCGGCAATACGCACATTGAATACGTCCTGCTCTGTCAAACCGATTTGCCGGGCTATGGCGTGAGCCATGGCGCTCACTTGTGACGAATGACCATAGGTATAGCTGTCCTTTGCCTCTAATGCGGCCACCAATGATTCAATGGCCGACAGCAGCATTTCTTCTCGCTCGCTATATAACGCGGCCGCCAGTTCATTAAGACGGTTGGCCAAAAAGGCCACCTCGTCCTGTCCGTTGTCCGGTAAAGCAATATCCAGGTTGCCGGCTGCCATTTCATCAATAGCCCCGTATAACCGGGATAAGCGACGGGAAAAACCGCGGGCCAGCCACCAGCTGATTACCCCAACCACTAAAATGGCCAAGGCCGCCACATTAGCAACTTGGATGACGAAATGCCGCACGTCCTCCGCCACCGCCTCCCCATTGACGGCAATGCCGATGAGAGCAACCATTTTGCCGTCAGCGTCTGGCAGCGGAGCATAGGCGATAATCTCCAAATTGCGGGCAGCAATTTCGACGGCTACCGGCCGGGTTACTTCAGTCGGCGGTCGGTCTGTGTACGGTGCTGCCGCCGGCCGCCCGCTGATTTCCGGCGGCGCGTTTTTGCTATCGGCCCACGCAACATACTCACCTGTTGCCGTTACCTGCCACACAGCTATTCTCTCAATAGCCAGGTTTCCTTCAGTCAACCTGTACTGTAAGTCCTGCACCGCCTGATTAGCTGCCGCTTGGTCGCCGCCCGTAACCACCAGCTGCGTAAGGAGCTTGCCCTCGTCCTGTGTGACAGCTAAGTCGGCAATGACTGCTAAATCACGTTTTAACGTGTTCAAGTGATCGGTACGCATATGCACAAACAGCCTGTAGGATATAGCCAGCGTGATGAGCGCCGCTAGCAGAAAAAAGGCCAGAAACAGCTTAGTCCGCAGGGAAAAGAATCCTCTTACCGCTCCCATACTCCATCTCCTCGTACAAAGATACTGGCTGGAACATTACAGCTAGTATATAATATATTTATCTTACCATCGCCCATCCAGGTTGTCTGTCAGTCTATTTTTACTTAAAGGAGGGAACGCCTGTGCTGAAATCATCGTTATATTATAAGCTAATGCCTGCTCTATTCGGCGTGCTGGGCTTTCTCTTCGGCCTTGGCTGTTACCTGGCGGAAAACAGTACCCTAATGAGTCATACTCATTTTTTCTACTGGTCGTTGTTTTTTACCATTCAAACGGGAACTGGAATGATCATTGGCTTGCTCATCAAACGCCTGTATTATACGGCGTTCACCGATGGCCTGACCGGTTTGTGGAACTATCGCTTCTTTTATTAAGATGTAAAAAAGCAGTTGGCCTGCCCAACCGCTGCCTGCAGTCTCATTTACCTTGATCTAGATAACTTTAAGTGTATCAACGACACCAATGGCCACCAGTCCGGCGACGAGGCCCTGCGCCAACTAGCGGCTATTCTCCGCCAGAACTGCCGGGCCAGCGACATCATCGCCCGTTTAGGCGGCGACGAATTCGCCATCCTGCTGCCGGATACAAACCTAGCGGCAGCAGCACTGGCGGTTGCTGATCGCACTGGCCACAGAAACACAATTTTTACCTTACCAGGCCACCATCAGCGCCGGCGTAGCGGCTAATTGGCCGGAAGCGAGCGCCGACCGGCTGATTGCGCTGGCTGACCAAGCTCTTTACCAGGCCAAAAATGGCAAGAACCAGATTATCCATCTCGCGCCTGCCGGTTCTGTCGCGGCCTGCCCTCAGCACCGGTAAACACGCTACTAGTACATACGCTATGCCCGGGATTATTTTATATGGCCCTCTTTGCAGTGGGTCACCGGGCGCAACATCATCCAAATTCCCGTCATCTCTTTTCCCCCATGTCTTTAGTATACAATCTTACTTTGAAGAAGTGATGAAGGTTTTATGAAGATCCTGTGTCAATTCATCTGTCACTCTTGCTTTTCCCGTTCGCCGCCCAAAGACGCCACCCTGTCCAACCGATCGGCAATCCGTACCAACGACTTGGCCATGCTGTTCAAAAGGTAGAAAAAATACACCAGCGTCCCCCAAATAGACTAACACAAAAACAAGTCCATCTCCGCTCATTATTCCGTCATACATCATCATCATTGTTCTCTCCTCATCTCGTTTTTTTTGCCGAATAGTAGAATTCACCGACCTAAAGGTATCTGTCTGTGCGACAGATACCTTTAGGTCGGTGATGCCTTGTTTCAGGAGCTAATCCTTAAGTAAATTGGATCTTTGGGATGTTTCAAATTGCACACCCACCTCCATTTCTATTCGCAAAATAATTTACAATCTTCAATATCTTCCCCTGTCATTAGGTAGTTCTTCCATTCTGTGCATAATTATAAAAAGTAAAAAACCTAAAAAAATCAAC
>JALHDB010000002.1 GCA_022840825.1 Negativicutes bacterium | reverse complement strand
GGATAGCCGCCGAAAAACTTAACGCCGGCAGCTATTGCGCCTTCAGCACAAGCTTGGTTGCCTTGCATCAGTAAAACTCTTGCCAATTTTATCACTCCTAATCATTTTCCACAAATATCGCAAAATCAGGGCAACGCATTTCGCATTGTCTGCATTTAATACAGTCCTGTTCATTTACAACATCTACTTTTTCGATTTCACTTAATGCTAGTACTTTTTTAGGACAAAAAGCTACGCAAATTCCGCAGCCCTTACAGCGGCTAATGTGAATTTTAATGCTCACTAATCTCACCTCCGTTAAAAACAAGTATAATAAATCATTACTTATACTCGCTAATCATTTCCGCTCAACGGTCAAAATTCGAAACTGAATGGCAGTAGATAATGACTGAAAATACTAAAAATTAGTAGCAATAATGAAGAAATTTGCAACAATATTTTAGGCACATTATACAAAAGTTGCAGGTATTTGTATTTATCTGGAGAATGATCCTAATATTTACATCAATGGACATTAGGGAGAACTAAGATGAGTTACATTTTTCCATCGGTAATGGCCGGAACAATCCTGCTGTTACTCGCTTATGTTTATTTCTATTTTCTTTACCGCGAACAATATATGGGAATATGGATAATAAGTTGGCTGATGTTTTTTGCCCGCATGATCATTTTTGATTCTGGATTGATCGACTGGAGAAGTTCAATATTGGGCTTCACGGTTTTTCAATTATTTATAATTGCTAATGGATACATATTTTTGTGGGGCTCTAAACTTTTTGTCAATAAACCAGTAGGTAAATTGTGGCTCGTTACTGCCGTCATGGCCTTCCTGTTAACATGCATATTCGCTTTACTGAAATTACCGCCGATTTATAAACTTTTTCTGCCAACTTGGTTCAGCGGTATCGTATTAATACGAATTGGATTATCATTTGTCCTTGAACTGCAAACCAAAGCCCTAGGAAGCCGCCTGACCGGATATTCTTTTATACTCTGGGGCCTCCTAACAATGTATATGCCTTATTCGCTAGGTATATCCTGGTTAAGTCCCTGGTGCTATTTTATAGCCGGCATTACCCGATTGATTATAACTTTTGGACTTCTGTTGGTATATTTTGAAAAGACCAGGTTTGACTTAATAACTAAAGAAAAGCAATATCGCTTATTGGCAGATAATGCTGTTGATGTAATATACCGCTACAATATATACCCCGAAGAAAGTTTCGAATATATAAGCCCGTCAGTCTTAAAAATTACAGGGTATGACCCTAATGAATATTACGCTAATCCGAAACTATTAGCAAAGTTAATTCATCCTGATGATCTAGAACAATTTTATAATTATTTAGATAATACACATACATCAGACGAACTGCCGCTGACACTTCGACTGGTTCACAAGAATCAAACCATTGTATGGATTGAAATAAAGGGAATTAAACTATTTGATAAAAATGGTAAAATAATTGCTTTAGAAGGTATACTACGTGATATTACTACCCGAAAAAACATGGAACAAATTGTGGCTCGGGCCGAAAGCATCAATATGGTTGGACAAATGGCAGTAAACTTTGCCCATGAAATACGCAACCCTTTAACATCGGTACGCGGATTCCTGCAATTAATGAAAAATAAAGAAGACCAGCCTACTAAACAGGAACGCTACGAACTTATGATTGGTGAGCTGGATAGAACCAATAAAATTATTAGTGAATACTTGCTTCTTGCTAAAGAGAAAGTTCCTGAACGGAAGGTTTGCAGTTTAAACCAAATCATAACTGCGCTACTGCCACTGCTGCAAGCCTCGGCAATTGAGGCTAATGTGCACATTAAACTAGATCTGCAAGATACCTCTTCACTTTATCTTGATCAATATGAAATTCGACAATTACTGATCAATTTAGTCAACAATAGTCTAGATGCTATGCAAAATTATGGAGGTGAGCTTATTATCCGTACATTTGTCGAAATTGATAAAGTTGTATTATCAATAACCGACAGAGGTTCTGGTATACCACCAGATATTCTCGAACATTTAGGTAAGCCGTTTTTAACAACCAAATCAAATCGTATTGGTTTAGGCTTGCCGATATGTTATCAAATTGCCGACCGGCATCAGGCTGAGATTCGCGTGGAAACGGGACGGCAAGGTACAACGGTATTTGTTCATTTTGACTTGCTTGATCCAACTGCATAATAATTTTAAAAACCCTTTTCTCAAATTAATGAGAAAAGGGTTTTTTACTTCAACAAAGACAGGGGGGATTTTTGGTAATGATAATTACTTACATGCAAATGGAGGTGATTACACACATGAAAAGTCAGACTATGGGTTAGACATGAGCATTATTCTACAAAATTTGCAAAGGAGCGATAAAAAGTGAGCCTATCAAATTCAACTAAAAATACCGAAAAAATGATTAAAATTAGTATTGCTAATACCCCAGAGGAAAAATATGCTGTATATCGTTTTCGTTATAGTGTTTATATTGAAGAGATGGGACTTAAACTTCCGGCCATCGATCATAATAACAAGATTCTATTTGATGAGCTGGATGATTGGGGCTTAACACTCTATGCGCAGATAGGTACGGAAATAATCGGTACCCAACGGATCAATATCGGTCCCTTGCCTATGTTTCCCCAGGATTTAAGGCAGATTCTTTGTTTAGACCGTTTTGAACAGTTTCATAATAGAAAAGGTTTTAAAAATTTCGCTTACACCAGCAAACTGATGGTCGGCGAAACATACCGCAATTCAGTAGCTATGTACCTGTTGATGGTTAAGGCCTATGAACTCTGTTGTATGCACCAGGTTCAATTTTGCTTCGGGATATGCAACTTTCATCTATTGAGAATTTATGAACAATTTGGCTGCCAGCGTTTTGGCCGGATTATAGCTGCGCCTGGATTTGACGGAGTACTGACGCCGGTAGTTCTGTTAATCGATGATATAAACCACTTGCGCGCTGTTGGTTCTCCGCTCCTGCGGTTGGCCCGCAAACGGGGAACGATAAACTGCCAAGCAGGAGAATGGTTTACCAAAGGATTTCCCCAGCAAACTGCTATAATTAACAGTCAACTAATCGCTGAAGAGGATTTTTGGCAGCTTTTAAAAAAAATTTTAAAACGCAATCCACAGCAGGCAATACCGCTATTACGAGGTATACCGGAAAAAGAAGCTCGAAAGTTCTTGCATAACTGCGGTGTTATTATCCAATGCCGCATGGGTGATTATATCGCCCTCAGCGGTTATACCAGCCATACGCTTAACATATTGCTTTCCGGTAAGATAAGGTCGGGCAATTCGATCATTTCTCTCAGGAAAGTAAATCCCGGTCAATTTTTTGGTACACCGGGTCTGGTAAAACAGACTTGTTGCCAGGAAGATATTTGCGCTGTAACGGATACGCTAATTTTGGTCTTAATAAGGTTTAGCTTCCAAAAATTCGCTCATTCCCATCCGGATATCGCCGGACAAATCATGCAAAACATTACAGATTCAAGTACGCCGAATTATAACTATAGCAACGTGTTTAGAAAAACTCAAGAAATATAAAATCGACAATCACTTAACATATCCACAGAATAAGACTGCCTCTATTCTTTAGGCAGTTTTATTCTGTATTGAGCAGTCTATTTTTACCAACCAGCTATTAGTTGGTTTAAACTACAAGTTTACAAAATACATTTACATATGTTATGGTAGGAACGGCTTCTACTATCCGATTTTGACTTTAATAGAGGAGGAAAACATGCGCATTCTAAAAACACCAATAATATTTGTACTATTGCTGACCTTCAGCATAATGTTAATTGCGCCGGCTTCACAAGTTTCGGCGGCGTCTTTAGCGGATGTTTTGCCACAATTAAGTTCCGGATCCGGTAATGGGCTGTTAAATGTACTTTTGGGCTTACTGATGGGCAAGCTATTTGGAAATATAAACAACGAATCATCCGGCATCGCACAAATTTTGGGCAGTTCCACCGCACCGGTGAATGCCAGTGCAAGCGAAGTTATAACCACCGCACACAAGTATCTAGGCGTTCCTTATGTCTGGGGTGGCAGCACTGTGAGTGGATTTGACTGCTCCGGATATACGCAATACGTATTAAAGCAAAATGGCATCTCCATTCCGCGTACGGCAGCCGAACAATTTACCGTAGGTAAGCCGGTCGCTAAAACAAATCTCAAGGTTGGGGATTTAGTTTTCTTTACAACGTATAAGCCGGGTCCTTCCCATGTCGGCTTCTACATCGGTGACGGTAAATTCATCCATGCCAGCTCAGGTGCTAAACAAGTTACAATTTCCGAACTAGCTGGCGAATATTATACTTCACGCTACATTGGAGCACGTCGCGTAATAAATTAAAGAATGGGTTAAATCTCTCCCTTTACCCGCTGTACAGCGGGTTCTTTTTATGTAATAACTGCAATTGTCCAACATTTACGGAATTAAGCAGTGACCCCTAAGAATTAGCAAATGCTGACCGCAATTCTTTTAATTGCATAGCAACTATATTATAATTGTGCTAGTGCAGTATACTGGTTACTCCATTCACAGTTATGCTAGCAAAATTCGACAAAAACTGAATTTATTTGGAGGTTTAGAGTTGAATATATAACCAATCTGTGATATTTTAAAGCTATCCTATTTAAAAAATAAAACAACATTTCAAATTTAATAGACTGAAGGTCATTACATGGAACTTTGGAAAAAAAATCTCATAGTATGTTGGTTTGCAGTATTTATTGTTTCATCAGGAATGAGCCAAATGGCTCCGATACTTCCCCTGTATATTAAACAGCTAGGTATAGCCGGTACGGCCGCTATTGCCCAATGGTCAGGAATCGTTTACGGCAGCAATTTCATCAGCCTGACCATTTTCTCGCCGATTTGGGGAAATTTTGCTGATAAGTACGGACGAAAACCAATGGTACTCCGGGCCAGCCTGTGGTTAGCCATTATAATGACTTGTATGGGCTTTGCGCAAAATGTCTACCAGTTGACTGGTTTAAGAATCCTTCAAGGAGCACTATCCGGTTTCCAATCAGCAATGATCACCTTAGTTGCTTCCCAAACTCCGGTCGAACGGTCTGGCTGGGCACTGGGAACTCTATTCACCGGTCAGGTTGGCGGAACTTTACTGGGGCCGCTGTTTGGCGGATATCTAGCTGAAATCATTGGCCTTCGCGGTGTATTTATCGCTATTGGCAATTTATGTTTCATTGCCTTTATCGCTTCGTATCTATTTGTTGAAGAGCATTTTATTGCCAATAGCAAAAAGTCCCTGTCTTTCAGTGAAGTTTGGCGCCAATTACCAAGTCCCCGTATAACTGGGTGTTTGTTTATTACAACGCTAGCTATGCAATTAGCGCTCATGTCGATTCAACCGATTATTACTGTTTTTATCATCCAACTGTCTCCCGGCACAACCCATGTTGCACTAATTGCCGGCGCAGTTTTCGCAGCTTCCGGATTAGCCAGTATTCTAGCAGCGCCTAAGCTAGGCAAACTGTCTGACCGGGTAGGACCTCAAAAGGTTCTGCTAGCAGCATTGATTGTTGCCGGAATAATCTTTATTCCGCAAGCATTTGTAACAACTTCTTTGCAGCTTGGCTTATTGCGGTTTTTGCTAGGTCTGGCAACAGCCGGACTATTACCTTCAATTAATTCGCTTATCAAACGCAGCACTCCTGACTTTATTACCGGCCGAGCTTTTGGTTACAACCAGTCTGCGCAATTTATGGGCATGTTTTTAGGCTCATTATTTGGCGGCCAAGTGGCCTCGGTATTTGGTATAAAATATGTTTTTTTCTTTACGGCAGCCTTATTATTGATCAATGCCTTATGGGTTTATTTCACTATCTATAGCGATAAATTGAACAAATCGAACTCAAATCGAGCTACCAGTTAACTGGAGAAAAAAACTGAATAAAATAAATTAATTTATCTTATTCAGCGAGTTAAGACTCCCGCCTCTATAGGCGGCGTCAGCTCAGGTGGCGTTGACTCTCCACCTGAGCCCCCGATGTTTCAGCTTTGCTGAAACGAGTTCACTCTAGCAAAAGTTGTCTGATCACCAGATGACATGATAAATTAAAAGGAGTGGTTTCTATGAGATTGTCAACAATAAAGTTAAACGGTACGGAAACAGCCGCTATTGTCACGCCTGGCGGAGTGATCCCAGTAGAATCAGTTAATCGGATATCCAGAAAGTGCTGGCCTATTGATCTGTTCGAAATAATTCAAACCGGTACTTTAGGTGAAATGAACACCTGGTATCGCGCCGGCGGGTGCACCGCTTTAAATGCCGCAGATACTATCCTCAGCCAAAAGGAAGTTAATTTTGCTCCTCTCTATCGTCATCCCCGTAAAATCTGGGGGATTGGCTTAAACTATGTCGATCATGCCGGCGACCTTAGTGAAAAAGCGCCTACCATTGCCCCGGCCAGTTTTGCTAAATTTGATACAACCATAATCGGTCCCGGCGATCAAATAAAAATACCGCTACAGTCGGATAAAACAACAGCTGAGGCCGAACTAGGCATTATTTTTAGTAAACAATGTAAAGATGTTGATGAAAAAGATTGGCTGAGCGTTGTTGCCGGGTTCACCACTTTGATTGATATGACGGCCGAAGATATATTGCGAATAAATCCCCGTTATTTAACCCGCTCCAAAAATTTTGATACTTTCTTTTCCTTTGGACCGCAATTGATAACACCTGATGAAATCAACGATCTAATGAGTCTCAAAGTAGCTACCGTCAGTAATGGCAAAATACATGCTCAGAACGTAGTATCTAACATGACGTTTCCACCAAGCTATTTAGTTTCATTCCATACTAAAGTCGCCACCATGCTTCCCGGTGATATTATTTGTACCGGTACCCCCCGCGCTGTACCTATTAAAGATGGTGATATCGTCGAATGCCGGATTGATGGGTTTGAGCCATTAGTAAATCCCGTTATTGACTTAAAAGCGACGGCCAAGAGATAAAAAACTAATCAATCCCTTTCGCCGCCAGTAAGTGAAAGGGATTGATTATATCCAGCAGGATATTTATGTTAAAAGGTGAAATTTTGTATGTTAACAATTAATATAAGGAGTTCTATATGCTGAAAAAGATAGAAAAAATAAAGCTGTCTGAAGAGGTACTTCGCCAACTAAAAGAGATGATTAAAAGCGGAATATACCAACTTGGCGAAAAACTGCCTGTTGAAAAACAACTCGCTGAAATATTCGGTGTAAGCCGTGCAACCTTGCGGGAGGCATTAGCTGTGCTTGAATCCGAAGGCTGGATAACTACCAAGCATGGTGGCGGTACTTTTATCCGCAAAATACAACGGACAGTTAAGCCGTTAACCGGATTGATTGGCGGCGATCGAACCGACCTGTTAGAACTATTGGAACTCAGGAAAATATTAGAAAGCGAGGTAGCTACATTAGCGGCCTCTAGGGCCACAACTCAAGACATCGCGGATCTTAATCAAGCTCATCATAAGATGGAAGCTGCCATTTCTCAAGGACTAGACACGGCTGAAGCCGACTATGAATTTCATTACGCTCTTGCCAGCGCCACCCATAACAGTACTATTGCCAAAGTTGTCAGTACTCTTCATGACTCATATTATGATATTGTCCGAACCGGGAGCCATCACCCCTCAAAGCCGCGCGACTATGAGCGGGTGTTAGCTGAGCATACGGCAATTCTTAACGCTGTAGAAAATCATCAAGGTGCTAAAGCCAAGAAACAAATGTTGATTCATCTGGAAAGTATCCACCGGCTACTTGAAGAAGTACTTACAAAACAATAAGGCGCTAAAACTAGATGGTACATTAGAAATTTCCGGGAAATTTCTAATTTGGCGGTGGTTCATATTGCATATTAGGGCATATGGTATTTGCGAAAAAGCTAATTTATCGGCATACACTGCTTACCGTATCGAACGCGGACTGCTATAAAAAACAGCCCTGCTTAGGACTATAATTAAAACAATCGCGCCACTTGCCACCAGAATCCTCTATTGGCAGTTACAACACGGTATTTAATTTTATCAATACTTGACAGCCTATCTTTATCAAGATGAACAACGACCCGTTGATACTCATCTGATTTCATTAATTCGCGCGCTTCGTTGCTATAGCCGTTTTTAATCATTCGCCATACTAACTTATACAATTTATATGCTACACGGGCAAACATCATCTGTCTTAGCCGCTCATCAAAACCGGCAGGCTTTACCTCCATAATATAATTTGCAGCTCTTAAAAAGCCGTAAAAAGCATGAATATGCTTTTTACAGTCCCATTTCGCAGTGATGGCTGAACCGGAGCGGATCCGATATAGCATCAATTCTTTCGGAACTGTTTGGACTTTAGCTTGTGAAACAAGTTTCCAAATAAATTCTTGATCTTGCCCAACAAGGCAGCCTGGAGTAAAACGCAGTTCTAACTGGTCCATTAATTCTTTGTTAATTACCACCGCGCCGATATGGATAATAGTACTGCCATTGACTACTTTGTCAAATATTGATCCGCTAAAATAAGAATAACTAAATCGCCTCTTTAGTCCGCCGGAATATAAATGGCAATAGCCGCAATAGGCCATATCAACATTATTAGTTTCGATGGCATTAATTAAATCAAATAAGAAATCGGATTCCCACATATCATCGCCGTCAAGAAATGTTATATACTTTCCTGCTGCCGCTTCAATTCCTACATTTCTCGCTACCGAGACACCTTTATTCTCCTGATTTATAACATGAAACCGCTTATCATCTTTTATTAATCGTTCTACTACTTGTATTGTGTTATCGGTTGATCCATCATTAACAACTATCGCTTCCCAATTGCTGTAACCTTGCTTTTGTATTGAATTAATGCAATTGCCAATAAATTTCTCGACATTATAGGCAGGTACTACAATTGATACAAGATCACTCATCGGATTTTCCCCTTAAACTATATGAAATAGGCAAGAAGCATATTTGGATTCATCATTTTAATATTTTATCACATATATTCTGCACTTTCTATAAATTAGTATTTACTTTTTTTCCACTACCTGATCGCCCCAAATAGCCTGAGCAATTGAAGTAGTACTTCGCCCAGAACTAGATTTAGAACTATCATGATTACACCGAGTTCTAAATTGCGTACCAAACTCCGTCATATATTTCCAGTATCGTTTAGGCATATGGCTCATGCGGCACTGAGGGTTGTGCCGCCCCTGTATCTCGATGGTATTATAAAACAGCTGCCATAATTCGCGAAATTCAAGCTCATATTCATCAGCTTCAGGCAAGTCAAGAGCTTCTATCGGAACGATAGCTGCCTGATAAGGCTGATAAATTAATCCCATGCCATGAGTTTTATCATAAATTAAAAATCGTTCCTCGGCATATCGTTCACAAAAGTGGTATTTCAGCATCGGAAGCACGAAATTTTTTGGTTCTATCTCGGCAACCAAAGCGTTGTTAAATACCGAGAACCGTACAAATCCTCTTAGTAGTTCACTCTCTTTATTTAAATGTTTAACTGCTTTAAATAATGGACTGACTACTTCGTCCGTCAGCATATTCATAATCGCCGGACCATAGCGATAGCCTTTCCTGAGGAATAATAAGATGTATAATTCTTTTTGGGCAAAACACGTTAAAAAAGCCCGCCGGACCAAATCCAGTGCTGCCGTACCTATTTTCGGAGCAATGGAGTTTTGTACCCGCTGTGCATTTTGTATATTGGTCAATATCTCTTTTACCGGCCAAAGCATGGTCTGACACTTATCCGATGTAGCAATATCCAATGGTATTTCTTGTTGCGCATAACTTTCAAAAACACAGCAAAGCAGACCTTCAAAACTGCCGTCATAACAATAAATCACATTTGACCGGTTAAGCATTTTAGTATATCCTCCTGTGTTGGCTGCGATGATACTAGTGATGGTTGATCAAACAACGAAAGCTGCTCCGGTTTGGGCAAAAAGCCATAATTCTGCTGATACAAGCGCAATGCTGTTGGTGAAAGCAACGACTGTAGGATTTCGTTTTCCTTAAAATTCAAACCATATGAAAATCTTCCGCCACAGGTTATAAAATACTTAGCTCGCTTGAGAACGACCCCCAGTTTTTTTAAACCGTCAAAACTTAATTTCGCAGTGCGCCGTACAGTTACAATCCGTTTGGCACAGGTAACGCCAATACCCGGTACTCGTAATAAGTCATGGTAATCAGCGCGGTTAACATCAAGAGGAAAATATTCTTTGTGATTTAACGCCCAGTTACATTTGGGGTCCAGGTAAGGATTGAAACTCTGATTGTCTTGATCTAACAGTTCTTTTGCAGCAAAACCATAGAACCTTAGCAACCAGTCTGCTTGATAAAGACGATGTTCACGCCACAACGGTGGGTTAGTATCAATTGACGGTAAAAAAGCATTTTCTGCAACCGGCATATAAGCTGAAAAAAATACTCTTTTCAAGTTATATCTTTTATAAAGACTTTCTGTCAAATTCAAAATTTGCAGATCAGTCTCCGGCGTTGCGCCGATAATCATTTGAGTGCTCTGGCCAGCCGGAACAAACTTGGGTGCTTGCCGATATTTTACTAAGTCCGTTGAATTTTCACGAATACGGTTTTGAATATGTCCCATCGGCGCCAGTATTGAATGCTTGGACTTATCCGGCGCCAACAACTTCAAACTATTCTGCGACGGCAATTCGATATTAACACTCATACGATCAGCCAACATACCAAGGCGGGTTATCAAAGCGTGATCCGCTCCCGGGATAGCCTTGGCGTGAATGTAGCCGTTAAAATGATACTCTTCCCGTAAAATTCTCAGCGCCTCAATCATTTGTTCACAAGTATAATCGGGATTTTTTATAACTCCGGAACTCAAGAAAAGTCCTTCGATATAATTACGGCGATAAAAGTTAATGGTTAAATCCGCCAATTCACGGGGCAAAAAAGCTGTTCGCTGCGTATCATTTGACCGGCGGTTAACACAATATTGACAATCATAAACGCAGGCATTAGTCATTAACACTTTCAACAAGGAAATACACCGCCCGTCACCGGCAAAGCTATGGCAAATTCCATAAGCCGCAGCGTTACCAATTCCTCCGGCAACCGACTTCCTACTCACTCCGCTGGAAGTACAAGCTACGTCATATTTCGCTGCGTCAGTGAGAATTTTTAGTTTGTCAAAAATATCCATGCCAATCAGCTCCCTTAACTACCTTAACAATATTATATTACAGAACGTATGTTCCTGAAAAGGTGCAAAAAATTAAGCGATCTGAATTTTATGCACCAACTGTGACTTGTTATTAGCTATATAGAAATATGCACTAAAATGACCGCTTTTGGCGGTCATTTTAGTGCAATAACTGTTCTCTAAGTTTAGAATGTTTTGCCGTTTGGTTAGCGCTATAAGACTCAAACATTAAACGAACATCTTGAATTCTCTTTTCGCAATCTGTATACATATTTTTAGCTGCTCTATCTTCGGTATCCAAAGAAAACATAGTCAAGTTGGCGTGTACTTTTACAAGTTTAGCTAAAATCATATCGTCGGCGGTGCTTTTCTTAAGTTGCTGCTCATACTGGTCATATAAATCAACATATAGATTACCTGCTTCGTCCACCTGAGCTAAAAATATTTTTGAAAGATCATAAATCCCCTGTTGTGCCAACTTGCCCATTAGCCAGGATCGAGTCAGTCGCCTGCTTCTTAGCGCATCAATGTTTACTTCTCCTTCTTCAACCACAAGTATACCTAGGCCGGTATACTCTGCAGTAAGATGAAGGTCAGCCGGAGTAATCGTTTGTTTATTGGGCTTCTTCATTACGCTGAGTTTTCCGTTAGTTTCCAAAATAGCATAATCAACATCGGCTATATTAAAGGTATTTTTTTCACGCAACATAGCTGTAAGCTCATCTTTGTTAATATGCTCCTTGGCCAGATTTGCTTCAATTATCCTGCCATCTCCAACTAACACAGTTGGTGATCCCTTGGTAAAGTTGCGGAGGGTCTTGCTTTTTAAGTCCGCATATGAAATTATGATTTGAAATAAAGCCCACAGGACAACTGCAATTAAAATATTCCAAAAACTTTGCTGAGTTTCCAAAGACAAAATGGCCGACATACTTCCGATTGTAATGCCGACAATATAATCGAAGAAAGTTAGCTGTGAAATCTCTCGTTTACCCATCAATCTAGTTAAAAAGAACAGGATTACATATGTCGCTGTTGCCCTAATTGCGATCTGAAAATATTCGGGCATTATTATCACCGTCTTTTGTATATTGTAGCTCTACGTCTTGTAGTTGCGTTGCCCGTATAGTTAGACATTTATATACAGTCTCCGTTTCAGTTATTAATGTATTAAATAATTGTTTGGTCGCATTATCGCCGGACTCATGGTATTTAACTTTAAAATCGGCAATGATTCCCTCTAATTCCGCTAATGTTGTTTGAAGTTTAAGTCTAATAGTCATATTTATACCTCCAGCCAGGCGAACGCCGCTGTTCTAAAAAGAGCCTTGTCAGCACAAAGCTCTTTTATTCTTATTGCTCTAAGGTCTTTTTCTTTTCAATATACTCAACTCTGTTTTTTAATGATTCGATAACAATCCGTTGAGTCTTAGCCAGATCTTTGTACATCTGACTGGCAGCTTGATCTTGAGTATCCAATGAAAAAGACGACAAATCCGCATATACACTTTCTGCATTGGCAAGTGTTGTTTTTACTTTGGTTGAAACAGTCATTGCTTTCGTCCTTTTTAAAATTTCGCTATAGGCAAAGCCTACTGTGGATTTGTTGCGCCGGGATCAGGATTTTGAAATGACGGTGCCTGCGGATTGCTTATATTAAAGTATTTACCGGGTGTTGACAAATCAAAGTAAAGTCTGGCGTTCTCATCGACACCCCAATCCCGGTTTGATCCGGTATCCTGAATGCGGTTAAAGGCTTGTCGGAACAAAGTATTATGTGCTTCTTCCCGGTTTAACAGAAAATCGATTGTCTCCCGCACATACTTGTCCTCAATCTGCCGGTGGAGATTTTCGTAGACAACTTTGGCTCGCTGTTCCGCGGCAATATTCGACAGAATATCGGCAGGCAAATCGCCGGTTACATTGACATATGCCGCTGTCCATAAATAACCGGAGGCGTTAGCAAGTAACGGATTTAGTCCCGTGAGTACTTCAGATTCAATATGTCCGGCTTGTACTGCTTGGGCACTTGCATTATTGCCATTCAACAAGTGGATTGTTTCTGCTACCATCTCCATATGGCTTAATTCTTCGGCAGCGATATCTAAAAACAAATCTTTAATTGCCGGGTCTTGGATTCTAAAACTTTGGGCCGTGTATTGCATCGCCGCCTTTAATTCGCCCTGTGGTCCACCAAGCTGTTCCGAAAGCATGGCCGCATAGGTAGGATTAGGTTTCTCGACTTTTACCGGCTGTAAGAGCTGCTTTTCGTGTTTGAACAAAATTACCAGCCTCCTCATAATATGTAAGAATAGTTTTCCCACCGATTCAATTTATTATGATTAATTTACCTTCATGCCCAGATCAACATTAGTGCTGCCGTTCAAATCAAAGACCGGCACAATGCTCCCGATCTTATTGCCTAGGTTATTTAATATTGGAGTATGATACCATTTGTCTAACTTACTTAATTCACTTTCAGTTATAAGGCCAAGAAGGAATAGTGTGTGCAAAACTGCCGGGAACAGCGCCCGCTCACTGCCATCTGATATTTTTACACAAATACCATATTCTTTTTCTCTAGTCCCCACACAATAAATTGCTTCAGCACCTACTTTAGCCAGTAATCTGCCATTAGTTGTCCGCATTATAGCGGCACAAAACTCGTCCCTGCCGCTGACTATCTCCGGATAACTGGTCATCGCTTCAACTACAATATGACAAGCATTAGCCAGTTCATTGTTGTTTGCATTGGCATAGGCAACTAACTTGGCATAAGATAAAGCCATGCTTCGTATAGTTAACAGATAAATCGGAATACCGCAACCGTCTGTTCCTAATTCGATATTGGCAATGTCTTCATCAGACATTGCCGCAACGATCTGAAGAATTTTTTGCTGCAATGGGTTTTGGGGATGTTCATAGTCCGCCAGCGAATAGCCGTTATGAATAGCCATTGCCAGCATGGCAATATGCTTGCCGGAACAGCTGCAGTGAAATACTGAAGGCTGGATGCCTGTCACCTTGAGCAGGTCATCTTCATGCTCATCATATGGACGCATAAGGCCACAATGAAGAACATCGGCAGTTAGTCCCAGCCGCTGCAGTACTTGCTGACCCATACGCTGATGAACAGGCTCACCGGTGTGCGATGCACAAGCCAGCGCAATCTCGGCCGAAGTAAAACCGTAAGCTTCCCCGGCACCAGACAAGATAAGCGGCAAAACTTGCAATGGTTTGGCCGAAGACCTAAAATAAGTTTTTACATATGGATTTCCGATGTTAAAGAGCATTTTGCCGTATTTATCCACAACACAAATAATGCCCCAATGAATACTTTCTACCCGACCGTTGCGAGTGATTGCGACTAGCGGCTTCAAAACATTTCGCCTCCAAACAGATATTTATCACCCGTTTTTATTAGGTTGCTGCTACTATTGTCATATAAATCAAATATAGGAACCGTATATCCTACCGTCTTCCCTTTATGATCTTTGACAAGTGGCATAGACCATTTTTTCATCTGCATAATAGTAGGCTTATCGAGAATGCCTAACTGTTGCAAAGCATGTATCGCTGCCGGATATACAGCTCGCTCGTTCCCATCAAGAATCTTAATGCAAATACCAAGTTTCTTTTCGACTACACTAACGCAATATACCCCTTCGCTGCCGACTTTACCCACGACTCTGCCTGCCGACTGCCTAATCAAATCAGTGCAAAACTCACCATCACCATTAATCATCAATGGATTCGCCCTCATAGCATTCCGTATTCTCATTAGATCGTGACCAAATTTATTGTCTCCCCCGGCCTCGGCCAGCAAAGCATAAAGATAGGCGGCTTGATGAACAGTAAGCAAGCAGTTTGGCACCCCGCAGCCATCATCGCCTTGAATTATGATTTCCGGCAGGCAATTAAGCAATTCAGCTAAAATACTAAAAATCAACTTTTGGACAGGGTGGTCCCGCTGGCAGTAATCGTTGGTAGAAAAGTTATAAAACCGGCATAACATCAACATTCCGGCATGCTTACCCGAACAGCAGTTATATAATTTAGTCGGCTTCTCATTATGGCGAATCAACCATTCGTTTGTATCCTGATTATAGGGATTGGTCACACCACAATCTAAATGATGTTCGTCTAGTCCGATTTTATTTAATATCGATCCGACCGTGTCTCTATGCACTGCTTGTCCGCTATGGGATGAACACATAATTGCAAGCTCCTGGTCGCTGATATGATAATAGTCTGCAGCCCCCGAGTGTACCGTAGCCAAAGCTTGAAACGGCTTAGCTGCCGACCGCAAAAATATTTTGGTAGAACTATCGCCAAGTTGGGCAATTACTTGATTATTGTTGTTCACAACACAGATGTATCCTTGGTGAATACTTTCAATATAACCGGATCTAGACAATACAACTAACGGTTGCATTTAAGCACCTTCTAATCTTATCTTACCAGTTTCATCAAAAAGGCACTCCGACAAATCTTCCCGATTGTTGGCAGAACTGTATTAAAGCCGCTCAATGATCATCCAAGCGGCTTTAACTATAACTATTTTCTTTGACTTTATCCTTATAGTTACATTGAAACCATCTTGCGGCATTCTTCTGCGCATTTACGACACATATCCGCACACTTTTGGCAATGCTCGTCTTTAAACATTGCACAGTCTTGAGCACATTTATCGCAGACTTCGGCACAAAGTTGGCAAAGATTTTTTGCCAACTCACTGCTGCGCGACATATACGCAACTGCCAGCTGACATAACTCGGCACAGTCAATAAGCATGCTGATACATTTTTTCCGGGCGGCGACATCTTGCTCCTTCAGGCAGGCCTCAAAACATTCATAGCAGGCTTGAGCACATTCTTTACAAGCATCAATACACCTTTGATGTTTATCGGTTGCATTAGTTACAATCCCCATCGAATCACCTCCTTTAGTCTCGGAAGTATTCTTTGTAATATTAAAAGTTCTTATTCTTTAATTGTAATCCAGCACCAAACGATCAGTCCTTAGATACGCTAATCTTTGGTAGACACCTAGTTAGCCAAACACATTTGCGTACTACTAGGATAACCTTAAGCAAATCATCTGATTCTCACTATTAAAAAAAGTGGGGCAACCGCTGCACCCACTTTTTTAACATTATTTCAATAGTTGACCGGCAATTACCATCCGCTGTACTTGGTTAGTGCCTTCAAATATTTGCAGAATCTTAGCATCCGCATCAACTTCTCAACCGTATATTCACGACTATAGCCCTCCAAAATTTGCCCAAACAAAGTATCTGCTAATTACCCTTAAATACAGCCGCCCGTTTTTCTTTGAATGCCGCCACTCCTTCTTGGTGATCTTGAGTTTGCATGCAAATGGTCTGCAAATCCGTTTCAAACTCAAGTACATCATTTAAATCTAAATTGTCACTCCGATTAATAATTTTTTTCATCAATCCAATTGCAATTGGCGCGGCATCTGCTAGTCGTTTGGCAAATTGGTAAGTAGTCTCTTTAAGAATTTCATCTTCAATAACCCGGTTTACCACGCCTATTTCGAATGCAGTGTAAGCATCAATCAAATCGGCTGTATACATTAATTCTTTAGCTTTATGCAAACCTACTATACGTGGAAGAAGATACATGCCACCGCAATCCGGAACCAATCCAACCTTAACAAAGCTTTGGGCAAACTTAGCTGATTTGGCGCAAAAGATAATGTCACAAGCTAGTGCCAAGTTAAAACCGGCGCCGGCAGCAACACCGTTAACCATGGCAATTATCGGTTTATCAATGTTTACTAACTGCATTACAATTTGCCCGGCTTGAGTAATAAAATTTCGAGCTGCAATCGGATCTTTAATGCTCACCAAATAAAACAGGTCTCCGCCGGCGCAAAATGCCTTTCCGTTACCGGTAAGTACAACTGCCCGAATTTTATTATCCTGTTGAATTGATCTCAAAACCTCAATAAAATCGTCGACAAATTCTTGATTTATTGAATTCATGGCTGCCGGCCTATTCAAAGTAATTGTTGCGATCTCTTCGTCGATATTCAATAAAACAGTTTTTTCACTCATGACTGTCCCCCCCATTGATTTAATAGCCTATTAGTGGTTCTTACCCGTCCACTCTCTTCAGTTAGATATATTATTAATTGTCCCAAAAAAGAACCGCTAAGACTCTTTTATCGTCTAAAGTCAGCTACTTCTCAAACTGCAATAATGAAATATAATTCACAATTTTGAAGGATTTCGATTTATAAGCACGAAAAGTAATAATATGGGAATAATTCTTAATACAGTGGGATGAAAGGAGAGACTGTACATGGTATACGAGGCTGTTCTTGTCGAAAAAGAGGATCATATTGCTACAATTGTCCTAAACCGTCCGGAGAGTTTGAATACTTTTACTGTTCCATTAGCGCGTGATTTAAATCAGGCCCTTATTGATCTGAATAACGACATTGATACGCGGGTAATTATTATTAAAGGTGCCGGCGAAGCATTTTGTGCCGGCATTAATGTGAAAGATTTGGAAGGAAAGTCACCGCTTGAATATTATGAGTGGATAACACTCATGGAAGAATGGGCGCAGACGATAGCAAGGATTCGCAAACCGGTCATCGCCATGGCGCACAAGATTGCCGTAGCCAACGGCATCGGCATCGTTGCTGCCGCTGATTTGGCAATTGCTTCGGAAGGAACCAAATTTGGCGCAACAGCTATTAATGTAGGCTTATTTTGCATGGGACCGGCTGTGCCATTATCCCGGTGTCTGGGACGAAAAAAAGCATTGGAACTATTGTTGACCGGGGATACTATTGATGCTGATGAAGCCTTCCGGATCGGTCTTATTAACAAAGTCGTACCGCTTGAACAACTTCAAACCGAAACCATGAAACTTGCCCATAAGCTCGCAGCCAAGAGTCCGTTAGCTCTACAACTAGGTAAAAAATCTTTTTATGATATGTCGGATTTGGAGTACAAAAAAGCTTTCGAGTTAACGGGAAATCATTTTGCTATGCTCTGTACTACTCTAGATGCGCATGAGGGAGTTAATGCATTCTTAAATAAGCAAAAACCTAACTGGCAAATGAGATAAGAGATCCATTTTCTAGTTTGACAGACTAAAAAAGGATTGGCACCCTAGCCAATCCTTTTTTAACTAAATATTAAATTTATGATCTTTTAGCTCTTTTTCAGAAATAATATAAGTAAAAATCGCGGAGAAGTGACAACTTTGAGAATAGCAATATTAGCTGATACTCATTTCAAAAAAAATTCCGGTCAATTAGAGCGGTTAGCCGTTCGGCTTAGCCAAACTGATCTAGTTATTCATGCCGGTGATTATTGCAGCTATTGGGTCGTAGATTATTTACGAACTAACTATAACTTTATCGGAGTTTGGGGAAATGTCGACGACAAGGCAATTAAAGATTCATTACCTGAAAAAGAAATTCTGTCTGTTGACAGTTACCGTATTGGAATCATACATGGACATGGCAAACAGAAAACGACCATAGAACGAGCTGTGCACGCTTTTATCCATGATTCAGTCGACGCTATCATTTTCGGTCATAGTCATCAACCGTTGATAGCAAGTAAAAACAAGATTATAATGCTCAATCCCGGATCGCTTACCCAAAAACGCCATGAAAGATGGTTCTCTTATATCCTTTTGACTGTTAATGCCGGTAATATCAGCACTGAGCTCATTTTTTTCGATGAGCTTCATATTTGATTACCCTGACTAAATAATATAGTCCCCTTCCTCATTAAACCACTTTACTAAATTAATATATTCGTTCCAATCGCGCCATCGCAAATAATCCGGCAGCTGATTTCTCATATAGATCACACTTTTTAAATGAGGATATTTATTGTAAGTAAAAAACATCTTATTCTTATAGGGAAGCCGATCAAACTCTTCAACAATTTGCGGAGTACAGTTTTCTACCTCGGCTCCAATTATAAATAATTTACTTTTATTTATGCGCTGTACCCGTTCATGCCACTTATTTCTGGCATGAGCATTATTTTTATAATGGACAAAGTGTATTTCGATATCGTCCAGCATTCCTAATGGATAATTGGTTTTTCCACAATACTTTGATTCGGTGATGAAACGAATCTCCTGACTCAAATAATGATCCATATTTTTCAAAAACAGTATATAATCAGGCGCATAAAAAAGCAACGCAACTGTGGGACTGTTATATTTCAAGCCCATATCCTGATAAATAAAACTGCCAATACAATTATTTGCAATGATTGTAATATCCTTGTCCTTAAGCTTTCTGGCCTCAATGTACATCCTAATTCTACGAATAAATTTGACTATACTTTTCATAAAACTGATTTTAATATATTAGAGTGTTTATGTAAAGTGCAATAATTACCTTATTGGCTGATTACTTACCTCAGTCGTCCCCTATTTAAAATCTGAGTAAGCGGATCACTAGCGGCCTAAATATGAAGACCTTCTACAAAATGTTGCTATTATCCGGAATTTCGATGTCCATTAATGCTGAGCTTAGTGATTTACCATGAATATCTAAGGCAAGCGTACGAGTAACTCCTCCGCCAAGCGCTTGAAACATTACGAAATTCAAGGCACCGATATTGGGCAGTTCATAGCGAACTACATCGCCTTGGACAATATCTGAAAAGAATTCTTTGACCCTCTCAGCTGTGACATATTTTCTAAGTAACGGGTAATGCGCCGGATCATAAGCAATCAGTGATATGTTGGAAGTATTTCCTTTATCACCCGTTCTGGAATGAGCAATATCGTGAAGTTTCATCTTAGACCACCTCGTAATGGACAAAATAGTTGACTAAAGATCTGGGGATAAGTATCGAAACCATCGCAACAACTTCCCGTGCCACCTTCCAGGCACCTGCGCCTCCGGCCGGGCCATTTGTGTATAGAGTTTCTACCTCATTGCCAATCCGAACAGCTTCTTTCATATCTTTAGTCCGGCCGGCAACCCTGGCCCGAACCTCGTACGGCTCATACCCATTTGACAGTTTTGCGCCATGTAAAGCGTTTACCCCGACAAGGTCAAAACGAAATTCTTGAACTTTTACCCCCGTCAGTTCAAGTCTCTCTTTAACAATATTAAGTGCCAACTGCCCGCGTTTTACCGCACCAGGCCCCGCATAACTGATCTGCCCTTCGCCAATGTAGCTGTCAACATATCCAATCGATGTTTTCAGCAGTTCAGTCTTCGGAGATCCAGTGCCACCAACGACCTTTACTTGATCTTTAGCTATTTCGGTCATTTGTACACCGGTAAAATCAGCTACAACGTCCGGCGTAAAGTACGTAGCCGGGTTATGAATTTCGTAGAGCAGCTGCTCCTTGCAGGTAATGAGGTTAACAATGCCGCCAGCGTCAGCTACCTTGGTAATTACGACAGTACCGTCTTCACTTACTTCGGCAATAGGGAAACCAAGATGGCCAATACCAGGCACATCCTTGTATCCCGGATCTGCCAAATAACCCCCGGTTATTTGACCGGCACACTCCATCAAATGACCAATTACTGTCGCTTGGCCCATTAGATTCCAATTTTCTAAGGACCAGCCAAATTCGTATACAAGCGGTGCAATAAACAAGGCGGGATCGGCGACACGTCCGGTTATCACAATGTCTGCACCACCCTGCAGAGCTTCAATGATCGGCTCCGCACCGAGATATACATTAGCCGAAACCAATTTATCTTTTATAGTGGAAAGTTTTTCTCCAGTTTCCTCAATGGTATAATCTTGCATATGAATAACCTCAAGTACGTCGTCTCCGGTAATAGCCGCAATTTTTAGTCCCTTAACACCCAGCTTTTGAGCTACTTCCTTGATTTTCTGGGAACCGGCAATTGGATTTGCAGCTCCCATATTTGTAATAATTTTTATGCCCTTTTGCCAGCACAACGCTAAAACAGCTTCCATTCTTGCAGTTAACAGCGCATCATACCCTACTGACGGATTTTTCATCTTAGCTTGCTGGGCAATAGCAATAGTTCTTTCTGCCAGACACTCAAAACATAAATATTGAATATCACCCTTTTCTGCCAGTTCTACAGCAGGCTCTATCCTGTCGCCGGAGTAACCTGCTCCTCCGCCAAGCCGTATTTTTCTCATAGGGGACCACCTCACAATTAAATATTGTTATTATAAAGTACAAACTGTAGTGCTAAAACCATATTGAATTAGTTATTGGCGTAAATTCTTACAACCTAAATGCTCCGGTCACTACTGCAACAATCGTCATCACTAATGTTACACCAAAGGCAAAAGGAATAGTAAACTTCTGATGGTCTCCAAGGTCTACGCTAGCTAGACCAATCAACAAAAACGTTGAGGCAGTTAATGGACTGACCGGGAATCCAGTGGTCATTTGTCCGAGAATTGCCGCACGAGCCACTTCTATTTTTGCCACTCCCATCGCCTCTGCTGCCGTCGAAAGTACCGGCAAGATGCCAAAGTAATAGGAATCGGGATCAAACAGCAAGCTGGACGGCATCGAAGTTATCGCAGTTAAGAAAGGTAAATGACCGCCCAGGGTCTTGGGTACGAAAGAAACCAACGCACTGGCCATAGCCTTAATCATACCTGTTTGTTTAAGGATACCGGTAAAAATACCGGCTGCAAAAATAATGGCTATCATAAAAATAGCTGACTTACCTTGAGCCACAATACGTTCCTGTTGCAGCTTAACATCCGGGTAATTTACTATCAATGCAATTACCAGCGCTACCATAAAAACAACTGGAAGAGGAATAAACTTACCTTGAACTAAGGCAACAATGGCTCCAATGGTCAACAAGATATTAAACCAAACAAGCTTAGGACGCTTCAGTGGGTCAGCTTTTTCATCTTCAGCCGAAACTACAACAACATCTTCGATTTGACTTACTCCCAATCGCGCCCGTTCCTTGCGGCCCAACCAATAGCTAAAAAACACTACAGCAGCAAGACCGGCCAATTGAGCAGGAATAACAGGGTTAAACAATTCCGACATATTTAGGTGCAGAGAACTGGCCGCTCGCAGCGTAGGTCCTCCCCATGGCAACATATTCATTGTCCCTGCGCTCAATGCAACTATACAGGTCAACACTTTTTTATCCATGCCCAATTTATTATATATTGGCAGCATGGCAGGCACTGCAATTAAGAATGTAGAAGCCCCTGATCCATCCATATGCGCCAGCATTGTAATAACTGCAGTACCGACAGCTACTTTAACCGGATCTCCGCCGCCATACCTGATAATGTTTTTAATAGCAGGGTCGAACATACCGGTATCGTTCATAACCCCAAAATAGAGAATTGCAAAGGTCAGCATGACCCCTACCGGAGCCACGCTTTTAATTCCGGCAAAAGCAAAAGCACCTAATTTAGGACCAAATCCCGCCAGCGTGCCGAAGATTATCGGAACAGCAACAAGCGCGATTATGACTGAAGCCCTTTTTGTCATAATCAATGCTAATAATGTAAAGATAATACAAAAACCCCACAAAGCTAACATAACAAATACCTCCTCTTTGGTGTTTGTTATTGATATTTGCAAATTTCATGCCAAATGAAATTAACGGATTATCAGGCTCTTGCTTATCAATTTTGGGAAACTAAAAATACCAATCCGGTAATTTTTCATAAATTTCCAGCATTGGTATTTATCATTTTTGATAATTCTGAATATTCTTTTATCAATTTCGAGAGATATCCTGTAGTCGCCGATATAAGCTAGCAATCGATATCCCCAAAATAGATGCAACTTTCTTTTTCCCGCCGGTAGTATCGTCATGGATTCTTAGCAATTGTAGTATATTCTGCCTTTCAAACTTTTTGACACGCTCGGCTAAAGTCCCGCCATTAATATACTGTAAGCCAATATCTGCATGCGTTAAAATTCGGCTCGGCAGATGCTCAGGCAATATCTCTCTGCCTGTATTCATGTTGCAAGAAAATTCGATAGTATTTTTCAATTCCCTTATATTGCCGGGCCAGTCATAAGCTAAAAAGATTTTTTCCACTTCAGCACTGATTTTTACAGGTCCTTTTTGCACTGTCCTATAGCTATCGGCAAAATATTTGGCTAGCAGCAGGATATCTTCCTTGCGTACCCGCAACGGCGGCAAGAATATTGGAAACACATTAATGCGGTAATATAAATCCTGGCGAAAATTTTTCTTTTCAACCATGAGTTCCAAGTCCTGATGAGTAGCGCAAATAATACGAATATCGATCTTTTTCTCTTCTAACCCCCCGACACGACTTATCGTCTTCTCCTGCAGCATGCGCAGAAGTTTGGCTTGAAGGTCATTTCCCATATCGCCGATCTCATCCAAAAATAAGGTGCCGCCATCTGCAAGATGTAAAAGTCCAGGTTTTCCGCCCTTTTTGGAACCGGTAAATGAACCCTCAGTATGTCCAAATAACTCACTTTCAAGTAGGTTAGCAGGAACAGCCGCACAGTTTATTGCAACAAAAGGCCGATGCTTCCTAAAACTCGCATTATGAACTCCTTGGGCTATCAACTCTTTTCCTGTACCACTTTCTCCCTGCAGCAAAATATTTGCATCTGACAATGCTGCTCTCTCGGCCAAAGCAACGCATGAGCGAAACTCCGAACTGCTATATATCAAGTCACCAAAAGTATATTTAGCACTTAAAATTCCCTTTACCGTTCCTTGCAGGTCCTTAAGTCTATTTTGTGCCCTGCCCAATTCATCAGCCAGTTTTTTTACTTCCGTAATATCGCGAATAATTGATACACCACCGATAATCTCACCGGAGACTCTAATCGGAGACATATCGACGATATATTCTACTTTCCCGTCAGTACGGTAGACACCATTCATACCTTGCCCTGTTTTAATAACCGTCGGTAGTATTGCACCCGGCCGCACTTCTGCAAGCTTTTGAAATAGTATGTCCTCGGCTTTTTTACCGATAATACCTAAATATTGTTTATTTACATATTGAACTATTCCAGTTTTATCAGCTATTAACAATCCTTCATTGAGTGAATCAAAAATATCTATCGACCATTTTGCCAGGGTGCCTGAATCAAGTATATTTTTATCCTCAGTCATCCGGCTTTCCCTCCAGTACAGAATTTGATTAATTTCCCCCTTATTCGGTTCAATGCGGATCTAATCCTCACTGGTAAATTGAACTCATGCTTTCCGTCAATAACAACTTCTCTCCTTCGGAAACTTTGTCCCCCGCGACGCACTGTTTAACTTCCGCATAAGTCCCTTATATAAGATTATGCTGCTCGTATTTGTATTATCTCACTGTTGCTTTATCAGTGCTCTCATCAAAATTTCCTGCGATGCTTAGACCAGAAAGGTTCTGGATACTCTGGAATATATCCGATCCGGTCGAAGGACTGGTGATTCTGTGTATTATAGTTCATCCAAGCCTTCAAACTGCATATTATAATATTTGGCATATAGGCCATTCTGGGCCAGCAGTTGCTCATGATTTCCCCGCTCTTGAATACCGTTGTGGTTAATAACAATAATCTCATCTGCGTTGCGGATAGTGCTGAGCCGGTGGGCCACCACAATAGTGGTCCGATTTTTGGAAAGTCGTTCCAGTGAGTCCTGGATATAGCGTTCACTTTCATTATCCAAAGCAGAGGTGGCTTCATCCAAAATCAGAATTTGCGGATTCTTAAGAAATACACGAGCAATGGCCAACCGTTGTTTTTGGCCCCCGGACAGCCTGGTGCCCCGTTCCCCCACATAACTGTCATACCCATTATCAAGGGTCATAATAAAATCATGAATATTGGCGTTTTTTGCCGCCTCAATAATTTCCTCGTCTGTGGCATCCGGCTTGCCGTAAGCGATATTGTCCCGTACCGTGCCGGCAAACATATACACATCCTGCTGTACGATGCCGATGGCACTGCGTAAAGATTTGAGCGTAACATCCCGTACATCTTTATTGTCAATTAGGACAGCTCCTCCGGTCACATCGTAAAACCGTGGCAGTAATGAACAGATGGTCGTTTTACCGCCACCGGATGGACCCACCAAGGCTACTGTTTCCCCGGCGGCAATAGAAATATTCACTCCGTCCAATACTTCTGTATTTTGATTATAGCGAAAAGAAACGTTCTGATATTCAATTTGTCCTTGGACATTTGTCAAGGGAACGGCATTCGGTCTTTCCGTAATTTCCGGAACCGTATTGACAACTTCCAGAAAACGCTTAAAGCCGGAATATCCTTTCTGAAACTGCTCCGTAAAATTGATCAACACATCAATTGGATTCATAAAAATTCCGATATATAAGGCATATACCGCAAGATCGGCAATCTCCAAACTGCCGTTGGCAATAAAATAGCCGCCACTGACCAGCACCGCCGTATACAGCAAGCCCTGGAAAAGACCATTTCCGGCCTGAAAACTCCCCATAATGCGATAGCTGCCAACCTTCGAATCCAAAAACTGCAAATTGCTGTTACAAAATTTTTCTCGTTCTAAATCCTCGTTAGCAAAAGATTGCACAACGCGAATGCCGGCTAGACTGTCCTGCACCCGTGAGTTCACACCGGCAATCTTTTTCCGGTTATCCATAAATACCGCTTTCATTTTCCTGTTTTTATAAATGCTGAAATAAATCATGACCAAAGTAACTAGCAATAAAATCATGGTCATTTTGACATTGAGAAACAACAACAAGACAAACGAGCCGATAATTTTCAACGTACAGATGAAAATATTTTCCGGACCATGATGAGCCAACTCCGAAATATCAAACAGATCGGACACCAGTTTGGACATCATTTCCCCGGTATTATTGCGATCATAATATGAAAAAGAAAGCCGTTGATAATGGTCAAACAGATCCTGACGCATATCACTTTCCATTCGCGCCCCCATAATGTGTCCCCAGGTGGTAATATAATACTGGCAACCATAGCGAATTGTGTACATAACGATCATCCCGACCGCAACAAGCCCCAGGGATTGCCTAATTTCCGGTGCACTACGAACAAATACACCATGAGTAAGAAAATAAAGAATTTGAGGGAAAGTAATATCCACCAATGAAACTACCGAAGCACAAGCCAAATCGGTTAAAAACAGCCCCCGGTAAGGTTTATAATATTGTACAAATTTCATCCAGATAGCCATAAAAACCTCCGTTTATAAATGAACTAATCATTCCATAATTTCTTCTAAAAACACGTCTGAAACGGCCGTTGTTTTTTTCAATAATCATATCTTACCACACTAAACCGCTTGATACAAAAAAGGCCCGCAAACTGCACGGGCTTTTCCGGCATAGAAAAACCGGATGATATCCGCAAAATCATCCGGCCGCTCCAGGTTCGATGTCGTTATTCTCTAAAAACGAAATATTATCAGGATTGAGATGTATCACCGGTATTGAACCCCCACCAGCCATACTTCAAAACTTCCAGCCAATCCGTCCAATAAACATGGTTTGCTTGCCAATCCCGTACCTGTTTTAAGGTTTCATTCACCTCTTTCGGTGAGATTTCACTTTCCAAATTAGATATTACTCTACTGTCAATTCGGTACCCGCCTCCGCGGGCAAGTTGAAACCAATAATAAGCTTGTGCCATATCTTTCGGCACGCCTAGTCCTTTCAGATACGCAACCCCTAGATTAAAGCAGCCCTCATGGAACCCTGCTTCAGCTGCCTTTCGGAACCAGCTTACTGCTTGTTTATAATCCGGAGTTACTCCCTCCCCCATCATGAACATAACCCCGATACTGCTCATAGCCCGCGGATGCCCGTGCGCAGCAGCTTTACGGTACAAATCCATCGCCTTTGCATAATCTTTGGTTACGCCCAGCCCGGTTGCCAAATGCACGGCCAAGTTATTTTGGGCCGGTGGATAGCCTTGAACCGCCGCAGCTTTATAGAGAGGAAGAGCTACCTCATTGCGGCTGTTGCTACTATAAATATTAGCTAAGCTATACTGCGCCGGAGCTAAAAAATTGAGTCTGAATGACTGTGTATTTTGGGTAAAACGAATTCGGTCTGCAGTTTTTTCATGAGTATTTCGATACCTTCATCTCTTCCTTTTTTGCTGCCGGTGTTAAAGGACGTACTTAAAATATATTTGTTAGTTTCGGTGTCAACCACAACTATTTCTTCCGTTAATAAAAACACTGGTCTGTGGGACAATTATCCGCTCCTTTAGCCACCGCAGACTGGTATTAGCGCTTACTTAATACAATAACATATCAGCCCGCTCGCTTTTAATCACACCACTATGCTTTATTTAACGTAGCATTATAAAATCCTGCAAAAATATACCAATTTTTGCAGGATTTGTTTTAAATTTTTACTCAGCTAGCGGCAACTGCAGTTGCTTTTCTTTCAACACAGTTTTTATCATGCTGCTTGTATTCAAATTGAAAGCACTTATCGGCTGCTCCCGCCGGCAGGTATCATCGCGAAATTTTCGTTCATATTCAGTCAAAATATGTTGTTCATCGCAGCCTCGCTCAGCTAAAAACAGGATAAATTCACGAGTCCGTTGCGCCGCTGCAAGGCACCTGCGCCAGTAGTAAAACGCATCTTGCTCGCTCACCAGCCCATAATGCGGCGAAATAATAAAGCGAGGATTTATGGCCTGGCATATATTGATCGAACGAATTGTTTCCGTATAGCTGGTTATAAAAGCAGGATAAATTTTCCCCGTTTTACTCATATAACCTGTTGACTCGCTGGCAAACAATGTTTCGTTATTAATTAAAAATGATAATGAGCATTTCGTGTGACCTCTTGTTTCGATAACTTTAATACTGTGACCGCCCAAATCAATTATATCGCCGTCGTTAACAACGTGATCGACCTTCAGACTAGCCGCGTCATATTCTTGTAGTTCCCCGGCGGAGAAAAGCTTCGCGGCTTGTACCCCAAGAGCCCTGATTGTCGCTAATGCACCAGCCCTACCCAGAATGCGTTTGGCATATTCTGCACCAAGCACCTTAATACCGGGCCATTCTTCTCTTAAAAAGGGAATAGCACCGATGTGGTCATAGTGCGAATGACTGATAAGAATATAATTCAAGTTCCTGTTATTCAGTATTTGCTTAATGTTGCTAACAAGTTTGGCCGCACAATAAGCCATGCCGCAATCAACTAATGCCGTATTTTCTTCGCCTATAACTAAAAAAGCATTACCGCCTTGTCCACCGGTAACATTTACAATTTCATCCATTTTCAATCACCTGCTTGGCTTGCTAAATTTGGCTCAATAATACTGCAATGATATCTTGTTTTCTCTAGTATTTACTAACTACTTGGTTACCAACAAATAAGCCAAAGTTGTTTGTGATAGTTGCCTAGCTAACCGGCAGCCAATCCATAGAAGCAGTCTGCAACACGGATTGCTATTTTACAGTCTATCCCTGTTGATACACCTGAACCTGGTTGCCACCGGCATTCTTAGCTTCGTATAATGCTTGATCTGCTTTGCCCGCCAACTGTTCCAGGCGGGTAGATTCCCTTACTTGTTCGGTAACTACGCCAAAACTAGCTGTAACACGTATCTCTTGCTCGTTAACCATAACTGTCATCTTTTCCACGGCCTGCTGAAGCCGTTTAGCCAAATCAATCACTGAAGCCGATACCAAGTCCGGCAAAATTATCACAAATTCATCGCCGCCATAGCGCCCAAAAACATCTTGTGCCCGCAACTTCTTACGACAGGTTTGAACAAACTCCCGTAAAACGTAATCACCGGCTATATGCCCATAAGTGTCATTGATTTTCTTGAAATCATCCAGATCAAGAAGAATAAGTGAAATCACCCCCTGTTTTGAACGTGCCTTCTCCACTAATGCTTCACCGTCGGCCTTCAGTCGCCCCCTATTTAAAATCTGGGTAAGCGGATCGATAGCTGCCTGGATCTGAAGCCCCTCCACGATATCGGAAAAATGAGTAATATCCCTTAAGATCACCATGAAGCCGACCATATGGTTTTCCCGGTCAAATAGTTCAATTCGCTGCAATTGATAGTTAACCTTCTCGTCATCAAATTCCAACCACATCGCCAGTAAATCATCAGTCGGGCTGCCAATAATACTTATCAATGCCGGATATTCACAAAATAGTTCACGTCCTGATTTGCCTATTGCCGTGACATTCAATTTTGAAAAAACATTTTTACCGGCAGCATTAAAATCGATGAGACGTCCCTCTTGGTCAAAAACAAGAACTCCGTCGGATAGTTTTTGAAATACTACTTGCCGGGCGATCGGACTAATTTCCAGCATTTTCAATCCAAATACCGCCCAAGCGTAAAGAACCTCCGGCACCAAAAAAGCGATGGGAAGAGGATCTATTCCCCAAGGAATTAATTTTAATAAATAAGCAATATACACTACCCATGGAAACAAAGATCCCAAGAAAAGAACGAACGCCTGTAATCGCTTATCAGACGGTGCTTTTAATAACGCTTGGGCAAATAGAATATTTCCCCAGAGAACCATTAGATTAGTGAAAGCTGTATAAACCCAATACCAAGGGCCGGGTACGAAATTCACTATCGGAAAAGGTGCCTCCGGATTTAGGTTCAGCGGGCCATAATGCAGATGATGAAGTTCTGAAGTATTACTAAGAATAAAAGTAATTGTCGACATCATAATTAGAAAAGCTTTTAGCTGCGGCCAATACTTAATTTGGGCATTGGTATGACTTACTATAAGTATAATCCAAACCGTTGGTAAAAAGGCAATGCCGATCGATTCAATGCGCAGCCAAAAACGAATCGTCGCAAGGTTATCGCTGGCCAGTTCACACATATAGCCAAAATTATAAATAGTGATAATAAATACGGCAAGAAAAAAATGGTACCCTAGCGGGTTTTGTCTCCTATGCCAGGCGCGCACTGATAAAGTACCCGCAACTAATGTACTCAATGCATTAAAAAATACCAATACCCATCTATCTAAATACAATAAAACTCACCCTTTAAAATAAACCTATCCGGCTAATTGCTTTTTAAGATCTGCAAATATTGCACACCGTTTCTCTATTGCAAACCAGACACATTTTTTTCAAATACCTACTGAATTAACATTATATTACCATTAAAGCATCTTAAGCCGCAATAGTGATACACCTGCAGAATTTTTAGTTGGCATTTTAACGCCGCCCATCATTTATAAAAAAATGGCTTTTTGCGTATTTCTATGGTTTAGCATCTGTGATCATTTATTATCTTGCCTGCATAAGATGAAGATAAGTATCCAATCCTTGCAACAACAGGTGATAAACATGCCAAATGAAATTGGCTTGAATGAGAATGATAATCAAACAGCTAATATTACTGCTGCATCTGTAGGTATCATGGTCTGTGCAAGGAATGAAGCTGCTGCTGCAATTCTTGCCGACTTGGCCAATGCAGGACGAGACCCGGATATAATGAGTCAAATTCAAAATCAGTCCAATCCTCCGAACCCATTTAGTACTGAACGCTCTATCCGCTTAACTGCACATCCGCTATCTTATCAATACCAGCAACAAATTCGAGATTTTCGAACAAGTAATAAGGCAATCTCGCACTTCATCAAGACTGAAGCTTTTTCAAATGAACAAACAGGTCAAACACGGACAACTTTGTACTTTGATCAGGTTAATAATCAGCTGATGGCCTTTAGTTCTATAAGATGCTCCGCGCTACGCGTGGAAACCTCCGGACGAATTTCAATTTACCCGGCAATTGAAATCGTCATACTGTGTGTTGACGATAGATACATACGCAAGGGAATAGGGGAAGCCGTCTTAAGCTATGTATTACGAAGTGTAAATAAAATGCGCGAATCCGTTGGTATTCAACTTGTCACTCTCTTTTCTGTTAAGGATGCTGTTAATTTTTACAAACGAAAATTCAATTTTCATGAACTATCACAAGGGATGCAGGTGCTCTATGCCCCTAGCTATGGTACATGTGTGCCAATGTATCTAGTATTGCCGGCGAATATTATAACGTAAGTAAATTATCTTATCAGCATACTGATTATGGGCAATTACTGCAAGCAGATAACGGGATGTCCCGGCTGAATTCGGCCGGAACATCCCGTTATCTTTTAATTAGCGAAATATGCTGCCTCACCGATGATCAAGAAACTGGCGTATTTCGCTGTTCTACTATTGAATTACATCTTTTGCTGCAGATAGAAATGAATTCTTGATTTATCATGACTTACACTTTCAGAATGGTCCAGCGGTATGCCTACCACTACTTTAGCAAAGGCATTTTGTCCGATGTTTAGTGAATAACCAATACTGGCACTGGTCAAATAATCGCGCTGGGAAGAACCGTTACGAAAAGCTTGGTATACGGCACCATAGTCAACACCGACAAACACCCGGCCATTAACGGCCTTATCCATCAGCATGCTGTATTCAATACCAAAGTAATAGCCTTTCTCTCCGGAAATAATACTTTCGGTAAAACCTTTAACGGTGGAAATCCCGCCCACGGAGAACTGTTCCGACGACGGCAATTCCCGCGAAGTAGAATATTGCCCGTTACTGCGGAAGGTAAAGATCTGCTTGCCGTCAAAAACTTGCTGCCGGATCAGCGTTATATTGCCGCGGGCAAAGCTTGCGTTCGTAGGTTCAGCTTTTTGTGAACCGCGAATATGCGTTCCGCTTACCATTCCATACCATAACCCGCCTTTTAAATCCTGTTGCAGCGTATATCCGACCGTATAGGTATTCAAAACGGTGTGCAAAAGATTTTCACTGGCAACATCGGTTTCCGAAAGCTTATGTTGAATATTGGCAATCGCTTCGGTTTTTAACTGGCCGGTCACTTTTAACGGTCGGCTGAAAGAAAGGCCAAAAATCTCCGAATTACCTACGATGTCCCAGCTCTCCATGTTGCCGTCAATAATATCCAAGCTATTCTTGCTATAGCTAACACTCATTTTAGCCCCGCGAGTATTGATAGGCTGCGTATAGGATATCGCCCCGGCTAAGGTTCCTTCCGTCCAGGTGGGGTTAATCGTCAGGTTTTCCCGTCTGCCGTTTAAACTGTTGTATACGATCAACGCACCGATGCGATACAATCCGGAGTCGTGTGAACCGGCATTGTCGGCAAACAGCAATGTCTCGCGGTTCGCCGGCTCTTGCACATGTAAAATGCAGTCGGTAGCGCCAACTTCTTGGCCCGGCACTAATTCGGCTTTTAATGACACATCATTGGTGCGGTTAAAATAGGTTAACTTCTGTTCCAGTTCATCCAACCGTACCAATTGCCCCTTCTTCAGCGAAATCCGGTTAAGTATATACTCATTATTAGTATGCTTATTGCCTTTAATGGTGAAACTACCGTACCGGCCTTCAATTAGTCTGATCCGTACTACGCCGTTGATGATTTTTTGCGGCGGCAACACAGCCTTGGCTGTAATTACTTTTTTGGCTGCATACAGGTCATTAATTTCCTTGAGCATGGCGTTCAAATCAGCCAGGCGGAGCTTTTTTCCCTCGTATTTAACGGCAATAGCGGCTAATTCCTCTGCCGTAAATATTTCAGACCCATTGAACTCCACTTTTTTCACGGTAAACACCGTTTGGGTTCCGCTCGCCGGCGGTACTGCTTGTTCTTTTTCCACCTCTACCGTCTTTTGCTGCGGCGCCGGTACGTTGTGCAGCAGTTGCTGCTGGCGATAATATTCAGTAGTATTCTCGCTGCTATCCAATACTTTTTGTACCTGCTTCACATCCTCCAAAGACGGTGCCGCGCTGACCTGGCAGCTGACCGGAATTGAAAGCACAATGGTAATGGCTAAAATTTTTCTCCTCAACTTGTTGATCATCGTTATCCTCGCTTCCCTACGTTATTTGCGGGCGCGGCTGTTCCTTCCCCTGCCGGGCCGGAGCAGCCGGCTTAATCTATGACCCCGTGCCTTCTTGACCTGCTTCATTGACTGCAGATTGGTTATCGCCATAATTTGCATTAACTAGCTTCGTAATATCAACCAGATTTTCCTGCCGATAGACGCTAGTATTGAAAGCATTGGCAATACCATCCGGTGCAAGCTGCAGTCGTCCCTGATCCATCTGATAAGCAGCGGAATTGATGCCAATATTCAAGGTATTGAAGCCCTCATTATAAGTAATATCTGAAGATTTATACACCAAGTTCTCTATCCCGGTCATATTTTTGCCGACCAATGAGAAGTTGAACAGTTCAGCTTCGGTATTCAGCAGGATGTTCGCCGCCGCAATACTCGTATGTCGGCGGGCGTCCAAAACTGTGGCCTGGTTGGTGGCCAACTCCAGCTGCCGGCCGACCAATGCATTGGTAAACCAGATATCGTCGGTCGCCGCGTTCATTTGGACAGTATTGGCCTTAAGATTGTCCACCACTACTCCCTGTTGGGATGTCAAGTTAACCGCTATATTATTAGCCATGGGGCTGGTCGCTCCACTCAAGTCCAGGTTCATCGGCTGCGGATAAGCATCGTTCTGCTGTAAAGCGGTAATCGTGATATTATCCGCCCGCACCGTCATTCCCCGGGCCGTTTCCGCCTCATCAATCGTTAAGTCCAGCGCTGGTCCGGCGCTGCCATCACCGGTTCGCAGCCCAATCGTAATACCTTCGGTTTCCGTCACGGCCCGGCCAACCGCCAGGTCGCCGACACCAATGATATTGATTCCGGCCTGAGCTGCCAGATTAACGGTCCCGGTGCTGTGCAGCGTCAACGCGTTGGCATCGCTGCCAATACTGCCGGTTGCTGCCTGCAGGTCAATATCTTGAGCATCAAGATTAACCTCATCGTCACTGCTGCTATCGGTGATGCTGCCGGCCGCGGTTATCCGGACCGTGTGCCCGGCGGCCTGCATGGTTCGCAACCCGACATCGCCGGTTGTAGCAGTTACCGTGATATCGCCGTTGCCGGCGGTCGCGGTTTCAATAACCACATTGCGCTGGCCGGTGGCGGTAATATCGCCTTCGTCAGACGTCATGCTGCCGGTTAGCGTTAAATCCCGGCTAGCCGTCAACTCAATGTCACCTTGGGCCTGCAGCGTCCCGGCCGTCAAATCGCCGGCGGCTGCCGTTAAGCCAATGCTCCCAGTCGTAGCTGTTGCGCCGCCCACCACCACATTCCCGGTCGTAGAAGTCAGGGAAATATCTCCATGGGCCGAAGTTAATTCACCCGTGACGGTCAAATCATGAGTTGCCGTCATGTTGATACTATTGTCGGCCTGAACTTGGTGGGTGGTTAAGGATCCGGCAGTAGTGATATTTATAGCGCCGTGAGCCGCCGAAATCAGATCGGTGCTAATATCAAAATCAGTAAGGATGTTCAAATCCCCGCTGTCGGCGATAAAACCACCTCCTGAACCGATATCATTATTTAATTTAATATAGACATTCCGGCCGGCCGTGGCTTGCGCACTGCCTTCTTCACCGTCCTGGTCGACCGTGTTTACTTCGATGAAACTGTCGCCGGCGCCAATGTCGCTGGCGGCGCCACTAGCCAACAGCGTAATATCATGGCCGGTAAACCCTAACGCATTCGTGGCAGCATTGATAATCGAACCGTCAGCAGTTAGTTTAATGGTGTCGGCACTAATTTGCTCAATCGCTACCCCCTTATAGTTATGAATGTTGGCTACTTCGCCGGCCGTAATATTCATTGTATTAACATAGCTGGTAACCGGCGTGGCGCTAGTGCCGACATTTCCGGAAGTAATGTCCAAGCGGTCGCCGATAAAATCATAAGTTGGGGTTGCACTGGCCATGACCAGGGATCGCCGCATCGAGCCGCCTGACGGCGGATTGCCGCTGACAATATTACCGCCAGTAGTAATCACGATATTGCCGGACCCGGCATTGACCTGATTAACCAGCAGTTGATTGTTATTGCCCCCTTGCAAATAGATGCCAGAATCTTGTCCCGTTCCACCGCTGCCGGCGGTATTGGCGTTTAACCCGCCGCTGCCGACGATGATTCCGAGGGCTTGATCAGCGGTGCCGATACCGCTTCTGGTCTCACCGCCGCCTAGCGGGCCGGTTCCGGAAACGCTCATATTCAACGACTCGGCCATAACGCTGGCCCGGGCCGTGTGCGCCAGCTCAACGCCATTCGCCGCCGTTAAATCAATATCAGCGCGCGAATACATATTATCAACATACATTTTCCGTTTATGCGCCAAAAAGGTATCGCCCTCGGACCGGGAAACCAGAGCCCCGTCATTATCCAGAATCAGCCGTTCATCTTCCTCCGTCACAGTGTTAGTTCCGCTGCCGATTTGACCGGTGCCGGATTCCAGCACCACATCCGTTCCGCCGATATGATAGCGGTTATTATCATCGGTAATAGCCACGCCGTCGGCCAGTGTAATCAAGTCCTCGGCCACCCCGCTAATCGACCCGGCCGCTTTAATTCTAATTTCGCCGGCCGTAGTATTGTTTGGATCACGCAACGCTACTGTATCGACACGATTGATTAACAAATCACCTTCCGAAGCAAGGTAAATATAATTATCAGCAACTGCCGTTAACGAACCGTTACTCAATCCGATGTTAAGCGGATTCTTCTGGTTGATAGTAACCAGCACATCGCCGTCGGCGTTCTTGCTGAAGTTAAAATCGTTACGCTCGGCGGCGGCCAAGGCAATTCTTTGCTCAGTGGTCAAGTCTTCCGGCTTCAATTGACTGAGATTAATTGGAGCAAGATTAGTTGTCGAACCAATCGCCGACGACAGCAGGGTAACATTCTTACCGGACACATTGGGAGACTTAATTATATAATTGGTATCGGTAAGGTCCTTCAACACTCCCGGCGATATAGCGATGCTCAGTTCCGAATCGGTCCAGTAGGCATTGTCGGCAATAGTGGCTTTATCAGCCGCCGTCAACGTATAGGACCAGCTTTGATCATAGCTGTCGGTCCAGGTATTGACACCGGCATCGACCAAACTGTTGTATCGGGCGGTGCGGGCCGCTTCGTATTCCGCCACGCTGGACCCAATGGAGTTCAAAGCGGCGATTTCGTCCGCGCTGGCCTTGTAGCTGCCGTCCTGCATTCGACCCTTCAGCGTCCAGTATTCCATGTATTGCAAGTTCTTGTTTAAGGCATAAGTTTCTTCAGCGTCCGCCACCCGGCTATTGCCGTCGGTATCCCGCAATTGCAGCGAATCCCAGAAGGCTAATAATTCATCCCAACTGCGGTTGTCAATTTGCTGATCAACTTCATTATCTACTAACGCCCCACCGGCCTTAATACGCACATCACCGGTCGTTGAAGCAACTTGATCGATTAGCAGATCGCCGCTGGTTTTTTCGATATTGATATTGCCGTAAGCATTGGCGCTAAGGCCGTAGTTGGCATTCAAGCCGGTGGAACTGTCGCCGCCGGTATTAATATACAACGCGCTGTCGGCTGTGCCGATGGTACCATTGGTGGCCGCCAAGTTGATGCGGCCGGCATCAATCAAGCTGCTGCCGCCGGCGTTTACGATGCTGCCGTTAGCCGTCAGATTAACCGTTGAGGTAGCCTCACCGACTTTAGCTGCGGATATGGTCCCGACTTTAAGGTCGCCGCGTACTTGGTCCAAACTAATATTGCCGTTGGTGGCCGTGGCATTAACCGTGCCGCCGGCCATAATCCGCAGGGCATCGTCATTTGTTCCTACGCTTTGAGCAGATAAGTTCAGGTTGTTGGTGATCAGTAAGCCGGTATCGCTGCCCTGCAAAACGGCCCCGTTAGCATTGCTGATGGTGGTCGAGCCTGCCGCATTGTTAATCGTTCCCTGCAGCTTAACAGCGGCCGCCGTATTATTGGTAACACTAACCGTACCGGTGGTACTGCCAAAGAAGGAAACGCCGATCGGATTGTCCGCTTTAACATAATTGGTAGTAATATCTTTTTTACCGGTTGTTTTGGTATATTCGATATGGTATTTACCGGCAATACCCAATGACCACCAATATCGTTTAGACCATTCTTCAATAGTATCATAAGACGCCGCGGTTAGATTAATTGTTTGGGTATGCTTGGTATAATAATTAGCGCCCATATCCTTGTCAAGCAGATAAGTGCCGTTGGCTAATTTCTTAATTTCGCCGACGTCGGTCCGGTATTTGTCCCCCGGATGAGTATGTTGATCAATTGTAATCCCAATAATATCATCTTTCTCATATACATAATATTCGACCATTGTATAATCCTGACCGGTGGTAAAGGCATAAGTCAAATCATCGGTCGGCTGGTAGCTGGTGGAAGTGCCGGTAATTTCCTGCGGATCACTGCTGGTAGTAGTGTTGGTGGCGTAGTTGGTCTCGGACTTCAACACCGTAATTTTGCGGCCGTCACTGATATACTGCGTTGTTTTTTGAACATCGCCGGTAAAATCATTGATGGTAATTTTGCCCTCGGTGCCCAGACCGGTGTCCAAATCACCAATAATAATCCCGTAGCTGGAATTATTGGTAATATTGATCGTCCCGTAACCGGCCAGCGCTTTCAACTGTGCGGCCGAGTTGGTGGCATTAGTATTCATTATTTGCCCGTACAAATTAATGCTGCCGCCGCGCACCTCAATACCACTAATATACAAACCCTTATTTTTTGCATCATAGAACAAGTACCCGCCGTCAATAACTTCATTATTACTAGTAACCCGGTCACTGCCGCTGTACTGGGCCAATTGATACAACCCGCTTTCACTACCGTGTCCGCTGTCATATTCCGCTTGCAGTTCCGCCAATGATTTGCCGCTGGTATAATCCCGCAGCGTGCTGGTATCGTTAGGTATTTCTAACGCCCATTCAGCAACACCGCTTTGGATCGTGCCATTAATATTCAAGTACTTGGCGCTGACCAGAATATTGCCGTTGACAATAATGCCTTTGCCTGTTCCCTGCTGAGTATTGTATTTGCCGCAATCGGCGCCGTTCGTCTCAATAGTCGGCGTGCCGTCAATATTATTGTAGCCGGGATTATAGCTCTGCACATAATCGCCGTTATTGGCGACAATATCGGCCGAGGCGGAAGTGATTGTCGCGTTTTCCTGAAGATAAATGCTGCCTTTAAGATTAGTTACCGTTACTTTACCGTCCGGATTATACACGTAACTGTTTAAGTACAAATCCGGCGTTAAATATTTGCTGCGCGTAACTCCGGCGGAAGCTTCTTGGTATAAAGTAGGGTTAAACGTAGTATTGATGGTAATCGTCGGCTCCTGCGCCCCGGTGGTCTTTTTAGTAATAATATTGCTGTTGACCAAATTGACTGCCAAACTTTGATTTTTGTTCAGGGCTTTAATTTCGGCGACATTATTAACCGCCGCTCCATTCATGTACACGAAACCGCCGTCGGTAACTTTTAAATCACCGTTAATCCGCAAGAAGGCCGGGGTATTATTGGTAATGGTGATCTTAGCATCGCCCGGCGCCTGCAGCTTACCGCCGGCCGAGCCGGTAACATTGTCCGCCTGCATAAAGATGCTGCCGCGGTCAGCTGTTACATCATCGGTAATCGTAATATAGTTAGCCAACAATTCAATCGGTTGTTTGGACAAATACAGGGCATTGTTGGGGTCGGCTCCCGCCGTATCGCTATAGGTGATTTTTGCCGATAATTGATCGATAGTATTTTGTAAAGCTGTCATTTGCGCATCAATATTGGCCAGCAACGAACCGGCAATTTCGTTATAAGCCATAGTCAACGTACTGTCGCCGACTCCTGCCGTCATATCATAAGCTTTTGCTGAGTCGAGGCTAATACTGTCGGAAGAATAATATCCCCTAACTGTTGCCTTAGCGGTTGTCAATGCCGTTTCAGCCTGAGAAAATGCACTATTCTTCAAACTAACCTCTCCGTCAACTTGCCCTTTCAAAGTAGCCAGATTCACCGTACTCCAGTCGACAGTACTATCATAGTTGCTCTTATAAGTACTTTGCGCATTGGTCAAAGCGGTCAACTTTGCTTCCGTTGGATCTTTATCGTATGCCGCCTTGGCATCAATAACATTCTGCAAAGCAGTTTGTTTATTTATTGCAGCATTTTTTTCGCTTTCGGCCGTAGCCAAAGCACTTGCTTTATTTATCCGGTCTTGAACGGCCGCCACCCCGGCCTCCAGCTTATCGACCAGTTGTCCGGCCTGCTCCAGCTTGGTTTTACTATTTTCCGCGGCAGCTCGCTGGGCTACCGCCAAGTCATACTCGTTTACATCGGTAGCGGTACCGGGACAGAAAGTCCGGTTGCTGCCCGTACCCGACCATGAGGCGATACCCATCTCGACCATCTTTTCCTGCAAGTAGTTTATTTCTGCTTGGTAAGCCGCCACCGCTACATTGTCGCCGGCAGCATCCTTTTTAAGTTTCAGCAGTTCATTGTAGCGATTCATCATGGTTGAAGCCACGCCGGCCAGCGTCAGATCATACTTTCCGGCAAAGGCTTCGGTGGCGCTGCTGTGCAACACAATTCTGCCGGATTCTTCCGTTTCGCTGTTAACAAAATCCAAAGTCAACTCTTGTTGCCGTTTAATTCCGGTTTCCACATTGCCGTTGACGGTCACCGTGCCGGTACCGCCTTTTTCGGCCTTGCCGCCGGTAATATTGAACGATACGCCGTCGCCGCCCAGCGCTTCACTAATGTCGCTCAAGATGTCCGAAGCCGCTTCGCGATAGGGGTCTTTGCCGACACCGTAGTACTTGGCGCTATTCTGGCCGCTGGCGGCGGTAAGATAAATATCTCGCACGCTGCGGACATTACTGCCGGTCCCCACTACCAGATTGGCATCATTTTTAATATAAGCATAAGGATCAGGATCGCTGTTGATCGGAATAGCCGATTTATTCCACAGCTCAACTGAGGCGTAAGCATTCAGAGCCGTCTTGTCGCCGTCGGTATTCTTGCCGGCCAGCAGTTGGATATCACCGTCATTAGCGGTAAAATCACTGCCGTTGACATTGATATCCGTGGCGCCAACATATTTGGCATCCGCCGAACCGGCCGGCGCCCCGGCCAGACCATACGCATCGACAACATTTTCACTGTCGATATCGGCTACATTTCTGGTCCCCAGCCGAATATCGCCGTGGACTGCTTCAATAGCAGCATTACCGGTGGTCACTGCGGTTGCGGTCGTTGCATTCACCTTAGTCTCCACTACCGCGGCCGCAATTGCGCCGCCGGCGCTTAATTTATCTTTTTCTTTTGCGGTAATATCACTGACGGCATCAATTGTTACCGCCGAATCAGCCGTAAGCGTTGAGGCCTTAATATCAACACCGTCGTTGACTATCGCTTGCGTAACCTGGCCAATATTCGTCGTGCTGACGACTGCCGCCCCCGCCAAAGCGCCTCCGCTGCCGGCTTCGACATTATACCCGTTGCTCAGCCAGGCTTTGGTGGTCTTGTTGACAGCGTCAACGTCCAGAATTCCCAGATTCAGCATTGCATTTTGACCGATTACCGTCCGCACCGTAGAGTTTACAGTGTTGCTGACCACGCCGCCGCTGGCTCCCACCAATCCGGCGCCGCTGGTATCCAGGGCATGATTAAACGAATCATCGTGCCGGGCCGTAAGCGTAAGAGTATTGGTTTCAATCATAGCGCCCTGGCCGATGGTGGCCGTGGTAGTATCGGTTTTAACAATCGAGGATTCCGCCGCCGCCCCGCCGACCAGTCCGCCGGCCCCGGCATTTACTTCAGTATAATCGTTATAATAACCGGTCGGCTGTGATTTTTTCGCTTCGATATTTACCGCTTCAACTGCCGCTCCTGTTCCTTGACCAATTTTGGCATTCTCGCCGATACCGGCCGTTATGTTCGTGATATCTTCAATATTGGCCGAAGATAACCCCAATGCCCCTAATCCATAGGCTTGGCCGTCGCTGCGAGCCGCCAGGGCCGGAGTCGCGTTGGCCTTAACATTAATGGCCTGCGCTTTGGCAATGGCGGAATTAGCCGCTACCGAAGCCGTTGTCGTTGTATCGGCGGTAATCGTATTTACGGCCAAGCCGGCGGCGAACGAACCTACCGCCGGAGCTTTCACGTCGGAGGAAGCTTGCACCTTGCTGTCAGCTTCAATATCAATATCGCCGCCTACCTCCACCGTAGCGGTGCTGAGCGTACCCAGTTGAGCATCAGTAGTACCGTAAATATCTATTACCGACAGCGAACCGGCCGCTGCTAATCCTAGCGCCGCCGAAGCCCCGGTCACCGTGGTTTCAGCCGTCTTGTCCGAAGCGGCCGTGACCTGAACTGCACCGGCCTGCAAAGTACTCACATTGTTAACATAAGCCGCCGAATCGCCGCTTAGCGTGATAACCGCCCCCGACCCGGCTAGAGCCAAGCCCAGTCCGCCGGCACCGGCGATGGTCCGGAGGTTAATATTAGGCGCCAGCGAACTGGCTACCGTTAATTTATCAGCAACTTTCAGACTACCGCCCGTTATATAAGCCGTGGCATCATTATCCGCCGTAACTACTCCGACCGCGGCGCCCAGGCCGGCCCAGCCAACGCCAGCCCCGGCGGCAACAGCATCAAAATCAAGATTATCCCGGGCATTTACATTCAGTTCCTTGGTATCGATCGCAGCGCCGCTAATCCTGGCAGTTGTGCCGGTACCGGGTGTAACAGTCGTAGAAATGGAAAAGTCATTTAACTTATTCTTATCCTCGGTCGACAAGTAAGCGCCGATTCCGCTATCGTCTCCGGTAGCGCCGCCGACAAAACCTGCTGTGCCGGTATTGGCTTGCCCGACATAATCGCTGGTGGCCCCGTCCGCGCCATCGGCGGAGGTTCCGAAGGAATACACGGCAACCGAGCCGCCCAGGCCAACAGTGCCCACCCCAACACTGCCGGTATACGAATCAATATCCTGTATATTTTCAGCCGTAACGTTAACCGCCCCGGCACTGCCGTTAGCCGTAATGGTTGCACTGCCGATGCTGGCCGTGGTATCGGCGGTAAATACGCCGACATCCACTCCGGCTGCAGCACCTAGCCCTAAGCCACCGCCCAGGGACATACTGACGGTTATCCGGTCAATATCATTAACCGCATGCACGTTAACAGCTCCAGTATCGGCTACGATGGTACCGTTGCCAATTGTTGCCGATGTGGTCGCCTGGGAAACATTAACCGCTACACTGGCGGCCACGCCGGCCACGCCGCCGGCGCCAATCCCGACATTGGCCACGATAAAGTCTTCGTTATTAGTTGCCTCGACATTAACATCCTGTTGTGCGCTGGCATCGCCGTTTAAAGATGCGGTGGTGGTTTGGGTTACGTTGTTAGCCGTAACGGCCAAACCAGCACCGACACTGCCGCCGACCCCCAACGATCCGGCAATATTGCGCAGCGTGGTGTTATTTTCGGCCGTCACATTCACGCTGTCGCCTTCGGATACCAAGTATGAACCAGTTCCGGTCGCGGCCGTGGTGGTATTGGTCAAATTATTTACAACTACGCTGCCGGCCGCTCCGGCATTTAGCCCGATACCAGCGGTAGCAGCCACTTCCTGGATGGTCTGACTGCTGTTGGCAATAACGCGAACCGCCTGTTTAGCCTTAGCGAGGGTATCGGTTCCCACCGTCGCCGCCGTAGTATTATTGATTACGGCCACATCACCGCTGGCGCCGATCCCGTTGTTCATCCCGCCGCCGACGGCACCGGCCACACCGGTATATTTCATATCCGTGGCTGCCACCACATTAAGCTGTTGAGCAGCATTAGCTACCGAATTATGTTCGTTTATTGTTACATCGTCCCCTAAGAACGCGATAGTAGTATTATTGATAATATTTATTGCCGCCGAACCGGTTACGGCCTCGCCGCCGATACTGGCGCCGGCTTCAATATTGCGGACATCATTCCGGGTTGTTGCCGTTACGGCCACCCCCCGTACGGTGCCGGCAGCTGCTTGCATCAGCCTGGTGTCCATATCACTGTCCACATTAGTGCTGCCGGCCGTTTGCCCGGTTTCATCGCCGCTGTCGGTAGCCGTCTGGTACGAGGAAGCCACCCCAGCTTCGACCAAACTGTAACTGCCGTTACCCGCGCCCACATAACTGTAGCTACCGTCGGCATTTTTAGTATAGTCGCCTTTACCTGCTCCCACATTTGAATAATCTGATTTACCGGTATAGCTGCCATATTGGACAAATTCCCCGGTTTTAGCCAGTACACCGCTGCCGTTTGCATTCGCCTGCAGGATAGCGCCATCGGTAACGGCAGCACTGACGTTCTTAGTAATGACTTCCGTGTCAATCGCCCCGCCGACACCAACGCCACCAAATGCTAGCGAAATCATATAGCTTTCCACGGAGCTGTCGTCATCGGCTTCCACCAGAATGCTGTCGCCGGCCGTCGCCGTACCGCCTAATTTGGCTTGAGTGTCCGTATTCATTATCTGCACATTACCGGAGCCCACCACACCTCCGATACCGCCGGCCATTCCAACGACAATCGTATCGACATCTTCTTTTGAATTGGCTTTAACGACAATATCATTCCCGGCCGTTGTATTTGCATTTTTATCAATAAAGGCGGTTGTATCGGTCGAAAGCGCTGCCGTATTGACGCCGATACCAGCACCGACACCACTAATGGCTACACCCAGCGAACCGATATTATTACTAACCTTAAGATTGTTCACCGCCGCCACCGCAACACTGCCGTTGTCGGCTGTAACAGTGGTAACAACCGTACCTTCATCGTCCTTAGTACCGATTCCGGCATAGACGCTTTCATTCACATCCGTAACCGGAGCAACTACGCCGACTCCAGCGTAACCACTAACACCGCCGCCGATGGCCACGTTCAAAATATCAATATCACCATTAGCGCCAATGCTAACATTATCGTTTGCACTTACCACCGCTCCCTGATCGATAAATGCATTGGCCGCATTTTGCGAATTAATTACACTAACTGAACCGCCCGCTGCCACTGAACCGCTGACGGCAATCGCCCCGGTCACTACCGTCATATCCAGTTCATCAGCTGCCGTTACAGTTACATCCTTACCGGAAGTAACCGTTGCATCGCCGATATAGGCCGAGGTCCCATGTTTTAAATCGCTGCTGCTGGGATTAGCTGTGGCTTGGAGATAATCGCCATAAGTTGAGTCGCCGATTTTCCCGGTACTCTGTCCCGTCTGCGAACCGGTAGCGAAACTGCTATCGGCAATATTTTGATTGGTATCAGCCATAACTCCGTCGACTACGCCGCCCATGGCCGACAATATCGTCCCGTCATCACCGCCGGCATCACTTAGAGCCGTATTGGCATCATCGTTGTTATTGGCCGTTCCTAAATTAAACACGCTTACCGATCCGGCTACCCCGGCGGCACCGCCGCCGGCTAAACTGGCCGAATAACCTTGTACAACTTTATGAGCTTCGGCATTAACCGTAACATCACCCTTTGCTGCAGCTTGCACACCATCGGCAATATAGGCGCTGGTCGTATTATTCATATTTTCTACCAGCACGCCGGCGCCAACTCCGGCTACGCCGCCGACGGCCAAAGTTGCACCGATCCCCAACCGATTAATCTCGCTAGTCGCCGCTACAAGAATAGCCTGATCACTCGTTGCGCCTACTTGGCCTGCGCCTTGATTAATTTTTGCATTTTCATCAATATAGGCTTCCGTTGTACCAGAGCTGATATCCAGATTAATTGATCCTGCCACCCCAGCAGTACCGCCGATACCTAAGCCGGCAGCTACATTAAGACCGCTGTCTACGGCGCTAGCCGTAACACTTACCCCGTCGCCATAGGCATCAACTATAGCCCGTTTGCCGATTTTAGCCGTGGTATTATTAATAACTACGTTGGCATCGACGGTCATGCCGACCCCGGCTGTTCCGCCAATCCCCGCGCCGCCGGTGGCAGTAATCACATTCGTACGATTTTCTGCCGTTGCCACCACCGCATCTCCGGCCGCCACAACCGTATCATCGCCGATTAGCGCATCAACATCATTCATTAAAATATTAACACCGACCGACCCGGCCACCCCGGCAGTCCCGCCGGCTGCCCCGGCCGCCGCAATAGCGGTTACATCCTGCACCGCCTTTGCCATGACTACCACGTCATCTTTGGCATTCACGACGGCGCTGTTGTCAATAACGGCTTTGGTCGTATTGGTACTTACACCCACGCCCGCGCCTGCGCCGATACCGGCTGCTCCGCCGCCGGAAACCGCACCGCTGACACCAAGATGCGTATAGTTGCTGCCAGCCGCCACCAGCACGTCCTGAGCATCGCCGGCCCCGCTATTAGTTTGGTTAATTTTAGCCGCTTGGCCAACTTTGGCTTCAGTATTGGCCATAGACACATTAGTCGCCACCGAACCTTGAACGCCGGTCGTACCACCAACACCGCCGGCCGCCGCTACGGTGCGAATTGTATTAGTCGATCCCGCCGCCACAGCCACACCATGCACTACCGACTTATTGCCGGCAGTCGTTGCCGAGGCCGTTGTGGTCGAACCACTATTAGCTACCGTAACTTCATCGCCGGCTTCACCGGTCGTATTGTAAGAGGTTGTCCCGCTAGCAAGCGTATTTACAGTATTGCCGTTTTCATCAGTTGTATTAAATGCACTGCCGTCATAGTCCACTTCGCCGATTTTACCGCTATAAGCCGCCAACCCGTCATATTTCCCTAAACCGGTAACTTGGGCATTATCAGCAATCAATGCTTGCGTATTTTTGGTAATTACATTAACGCCCAACGCCCCGCCTACCGCTGCCGTTCCGCCGCCGCCAACAGCGCCGGCGGCAATATTCACTGAACTGTCGTCAACGGCATTAACCGCTACCGTATCCTCGGCCGCAACCTCACTCGCCCCAATTTCCGCCACCGTATTAGTGGTCATAGCATGAACATTGCCCGAACCAACGACCGAAGCCGTACCGCCGCCGGCTATACCGGCAACCACAGAAGTCAAATTTTCGGCGGATAGAGCCGTCAAAGCAATATCGTCCTTAGCGGTTACCGTGGAATCGTCACCGATATAAGCGTTGGTTTCCGTTTGCAAAACTTCGACACTGACCCCCAGCCCAACACCGGTTGTTCCTCCAATTCCTAACGAGCCGACGACATTAAGCACATCCAGGTTATTTTCAGCGTTAATAAGCACACTGTCGCCGGTCGATTCAACAATCGCACTATCGCCGACACCGGCCGTAACCGTCTCGGTTAACACGGTAACCGGCAAGACACCGGCAACGCCGGTAGTGCCGCCAACGGAACCGCCGATAGTCATCCCGAGCAAATCATTGGTGCCGGTCGCATCAACAGTTATATCTTTCGCCGCGCTAACCACGGCCTGATTTTTAATAAATGCATGGGCTGCATTATCAGCTACGACCACACTAATCGTCCCGCCTACGGCAGTATTGCCGCCGGCCGCAATACCGCCGGTAGCGCTGATTAAGTCCAGCGCATCGGTAGCCTGAACTTTCACTTCGCCGCCGCTCGTAACCTCAGCCGTACCTATATAGGCGGATGTCCCTTGTTGCAAGCTACCGTCTTGGCTTACGGCCAGCTTACTTTGAATTTGATCGCCGTAATCGTCGGCAATGGTTTGATTATTAATGCGGGAACTCTCGTACTCCGCCAGTTGATTATTTACATCGCCCAGCAGCCCATCAGCCAAATCCGTACCGATAGCCGTTATGTCTGTGCCGGCGCCGGCCGTTGACAATGCCTCGCTGCCGTCGCTGTTCTGGCCGGCTCCCAAATAGAACACGCTGACGCTGCCGGCCACGCCGGTACTGCCACTGGCGGCAACACTAGCGGTAAATCCTTTAATATCTTTATTCGTTTCGGCAGTAACCTGAACAACATCCATGGCTTCCACTTCGGAACCATCGGCAATGTAGGCACTGGTAGTGTTATTCAGCACCTCAACCAACACACCGGCGCCGATGGCACTTTGACTGGCTCCGGCTAGTGTAGCGCCAACCCCAATACGGGTAGTGCTATCAGTTGCTTTGATGATTACGTCTTGTTCACTGCTTTCGTCGGTTGCACCTGTATTTATCTTGGCATTATTGCCGATATAGGCCTCGGTAGTTGTGTTGCCGACATCAACGGCCACCGACCCTGCCAAAGCACCGGCACTAGTGCTGACACCAAGACCGGCCGCCACATTAACGGCATTATTTACAGTAGCTGCTTCTACGGCCACGCCCGCTCCCTTACCGTCTACTACGGCATAATCACCGATATATGCTTCAGTAGTACTGTCAACAACTCCAACATTAACCGCCATGCCGGCCGCTGTTTGGCTGCCGACCGCCGCGCCGCCGGCCACTGTATAAGTATTGCCGGTATTAGCCGCTTTGACCTTCACTACATCGCCGGCCGCAACCGTAGTCCGATTGTCTGCCGTACTGCCAGCAACATAAGCCGCTACCGTATTATTAACCACATTGACATTAACCGACCCGGCCAGCGCACTGCCGCTGGTCGAAACAGCACCGGCCGCAGCCACAGCTACATTCGTAGCTTGTCCGTCGGCGACAACCGCAGCATCATCCCTAGCCACAACTTTTGCCCCACTGTCAATATGCGCTTTAGTTGTATTGTTAATTACTCCTACGTCGGCCCCGGCCCCGACCGCAGTGCCGCCGCTGCCGGCCAATCCGCCGGCAACTGCCAAGTGATAAAAATCGCTGGCCGCACCGACCAGAACATCTTGTTCGGCTCCGGCTGTTGTCGGATCTTGTTGATTTACTTTTGCACCAGCACCGATTTTCGCTTCGGTGGTAGTATTTAAGACATTGACACCAACCGCGCCGGCCAGGGCATTACCCTTAGAAGACACATCCAAGGCCGCTCCGGCTGCTACCGTGCGCACACTGTTTTCAGAAGTAGCGGCAACAGCCAGCCCGTTAACCGTGGCTTGCCCTGCCGAGGTTACCCGATCCTTAGTTAACAAATCGGCGGCAATACCAACCTCATCATCAGCTTCGCCGGTGGTGTTAACACTTACTTCGCCGTCAACCGCCAGCGCACTTTCGGCGCTGCCGTCGGCATAGTTCTGATATTCAATATTCAATACACCGTTATTGGCTATTACGCCGTCGCCTTGGGCTAAGGCATCTACTTCGGCATTGTCACCGACAGCCGCGGTAATTGTTTTATTGATTACACCTACGGCTGCCGCCCCGCCCGCCGCCGTTCCGCTGCCGCCTTCGCCGGCATTAAAACCGCTGACGGCCACACTGCCGCCGATAAGATTATACACACTATCATCATTAGCGGTCAGAGCAATGCTGTCATTAGCCGCAACTTGGGCTCCGGTACCAATAGTCGCCGTGGTTAGCGTATCCATGACATTCACATCGGCTGTTCCGGCTACTGATCTAGAACCGCCGCCGGCGCCGGCAACCGTTACGCTGGTTACTCGTTCTTTACTTTCCGCACTTACTTTCACGTCATCACCGGCATTAACCAGCGCATTATCGCCGATGGCCGCTTCCGTCGAGGTAGAAATCACTTCCACGTCGGCCCCGCCGCCGACACCGTTTTTTCCGCCGATGGCCAGGGCACCAGCTACGCTGACTACACTGATGTCGCTAGTAGCGTTAACGATCACATCGCCGACCGCCGAAATTTTGGCCCCTGCACCGATAGAACTCTTGACCGCCTGTTTCAGAACATTAATATTGGTCGAACCGGCAATGCCATTCTTACCGGCCCCGGCCCCGCCGGCCGCAATCGTTGTTATATCTAGATCGCCATTGCTGGTTACAGCCAGCGAACCGGCGGCAACCTCGGTGTCGGCCCCGATATAGGAGCTGACCAAATTATCCGTAACCGCGACACCGGCCGCCGCACCAATAGCGGTACTGTTATTTTCTCCCGAACCGCCTGTAGTTCCGCTATCGCCGGTACTTGTTCCGGTTGCAAGCGCCGCTGCGCCGGAAACGGAAACCAGTCCGGAAGAATCTGTCGCGCTCACCTGGACTACTTGGCTTGTACCAATTGTTTTCGTACTAGAATCTTCATTATCTATATACGCTATTGTATCGTTATTAACCGCATTGCCGGTAGCTGCAAACGCTCCGGCCATTTTGCCGGTCGAAGCACCCACGGCCGCCGTAACAGCAATAATATTACTGTCTTCCGTAGCCTGAACATCCAATCCACTGCTCTCCGCAGCAAGAGACGTATTTTTCAACCCGGCAACCGTATTATTGCCGATTAAATTAACCCCGATCGACGCGCCGATACCGGCCTTATCCCCATAACCGATCGCCCCGGCAACAGATACAATATTGGCGCTGTCGTCAGCCGTAACGCTGACTTGTTTATCGTCTGTATCGACAGGTTCTGCTGTTTGCACAATTACGCTGTTGTCTATACCTGCAGTTGTATCATTGTTAATCATATTAAGGCTAACTTGACCGGCCACCCCGTAACCTTTTGATGCTCCAGCCGAGCTTAAGGCTACACTGAGAATATCGGCTGTATTGACTGCTGCCGCCGTAACATTACCGGTTACGTTAGCCATCGTATTTACTATAGTTGCGCTGGTTTCTTCGGCCAGTTTATTCATCATGAAAGCGCCGGCGATGGCGTACGAATCCTGTGCTGTTCCTCCGGTTCCGCCCGTACTAGTATCACCAGTACCGCTGGCAGCTCCACCGCCGGACCCATTGGTCGCAATAGCCAGCGTAGCCGACAAAGCAATGGTTGATGATGCATTATTGGCTTCAGTGTCGATATTTTTGGCAGTTATGGAGCTGGTCTTGGCCGGATCGGTATTACCTACTTTCACACTGGCTTTTTCGTCCGACAGATTAACCGAAACATTTCCGGCGACACTAATTCCACTCTTGGCGGTTCGCTCCTCTTGCGTCTGCTGTTCACCGGTAGCCGGATCGGTTGTGGTCGTTTCCGTACCGCCGTCGGTCAAATTAAGATCGGCCAGTAAGCGGTAACCGGGGCTAACGTCGCCATAGCGTTGCTTCGCGGTGGCCTTGCTGACCGAACCGGTCGGGTTATCCAACGTCTCCTGATTTTCTGTCTTTTTAGCGGCATTAACGGAAGAATTGTTGACTAGCGATTGCAAGGCTGATCCGACATCCAACCCACTGTTCGGATCCTCTGTACCGGTACTGCCGGTCGGATTATCGGCAGTTGCGTTAGCTTCGGCGGCTTCCTTTTGCTCGCTGGTCATGCTGCCGGCCATCGATATTGCTACCAGCTTGCCTTCGTTAGTGGCCGAACCGGTAATATCGCCGCCGGCCGTAATATTCCCACTCAAGCCGGCTTCCGTAACCCGCTCGGTATTATTAACTGCCAAAGTGACACCGATACCGACACTTTCGCCTGCCGCAAAACCGCCGCCGATATTGACATTCAACGTATTATCCGTCGCGGCGACGCCGACATCGCCGACCGAAATAATTGTTGCGTCGCTAATTAACGCTCTGGTCGTATTGTCGATTTGGTTGTAGCCTAATGTTCCGTTTACCCCGACGGACGCGGCTTTACCGCCGGCTACAGCCATATTAATGCTGGTCATGGTATTGTCGGCGATAACCGAAACTTCATCTGCGTTAACAGATGCTCCAGCGCCAATGGTTGCTTCCGCCGTATTATCGTAAAGTGTGACCTGGATGGAGCCGCCGACACCGGTAGTAGCCTTAGTAGTACCGGCAAAATCATCCAAACCGGGTATAGAATCTAGACTCGGTACTTTGATAACCCCGTCAAAATTAATATTGGTTACCTCATTAACGGCATTCACATTAACCGTGCCTTGACCAGCCGCAACTCCGTCGGCAACTTCGCTCTGATTAATCTGTGCATCGGCACTGATGGTAGCCTTACTGTTGTTTTTTAGTTCAAATACATTAATAGAAGCCGCACCGGCCACATTCTCCGCTTCAGAGGCGCTTTGCGCCCAACTGTTTACTAATTGCTTCGGATCCTCAACAATAGCGCTTACGGCTTCTTTTAATTCCTGTGAAGCGTCCACCACTTCACCGGCCGTATCCTTATTCAAGCCACCCATATCGCTTAATGCGCCGGTTATTGTATTCCAAGATTCTTCCGTCTTTGTAACATCAGCTGATTTTTTATAAGGCAGCTCAGTCTTGGACGAAACTGACAGATCTTGACCAACATTGACAATAGCGCCCTCACCGATAACCGTCTCGCTGCTATTGGCTGAGCTGCCATAGATTACCGCTGCGGCTATAGCATTCTTTTTGCCGGTTGCTGACGATGTTGTCGTACCGGAAGCAGGCTCAGCCGCCTCCGTCGCTTCAACTTCTTGGAATGCCGTCGCTACGTTGGTAACGGCATCTGCTACTTCAGTACCGGCATTCAAATTATTAACTACCGAAACCTTATCACTGCCGGTGCTACTGATGTTCACAGCAGCCGTGTTGGTATGAATTCCTACCGCTACTGAGGCATTTAAGCTGTTACCTTCCGCCATACCCGGTTTGCTGCTAGTTGTACCAGGATCGGTACCGGGGTCGGCTGCCGCACTGCCGGAACCGGAAGAACTTGCTTGTTCCTCTACTTCCACGCCGCTAAACCGGCCTGATTGGTCCATCAAATTACGCAAGTTAGCGGTAAAACCACTGCCTGCTGTATTATTAGCGTCCGTATCAGGCTGTTCTTCTGTGCCGTCGGAGGAACTGCCGGAGCCAGATTCTTCTTGTTTAACAACAATCTTAGAATTGGCGGTTAAATCATTCCCTTCAACACCAACTTTCGCCGTCACACCTAAATCATTGCCGGCAAAGATTGTACCGGCTATCGTTGTAGTCGCCTTTACGTCGGATAACGAAACAGCTACCGAGGTGGCCAAAAGTTTATCTTCACCTTCAACTTCCGTTTCAACCTTTATTTCTTTAGTTGCTTCCGTGCCAATGGTAATATCATTGTCCGCAGTTAAGGAAGAACCAGCGGCAATATTGACATTGGCTGTCCCCTTAGTTTGTCCTAAAGCCAGACCCAGCCCAATTATACTTTCGGCCGGATCATCGGCCGTGGTCTGAGTATCCGTACCGGAAGCTGGGGTCTGCTCGTCCGTTTCTGCCGTTTCCTTGGGTGTCATCGAATTAGCCGACTCGGACTTGGCGGCGATTGTGGCCGATACGGTAACGTCATGGCCGCTGTCAACCTGTACACCGCTGCCAAGATTGACGGCAGCATCGGTGCTGCCGACGGCTATCGTCGCACTAAGAGCATTGGTACCGACGCTGAATCCGCCTTTATTGGTTGGTTGAGTATCACTTGGATTTTCGGCGGGCTCAGCACCGCCGCTATCTTCAGCCTCTTGCGCTCCCCCCATAACATTCTGTACCGTTAGTTCCGATGTCGCATTACTGCTGATTACCGTATTATTAGTGCTGGTTATGGTGCTGTTGCCGGTAATATTGACCGTAGCCGTTGTTTTCGACACCCCAACCATTGCGCCGATGGTTTCATTCGTAAGATCGGCTGAAGGAAATTCGAAATCACTGCCGGCAGTTCCCTTTACCTTTTGTAAAAAGCCGTCCTTGGCGCTGGTTTGTCCTGCGGCCGGTTCCTCCTCAGCCTTATTGCTGACCTTAAAAGTATTTTTCGCTTCGCTCTTGACCTTAACATCGCCCTTGGCGGTCAGAGTGGAATTTTCAATATTAACGGCGGTCTTGGCCGCGGTATACCCGCCCATAATATTACCGGTGCCGGTTTCACCCGCCAATTCCGCTTCAATCGTACTGGTTGCCGTTAACGCTATATTGCCGATAGCATTTGCCTCGGCATCAAAACCTTCGTTACTGGCTTTAATAGTTGAATTTTTAATATTTATATTGGCTTCGCCTTCAACATAAGTAAAGCCAATACCGTCGGTAAACGAACCGAGCAGCGACGTAACCGTAGATAAAGCTCCGTTATCACCGGTAAGTCCGTCCTTGATTAGATAAGCCTGATCAGGAATTATTCCGTTAGCATCAGATTCCGGCGGTGCGCTGGCAACCTTGGCCAGCATAGTTACCGAGTTACCGCCGACCTCGGCATTTTCTACGTTAATTTCCGACTTAAGCGAGCCGAACCCCCAGTTGCCGATCGTTGCTTGTTGGGAAGCCTCGACCTTAATATCGCCGGATGCCAACAGCTTAGTTGGAGTTGTACTATTGCCAATATTAACGTTGGTCGCGACAATTTCCACATTACCGTCGGCATCCGTACTAACTGCATTGCCGGTGGCAACATCAACGTTAACCAAAACTTGATTGTTTAAAGATACATCGCCGCCGGTACGCAGTTTTAAATCGCTGGCAGTAATTTTGCCGTTGCTGATAATCGCAGCATTGGAATAACTGGCCGTACTAAGCGCTTGGTCAATATCATAATTATTGGTAGACAAGGCAGCAGTTTCCATCATTCCCATAGAAAGAGCCGACGGCGTGGCCATCGTCATTTTGCCGACATTGACAGATCCGGTAGCACCTACCACAATCCCGGACGGATTCAAGAAATACACATTTCCGCCGACCGACCCGTTGGCCAGCAACGAACTAAGCGTGCCGTTAATATTCGATTGGCCGCCATGAATGAAGTTCAAAAGTTTCGTGGCTGTTTCAGGTACTATCAAATTAACATAATGACTCGTCGCCACATTAAATTTATCAAATGAATTTAGGGCATTGCTGCCCCTTACCGTTCCGGTCGTAATATCAGTCTTATTGCCTTCGATATTCAAGACCGTTTCAGTTCGGCCGGTAGTGCTGATATTGTTGCCAGCATCAGTTTGTACCGCTGCGGCATAGGTCATGCCATAAGTATTTAAAATTGCCGCCACAGCTGTTGCCGCCACAGCTTTTCTGGCCCAATTCTTATCGAACAACGTCGCTTTATAATCCGTCAAATTACGTTGTTCTCGTTTCCATTTCGGCGCACATCTTTCCCTCCGCAGCTGTTTTTCCAGCCGCCTTTTAATCGCGTAATTTCTTGCCCACCAGGGAGTTCCCCTTAACATCGCCCTGCGCCACGATCTTCTCATAATGCAATCTCCTCCAAAAACTTTCGTTTTTTAGAATAGTAATACGCCCTGTGTTTAGCTGTGCTAATGTTACATAATTTTTCACCTGTGCTCAAACAGCGAAAAGAGTATTTGTTGTTAAAACTGCCTACCCTCGCTTTGCCCATATGCAGAATTAAACTTAATAATTAGCAGAGTACTAATGACAACAGTCTGTTCGTGATAATCATCTAACTATAAACTTGACAAGATCCAGACTCTCCGCTATAAATTGCCTTCTTTCAAGTATCATTGCCAGCAGTTTACATAAAACACTAGATTTTCCAATAGGTCATATGCGATATTTCTTGTTATTAGCACAAATTTCCTGCAAAAAATATAAAATTTTTGTCAGATTAAGGAACTCCCTTATAAATTGATATCTGCAACGAAGAAGGCAAAGCTACGGCTTAATTCCGCTGCTTTGCCTTCTTCTCTTTTATTAATTATTATAACTGCACAATTGTCGGCCCATTAGTCACTCAATTTCAATTCTCCATGATAATATTCTGCTTTAACCTGTTGAGCCTTCTCTTTGGCCCACTTCTCTAACCCCATCTTTTTAATCAAACATAGATTAAATACCTTGGTATTGTTTGGAAACGTGATCTTGTCAACATATGGGTGTAAAAAATCGCAAGGAAAATTGCTGCATTCGCAACAAAAATCAACGTTTTTTTCTTTACTGCAGCGGTAAGCCTTGCACTGACTTGTCATACCCACTACCCGGATGATTCCTTGCTGATTCCGACATCCTGAACAAACCGCTTCTTTCTCAGGAACATTCATTTGTTGGGCAATTTCTTTACGTAATTCGTCGTTGTGATTGGCATGATAAATTGGGCAATTAAAACAATCAAGACCGCAGGGTGCAGTCATCTGTCGGTAATCAATCTCACCTTGCTGGCACTGGCATAAATTCCGAAAATCCATAATTTCACGCTCCTTATTCAATTCTAATACCACTTATCCTAATTTTATAAATTTCCATCTTAAAACATATAAGGCCTAAGACGTAATCGCTAAAATATAGCGAAGTATATTTACCTAACTATATCAACCGTCAGACGTATGTTTATTAAATAATATCAACCACAAGATGTATTTTTTAAAAAACACCCCACGTTATTTGCCCACTAAACACCAAAACAGGCTAAGCATAATGCCAGCCTGTTTATTGGTCTTAAATAAAAGCCACCATAAACTTACAGTAGATTTCAAAAAACTCCGGGGAAAAATAAAAATAAACGTTCCCAAGGAGTTGGTATAATTTGAACTTATTAAACCGTCTAAACAATAGGTTAAAAGAAGAAGGCTGCAACAAAACATTTAAATATGGCGCCACCGTTTGTGCGAATGCGTTTACAACCTTTTGGCGGGATACTTACCTGGATTTAAAATATAGCGGCCGAGTTCTGCACGGCAACAAAACAAGTACCTATAAACATTTAGGAGCGCATGACGTGTATCATACCGACTATAGCGTAATGCCTTTGGTATTCAGCAACATATGTATTAAGCCTGATGATATCCTCGTAGACGTCGGTTGCGGCAAAGGACGAGTAATAAATTACTGGCTAAGCCAAAAATTATCAAATCAGATTTATGGCCTGGAAATTGACCCCAGCATAGCTGTTAATACTTCCCGCCAATTCGCCAATTATCCAAACGTGCAAATAATTCAGGGAGATGCAATCAAAAACCTTCCCGCTGGAGGCACGGTTTTCTATTTTTACAATCCCTTCAGTACAGAAAAAGTGGTAGAGTTTGAGCAAAGACTCCATGCGATTACGGGGAAAAACCCAGTCACCGTAATATATTATAACCCCATAAGCATAAATGTGTTTGAAAATAATAAATGGGACATCCGGAAAATTGACTTTGAAAAAGATTTCGGCTTACAGCGATGGGGCCGGCTAAACAAATACCATCAACTGGCTATATTAACCAAATCAAATTAATTCTTTCCTAACAATGCAGTCCATGTTATTGGCTAAGATGACCATAGACAAAAAACCCGCAGTTCGCGGGTTTTTTATGTTAATATCTAAAAATGTTATTTGTCCCGTCTTTTGAGCAGCGGCTTTGTTTCACCATGAATTCCCGCTAAAGCCAACATTAACAAAAACGACTTTTGGGGACAGCGATATGTACCTTCCGGATCAAACCATTCACCCAAACTATGCACCCCGCCTTCCTGGCCGCCTCGGCCAAGGGTAACTGCCGGGATTCCCATACTAATCGGCATGTTGGTATTTGTACAGCCACCCGGCACAAGGCGGGGCTGTATTCCCAGACATTCAGTAGCCTGCCAGGACGCCTGAACAATGTCGCAATCAGCCGGTTGTCTGCCGGCGGGAACATCTAAAATCATATTATAATCTACCGTAATCATTTGCTTTCCCCAGCGCTCATTCTCTTCCCGCGCGCCTTCGGCAAAAATAGCCACTGCCTGTTTTTGAAGATTATCCAATTCTTGTGGGTCATCTGAGCGCAGATTAATTTTAAATACTGCTTTTTGGGCTATGGCGTGAATGGCGTGACCTCCTTCAATCAGGCTAACCGTAAAAGTAGTTTTTGGTGACTCAGGCGGGCGCATATCGCTTAACTTAGTAATAGCTCGTGCTGCAGCATGCACTGCGCTTGGCGTGCCAAAAGCACTATAAGCATGTCCGCCTGGTCCTGTGTAAGTGACCTCAAAATTACGAATCCCGGTCCCCTCATAAATTATCGTGTCACAGCCGGCTCCATCAATCGAAATAGTACCGTCTATGTCTTTTCGATCAATCAACAACGCCTTCATGCCAGACATGCCGCCCATGCCCTCCTCAGCCACGGTTCCTGCAAAAAAGAGATCTCCTTCTGTTTCAATTCCGCTACTTTGTAAAGCACGAATTACTGAAAGGTTTGCCGCCAATCCGCGGGTGTCATCACAGATACCCGGCGCATAAATCCTGCCGTCTTTTTCAACAGGAGTAACATTAGTACCCGCCGGAAATACTGTATCGAGATGAGCCTCCAACAAAATGTTGGGCCCGGTTCCCTTTCCCGGCCGCCGGCCTAAAACATTGCCATGTTTGTCGATATGAACATCCATAAGTCCCAATTTTTTAAGAGCTTCGGCATAAAAGACTGCTCTTTGTCCCTCGGCAAATGTTGGAGCTTCAATCGCTACCATAGTTTTTTGTTCTTCAATTGTTCGAGGCTGATCTTCCTCAATAAAATTAAGTCCCTGTTTTACAGCTTCTAATTCAGAAATCCGGTCAAAAACTGTTTTAATTTCTGACTTCACTAAACATTTCGACAAATATAATCACTCCTCTAACTTTTTTCTGCCTATACGAATGCTCCTTGCTCCTTTCTACACAGGCATAAAAAATCCCTTGCATTACTAAGAAAGGACCTGAAGATTTCCTAGTCCCAGTCTATTTGCAACGCAAAATCTCTTCCATAGCCTTATCATGCGCCATTGCAGCCCGATATGGTCGTTCATTAGTCATCCATCATAGGCGTCAACAATCGCAATAATCCGGCATTCCAGCGGTATTTGTTCTCCTGTCAGACCCAAAGGATACCCTTGTCCATCCCAGCGCTCATGATGCAAAAAAATCAACTTAACTATGGGCATCAGTTCCGGAACAGATTGGGCAATTCGGTGACTTATCTCTGGGCGACATTTCATTTCCTACCATTCCTTCTCGTTTAAAGGCCCAGACTTCAATAGTATTCTATACTGAACAGCCCATACCGCTGGACGGCATACCTATCACTTATTCAGTCGATACCGAGTGGACAGACTCTTTGTTGACCGCCGCTCGTGCTACGGACCTGTTTATTGTCGGAGCCAATCTTTTTGAAAAAAAGTCCTCAACCACTTAAACTATATAACGCTCAAAGAACATTGGCCGAAATTAAATGTACGAAGGATCATTCTAACTCACATGCACAGTGACATGTTGAATAAACTTGGCAGCGTCGATATTGAGGCAACCGCCGACAGATAATAATAGAACTCTGATGCGCCTGATGCTCTATTTTATCCGGCTAAATACTTATCCGGAACATTAAAAAGACATCACCCATCTTGCCAAAAATGGCTGATGTCTTTTTAAGCCGTCACCCGCGCTGCAGGCCCTTGCGCCATAGTGTATGACGGTTTACATTATACAAAAACTGCAACGCCTCTTTTTCCGGCACCGGTCGGCTAAATAGATACCCCTGAGCAAAGTCGCAATTGCTTTTCGCCAGATATTTCAATTGATCTACCGTCTCCACCCCCTCGGCCACCACAGTCATTTTCATTAGATGTGCCATATCCACAATCGTGCTAATAATGGCCTTTTTGGAGTCGGCAACCTAGATCATGTCAATAAAGGATTTATCTATTTTTAGAGTCTGCACCGGCAACTGCTGAAGATAGGTCAGTGACGAGTAACCTGTGCCAAAATCATCAAGCGCCAAGCTTATACCCATCGACCGCAATTCCTCCAGCTTCGCAATCCCTTCTTTCAACGAAACAATCAATACACTCTCAGTAATTTCAATTTCGAGCTGGTATGGCAAAATACCAGTAGTATGGAGAGCGTCGCGTACATTGTCGATAAAGCGATCGGCACACAATTGGTGCGGTGACACGTTAACCGCGACCCGGATGTTTTTCCACCCACCATCAGCTAATTTGCCGGCAAATTGGCAGGCTTCCCGGAGCACCCATTTGCCAATATCTCTGATAAATCCGCTTTGTTCGGCCAAATGAATAAACCGCGCCGGCGGTATAGAATCATGCCCGGCCTATTCCAGCGCAATAAAGCTTCAAATCCCACGACAGCGCTGTCAGAAATATTTATTTGCGGTTGATAATGCAATTCAAACTCCTTATTTCCCACAGCGTGGTGCAGCCTCTTGATAAGCAGCATCTTCTCATAGGCTGCCGCCTGCATATCCGCAGCATAAAATCGCCAGCAATTTTTACCGGAATTTTTGGCAAAAATACATTGCATTATCCGCATTTTTGAGGATTTCCTCGGCCGTATCGCCGTCATCCGGATAAATTGAAACACCGATACTGGCCGACAAGTTAAAAATTTCTCCGAACACTTCGGTATCCCGACCGAGTGCGTCAATTATTCCGTCAGCGATAGCTGCGATGCACTGCCTGTCTCGTTTCCCAAATAAAATTACCACAAATTCATCTCCATCAATGCGCCCCACAAAAGCTTGTTCATTGACTTCGTCTTTAATGCGCTTCCCGGCTTCAACTATAATGGCATCACCATAAGTGTGCCCTAAAGTATCATTCACTGTCTTAAGGTCATCTAAATCAATGAGTGGGACACTCCCGGCCGACAGGCCATTACGAGCTTGCTCCATTTCTTCCGCCAGCCGTTCATTTAAATACGCCCGGTTGGACAAGCCGGTAAGTGTGTCGGTGTAAGCAATGCGACGAATTTTTTCCGTTTGCCGGTCTAAGGCCGCCTCGGCCTGTTTTTGCGCGGTGACGTCCTGTGTCGCCCCATACCACTTTATGATCTTGCCGTCAGCCTCCTTTATGACATTCCCTTGTACAGCAACATTGCGCACTTGGCCATCGCGGCAGATAATGCGATGCTCACAATTTTTTTCAACTTCCGCTGCCTTAAAAATCCAGACATCATCGGGGTGCACGAATTCCCTACAGAATGCATCCGGAGTCATGAAAAGCCCTTCCCTCGCTACATCGGTGCCAAAGATGGCATAAAACTCATCACTGAATTCGAAAACTCCCTTAGCCGGGTGATATTCCCAGGGCCCGAGATGGGCCAGTTCCGCCGCCAGCGAAAGCATTTTCCGGCTGTTATGCAAAGCGGACTCCGTGGCTTTGCATTCGGTAATATCTTGATTGACTCCATACGATTTTTGAATTTTTCCTGCGCTATCTTTCATGACAGCTATCCGGACCAGAACAGTGCGCACCACGCCGTCATGCCGGATTATGCGATGCTCTAATTCAGCAGTATAGCAACATTCTGTGGTCTCAAGCATCTTTTGGACTTCCAGCGCTACCATGCCGGCGTCATCCGGGTGCACGAATTTCTCAACATATTTTTCCGGAGTCATCAAGGAGCCTTCCCGCGCCACATTAGTACCATAAATAACATAAAATTCGTCATCAAATTCAAAAAGTCTTTCCGCCGGATGGTATTTCCAGGGCCCTAAGTGGGCCAGTCCCGCCGCCAGCGATAAAAGCTCCTGACTATTGCGCAAAGCCGCCTCCACCTTGCGGCCGGGACCATCATTGAATACCACCGGCAACGATTCCTCATCCGTAAAAGTCTCATCTTGGTAAATGATATTGTTGACTTTAGTACAAGAACCGGCTTGAAAAAGCTTGTCGACAAACTTTTTCAAGCGTTCCTCATTGCGCCTGAACTGTTGCACCAGCCGATAATACTTGACTAGCAGCCAAACAATCAGCATAACCAGTATGCAGACAACAGGCCCGGTATAACCAAAATCGAATATCATTCCGTCACCCCGTTTTTGGAACCAGCGGTACGATCCCCCCAAAGCTTATATCGCAGTATCGATCCAATACCATGTTCCCGGTTTATTATCCGCTCTACATAATGAAACTAAAAAAGGCAAGCTTCCACCTGCCATATGAACTCAACCTCAATTCAGCCGGCAGCCTGGCAATCATAGATTTGCGATCCTTAGATCCATGGCTTTGCGTCCTAATCTTTCGAAAAGTTTGCCTAATATTAGATTTTGTAGATTATTATAAAGTAGATTTATTGGCTTTTTTTGTCATAATATGTCGCTGAACATACTATTCATTTATTGCATCCACATTGGTCGACAATTAATATTTTAACGCCGCCGTAGTTGTTATACCCGCTCCTGCCTTGCCGGTTGCAATAGCGGTGTATCTATTTAAGATTAACATTTACAGTAGCCTTATGACAAGGCCTCTACCAAATTTAATGGCCTCACCCCGACTATGTTTCGTGCCCAATCAATATTCCCGGCAGCAAAAAACCCGCTTCCCTGTCAATTTTGACTTGGAGCGGGTTTACTATGGTTAATATTCATCAAAAATACGTTGTATTTCCCTAGGATTATCGGTCTTAGTTAACGCCAACATCAGTAAAATTCTGGCTTTTTGGGCATTTAGCGATCCACCGGCAACAAAGTTTGTTCTATTATCATCTTCAACTCTGGTGACTATACCACTGCCACATCGCGAAGTTTTTACTATTATGACTCCCTGCTGCTGAGCCTCAATCAATCCCTGTTTGATAGCCTGAGACATTGTGCCATGTCCGGGCGAGGCAATTACTATCCCCTTCGCCCCGGCCTGCACTGAAGCCTGCACATGTAGTGAATCGTCATTAAGATAACCATAAACAATATCTACGCGGGGAATGCTATTTAAATTATCAATAGAAAACTCGGAATTTATTGTATGACGTTTATTGGTCGATCGGAAAAAATAGGGCTCATTATTTTGTATATAACCAATGAATCCCAGTTCGGGGCATTTAAATGTCTCAACCGACATACTGTTAGTTTTAGTCACATCACGCCCGGGGTTAATCTGACCATTGAGTACTACCAAGATGCCTTTACCGATTGCCTGGGGATGTCCCGCCAACATAACCGCATTCAATAAATTGACTGCTCCATCGGCACTGAGGGCCGTTGCCGGGCGCATGGCGCCGGTAAATACCACCGGCTTTTCTGTTTTTACCAACAGATTGGCCAGATAGGCGGTTTCCTCCAGCGTACTGGTACCATGTGTAACAACAATGCCGTCGATATCCTCGGCCAATAGTTGATTAATACGGGCCAACAGCTGCTTAATGATATCAAAACTCAACGACGGGCTTGATACATTGGTTATTTGTTCACCACTGATGTTAGCAAATTTCCGTACTTCCGGAACCCCCTCGATTATCTCATTGACCGTCACCAGACCGGACTGATAGCCGGTCATTTGGGTGGTCGATTTTCCCCGGGCCGATATTGTACCGCCTGTAGCCAGTATCGCAATATTAGGAAGTTTTTTTTGATTCATAAAGCCCCTCATTTCTAGAATTTATTAAATTACTCTGCAGTTTTAGCTAAAATTGTTCGCTCATTGGACCTGCAACAACAAATAGCTACCATAGCCCCATTATCTTCCACCATAGCGAACCACAACCAAACCAAACCAGTATATTCAATATCGACATGAAAAATCCGTTTCGCCACCATTCTCCCTGACTTACATAACCGGCTCCGTAGAAAATCGGTGCTGGTCCGGTTCCGTAGTGAGTAAGGCAGCCGCAAATATTGGCCGCAATCGCTACAATAAATGCCGCCAGGAAAGGTGGCGCTCCCGTGCCTGACGCAACAGCAACCAACGCCGCATACATCGCCGTAACATGCGCCGTCATACTGGCAAAGCCATAGTGAGAGTAAAGATAAATAACACCGGCGGCGATTACTGCCATTATCCAGGGTATTCCTACCAGCATGGCGCTGACATTTTTAGCAAACCAGCCGATAAATCCGAACGAGTTGAGAAAACCGGCCAAGGCAACTATCGTACCCATCCAGACAAGATTGTCCCATGCGTTATTTTCGGAAAGTATATCTTTCCAGACAAGTACATCGGTCACAAGCATTAGTGAGACACCTAATAGAGCTACTGTCGTACCACCCAACAGCGGTATATGGCTACCAACGACCCAACCTGTTAATGTCAGCAAAAATATTGCCGTCATAGCTTTTTCACTCCCGCTCATCGGCCCCATTGCGGCCAGTTCGCTTGCTGCCAATTCTTTGGCCTCAGGTGTTTTTTTGATTTCAGGCGGACTAAGCTTATAAATAGCATAAGGGATCAAAACCAGGGCAATAAGACCGGGCACTATAGCTGCCACAAACCAGCCGCTCCAGGTTATCGATACTCCCACTGTTTTGAAAGCCAGTTCGGCCATTAAGGGATTTGCCGCCATAGAAGTAAGAAACATAGCGCAAATTACCAGGTCGGTCTGAAATACAGCCATCATCAGAAATGTACCTATTCGCCGGGCTGTTTTCCCCGGTGAAGAATCAAACACTACGCAAAGGCTTTGCACTACGGGAAATAATACCCCGCCGGCTCTGGCGGTATTGGAGGGAATAACCGGGCCCAGTAAGAAATTGGCAGCAGTTAAAGAATAGGCCAGCTTTAATGAATTATCACCAAAGCGTCCCATGACCTTGAAAGCTATTCGACGACCCAGTCCTGTTTTTATAAAGCCTCGGGCAAACATAAATGCCGATACAACCAGCCACACTGTTGAATTAGAAAATCCAGACAACGCTTGTCCTAGTTTTAATGTACCCGTTAGAGCACAGGTTACTAACGATATTATGGCCACAACTCCCATTGGAGCCGGTTGCAGAATAAACCCTAAAACTGTGCCAAGAAATATTGCAAATAACTTCCAAGCCGCCGGCTTTAATCCTTCCGGTACAGGTATAAACCAGACAAGTAAAACCACCCCTACACAAAACAATGTTTTGATAAGCCTGCTAGACATCACTTTACCTCCCCTATTTTAGTTATTGTTGTAGGCAACAATTCTATGTCTGAGTATACTTAAGCGGTATTTTTTTGTAAAATCAGAATTTTTTATTGACTTCAATAATTTTTTTCTATTTTTGCCAGCCAAAATTTTTGTATATAATTTAAAAAGTCCAGTGGATTTATTGATAGTATACAAATGTTGGGAGGCAGATACATGTGCAGTTATAATAAACTTCATAAAAGTGCCCTGGCAGGGTTTGAACAAAAAAACGACCTGGTTGTTAAAGTCAGTGCGGCAGCACCCGGTTCGGGTATTCAAATCGATTTGGCATCGCCTGTTATGCACCAGTTTGGCGAGCATATTGAAAACCTGGTGTTGCGCACAGTTACGGAAGCCGGTTTTCAGGATGTCATTTTGCAGATAAACGACCAAGGGGCCTGGGATTATACAATAACAGCGAGAGTACTTGCTGCTCTGGAACGGGGGATGCAGAATGAATGACCCTAAGAGTAAGCTAAGGCGGACAATGCTATTTGTCCCCGCCAACAGCCCTAAAATGATAAATACTGCCGATATTTACGGTGCCGACAGTATCATTTTTGATTTGGAAGATTCCATTCCGGTATCCGAAAAGGACACTGCCCGCCTTTTGATAAGCCAGGCACTAAGGTCGCTAAAATTTAACAGTGAAACAGTTGTCAGGATAAATCATCCTACCCAGACTCCTTACGGCATGAACGATTTAGAACTGATTATTCCTTGCAAACCGGATATGGTAAGACTGCCTAAAGTCGAATCTCTGGACGAGGTTGAACTTGTAGCAAATTACATTGCAAACGCGGAAAAAAAGCTGGGCTTCGTCGAAGGCAGTATCACCATCATCGGCGCCATTGAAAGCGTAAAAGGACTGTACAATGCAAGGGAAATATGCCGGCATCCGCGTATAACCGCCATAGCTCTGGGAGCCGAAGATTTTATCGCTAATATCAAAACACAGCGCACCAAAACAGGAGTGGAACTGTACTATGCCCGTTCAGTCATCCTCATGGCGGCGCGCGAGGCAGGTATACAATGCTTTGATACTGTTTTTTCAGATCTGAACGACAGCGAAGGATTTGTTGCTGAAGTCAATTTGATTCACGATATGGGCTTCGACGGCAAATCTGTTGTGCACCCTAAACAAATAAAAATAGTGCATCAAATTTTCACACCGGCGGCCGGTCAAGTGCACGCCGCACTTAAAGTACTCGCCGCCTATCAAACTGCGCTCAACAACAATCAGGGGGTCATAAATGTAGACGGCAAAATGATTGATACCCCTATCGTGGTACGCGCCCAACGTATTTTGGCGCAGGCCGCAGCAGCAGGAATAAAGATTGATGAACTAGCCAATGTAAAGGAGGAAGCTGCCTCAGCCACAGTTGGCAAGCAGCAAAAACAACATGTTGAACAGCATCGGAATTGATATTCCCGCAACCCTTCCCGGCATCAGCGGCCGGCCACTTTATCAAAGCGAATTTGCCAACAAACCGGCGGGAAAACTTTTTGCCAAAGCGATTCGCATGAATAGACCCGGTCATAGTAAACTGCTCGGCAGTATTGAGCAGGCCCTTGACAAAACCGGCTTGAAAAACGGGATGACGATTTCATTTCACCATCATTTGAGAAATGGTGATTATACCTTAAAACTGGTAATGGCGGCTATTGCCGCCAAAGGCTTCAAAGATATAACAATAGCTGCCAGTTCTCTCAGCAGTTGTCATGATTTCCTGACTGAATACATTGAAGCAGGTGTTGTAACTGCTTTAGAAACAAGTGGCGTGCGCGGTGCGCTCGGCAAATACCTTACAGAAAATCCCGGCAAATTGAAAAAGCCCGTTGTAGTCCGCTCTCATGGCGGCCGGGCCCGTGCAATTGAAGCTGGTGAACTAAAAATAGATGTTGCGTTCATGGCGGCTTCCGCCTGCGACCGGTTCGGCAATTGTACAGGAAGTTTTGGCAAGTCGGCTTTCGGTTCGATGGGCTATGCCATAACTGACAGCCGCTATGCTGAACAAACTGTCATTATAACCGATAACCTGCTTGACGGATTTGTTTACCCATACAGTATTCCGCAGAATGATGTTGATTTTATCGTACCGGTCACAGCAATCGGCAATCCTGAGAAAATAGCTTCCGGCGCCATCCGCATAAGCACCGATCCGGTCCAGCTGCTTCTGGCCGAATATTCAGCCTTGCTTATGCAGGAAACCGGCTACATCCGGCAAGGACTCTCCCTGCAAATGGGCAGCGGCGGTGCTTCGCTGACTGCGGCTAAATTCATCAGGGAAATAATGGAGAAAAAAGAGGTAAAGGGCAGTTTCGCTATCGGCGGTGCTACGGGAGTAGTAGCCAAAATGCTGGAAGACGGGCTATTTGAGGTGCTCTATGATGCGCAATCATTTGATACGGCCGCCGTTCAATCCTTGCATGAAAATCCCCGTCATCTTGCAGTTTCCGTATCCCACTATGCCAATCCCTGGAATGCCGGGCCACTGGTAAACGACCTTGATGTAGCAATATTAAGTGCTACTGAAGTAGATACAAATTTCAATGTTAATGTCATAACTGATTCCAACGGGGTGCTGATGGGTGCTTCCGGCGGCCATTGCGACGCAGCGGCAGGAGCAAAACTGGCCATAATAGTAGTGCCTCTAATAAGAGGACGTCTGCCGATGATTCGGGACCGTGTGCATAATGTTATAACTCCCGGCAGCAGTATCGATGCAATCGTTACCGAGCGCGGCATAGCCATAAATCCAAAACGTACTGATCTGCTGGAAAAGCTACAAGGCAGCCAGTTGCCGGTCATGAGCATCAGCGACCTGCAAAAAAAAGCCCATTCTCTGGTCGGCAGACCCGAACCAATCAAATGTGTGCCGGGTGCTGCCGGCGTTGTGGCGGTCGTTGAATACCGCGACGGCAGCATCCTTGATATTATACGAAAACCTCAATATTAACTGCAAACCGGCTGCCTTTAAAACTCCCCATCAAGGTAATAGTCCGGCAAAGCCCGCCCGCATCGGCGGGCTTAATCATTTACTTTAAAGTTTAGTTGCTTTAACATAGTCGATGAAAAGCTGCACAACCGGAAGTTGTGCTGCTTTATCATTATATATCATCCAGGTCTTTCTCGTGATCATCTTGTTATTTTTATCAACGATTGGTATTGAATAGGCCTCAGGCATGTCTTGAATCATCCGTTTAGGTAAGAACGCATAGCCCAATCCATTTTGAACCATCTCTTTGCAGCTCACCAGCTTGTCGACATGCATGTTGACAAAAGGTGGGGCATCGTAATTATTCCGCCACCATTTGCTAAGACGGGACTGTATTAAGTAGTCGCTTTGATATGTAATCCGCGGAAGTTTCGGCAAATCTTCCAGTTCAAAATGTTTAAAATACGTAACACAAATAGGATCTTCATAAAGAAAATGAATATTGCTGAATCCGCCGTAGTCAACGCTGACAAATCCAACATGCGCTTTTTGCGCGTATACCATGCTAAAAATGTCTTTTGACCAGTCAGTTGAAATCTTATAGCTTACATCAGGGTATTCCTGGGCGAATGACTGCAGCAACCCCGGCAAAGTATACAAAGTAAAATAATTGGAAGCGGCAATTATAATTGTACCGGCATATTGGTTAGAATTCTGCCTAAGCCGGTCTTTAAGATGGTCCATCTGCTCGATAAAAAATTCGGCTACTTCAGCCAAAATAGCCCCTTCCGGAGTAAACTCAATTCCCTTGGTGCTTCTGTTTACGATCTGTGCGCCGAACTCGCCTTCAATGTGGCGCAACCGCGATGTAAGCGCCGGTTGGGACATATAAAGCATTTGCGCGGCTTTGGTTATATTCTTTTCTGAACTTAAAACTTTTATTATTTTCCAGTCGCGATCTTCCATTTTATTTTTCACCATCAATTTATTTTATATGTTTATTATATAGCATTTTAGAAGATATGCTAATAGCTGCTACAGAGCAATTTTTGATAGCGAATTCACAAGCCGGATAAAGCAATTGACTGCCATCTATCAAAACCAGCAATTGCTGGTTTTGATAGATGGCAGTCATACTTCTACTCCCATGTGATTGCTTTCATTGCTTTAGCACAGCTTGATTAGGTATATACTCGCATAACTGCTAATCGACCCTAATTCGGTCTTGCTTACACCTTAAACTTGGTCACTGCAGCCTGGAGCTCCTGCGCCAGTTTCGCCAGCGCCTCACTGGACGACGCAATTTCCTCCATGGAGGCCAGTTGTTCTTCGGTAGCGGCCGAAACGTTCTGAGCCTCGCCAGCTGTTTTCTTGCTGAACTCATCGATTTTTCGAACTGAACGGACAATCTGCCGGCTGCCAACGGCCACCTGCTCAATAACCGTAGATATTTCCTGGACTTGACTCGCAACAGCAGTCACCAGCCCGGCAATTTCTTTGAAAGCATTTCCGGCCTCGGTAACCATCCCGGTACCGATTTGGACCTCCCGGGCGCCGTTATTCATAGCTTCCACGGCCTTACCGGTATCTCCCTGGATCTCATTGATCAAAGTAGCAATCTGCTTGGCCGCCTCCTGCGAATTCTCGGCCAATTTCCGGACTTCTTCAGCCACAACGGCAAACCCACGTCCCTGTTCGCCGGCCCGTGCCGCTTCAATGGCGGCATTTAAGGCCAGAAGGTTGGTTTGACCGGCAATGCCGGCAATAGTATCGACAATCAGCCCTATTTCTTTGGACTTTTCATTCAGCTTGGTAATCGCTGCAGCTACCATACCGGCTGATTGTTGTATTGCTTCCATCTGGTCGACTGCTTGGGTCACCGTCCTGCCGCCGTTTTCGGCCTTGCCGGCTGCCTGGGCGGACTGAGTTGCTACCTGCGACGTATTAGCCGAAACCTGTTGGACGCTCGCGGAAATCTGCTCCACTATTACAGTGGCTTCGTCGGCGGCATTCATTTGCTCCATGGCGCCGGCCGCCACTGCGGAAATCGAGGTTGCCACCTGGTTGGCCGCTCGAGACGATTGTTCCGCATTGGCGGTTAGTTCCTCGCTGGCCGCCGCCATTTGCTCGGCATCGGCAGTGATCTGTCCGATCAGTCCCCTTAAACTATCGCGCATTTGGCCGAGGGATACCGCCAATTGGCCGATTTCATCACTGGAAGCAGCTAAACGTTGCTTTTCAGTCAAATCCCCGGTGGCTATCTCCGTGCTGTAAGCTACCATCCGGCGAATTGGAATTACCATCCGACGGGCGTACCAAATGATAAGGACCACCGCCAGAATCAGCACTACGGCCGTAGTTATTGCCGACACCCGGGCCAGTGCAGAAACGGTACCAGTAATTTCAGTGACCGGCACCGTGATGGCCAGCGACCAACTGACGTTTGCCAAAGGTGCAAACGCAGTCAATCTCTCAACTCCCTCCAATTCAGAACGGACGATGCTCTTTTCACCGTTGACCATCCGCTTGGTAATAGCCTGGAGCGCCGGGGAGGCCTCCTGATCTAAACCATTGTTTTTCAGAACAATATCTTTATTGGGGTGAAAGATGATAAGGCCATTGTTCTGGATCACATAAGCATAGCCACTTTGTCCAACCTTAATATTTAAAACTTTTTTCGTGATCTCCTCCAGATTGACTCCCGCAAACAAAACCCCCTTCACTTCACCATCGAGAGTTTTCACCGGTACGGCTACCACTGCCACAAAATGGCCGGTATCTCTCGCTACCAGCGGGTCGGAAATTTTGGTCTCGCCCCGCATGCCATGCTGGAAATAGACTCGGTCCGCCACGTTGAAACTGGTCCCGGCCGCGTTATAGGCCGTTCCGCCGGGCGTCGCAAAGTTAATGCCGTCATAAATCTTATTGACCGCCATAATAGTGGCAAGATAATGTACAATCTCTTCCGTATTTCCGTTTTGGACTGTGGGCGACAGCGCCATGAACGCCAGCTCCGACTTGCGGGACTCCAGCCAGCTATCAATATCACCGGCTGCCTTTTCCGCCTGAAAAGCCATATCATTGGTAATAGTTCCGGTAATAATACTGCGCGCTTCCCAGTAATTCAGCCCCCCAAGCGCCGTCAGCGCCACTGCGGCAATAATAAGAATTGCTATCGTCAACTTCGCCTGAATACTTTTCAATCGTTTCACTCCACTTCGTTTACTTATTAAAATAGCGACCTGCTTAGGTCGCTTGAATCGGATCGAGATTCACAAAAACTGCAGCCTGATTATTTGTCCTAGGCCACCCACCCCTTAGACTTACGGTGCAATTTCATGATTCTTTACATTTTGTTAACCTTTATTGCCGGGAAATTACCACAGTTGAATTTACAAAATCATTTCCGGCTGAGCAGTTCTCGTTCAATCTTATCTAAAACCTTAAGAAAATTATTATACAACTTAGCAATATCGTCGTCGGTCGCCCCGTCAATATGCAAACCGCAGGAAACACTCACCCGGGCGTTAAAGCCGGCGGCCAATCTTAAAGCAGCTTCCCGCGCAATTTGATCTTCTTTATGACTGGTAACACAAATAACTGAAGCGCTCGCCGATATTTCCCCAGTTTTCTTTAGGCTGGGACGAGGAACAGCTAATGACGCTGCCCCAATGTGAAAAGTATCTCCACCGCCAATACAAATATTAATATCCCGTCCACAACAAACGACCGCCGCTTCAACAAGCTTTAGACCTTCCCCGGCACGAACTTGAAAGTTATGCAATTTACATTGCCCCTTCCCAGGCCTTAAATTTTTTTACATCTATGCCAAACTGCATCAACACTTTTCCAATCACATGTGTAACCTGATCCTCCAGATTATCCGGAGCATTATAGAAAGTCAGCATCGGAGGAATTATTGAACAGCCCAGATCAGCGGCAGCCGCCATATTTTTGATATGAATTTTCCCTAAAGGCATCTCCCTTGGCACGATGACCACTTTGCGGTTTTCCTTTAGACATACATCGACGGCTCTAACTAAAAGATTGCTGGCATAGCCATTAGCAATCCCGGATAAAGACTTCATGCTGCAGGGCATTACAATCATGCCATCGGTTTTAAAGGAGCCGCTTGAAATAGCGGCGGCCATATTTTTGTTGTCATGGCAAAAGTGGGCTAGTTTTTTAATATCATCAATTGAAATCTTTGTTTCCAACTTAAAGTTTTTTATCGCACCCTCAGTTACAACCAAATGTGTTTCACAGTCCGGCACCTCTCTGAGAATCTGCAACAATTTATAGCCCATAATTACACCGGTAGCTCCAGATATTCCAACAACTATACGCATAAAGCAGCCCTCATTTTGTCAATATTGAATCTAACAACACTCCGCTTGCCGCAAAGGTTCAGAAAAACTTCCGCAAGCCGCATTATTCATTATATTAGGTTTCACGAAAACACCCGTATTGACCGATAATTTGAATATTTCATTCACCTCTAATCTCAGGGTGTTTTTCGTGCCGAAAGACAAGATCATTAGCGTTTTGGCAATGTTTTCATCTACGAGGCTGAAATTAGATTATAATAATCCAATCATCTTCCAGTAAGGAATTAATACACAGACACAAACAATATACACAACAACTGTCAGTGGGATACCCAGTCGCATAACTTCTTTTTGGGTATACATACCATTTTCTTCACCTTGTCCTACCAGCATATTTAAATGTTGGAACGGTAAAATATAATGAATTCCGATTGCAGTATACACTAAAAATACGGTAACTATCGAATTAATACCCATTGGTTGGGTAAACAACAACAAGGCCGGAATGGCAATGCCCATAACCGCGATAACACTACCCAACGCCATATGAATTGCAATTGATACCGTAGCAATAAAGGCCGCTAAGATATATAGGTTTCCCGGTACGGTAGAAGGTAGAATTGTTTGAGCAATCCAAGTATTCATCCCGGTAACTCCACCAACTTTACCAATTGTCATGGCCGCGGTCAAAAACAATAGTACATGAATAGGAACCCCGCCCCAATCTTTAGGAGTAAGAATACCACCAACTACAGGCAGCGCCATGCCCATAGCAATTATTAATGTTACCCAGCCTAAATGAACGCCGTGAATCGAGTCTGTCATCCAGAGTACGATTGCAAGAAAAATCCAAATAGCGGTACGAATCTCCGTCGGTTTCATGCTGCCCATGGAAGCAAGCTTTTCTTGAATCTCCGCTTTATTAAGGGCAACCTCTTGGCTTGGTTTAAACAAGAATAATATTAAAATGCAAGTCAAAATACTAGCAATAATATTCGGTGGTCCCATATAAATAAACCAATCAATCCAACCAATTGATTGGCCGGTTGCTTGAGCGGCCAGGACGTTGATTACACTATCACCGGTTAAAAAGATCATGGAAACCGGAACGGATGCGGCAAAAACAGTAAAGCCAATCTTAACTGCATCTTCTCTGGGAATGCCGGCACTTTTAATTATAACCGCCATAACCGACATGATAAGGAAAGCACGGGGCCAGGGATGAGGAATCAAAATACTTAAAATGAAAGTAAGTGAAAAAATAGAAATTATGATACTTCGATAAGAATCTACAAATCTTAAAATAAAATTATAGGCAATCCGTTCGCCTAAGCCTGAAGATTTAACCGCACCGGCGATCAAGTATGCACCAATAACCAAGTACATTATTGGCGTGCTCCAAGGAGAGAAAATGACCGGAACAGGCGCAACCTTAAATATTACCAACAACGCCAGGTACAAACCGGCTGTAAAACCCGGCTGAGCAATCTGAAAGCCCCAAAAAGCAACGGTCATAAAGGTTAATGCTAGACACATTTTGCCAGCTGCACTAATTCCGGCAAGTGACATTGAATTAATTCCAACGGCTAATAATATGCCGACTATTAGACCAATAATTGGTTTGTTTTTTCCCACTCTATAACCCCCTATAATAAAATATCGCTAATTTAAATTTCTTATAAAAGAGGGGGCCATCAGCCACCCTCTTTTATAAATGTGTTATTCAACGCCGGGGATTTCGGCTTAAAATATATTGTTCCGAATTAACCCTTCAACGGTGGAATAGGCGGAATCATTTGCATAGTAGCAATCTTTTGATCGTTCAGTTTAAATTGCGGTAAAACATTGATAGTTTCAGTTGAGCGCCAGGAGAAGAAGCAGTTATCACAAACATATACTTCCCACACATCGCCAACCGGCGATTTTACCATTACTCTGACTTCTTCTTTATCGCAGCGAGGACACTTCATAATATATTACCTCCTTATTAATCAGAATTATTTTAAACCTGCTTGGAATTTTTTAATGAACTCTTCCCATTTTGGAGTAGCTGCCGACGGTTTCAGCAACTCAACATCCCGCGGATTAGGTTCGGGCGGAACCGGAGTCGTAGCATCAATAATCAGTTTAGAGTGCATACCGGCCGGTACCGAGGAAGGATCAAGCGGCATACCTGGGCAGTTTTCGATGACAGAAACATGATCAGCCGGTCTTACCCGAGTTGTTAAGGCCCACATAACTTGTTCCAGGTTGAATGGGTCTACAAACTCATCGACAACGATGATAATCTTAGAATAAGGCATACCATGCGGAGTAGATAACAATCTGAATGCTACAGCCTTGCCGAAGCCGCCCAGACGGGATTTAGTGGAAATAATTGTACCCATACCATGAGTATACATTGCATTAACTGCTTCGATTTCCGGGAACGATGCTTTCAATTGTTTATACAAAGGCACGCTGGTGTTAAGAGCCATTAGATAATCAATTTCAGTCCAAGGCAATCCCAAGTAGAGGTTTTCAAATATTGGGTTTGTGCGGTGAGTAACCTTTTCGATTACGATTTCGCCTTGGAGCCTACATCCGGAATACGAACCGGGGAATTCACCGAACGGGCCTTCTACGGTACGAACGCGAGGTTTAATGTAACCTTCAAGAACCACTTCAGCATGAGCGGGTACATACAAATGCGGATATAAATCAGCTTTAGTAATTTCGCAAGGTACGCCATCTTGCAATGCACCAACAAATTCATATTCATTTTGGTTATACATTACCGGTGTACTAGCCATGAATGTTACTAAAGGGTTATTACCAAGCGCGATTGCTACCGGCAGCGGAGTGTTAGTTTCTTCTGCTTTACGCAATTGAATACCAATATCATGGAAAGGAAGGGCTTGAATACCAATTACGTTTTTGTCCTTAACTTGGATACGATAAGTACCAACGTTTTGGCTATTCATATCTTCAGGGTCTGCCGGATCGGCAGTAATGACCGAGGCCTTAGAAATAAAGAAACCGCCGTCTTGTTCATTAATTCTATACAAGGGAAGAACTTCAAATAAGTTAATGTTCTCATTAATTTCATTTTCTTTACAGAGAGCTTCTTCACGGGGGAGCTTTTTAGGCGCAACCGGGAATTTATCCCATCTACGATTCAATTCATAAAATTGATCTTTAACAGGGGTGTTCTTAGGCATACCCATCATTAATGCGTGGTTTTCCCAAGAACCATGAACATTTGTAACCACCGAATATTTATATCCTTTTACTTTCTCAAACAGAATAGCCGGTGCACTTTTTGAATTTGCTGCCGCTCTGCCGGCTGCTCCCAAATCTGGTTCAGGCATTACCTCGTCTTTTACACGAACTAATTGACCTTCCTCTTCAAGGGTAACTAGAAATTCCCTTAAATCTTTATAGGTTTTTACCATGAAAAGTACCTCCTTGATTACATAAATTTTACCGGGCGCCGCTTCTTGACTTGAACTATCGATAGACAAGTTTCCTTGCAATGTAAGTTTATTACGACCAGGTTATATTTGTCCAAGTCACAATCAGCATGAAACTATTCATATTGCGAATATTCTATCTATGAATCTTTATATGCCAAATAGGAATACCAATCCTAATGCTCCTAGCCTCCTAGCGTATTGACTATCACAAATACTTCGCCCATAATTATAAGTAAAGTGTGAAAAATAAAACTAACCCCTCACAGGAATCTCCAAATTCGCCGATAGTTTAAACGTCAAATGGACCACCGGAAGTACATAATGTTACCGAATCTTATTTAATTAAATTTTCACAACAGTCTAACAGTTTATGTGTCAAAAAATTAGACTATATGCTGCATTTGAATCGGTACTTTCATATTGGTTAGTTTATAAAATTTAAACATATATCCAAGAATGGAGGAAGATTCATGGATTTTAAGCAAATTGAATATTTTATTGCCATAATTAACTCCGGAAGTTTTTCGCGAGCAGCAGAAATTCTATATATGTCGCAGCCAGCTCTTTCTAAGCAAATTAAAGCCTTAGAAACTGAAATAGGCGTAGATCTTTTTAATCGTAAAGAAAAAGGATGTAGTCTTACTAAAGCCGGGGAAATATTTTTAACCTTTGCCCAAAAAGTGCGTGAAGATAAAAATGACTTTATTAATGAGCTAGGAATTTGCACCGAAAGGACTAGCTCCACCATAAGAATCGGGGCATTGCCAATAGTAACCCTGCCGACTTATAACTTTTCCTCCATGATTGCCAGTTTTCAAGCGTTATACTTCCAATACACCATCGAGTATATTGAAATTGACCAACACACCCTCTTGCATATGCTCAAAGAAAATAGAATTGAAATGGCCATTGGCCGAAACGGCGATGAAAACGACAACCACTTTGATATCCTGCCCCTGGCTATTGATGAATTTGTCTTAGTGTTGCATAAGAATCATCCGTTAGCAGGCAGGAAGGTTATTGCCCTGAAGGAATTGGCTACAGAAAACTTTATCCTAGTTGGGCACAAATCTGCACTCTTTGGACAATGTACCAATGCCTTCAATGCGGCCAATATCTCGCCCAGAATTATCCATACCAATACCAGACATAAGATTGTTCTGGAAATGGTTTCCAAAGAGTTAGGAATTACCTTACAACCCCGAAATATGGTGGACAATGATCCCAACCTAAAAACAATTGCGCTCCAAGAACCATTTTATAGCACCGTATCCTTGGTCCGGCCCAAGGATAAAGTATATAGCCCTCCCAGCTTGGTTTTTTGGAATTATGTTAAAGACAACTACGCATTGAAATCAGGCCTAGCCAAAACAGCGGCAGCAACCAGGCTTAAAACTCAAACTGTGGCACGGGCGGCAACTCGTGCACTCTAAAACACGTAAAAAGCGAGCTAGCACAGCTCGCTTTTCGCATTGGTTATCCGAACTTTCATTCACTATTTTGTTTACAAAATTGTTACATTAGAAACATCAGGCCACGGCAAAACTCGCAATTGCTGGTTATATAAGCTATCGCAATGCCTTAATATCATTTACCAGCATTTCAACATTTTCTTTTTTCGTAGCCCAACTGGTGCAAAATCTCACAGCACTGTGCTTAGCATCGACTTTTTCCCAGAAAGAATAAGAATATTTCTCGCCTAATATACTTAACACCTCATTCGGCAATATTGGGAACTGCTGATTTGTCATCGAATTGTAGCGGAAAGAAAATCCTTTTTCAGCAAATGCCTCTCTAATTATCATCGCCATATTGACGGCGTGCTTAGAAATTTCATAATATAGGCCGTCTTCGAATAAGGTTTCAAACTGAATCCCCAATAATCGGCCCTTAGCCAGCATTCCGCCATTTTGCTTAATCATATAGCGAAAATCTTTTTTCAAGGCATCATTTGTAATTACTACGGCTTCACCAAGCAATGCTCCGACTTTCGTTCCCCCGATATAAAATACATCACATAGGCCGGCAATATCCGGCAACGATAAGTCACTGCCGGCTGCCGCCAGGCCGTAACCTAATCTAGCGCCATCTATAACAAGCGGCAAACCGCACTCTCGGCAAACTTTACTTAATGCTGCCAACTCTGCTTTGCTATAAGTGGTTCCATTCTCGGTGGGATGGGAAATATAAACCAAGCCGGGTTGAACCATATGCTCGTGCGTGACATCATTCCAGTGAGCATCATATAGTTCTTTAACCTGGTGGGCCTGAATCTTGCCATCATCGCTTGGCAGAGTAAGCACCTTATGACCGGTGGCTTCAATAGCTCCGGTTTCATGTACGGCGATATGTCCGGTAATTGCAGCCACCGCCCCTTGATGCGGACGTAAAATTGAAGCGATAATAGTCGTATTTGTCTGGGTTCCTCCTACTAAAAAATGAATATCGGCATTCTCGGCCCGACATGCCGTTCTAATATAAGTTCTGGCCTTTTCGCAGTGGTCATCCAGTCCGTACCCGGCGGTCTGCTCTTCATTGGTTTGCATTAATCGTTTAATAATGCGCTCATGCGCACCTTCCGTATAGTCACATTCAAAGCGTATCATTTTTTTACCCTCTCCAAATTATTCTGAATTACCAGTATAGAACCATGCTGCACATTATGCGCAATCTTCATTATACTCTTTTACCATCTTGCCCATCTCAGTTGGTTGCTATTTTATCACTTTGATATATTAGGCCATTTTCCTGCTACAATTTTATCTTCTAAAGCAAAAGCCGTCAGTATAACCGGGCTTGCACCTATTCCTTAAGTGTTAACTCAACTTACTTAAAAAGTGAATTGACACTTAACGCTTTGTTCAGTACAATAGACCGAAACGAAGATTATAGGAGTGGTCTTGTATGAATCAATATCAGCGGTTGCAACAGCAAATTGCCTTTATCGTTGAGATCGATAAAATGAAGAATATTTATAGGCAGAATTATTTGATCCAAGGCGAACGAAATGAAACGGATGCGGAGCATTCCTGGCATATGGCGGTAATGGCCTTATTGCTGGCCGAACACGTTGATACACCGCTTGATCCATTCCGAGTGGCCAAAATGGCACTTGTGCACGATCTGGTCGAAATTGACGCTGGCGATACTTATTGTTTCGACCAAGATGGGTTAGTTGATAAGGAAACGCGCGAACGTAAGGCGGCCCGACGACTGTTTGGCATGCTGCCGGAGGACCAAGCTACCGAGTTTGCCGCGATCTGGGAGGAATTTGAGGATGGAGTTACGCCCGAGGCCAAATTTGCCGCCGCACTCGACCGTCTGCAGCCACTTTTACTCCATCTGAATACCGAGGGACGGTCGTGGAAAGAACACGGCATTACTAGCGCTAAAGTAATCGAAAGAAATCAAAAGACTAAAGAGATTTCCGCTAACCTGGGCAAACTAGTTGCCGAATTAATTGAACAGGCCATTCAAAAAGAATATCTTCCGCGTTAGACGGTAGTAATAAATTAAACCTTGCCATTCGGCAAGGTTTCTTTACTATCAGCAAATTGGCTGGGAAGCGCTCCCGTCGGTATAATTACGCTACCCATGTTACTGCAAATCCATTCATGCAGCTAATTGACAGCCTGGTAGCAGTTTTGCCATAAATCATAATTCTCAGGATTGTCGATAAATTCTGCCAGAAAATCAATCGAGCTTGGGGATAAGTTTTCATCGCGGCGTTTGACACAGTAAAGGTAGCGCTTTAAGTTTAAACCTTTAATATGTGCTATTCTAACAGGCAACTGCGCTTCGATATTGACAATACTTTTATAAGATAACGCTGCAATTCCATAGTTCTTGGCTACGCCTTGCTTAACAGATTCCGTATTCCCAAACTTCTGGCAAATAGGCGTCGGCGCTCCGGCCTTTTTCAGGGCATCTTCGAAAAAATCTCTGGTGGCGGAGTATTGCTTGGAAGAAATAAGGAAAGTTTGGCTCTCCAAGTCTTGAATAGTTATAATATCTTTTTGGGCCAAAAAATTATCCTTTGATAGAATTAAAACCAGCTCATCGGTTTCAAACGGTAAAAGATCCAACCCTTCAAATTCCCAATGAATTTTGTGCTGAGAAATAAACCCAAAGTCTAATTTAAAATGCTTTACCTTTTCCAGAACAACGGTAAAATAATCAATAAACAGATCAATGTTAGTAACGTAGCTGTTGCCATGAAACGTACTTACCAAAATAGGAAAAACATAGTTGGCAATAAAGCTGGTAGCCCCCACCCGAACTTTGCTGCCGGTATTGTTTAGTTTAGACAATTCTTCTATACAATCATGATTAAGCTGTATTATTCTTTCGCTATATTTTAATAGGATAATTCCGTTGCTGTTGATTTTTATGTTCCTGCCAACCCGGTCAAAAAGACGCACGCCGTAATAATTTTCCAGTGCAGCTATTTGTTTAGATATTGCCGCCTGTGAACAGTACATTTCATCTGCAGTTTTCGAAAGATTTTGTGTTTTTGCCAGCGATAAAAATGTAGTCAACTTTACAATATCCATAATATCCTCCACCTAATGGATTAACTTTCCAATTTTACTAGCTGTCTAAAGTATAACTTATGGTTATAAATGTTACAACTTATTTGATATGTTTATGCTTATATCTTTCTTATATACTGTAATTGAAAATAAAAGTACAGAGGTGAGAATATGACAACAAGTACAGCAACCGTTACTACCGTTACTAAGGAAAAAAGTGTTGTTGATAAGTGGATGCAGGTAGCCGGTCTGCCCACAGCCCTTATTGCCTTTGTGTTCCTGCTGACGATGCCTACCCCAGCCGGATTGCTTCTGCAAGGCAAAGCGGCCATAGCCGTATTTTTTTCAATTTTTATCCTGTGGGTAACCCAGTCGCTGCCCACCTACTTAACATCGCTCATTGCAATTGTCCTTTTAGTTATGACCGGAGCCTGGAGCGAAAAACAAGCGCTTGGCGTATTCGGCTTAGATGTAATGTGGGTTATGCTGATGGCTTTCTTCATTACATCGGGAATGGAAAAGAGCGGCTTTGCAAAAAGGCTGGCCCTCTGGATAATATCCAAATTCGGCCATACTGCCAAAAGTGCTTTGGCCACTTTGGCTATAACTAACCTGATATTGGCTTTTTTAGTCCCTTCTACTACGGCCAGAGCCACCCTTATGCTTCCGATTTCACTGCTTATTCTCAAAGTGTACAAAGCTGTACCGGGAGAAAGTAATTTCGGCCGGCAATTGGTTATCCAGCAACTGCAGTTCAATAATATATCCACAACCGGTATACTGACCGCAACATCACCGCAAATAATGGCGGTAGGGCTTATCAAGGACTTAACGGGAGCAAATGTTACCTGGATGGATTGGTTTGCCGCTTCCTTTCCCGTAGCCGTGCTGACGGTTCTTGCCTCTTTATTCATCGGCAGCTTTCTATTTAAAAGCGAAGTTAAAGCTCCTCCACTTGAAGATGGCCAGCAGCCCTCAGATGCCAAGAAAGAATTTAGAGATCAGTATAATCAGTTGGGTAGACTTAGCCCCAATGAGATAAAAGCGTTGATTATCTTTGCGCTTACAGTATTTTTGTGGGCAACCGACGGCCACCATTATGCTATTTTCGGAATGCAAATCAGCTTAGTACTGGTAACTCTTATTTCCGGTATTTTATTTTTCATGCCTTATATTGGTATCGCCAAATGGAAGGATGCAAAAGTACCCTGGGATCTGATTTTGTTCAGCGTTGGCGCATATTCCGTCGGACTGGCCCTTGATGCTTCCGGCGGAGCCTCGTTCATACTAAACTCCATATTCGGTTCCCTGAATTTAGCTTCACTCGGATTCTTCAAATTATATGTAATCGTAACCTTTATTGCTATGTTTTCTCATTTGGTTTTCACCAGTAAAACAGTACGTACGATTATTTTGATTCCAACTATCATCGGTATAGCCAAGACTGCCGGTGTAAACCCTGTGGCGCTTGCTCTGCCGGCCAGCTTTACCATCGCTGATGTAATAACACTGCCGCCTCACAGCAAGCCTAATCTTATATTTTATAGTACCGGTTACTTTAGCGTTCTTAACCAGTTTACCTATGGCATGCTTGTACTGCTGGTTAAGTGGATTCTGTTGGTAATCGCCTCGTTAACGTGGTTTAAATATTTAGGTATATGTTAAAGGAGGGAGATAGCATGAAAAAATTAATAAACTGTATAACATATTTAATCGTGATTCTCAGTTTTACAATTACTTCAGCCGCTAGTGCCGCGGCTGCGACTGACGCTTTGAAGGCAGGTCAAATACTGAACTATATGGAAACGTTTACTCCCTCTGAAAAAAACGATGCCACTTTAACAGTATATGTCGAGGGTATTTCTAATAAGGCCGGTGAAATCTATGTTTTCATTAGCAAAGCCGGTATGACTCCGATCGATATGAAAGTGCAAAGGGGAAATGTTACTGCTTCCAACGGCAAACCGGGCAAAATTGGTTCCTCATCTTATCTGATATATAAAACTTCTTCTCCTGAAGAAAAGTATGCCATGGAATTGACATTTAATTGCAGCGATTTTTATAAAGGTTCTGCCTATAAGCCTGATACCGGAGTATCGGGGCAGGTTTCATTAAAGTATAAAATTGCAAACACACAAAGCTACAATATTGTTAACTACAAAGTAAGGATCTATTTAGCCAAAGGACGAGAGTATTCCCTTGTTTCCTCTCCTAAGAAAAACTACATTTTAGGCAAGGACTCCCAGTCAGGTTTGCGCTATTTGGAATACGGTCTTGCGGGGTCGGCAGCAAAGCCGGCATTCAAACAAGCAATGGAAGTCAGCATCAATGCGGTCCACGGTACGCCTGTAAAAGGTGTTTCAGCTGTAATACTGTGGCTGGCAGCTATTGGCCTCGGAGTAACATTCTTTATATTGGAATATAAAAAAGTATTTAAGACTCCCTAATATAATCTTAAGGTAACAATTACAAATACAAAAATACTACGAGGTGAACCATATGTATAAACATGTAGTTTGGGATTTCGATGGAACTTTATATAATACTTACCCGGGAATTACCAAGGCATTTTATCGTGCCGTTACCGAAGAAAATATAATGATTGACATAAAAGAACTGGAGACGCAATTGAGAATTTCTATCGGCAACACCCAAGAACGGCTTAATAAGCAATATGGGTTAAAAGCAGATTTTGAACAAAAATATTTGACCTATCGCAATCAAATAGAAGAAGAATGCATCCCGCCTTTTCCCTATGCAATTGAAATATGCAGAGCTATCTGGAAAAGCGGCAAGAAAAATTATTTATATACCCACCGCGATACAACTGCGATGAGGCACCTTGAAAAAGCGGGAATAAGTGAATGCTTTGCCGATTGTATCTCGATAGAAGATAATTTTCCCAGGAAGCCGGACCCGACAGCGCTGCTATGCTTAGCTAAAAAGCATAACTTTGCTCCTGCCGAATGTATTATGATCGGCGACCGTGATATCGATATTCTGGCCGGGAAAAACGCCGGTATGGCAGCATGCTTTTTTGATGAAAATAAGATAACCGTTCCTTCTTCAGATTACAACATTTATTGTTTTAGTCAGCTTTATGATATTTTGCAAATAAGAAAATAAAGTATATGCCATGCCAATAATCCTCTTAAATCTTCATTCAATCTTAGAACTAGCTTACTGATAATGGACTAAAGAATTTTATAAAATTAAACCTTGCCGTTTGGCAAGGTTTAATTTGCGAGCATTTAGGTAAACGTACCATCTGTCTTTTTTTTAGCTTTCTTTGATTCATACATATAACTGTCAGCCAATTTCAATTGTTCCGCAAAATCATCTATACCCCGCAAGATACTTATTCCATATGATATCTGAATAGGAGCAGAATGAATTAATGTACCTTCGAGCTGCTTTTCAATCCGTTTCATGAGATATCTTGTCTCCTCAATATCAATATTGGGAAGAATCAATACAAATTCATCGCCGCCGTATCTTATCAACAAGTCGCTTTGCCGTATCGTTTCCAAAATGCTGTCAGAAAGCTGCCGAAGTACTTTGTCCCCTACCGCATGTCCATAGATATCATTAATGGTTTTAAAATTATCCACATCAATCATAACTATCGCATATTTAATTTGGCGAGAACGTATGGAAGAATTCCAGACTTCCAAAAACTGCCGGGAATACGCACCTGTCAGTAAATCTATGTATGCTATTTTTCTATAGGCATTACGACTTAGTTCCAATGTATCAAGCTCTTTTTTAGCGTAACGTATAATGTAAAAATATATAATTAATACAAAACCGAAAAATGCAACTGCCCCCCCGACCCCTATCCTTAAAGCCAGTTGGTTTATCGGGGCAAATAGCACCTCTTGCCTTTGGGCCGAAACAATATAATTACCGTCAATGATCTTTGACAATGAGTAAAACGATCCATTCTTTTTAATCAATTCTATTTCTTGGTCCCTAACGATACTTTCCGAACCTGCATATAACTTTTGATAGACTTTATCATCTATAATCAGTACCTCTATTCCATTTGTACAAAGTATTTCGATTTGCTTGCTTAAGTCATACACAATGCAGTCATAACCAACCACAGCCGTTTCAATAATAATAGGTGATAAAATGGCAGCTTGTATACTTTTCTCTGTAGCAATAATCCGTGTTACAACCTCCGACGGTTGTTCTTTCTTTATATTAAACGGAACAACGGCATAATCATTATCTTCCGTATCCTCCGTTTTATAACCGGCTATTACATTTCCTCGTACAAATCGCTTGGCTAAAACAATATTATCAATAGCTTTAGCTCCATCTTCGTATTTCGGTTGCGTAAGAGCTCTAAGTTCTGCCAAGCTCATTTTCCCGTTGTAATAATCGCCAATTGCGCTTTTGATCACAGACCTGCTGCTTAAGCTTTTTGCTCCTGTAATCCCGCTTTGAAGACTGAATTCAATTGCATGAAATTTGGTGTGAGATATCTGTAAAAAATTATTAATTAAGCTCTTTTGGAGTTCTTTTTCCATTGGTTTAAATACCATTAAAAATGCCAGCAACATAATTATAATAATCGAAAAAATAAAAATTTGCCTGACTCGGCGATCAAAAATAAGTATTGACCATACCCGATTGTCTTCAGATTTAATAATATTCATATTCACGATATCTCACCTCCAACAGAATACAGGGGGACGGTTCTTTTGTTTCCTTCTATTTCGCCACTAGCTTTATAACTAGATAGTTATAAAGCGCGGAATTCGCAGAGAAAATCAACGATAAACACCTGCACGCCTCAATTAGGCTCCTGAAAATCACTTCGCCAGAAATTATAATCCATATATTCGCTTGAGATCAGCAGCGACGTCGGGAATACGGGTGGAAAGTTGAGGAATGCCGTAGCCGATGTAGATGGGCGAGGTAACGAACCGCGGCATAACTTTGGCGGTTATGCGCCCGCCTATATAGTAGAAAAAAATATTGTAACTGTTGCAGTAACGGTTGAAGTTATTAAGAAGGTAGTGCGCACAAATCTGCAGATAGTCGGCCAAGCGGTCGATTTGCCCGAGGTCGGCTAGCTTAATGTTAAGTTCTACAAAACCGACCAGCGGCTTGTCGGCAATAGTAAGTTCGACGCCGCCGTCGCGGCTGATGATAATACCTTCGAGACTGGCTGGAGGAATGTTAGCGGTATAGTCGACGTGGCGGAGGCCGATGATCTGCATGTGGGGGTGGCGAATGGTGCCGCCCGAACTAGGGCCGTGGTTTTTGAAAAACAGAACTGAGGCAAATTCACCACCGGCGATCATGTCCAGCCATCTTTCGATGCCGAAACGGACGACCCGGTAAAGATGGTCCTTGGGATATAGCGACAGTTCGGAAGTACAGTCATCAGTTTCAACAAGGACAGTCGGAAAGGTGTCCCGAAGCACCGGGTATTTGTTGGCAATAAGAAGTATCGGCCCGTCTTCGGCTATGATGCCCTCAAGTTCATTGCGGTAGCAGAAGGGGCATTTATGGCCGTTATCGATAACGGTAACCGGCTTGCTGCCGCCGATATTGGTGTCAAAAACTAGGTGGGTCTGCCTTGAGGTCATTGCTAAGTCTCCTTTGGGCCAGATTTTCTTGCTTTTCTATTATAACATACCGAAAAAAATCTCGGGACGTCGCCAGAGCTAATTTTGAACCAGAACCTACGATTGTGAATATTATCAGTAACAGCGTAAATACTATCTCTTATTTAGAATGTAGATTGTGATGGAAGAGGCGAACCAGACCTGTCTGAGCCTTTGGGAATTTCACAATTAGAAACGTTTAAAGGAGAATAAAAACATGTCAACTTATTACTATCTTCCCACGAGAAATGTTTTTGGCGAGGGCGCATCCAAAGAGTGTGGCTATCTGATGAGCAGTCTCGGCGCAAAAAAGAGCATGATTGTTACCGATTCGTACCTTGCTTCCACTCCCATGGTAAGCATGATTCAGGAAATATTGAAGTCTGCCGGTGTAGATTCCCATGTCTTCGATGGAGCAGAGCCTAACCCCACCGATATCAACGTTCAGAAGGGTGTGGAGGCCTATAAGAAGGAGAAATGTGACTCCATTATTTCACTGGGCGGCGGTTCCTCGCATGACTGCGCCAAGGGTATTGGTCTGGTGGTTAGCAATGGAGGATCTATCGGTGATTATGAGGGTGTGGATAAATCTACGAAAGAGATGGTCTCGCTAATGGCAATTAACACCACCGCGGGAACCGCCTCGGAAATCACACGTTTCTGTATCATAACCGACACCGCCCGCAAGATCAAAATGGCAATTATCGATTGGCGAGTCACTCCTCGCATTGCCATCAATGATCCTGAGTTAATGAAAGGAATGCCTCCTTCCCTTACCTCCGCCACAGGCATGGACGCGCTGACCCACGCCATTGAGGCGTACGTGTCCACGGCTGCAAACCCCCTGACTGATTCTGCCGCACTCATGGCAATCAAGATGATTCATCAGTATTTGCCCAAAGCGGTTGCCAATGGTGACTACATGAAGGCACGTGACAAAATGGCATATGCACAGTATTTAGCAGGAATCGCGTTCAATAACGCCTCTCTCGGTTATGTTCATGCAATGGCGCACCAGTTAGGTGGCTTCTACAATCTGCCCCACGGTGTTTGCAATGCAATTCTGCTGCCCTTTGTGGAGGAATTTAACCTCATCGGCAACTTGAATCGATTTAGAGACATCGCGGAGGCCATGGGCGAAAATATTCAGGGACTCTCTACCGGGGAAGCTGCCGAGAAGGCGATTGCCGCCATTCGTACCTTAAGCAAGCAATTAGGAATCCCTTCGAATCTGAAAGAGCTTGGCGTCAAACCTGAGGACTTTGCGATTATGACGGAAAACGCGAAAAAGGATGCTACTAACCTCACTAATCCTAGAAAGGCAACCAAAGAGGATGTCATTGGAATCTTCCAGCGTGCCTATGAAGGATAAATATCTCTCGAGTCAAGTTGCAGCTTAAATGGACAATTAATATGCTCCGGTCAGGGCTCCCACACCAGCCCCCACCAAATGTAAAAACCGGCCAATAGCAGGTCGGTTTTTATCATGTCACTTATTTTGATTGATTAAAAGTATTAGGTGTTACATTGTCAGCGTACCATCCGAAGTTTCTATCAGCTTCAGAACATTCTCTTCCCGACCAGTCAGGGCATCTATATAGATTAGGTAGTTTTCTTCTCCCCGTTTGGTCAGAAATTCATAGGTTAGCTTTTCACCTGTTGCACCGGAAGGTATCAGCACTAATCTTCCGCCGGAAGCTGCCAGATTGGGGTCAATTGCGGCCTGAGCCTGTTCTTTTGATACCTTGGGCTCCGGAAGGTCGCGTTGTCCGTGGGACATTAGGTAACCGGTTGCTTCAGTTCCGATGATTCCGCCGTTATCGAGAGCAACTGTGACCTTAACCAAATCAGGGTACAAAATTACGTTCTTTTGTACTGCGGCAAAATTAAATGTTACGGTATTTTCCTGACGTAAAAAATAGGTGGGATTCATTTCGCTGAAACCACGATCATGCAAAAATTTGAGCGCATTTTGCCGTGCCTGATCAATACTCACCTTGGACTCACCTATAGAACGAGAGTTAAACATCCAGATTGCTTTACCGCCCTTTTGGGAAATATCCAGCACCGTTTTTTGCCCGTTGTCTCCTCCCGGTGTTATTTCCACACGATATGCGGGAATGCGGCCGTTTGTCTTTCCAGTTACAACAGCAGCATAGTTTGCTCCGGAGCTTTTCTCAACAAAGGCCAGCGCTGCTTTTTTGGCCTCCTCCGGCTGTATTTCAGCCATTTTGATTAAACTCTTGGGTTCAACACGTTCCAGGTGCTCGGAAAAAGGGCCGTCGTAAATTAAAGTCGGATATCGTTGCATTTGCTTGTCCAATGCCGCAAAATCTGTTCGCACTATATTATCTGGAGTTTTCTGCAGGTTATTTCTTACCTCCTGAAAAAAAGCACCGAAATAAGAATTATTTTGGGCCACCCGGGCCTGGACACCTTGAAGTTCTCGGCTTAATTCCGCCGACTGACGGTAAAGACTGTTCAAGGTTTCCCGATGCTTGGCTTCGATTACCCCGCCCTGAAGGATTGCCCGGGAAAGGCTGTTGCCATATTCTCCGGCCTGCGTTAAAAATCTGGCGGTGCGACCGGCAAGCATATCATTTAGAGGCAACTGCCCAAGGTTAGCCTGAGCAAAGGCTGCCTGCTGGCGTATATCCATTAGAAGCACAATTGCCAATCGCGGGTCGGTAACTACTACACTTTTTGAAAAAAGCACTTCTAGGTTTTGTACCTGACTGGTCATTTCAAAAAACGCCCGCTGATATTTGTTATTTAGAAAAATTTCCAGGCTCCGGTTGGCCTGATACTGGCGATATCCCCACCACCCCAGGGCTGCTACCGGCACCAGCAAACTAATAGCCCCCAGAATGAGCCACCTTTTTCGCAAAAAAACCCCTCCTTTTATCTTCGCCCAGTTTGTATACCTGCCTTCTTAAATGAGTAAGCAGGCTGTAAGCTCGTTTTCTCTACCGGGCAAAGACATGATTGCCGATTTCCGTGATAATACTTCTTGACCAAATCCATTTACTGACCGGCTTGCTAGGATTCCAGAAGAAAAGCGCCCCACCGGTCGGATCATAGCCGCCCATGGCCGTATTCGCAGCACGAATGGATTCCTGTGTCAGCGGCCTGTTTACCTGCCCGTTGCTAACCGACTCAAAAGCATGATCCTGATAAATTACTCCGCTAATCGTATGCGGAAATTCAGCGCTCTTGGTCCGATTCAAGATCACCGCTCCAACAGCCACCTTCCCCAGAAAGGATTCATTTGCCGCTTCGCCCTCGATAACCCGGGCTAACAAAGTAATTTCGCCTCGCTCAGGATTTTTTGCCGCCGCCGGCTGGTTAAGCCAAAATACACCGGCTAAAACCAAGACAATCAGGCCTGCCGCCGATAAAAAATATATTGGTTTTATGTAAAACAGTTTCTGAGTTATGACCCTCACCTCCCATAGTATTAATATTGTTTCATGATTGCCACTTTTTATGTAAGTTCGTTTTCTTTTCGGGAGATCGTGGAGGATACAGAAGGGACGGTTCTGTTGTATCCTTTTTTGCAAGCTATCCCCCAGCTCGTCCATGAATTTGTAAACACTCATGTGAATTATCGGAACATAGGAACATTCCTTTTTCCTGCCAAATGGCCCTAATATTCGTTTCCGGTTTTAGCTGTTGGGGTCAACCGCACCCACCAAAGCCACAACATACAAAAAACCCGCGAAATTCGCGGGTGTGACTCAAACCATGACCATTTCTATTCAGCCTTACTCAACTTCTTTAATTTTGACGTTATCTTATAATTGCTGTTCGATATATACTCTCTCTCTCATAATCAGTCCGGCATTAGCCGCATAGTATTCGAACGTCTGACCGTCTTCACTAACATCTAACGGGCTAATCTTTATTTTTATAACATTGGCAAAGGTACCTGCCGGAACTGTTATCTTTTCCATGGTACTCATTACTTCACGGCTATAACCATCGCTTTTCCATATCTGCCCTTTTTTCAACGGTGCTTTAAGGATAATATCAGCTTGATTTGACGTCTCATTCAAAAAACTCTTATCGGTATAAGCCTCCTCCTGCGAAAAGACTTTCGTTACTGCGTCAGGCTTGACCTGAAACACCATTGCCAAATTCGTGCCGCCATCGTAATCAGCTATTTGCACCAAGTTGTCTCGCTGATACATAACAGATCTGGTAAAACCGGCATATTCGATTCCCTCACCGGCATATTCCCATTTTAGTCCAGCCTTGCTAGGAAAATATAGGCTCACATTGTTAATAGCATCTTGCTTATCACCTTGCCCAGTCTGAACTTCTTCGCTTTTTAGCTGCTGCCAAAGTTCACCTTCTTGATTAATGATATCCATCAAATCTGAATATGGTATTTTGTAACCGCTAATTGCACCTTGAGCAAACGAAGGAATAGAATACACCCGCAACGAATCGGCGGATAGCAGAAAAGTTCGGCCGGAATCTTCCCATGAGGACAAAAATATATCACTTGTCCACCCGTCCCAAAGATCCTTTATCTTTAGCCGGTAGGCGCTGTCGTTGGCCGTGCAAAGTTCTTTAATGCGCTTAGTGAAATCAGTACCGGGCTTGAACAAATCATCAATTTGATAAACTTTTCCGTTGGACAAATTGATATGAATACCACAGTCAAATTTACTTGGGTGAGCCGTCCCGGGCGTAAAGCTATCGCCTTGCAAGTGAATACCCAATAAATTGCCGTTTAAAAAAGATACACTAAAATCACTATGAATGGAACTACCAAGATTCTTATTTTTCCGAGATAATATTGCCGCTTTTAGATTGTCATTAATTTTTGTTTGCAAGCCGGCATCACTCAATCCTATAACTTGAGGAATATAAGCCTGGCTATGGTCAACTTGATATATAACCTTGGTAATTATTACCTTTTTTCTTGCAGCTTTATGTGTTTGTGCTGTGCCATAACCGGTGAACAGCATCACCCCGATAAAAACAACCAATAAAAAATAAAGCTTGCTTCTTGCCATTTAGCACCAGCCTCCTACTCCTATGCCCACCAAGTCACCCCACAGCAAACTGAATACGCCCTGATCTATTCTTATAATAATAGTCAATGGAAGTAAACTCCGGATCAATCTTTAAATTTTGAAACACCGTAAAATTGCCGCTAGAATCAACCACTTTTATATCCCATGTAGACACATTGTTATTCAAATTGAAAACAATATTTCTTTGCCTACCATGGCGCAACTGTGCACCGCCGAGAACTTCTTGCCATTTTTCCGAATTAGCCGGACATACAAATAGTGCGGTAATATGGTATGGAGAATTATTAAGAATAGTCATTTCTTGTTGCCTTAAATTACTTTCTGAAACACTCAGTCTTCTCCCATTCCAAGTATTATCAGATGACTTCAGCCAGCCCTGAAAACTTTCATCGCCGTCCACGAGACGAAGTTTAAACATTCCCGAATCCATACCTTGATAATATTTTCCTCGCACAACGAAACCCAACTCACCTAAAATTTTCCCTTCAACCTGACCCCTTATTTCCTTATTCACAGAATATGTACCTGATATTTTTTTACCGTCTTGCTTAAGGTTCAATTCTCCTTGATTAGTTAACCATGCACCACTCCAGTTCTTATAGGCTGATGAATATACCTTTTCTATTGACGAACATAACAGCACTAAAGCGATAAACAACGTAAAAAAAACAACTTTTCTTTTAAACTGCACTACTATTACCCTCCTTCGGGCGTTGTCACAGAAAGTTAATTTTTGAAAAATTGATATTTCCTTCGGCGTCCACTAAATTTGCATTAGCGTGAACATACTCGATTTTACCGATAAACATCTCATGTGATCCCGTCATAATCGAATCAACAATCGTACATTCAATATTAACCGGGCAATCCGGCAAGATTGGCGCATTAACCTTTTTCCCATCGACAAGCTTGACTTTTGCCGCTGCTAATTTATCCTCGTCGCGTCTACTATGACTCCCCAAATAAGCAAAAGTATCCTGATAGCTTTTATCAACAAGGTTAACCACAAAACAACCGGACTCTTTAATCATCCGATAAGAATAACGCGTCGGAACAATACCGACCATCACCATCGGCGGGTTATAACTGCAGTTTCCGCAATAAGCTACCGCAAGCACATTGTCCTCACCATTTAAACCTCGGCAGGAAACCAGCACTTTAGGCAGCGGTTGAAGGCAAGATTTCATATTGGCCGAACTCTTTTCCATATTATCACATTCCTTTTGTTTTATTTTTACTCATAACAAACTAATATCGCTGGATTTTTGATTTATAACCTATCATCACAAAACTTCTATATTTTTCTGCAAAATCCTTCCATCCTCAAATTACTTGACACTTAAAAAGGGGCACTTAGTAACGCTAATGTGACGGGGTTGTTGACAAACAATGATTCAACTGGATAGTGACGCCGAGAAATGTAACCAGCTTTTCTCCATTACTCGCCACAACAAAGTCTTGGTTAAGCCGCAGTCGAGGCGTGTCACGGGGACGGGGTTAGCGACACCGGAATTCACGCGTTGTCAACAACCCCGTCCCCGCGACACCAACATCTCATCTTTCTAACTAATGCCGGGAACTCAGATGCTTTCTAAATATTTTTTTGCTTCTCTGGTCAAAGGGATTACGTCGGTCTGATCAATATATTGCAGACTAAACTTGCGGTTCAATGTCATTAATAATTTCAGTCCCAGACTAAGACGATCAATATAGGAGAAAAGGCCGATGCTTCCCGCAGTAATCGGGACATCTAAATCATTATACAAGTATTTAATACGTTTTGCTTCTCTGAAAATAGTATCAAAGCTATCGCCAAAAATTTGATATGCTGAAGGAATATTTCCTTTCTCAATCATTTCTCCTACATTTTTAGCTGTCATTGCCGCAGCCATAGCGCCTCTGCCAATAGCAACCATATTAATATAAGGAGCACCGAGAGCCAACGCTTTAAACATCATATCTTCCATAGTAATACCACCGGCTATAGCAATAGCTGGAAGCCATGCCCCTTCTTTTTCTAACTCAGTCATAATGCTGTAAACAATTCTTTCCAGTTCAATGGTTGGAAAACTCCATTCATTCATCATCTTGCAAGGACTATGCCCTGTTCCACCACCAGCACCATCAAAGGTAACAAGGGCAATTTTATTCATAGAAGCAATTTTCAATACTCTTCTAATGTCTGCTGCATCAAAGCCCGCCATCTTGAAAAAAATGTTTTCTGCGCCAAGGCTGCGATATCTTGAAATCATTTCTGCCAGAATGGTTTCATCCCACATTGGAAGACGTCCATACTGCATAAAATAAAGCCCATTATCCTGATCAAATTCTTCTTTTACTTTCGGATCCAATGGATCTGGAAAAATAAGATAACCATTCTTTTTAATCGACACAGCATCTTCGTAGGAATAAACCGGAGCAACATGCTGAATTCCTTTTGCTGCCTGCCCAAATTTTATTTCCAATGTTTTTAAATCAAAGTTTCTTAATGCATATTCTGGAGTACCAAGAGCAACATCATCAGCATTAACCTGTAAAACAATATCGCCATATCCTTTGTCAAATCTTCTAAAGTAGTTTATCATTTCACCTATAATAGGCGCATAAGAAATCCTGCCATTTTTGTCATGATTCAACTCCGGATCATTTTTCACAACATTTTCGCCAATGACAGCTATAATACCAGCCATTGCCGCTCCAGAATAATAATCTTTCCAATTTAGTTTTGCCATAGCCGGAAGTATGATTGGTGCTTTCAGTTTAATTTTCTTCTTATATCCAATTTCGCAACTGATATCTGCTGTATGTACATTAGTTTGCTCAGTATTCTCGGCAGCACCGGTAGCGCCAAATACCCTACCATTAATATTAAAATGTGAATAATCAAAAGGATATTTTTTTTCCGATGCAAACTGCTGTGTTGAAGTGTTGTAAGGATAAGTTACCTCAGAACCACGAATTGCAGACATTCCAATTTCGCAAAAACCCGTACATTTATCCGAGCAGACAGAACACATGCCAGATAAATCACAGATGTTGTCAGGTGTCCTAAGCCTAGTATTGGAAAAGGTTGTTGACAAATTTGGACTGAATGACATAATGGATCCCCCTTAAATGTGATTTATAACCAGATTGTTATTACTACTTCCTTATTTTATTTTTAATTCCTTTAATTTGTATTTGTTTAGCCCATCTCCACGAAACCCTCCACAAGAAGCAAAAACCCGCGAATTGCGGGTTTATTTTTTCCTGATTTACATGGTAGAGGCGATTCATTAATAAAGTTACCTATTTAGTTTACTTAACATAGTATATAGTACAGTAAATTAAGGAGGTCTATCATATGGAAAATATCAGATTATCTCCGCCTTGGTATACTTTTGCAAATGAAATCAAATATACCTATGGATTAAGTCCATATATTACCGTACATGACTTAGAAGGTGAAGAAGATAGATACACCTTACCCATTAAGGTCTATAATAACGACATTGCTACTGCCTTACGCAATATTCTTCCTCTTACCACTATAATTGGTAATATAACCATTGACATTGTAGTTCTCAACAGCCGTAATAAAGTTGTACCTGTTACCAATAAAGCATATACTCCGCAAACGTTAGCACAAACCTTTTGTACTGCCTTATATAAAAACCCCTTATTTATTGGTACTGTATTAACAGCAAAAAAATTGCCAACCCTTATGCAATCAACAATAGGTGATGTTGCAATTGTTATAAGAAAATCTGTTGTTCAATTTTTTAATGACGATATTAGTGATTTATGTAGTAATTACAATGAGGTAGCTGCTAAAGTTTTCGGATTAGTTACCAATTTAAATTACCGTCCAAACTTAAGAATATCTTTCTCCACCTATGATCCAGACTGTCAATTGCAAAAAAACATATATTGTAATTCATATTAACATAGTAAAAAACTGTACCTATATCCTGTTCAAAACATTAGTATATATCATTTTCACCACCATTCCCATTTGCAAAAGCAGCACTTTTTTTTTGCAAACCTTTCCCGGTGGTACCCTAAATTTAAAATTTTACAGGATTGCATTGGATTGTCAACAGCGAACTAGACAGTTTTGCTTGTGTCAAGGGGACGGGGTTGTTGACAAGTATTTTATGAAACATGGGATACGGCAAACCGTACATTTATTTGATTCACTTACCATAGTTGAGTCATATTAATGTCAATAACCCCGTCCCCTTGACAGCCCGATATTAATGTCAATAACCCCGTCCCCTTGACAGCCCGTAGCTAAAGCTTTGATAAATGCTTCGCCGCCCGGGTAATGATTCGTCCTGTCATAGCCATAGGATCCTTGCCTCTAGCCTCTCTAATATCAAGCAGCATCCAAACCGTTTCATTTGTTTTAGCATCAACCAGCATATAAGTTAATCCGGCATTTCCATAAGTATCATAATGCGCCGGTGTTATAACAGTTCGTCGAACCGGTTGTTTGATCTTCACCGTTTTCTTTACCCACTTGCCTGTTGCCTCCCGTATGTTAACCACTACTTCTTTTTCTTCCTGTTCCTTATAAGTACGAATTGATTCTGGCACAAAGCGTTGATCATAGCCAAAAGCGGTTACTTTAATATGTAAAATTGCGTCAACTATACTGGGGGTAAAGCTATCCATCTCCGATTTATAGCGGGCTTGATCTTCTATCTCAAGCTGTTGCATGTTTGCGCCGGTTATTTTACTTATTCGCTCCTTTAACTGATTGGATGTAATAAATCGGAAATTAGTATTTACCCACCTTTCATCCTGAAAAAATTCCTGCGCGTAAAAAGTTTCCAGCCTGCGAATGCTGAACTCATCAAGCTCGGCCTGGGGATCGATAGACGTATTGACTAGGATAGTTCTTATGCTGCCGAAATTAAAGCCCGGTTTTTTCCACTCATCTTTTCGTTCCTCTGCCTGACAAACTGACATTGAAAAAAATAATAAAAACGTCAGCAATAGAGCTTTATACTTACATCCCACTACTACCATCCTCCTTTATTCTTAATAATGCAACAACGCCGGTAAATTTTGGCGACCACTTTCCGTATAGTTACATCATTACGTTCTCCACGAGCAGGATCGCCATTTTTTCACGATTGATGGGCTCTGCGTCGCTCTCAGCCGGGGTCGTTGTTTCTGACGCTGACCGTTTAGCAATCCTATATCTATATTAATTATAGTTAAAACTTGCGACTGTTAATTCCATATGTAGAAAAATGCAGGTTTTGTGGTGAAATTGGAGAAATAAAAAAAAGCCATGCATGACGCATAGCAATTAATGACTATTTAGAAGAGTGTAAAAGGCTACCCTAGCTTTCTCTTTATTTGTTCGGCTAATTGGTATGGCCGTCCCGGTAGTTAATACAAACTTGTCGTTTGCATATTTCTCGATATATAGGAAATTGACCAGATAGCTTTTGTGTGACCGGATAAAATTGTTTAACTGCTGAGTTTGTTCGAACTCATCCAGTTTAGTATAAACAGTTATTTTCTCCGCTGTCTTCGCTAGGACAATATTAACTTTATTATTTTCACTTTCTATGTAAAGGATATCTTTGGTCGGTATTTTTTGAGTTACACCACGGTAAGTAATACAAATACTTTGTTTATCTACATTTTTGTTTTGAGCTATTGCCCTTTCCATAACCTTAGCTACCTGATCTGTCTTTATCGGTTTCACCAGATAACCCGTTGCGTTGACTTCGTATCCTTCATAAACGTAATCTGTTGAACTTGTCAGAAATATAATGTTAACTAATTTGTCCTGTTTACGGATTATCCGCGCGCATGTCATTCCATCCATATCGTCCATAATAATATCCAGAAATATGATATCAAAACATATGGTTTTGCTCTCGATAACTGAGTTTAATTTATCAGGATTATCGTAAGCAAAGATATTAGCGTTGACACCCAGCTTGCATAAACAGCTTTCAATTGTTTCGTATAGCTTTATTCTGTCAGCAGCATTATCGTCACAAATCGCTATAATTAGCATTGGTTGCCACCTCGTAACCAGATTTGCCTAAGGCGTGGGATATAAAGGTTGTAAACAGCGTGAAACGCGACATAAATATCAATTCTGCAACATTATATGTAATCCTTTTTTAGTTGGATTGATTTAATGTCGCAGCAGTAGGAGAGGTCATTTTGCAAGAGAGTATCGTGTTTGTAAGCAGAGCTATGTTTTTAATAACAAATATTTTACTGCTGTATATATTCTTAACTCCACGGCGTCCTTTCTGGTTTCAAATAACTGCCTTATCTGTTACCTGGATCACTATTTACCTTTTGCGTGACATTTTGCAGTCAATTTTCCCTGATCCCTTTTTGCTTGGCTACATAGTGGGCTCATTGTATATTATCCCTTGTGCACTGATTTTTAAAGAAACAATTAATGCTAAGCTTTTTGTCTTTTTTATGATTTTTTCACTTTCCCAGTCTATTTTTCTTATCTTTTTATTTCTAGAGCATTTACTATTTAAGGATTATGTAGGCAGTTTGGTTTTGACGGGTCTACTGCTTGAGGCTGCGTCACTGCCTTTAATAAAGAAATATGTGTCACCCCATGTCAGCAATATTATTGCGATTATCGATCAGCGTAATTTCGGTTTTACCTGTTTTCCCCTTTTATCATTTGTACTGCTGGCGTTTTATGGGGTGCAAAGAACATATTTGCTATCTAACTTCATTCCACTAGTAGTAAGTACCTCATTGATCCTTTTTTCCTATTACCTGATTGCCACAGCAATCTATCAGACAAGGCGCAACCAACAAGCAGAAAAACAACTGGCCTTGCAGCGCGAACATTACCGCAACCTAAACGATAGTATTAACGCTATGAAAACAATGCGCCATGACTTACGTCATCATCTTGTGACGTGCTTAGAGTTTTTAGTTAAAAAAAATTCGGCTGCTGCCGAAAATTATCTGGGCCAGCTTTGCAATCACTATGACGATATTACGTTCCCAAAAGTGTGTTCTAACCAATTTGCTGATGCTCTCATTAGCCATTACCTAAAGGTAGCACAGGAGCAAGGTGTTACTGTAAATACAAACTTGCATTTGCCTAGCAATTTAGGTATTGATGATCAAGACCTGTGCGTTATTCTTGGCAATTGCTTGGAAAACGCTGTTGAAGCCTGCAGTAAAATACCCCAAGATCAGTTGCGTTATATTGACATTAAAACCACCATAGCTAAGAATCATCTAGTAATTAAAATTACTAATTCTTTTTGTGGTTCCGTCATACGTCAAGGCGATAGTTTTGTATCCTCAAAAAATGGCGATAATCATGGAATGGGGCTTTCCAGTGTGAAAGCACTAACTTCCAAATACCACGGTTATTGCTCTATTTATTGTGAACAACAAGTATTCAAAGTTGCTGTTTCTTTGAAACTTCCGGATACAGTTGCCGAATCGTGCTCAATAAGTATTCCTTTAATTTAAGTAGTCATCCACTTCAACTGTCGCACTTTTATATCTACTAGTGCTACGTTGGTATTTGCGATTAAAATATGACAAAAATAGGGGACGTCAATTCTGCACAAGCATAGCTTTTTGGAACAGAACTCCGCTCTTTTTGCGATTGCTTAGGAGCGGAGTTCTGTTTTGCTGATTCAATTTTACAACAGTCTGCTATGAATGTGGCAGTGTCTTATAGCCCGGGTTTTCAATTAGCTTTTTCAATTACATAAACTTTCTATAGTCTCGGCGTTCGCATTCACAGTAAGGGTTGCCAGCTCTCATGGGTCTAATGGTGCTAGGTTTATTTCAACATCGGTATATGTGTTTCCGGGGGCAATCGTTGCCACTACGGTCTTACTGGCATAGCCAGGCTTGCTCGCTCTAAAGACCACTTCGCCGGACGGTACAGATTCAAAAATTGCGTTGCCGTAAACGTTCGTGTCTTTTGAACTGCCATCCTCCAGAAATACCTTAGCGCCTACGAGAGTAGTGGTGCCGCTTTTGACTGCGACTCTGGCCTTACCTGGTAAGCTAGACAAAACAATTTCCTTTTCATTAGTGCCTTCGTTAACGTCCACCCCATTAATCATGCCTTGGTAACCAACTTTGCGTGCGGTATAGTAGTAAGAGCCAGTCGGAACGTCATTTAATGTCAACTTACCATCTCCGTCTGTATAACCTAATACATCATCAGTGTAACTTTTGGTGATTTCTACTCCGCTGATCGGTTGTTGACTCGCTTTGTCTTTAACTATCAAAGTTAGACTGCCGACCTTGCGAACCATAGTCAGATTAACGGAACTGGTCTCATCGGATAGAAGGATAGTCTTACTGTCATTGCTATAATATCCATCATACGTATACGCTGCGGCAAAAAGATATTGTCCGGCTGGCAAACTAAAGGTTACATTTCCTGATGCGTCAGTCGTTTTAGTTTGGTCAACTCCATTACCTGTAACGCGCACGCTTGCGTTCCAAGCCACATTATTCCCAGCGCCGTCTTTGACATTAACTTGAGCGGTAATTATTTTATTGATGGTCAAGGAAACGTTGCTAGTGGTATTTCTAGCGATTGTCACACTTTCGGACTTACTTTCATAACCGGTACAAGTTACATCAAAGGTATAGTTACCGACAGGGAGGTTTGCAAAAGAGGCTTTACCGTCGGCGCCGCTATACTTGTCAATCTTATTGCCGTTTACAGTTACAGAGATTTTAGCTCCAGAAACCGGCCCTGAGCCGTTAGTCATTATAAAGTTGACACTGCCCATTGCCGGCAAAGCTATTGTTGTGCTCGCCATACCATTGGCTTCAACTGTTACGACAGCATTCTCACTGGCAAAGCCCGATGTGGCGGTAAAGGTGTACTGACCGGTGGGGATGGAGGTAAATGTTACTTCCCCTTGTGCATTAGTTGTTTCTGTTTTTACTTGACCATTCAATGTCACGCGGACAGTTATGCCGCTAATGGGGTTATCGCCGTCCGTTACGGTGATTTTCGCACTGCCGGTCTGGCGTGTCAAGGCTATGGTTGCAGTCACTGCAGCACCGCCAGTGATTGTTACGGCATTTGACGTGCCGCTGCTATAGTTATCCTTAGTGGCTGTGAAGGTATATGTGCCAGTCGGTATGTTCGTAAAGGTCGCCACGCCGTTAGTATCGGTAGCAGCCGTCTTGACTTGACCGTTTACCGTCACGCTGACGGTTGCGCCACTAAGCGGTGCATTTGCATCATCTTTAACTGTGATGGTTGCCCCGCCGGTCTGTGGTGTCAGAGCAATCGCCGCAGCTACCGTCTCTTTTTCGGTAACAGTTGTATTTATACTTTTGCCGCTGTAATTTGCGGCGCTGGCTGCTATTGTATAGGTTGAACCGGCTGGCAGACCACAGAAAGTTGCCGTCCCATCGCTGCCGGTGGTTTTTGTTTCCATAACAGTGGAACCGCTTTTCAGCTCGACTGAAGCGCCGTTTATGGCTGCCTGACTGACTGCGTCGCTAATCATGGCCACAATGTTGCCGCCGCTGGCCGGCAGCACGACTGTAGCATTGCTTGTCGAACCGTCCGGCACTGCTACTGCCAAGCTTTTCATTTCTTTGCCGCTATAGGTAACCGTAAATTTGTAGTTCCCCGGCGGCAAATAATTAAATCTTGCTAGGCCGTTTGCATCAGTAACTGCCGTCACTTTGAAAGCGGCTGCGGCATAAGCAGTCTTAACCCCGAAAATTCGGTCAAAGAAGCTCTTGTCAGCCGCGCCATATAGCCCGTCTGTAGCTTCGGCAGTAACTGTTGCGCCGCCAACTCCTGCCCCGGCGTTATCAAGCACATTGATTATAGCTCTGCCGCCGACAACGGCTAAGGAAATAGGGGGGACGGTTGTCGTTTGGTCTTTTTGTACAGTCACCGCCGAGCTAGTGCCGCTGACGCTGAAATAGGTGGCACGCACTGTATACTCTCCTGTAGCCAAACCGCTTAACACCGCTGTGCCGGTTGCGTCGGTTACCGCCGTCGCGCCGGTCGGACTGCCGTTTTGGTACGTTTGCACCTGCACGCCTTGCAGAGCTACACTATTGTTATTGGTTACTGATACGCTCAAACTTCCGGTATATGCGACTAATTTGGTAAATGTTTCGGTCTTGATATCATTCTCCCGCTGCACCTTTTGTAATAGTTTATGACTTATATCTTTGGCGGTATGTTCAATATTGACGCCATGCAAGGCCGGCCCTGCCGTATCTGCCAGTTGGTAAAGGACTTTGCCGTAGTAGCTTCCGCTGGTCAGATTAGAATTGGTGTAGCCCATTTCCATGGACAGCCTGGGGGTAAGCTGCATTTTACTACGCAGCCTGTAGCCATTTTCATCGTCTTTGTGCTTGTTGTCATAGTGAAAACCAGAGGCATAAAAGCTGAGCCAAGGAGCATTGGCTAGAGACATGCCCATCTCATAGTCAAAGCCGCTCACTGCCCGAATGTATGAATACAGCATTCCACCGGCATGGGCGGTTGCTCCGGTTTGCCTGTCGCCCGAAGTCGGGATGTAGAAATTGGCCCGGTATTCAGTTTGCTTATTGAAGTATTCTGCACCTATTCCCACGCGGGAAAGATTGTGTTTAAAGGCATAATCATAAAAAGCATTGATACCGGTAATGCTGGTTTTATTTTTGGACAGCCATCTTAAGCCTATGCCCAGATTTGCTGTGCTGTTTGCCCCACTTTGATAAGCGTAGCGTCCTTGCCAGAAGCTAAGCTTTCCATCTACGACTTCTTTTGTAAAAGGCTGGAGGGTCTCCAGCGAATAAATCGGTTTAAAATCTTCGGTAAAAGTAAAATTGATATCGGTCGTCCTTAGCCATTGGGGCCCTTGCTGCTTGCTGTTTTGCGCGTAATAAGGGATAAGTTGATTAATAAATTGGACGACTTTTTGCTGCGTTGTTAAATTAGCCGTGTCCGCATTCTGCTTGATTTGGGACTGATCTTCTGCCTGTTTATCTAGGGTAATTTTCGGCAGTTCGCTAGTCCGCTCGCTAGTATTTGCGCTGGTGGCCGCATGCACCGGGACTAGCGTCACCGAATTGGACATAAGCAATAATGCCACAAGAAAACAGGCTAGAAGCTTGTTCAGTTGCTTAGTTAGTTTATACATTCCAATCATCCTCACTTTCTGCATAAGTTACAGCATTAATTATAGTTAAACTTAACAGTTATAAATCCCAGATGTGGAAAATAGCAGGTTTTATGAAGAAATTAGTGAGTTAAAAAGGAAAGCGACTAGGAGGAGCTGTCCCAATCGGACCGAAGACAAAAAAACTGAACCCGCGAATTTCGCGGGTTCTAAATTATTCCTGATTTGATTGGTGGAGGCGAACCACACCATGCAATATACGAAGCAGCTTACAATGTTCAGAAAATCATTCCTAGAATAGGTGTTCGGCGTAACCGGCCATCTTCTTCCAATATAAACTATAGATTTGCCTCAAACAATGTTACCTAGTATTAATTAGTCTATTTATGACTAAAAAAGTCTAATAAGGCCTTGAAAAGTCCAAAATGGCCTATATAATAAGTAAAATTAACTATTAATTTACGGAGGCGAGAAAACATGATTATTAATGTGTCACACATGAAAGGCGGAGTTGGAAAAACCGCTATCACTACTAACTTAGGAGTAAAGTTCAAGGCACCAATTCTGGACCTTGACGGACAACAATCAAGTGTTATGTTCAATAAACTTCGGATAGCGAAAGGGCATGAACCTTTAGCTTGCATTACCGTGGAAACTCTAGACGAAGTAAAAGCACTGTTTGCTAAGTATTCAGGTGAGGATAAATCATTGCTACTCGTGGACTCAGGTGGAATATCTTCACTATCTGAAGGAGGATAATATTAATGATACAAGACATAAGCACACTAGAGGGGTTATTCCCCATGACGGTCACCGAGCCAACCTCTTCTATGCTCTGCCGCCGAAACCTAGAAAAGTCCAAAATCTATATCTATTTCAATAGTAAATTCTATCGTCAAAAATCAACCCATTACTTCGTTTACGATGTCAAAGGAAATAAGCTTTACGGAGTTCAACCAGATGTCATGAAGAATCTCTACCGAAATCTTGGAGGTCTAGTGGGTGCAATTACAGAAGAGGGGCACGATATACCTCCAGGGAACCTGCTTCTGCTTGCTTATGAACTAGGTTTTAAATCCAATAAGAACCGTAACATCCAGTTAGATGTACTGATTTCACTTGCAGAAAAAACAAATAATACCGCTGTGGCAAGTAAACTCCGCAAATTGAAAAGCATTAGCGTTAACGAGTAAAACCCAATAGACCACTGAAAGCTTGATTCTATCTTTAAGAGTCTTAGATTCTACAAACGAGGTATGTCTCGAATGCCGACCTAACCCCAACGTAGAAATAGGCTACGTAAGACGGCTTCACCAAAAAAACGTCGTCGAATATCGACCTCGTAATTACTATTTTATCTTGTAATTGTCTACAATAATACGAAACACACCTCCTGTTGTAGGTATGCTACGACCGGAGGTGTGTTGTTTCGGTTCAACTAGGCGGATAGATTCGTAATTTTATAATATTAATCTCGTGCGGATTTCGGTACGCGTTTGACCTAGCGATAGTCATATCCACCCTTGTCTTTGTCTTCATTCTGCTCCCCAAAGCCCGACCTTGCGATGCTCTTGAGATGTGGACGTAGCTGTTGACTTTTGTGGAGCAGCTCTAGGATTATATAGCTATATTTCTAATTCTGTCGATTTTTTTACGGTTAGGTTTATTGCCGCAAATAGGGTTTTTAAAACGCCATCCCATTGTCCTTTTCTGGCCGATCCCTTCAGCTTAAAACCGAAGATGAATTTCTTTCACAGCAGAACGCACAATGTACTCGTAAAAAACCTCTAATTAACCCTTTGGTTTTATCGTCTCGCGCCGTTACCGATAATTTGGTACAAAAAAGCCCACGCCGCTTCAAAATCTTTCTCTTCGCCCAGATTTCCAAGATAGTCGCGATTTGAAGAATCAATCTGACGATACATTTCCCAATCCCAGGACTCTTTTTCCTCTTCAGTCAAATCTCTCCGCTTGATATTCAGACCTTTTCCTCGTCCATTGTAATTGGCTTCTTGGGCAAGCCTCCTAGCAAGCGTATATTCTAGTTCTCTCTGAGGAGCCTTCTTAAAATGCCGAAAGTCAACGTTAAACTTTAATCCTAACTCTCCTGGCAATCTATTCTTCATCGGGACCCTAGCATCAAAATCCACCCAGCCTAAATGGAGACGTATCGGGGGACCGTAGATAGTCGGCAAATCCGTAATAAAGGCTTTGGAATTCGAATGATACTTCCCATCCCATCCGAGAGCCTTCAGTCTCTTTATACATTCACGGTAATACACGGCAGCTTCGTTTGTCAGATATATTTCTACTGATTGCGGTGTTGGTTTAACTTCTTGCTTGTTACGCGATAACTCTTCCCATTCCCTAACCGATGCGGCAAAGTCCTGACTGTAGGCCGGCATGTATTGTCCAGCCCCATTATACACGACATTGACTTCAAGCCCCGCTTCTCGGGAATTAGCATATATGTATGCATATGGTTTACCATCCTGAGGTCTCGCCTGCCATACATCGCTATCATATATATCTGCCAGAACCGTACATATGACTGTTTCATTTTTAATAGAATTAAGGGTTTTATTATAAAGTTCTTTAGCTATGCTGGCTTCTAGCGCATTGTCTTTTACCCATGAAAGAAAAGCGTCATATAGATGTTTATAGTCTAGGCTTAATGAACTCGTTTTGATGGCTCCTTGATTTAATAAGTAGCGACGTGATCTTCGGTTTATGGTATCAGGAGACAAACGCGATAAACCATACCTATAAGGTAGCAGTTGTCTTGTCCATATCTCTTTAGACAACTCCGGGTTGGTCCGTAGCTTAGCCTCTACAAGCCATACTTGACCAATATCATCAGTGGCAATAAGATCAAGCGATCCAGAAAAGCCATCATTTCCGCCCTCTGGCAGCCATATCTCTACTCCCCATACAAACCAGCGGCGCTGCTCTCCATTGACAATAATGGTCCTACGCATGGTTTCCTCAATAAATCGTTGGACAAGCCCATGCTCATTAATATAATCACAGGCAATCACGAACATCACCCCGAACACTATATACCATGTCCGTTCTCTAAATTCCAATAAATTCCTGCCATTAAAATGTAAGGCTATTAATTAACAGCTTCCTGCTAACTAACAGCCTAAATCACCTTAGCTTAAATTATCTTCTTAATAAATTCTCCGGGGTCGCTTTCCGGCGCATAAAAGCCCACATCAGTACCAAGGGCGCTGAAATGCTCTCGTGCGCATAAAATCTTGGCCTGTTCCTCGGGACGCAGATACTCAAACAACGACGTTCCCTTGCTTTCAACCACAAAGAACAGTTTCTCAACACCATCTTTTTCAATTAATACCGCCCAGTCGGGGTTATATGAACCGATAGGGGTGTCAATTTTAAACTTGCTTGGCAACTTGATATACACTTTGACATTCTCATCGTTTTCGAACCGTTGAGCAAATCCGGCTTCTATGTCCGAATCATACATCACGTAGTTATAGGGAGTCTTAGCACTCTTCACTAGGTTATCATTTAGATAGCCTATTAGCTCTTCATTCTGGAATATCTCCATGGTATAGGCGTAGTCGTTGCCGATCTTCTGATACTTAATGCCGTCAACAATTAAGCTACTCTTTTCACGGTTGATAATTTCCGCGACTACTTCCATATACTTTTGGGGGTTATTTTTAAAGTCTTCCAATCGTTTTGAGCGGGTTAGAATAGCTACAATAGTTTTTCGGATAAGATTGGTTTGATTTTGCAAAATCGTCACAACATCCGGCAAGGGTACGCGATCTGCAAGATATTCACCCTTAGTTTCAGCAACTACGCTTCCTGTAACTCCCTTGTCATGGTCCATTGAAATTTTAGCCTTTTCGCTATGAATAAGGGGCGGCTTGATTGCAGGCATTTGAGCTATCTTGTCGCAACACTTCTCGATGAGTTTCTCACTATCCAATTGCACTGCGTAAGTGGTGCGGTATTTGATCCGTTCCCATAGCGCAACAAATTCTTGACTCTCAAAAATAGCCTTATTAAGCTCAACACGTTCTTTTTTGTTTCCGTCTCGTATCCGTAAGCGGCCCAGTTGCACTAATCTTTCTTGAACAAGCGGCTGATATGCGGCAAGCTCTGCTGATAGACTAAATTGTTTGCTTTCGATGTGTTCTTTCAACAGCGTTTGTATCTTGCCCTGACTATTCACATATCCTTTTTGTTTGAGAGATTGGAACACCTTCTTCGATAAATCATAACCAAGCGCAGTTTGCTCCCCTTGGGGTGATACAATTAACAGACTAGCAAAAGTGTTTTCCTCTACATAGCCGAAGCGGATACCTGTATCTGTTTCAATTTCTTTTTGTAAATTATCAACAAATTCCTCATAGGATTCATTCGCCATGACGGTTAGCCGGTTAACTGAGTAATCATCGCAACGCTCGCCTGACTGATCAACTGCCAAGCGCAAACCGCGCCCTATCTCTTGACGGCGACTTACGTAGGTCCCGCCTGAATCCTTAAGGGTGCAAATCTGAAAGACATTGGGGTTATCCCATCCCTCCCTCAGCGCCGAGTGGGAGAAGATAAACCGCAGCGGGTTATTAAGGTCCAATAATCTTTCCTTGTCGCGCATAATTAAGTTGTAGAAGCTCTCATCGGCCTTGGTACTGCCCTTAGTATCTTTCCAAACGTAATCTTCGACGTTATCTCCTTTAGTGGAGCTTTTTTTATCTCCGGCAAAGTAGCCGCCGTGAATTGTTTCAATGTCAACTCCGTTATCAAGTTGCCCGAACAGTGTATTGAAACGTGGCTGTTTAATAAGTGCCCTATACTCTTCCTCGAACATAATAGCATATTTGCCTTTAACCTTGTTACCATGGGCATCATATTCCCGATAATTAGCTACCCGGTCAATAAAGAACAGGCTCAATACTTTGATGCCTCGTTTGCGAAGGGTCAGTTCTTTTTTTAGATGCTCTTCAATCGTTTTCCGAATCTGGAAACGCTTTATAGTATCAGGATCGACTTCGCCCATAGCCTGACCAATATACAATGTCTCGCCTTTAATAGTTATATATTCAGAACCAGGCTCCCAGCAAATATCTTCAACGAAATACCCATCATAGAGTTCCCGTCCGCCGGTTACATCCAGGAGATGATCGTCCTGCCGAACTGTTTTTGCCTGCCGTTTTACACTTCCCCGAGATTGCACATCAATTTCAACAACAGCCTTTCGTTCTCCAACGCTTTGTAATTTAATGAAAGGCCGATTATACGACTCTTCTGCCTTAACCGACAATACCTCTATTTCTTTTACCAATCGCTGATTATAAGCATCAACAGCATCGAGTTTATAAATCATATTGTACTTATCTACATGAGTTGCCGAATAACGCAAGGTGCAAAGTGGATTAAGCGATTCAACTGCGTCTTTCGCCTTCTTAGTAGTATCTACACTTTGAGGTTCATCGATAATTACAATAGGTTGTGTCTGCTGGATAAACTCAATGGGCTTCATGCCGTTTAGCCGGTCATTTCTACGATGAATAACGTTTGCCTTGTTTTCTTTCTCCGGGTCTTCAAAACTCTTACGAAACGCATCAATGTTAATAATCATAATTTGGATATGGTTAGCTGTGGCAAACTGCCGAACGCGAGCTAAATCGGAGGAATCGTAAATAAAGTGCTCGGCAGGAGTATTATCATATAACTCCCCAAAATGCTCCTTGGTAATTTCCAAAGACTTGTTAACTCCTTCGCGGATCGCGACTGACGGCACGACAATGATGAACTTGGAAAAACCATACTTTTGATTAAGCTCATAAATTGTACGTAGATAAACATAGGTCTTGCCTGTGCCGGTTTCCATCTCGATGGTGACATTCATGCCATCGAGCTTTTCGCTTTTAGGTAGTCCATTGCGGAGCTGTATTTGCTGCAGGTTTTCCAATATTTCTTCTGGCACGAGACTCAAACTATTGCCGATACCCAGTTCGGTTTGCATTATCCCTAGAAAACTATCTGCCATAACAGTGAAGGAAGACTGTTTGACCGGCTGGCCTGTGAATAGATCGACAACAGAGTTTATAGCCTGGTGCTGAAAGCCTAGATCGGACTGAAACTTTAACTTCATAGCTACACACTCCTTATGTGATCTTCCTTGATGCCGGCCTGTTTTAAAATTTGAATAGCATTAGTTTTTACCGTATCATCAGCAAACCCGCTGTCGCGGAATACTACCTTGGTGTCCATAAACTCTGATTTACATTTAACAAGTTCATTAACATCATCAAGCAGAACATTGTTTTCTAAGAATATTAATAAAGCGCCAAGGCCGACATCGAACATTTTTTTGCCATTTATATCGACCTCTTTAATGTCTATTGTTATGTCTATTCCTTGTTTCAGGAGTATTTCGTAAAGAAGGTCTTCCTGACATCTTCCATCAACTAGGTTATTCTGCATGTTGAATAAGTGGTCTTCGAGATTATCGTAATCCGGGTTCCAAAGTTTCAGGTTAGAGGAATCTAACTTAAATACTTTAAAACCGACATCTACCTGGCAATTATCAACTTCCTGTGTAATCTTTCCCCCCGCACGACGAATACGTTCCTTTCCTATCTCACAGATATTAGTATATACTGGGTCGTCGGTAGGTTCCGGGAGCTGTACAAGTATGAACCTCCGATTACCCCCATCATCAGCGTTTTGTTGCATAACAGCGTCAGCCGTCGTTGCAGACCCCGAAAAAAAGTCTAACACAATATCATTTGAAGAAGTAGATTGTGCTAGGCAGTATTTTATCAGATACGTCGGCTTGGGACTTGTGAAGTCAATACCCCTCATTAATTCTTTATAGTTTCTTGTTCCAGTGTCACTTGAAAACTCCGACCCAATCCATAATGATTTTGGTTTTATAGTCTTCAAATTCCCATCGATATCTGCGTAATCAATTTCAAAAACATCCCATTCATCTCTACCCGTCACCTTACGCCCCGCTAATAAATCTAGCCTTTGTTTGGCGGTCTCCACTCCCCATCTCCAACGTCCATCCGTTCCATCTGATAGCTTCGGTAATACTTCTATAAAGTCATCCTTTTCTTTTGCCAAGTAAACTCTCTGAGTTTCGGGGTCAACAAAAAATGGATAAAACATCTTTGGCCTATCTATGCGCCTTGCGCCTTTCCCCCTTTTTCTAAGTCCCTGCAGTCTAAAATACCGCCCATTATCATCAACTTCAGTATATTGATCAAAATATTCTTCTGGTAGAGGAACACCGTAAGTTTCAAAGCCTCCACCTTGATACATTAAAAGGTAATCATTTGCGGTTGCAATGAATTTATCATCGCTTCTACCACTAAAATTATTCACAACAGAGATTGTAGCTATGTAGCTCTCTTCGCCAAATATCTCGTCGCATATTTTTTTCAAATTTGTTAACTCAGTATCATCTATACTTATAAAAATCACACCGTCACGACGAAGTAGATTTTTAGCAAGTTTTAATCGAGGATACATCATATTTAACCAGTCAGTATGATATCTGCCACTTGTCTCCGTGTTTGTTTGCTTTACTTGGTTGGTAATTTCCTTGTAGTTTTTAATATTATCTCTAAAATCATCCTTATAGACGAAGTCTTTACCCGTATTATAGGGTGGGTCTATATAAATCATTTTTATTTTGCCAAAATAAGCTGACTGCAAAAGTTTCAAGACTTCCAGATTGTCGCCTTCAAAATAAAGATTTTTGGTTATATCCCAATTTTTGCTTGACTGCTTATCCGGGCAGAGAGTACCCAAAGATGGGGTTTGAGCCAATTTCATGGCCTGCGCCTTGCCATGCCAGGTAAAGGAGTATCTCTCTTCCTTGGTTTCTACGTCATCACCCAAAACCAACCGCAGCTTGTCAATATCAATCTTTCCTTCAGCAAAGACTTCAGGAAAAAGCGCCTTTAGCTTTTGTATGTTTTCCCTAGTTAAGTCCTTTGAAGCTCCGCTCATTTTCTCCATATTAACGCAACCCCCTAAAATATCTGGATGCTTTCCATCGATTTTTTTAGTAGATAGAGCTTTTGATTCAGCTCTACTTTTCGGTTAAATTTAGTCTCTTGCTCCAACTGCTTGCGAATTTGGTGAAACTCTTTCACTACATCTTCCAAATCTGCAATCTTGTCTTGCAGAAATTGAATCTCTTCTGCTGATTTTTCGATATATTTACCTATAACGGGGAGCCTTTCAATAACGTAAGTCCGCAAATGCAAATCGAGGTACATAGTCCGGTAATCTGTAAAAGAGAGCCGAGATAGCCGTATTGAGTCCATATAGGCTCCGAAGTCTTGCCGTATGTCGCCCATATCAATCCAAGGACTGAAGTATTGTTTTTCAATTACGATCTTATCCTGTTCTTGCTTGTTTAGCCGCTTCCACGCAGTAGTAATAAGAACTTTATTCTCTTGGCAGAAGACCAGCATACAGGGGCTTGGAATAGCCCCCTGAATTACCCCTGCCAACCAACGTACATTTTTGCCTTGCTCTAGATAAACCGTAACAACAGCGATACCTTCATATAAATGGTCTTCATCCCTGTACGGCTGGACATTGATCGTATCTTTGGTAAGCAGATATGTCAGTTCAGCCCGAATTACATCATCGATAAAGATTTGACGCTCACGTTTTGTTAGTTCGGCCTGTACATACAAGTCCTGTTTGTCAATCTTGCGCCGGATTTCGGTTAAGCGTCGGGTAAACTCCAGCCTCTCAAATAACTTAGTAGCTCCCATTACCATCACCTTAATATCAAATACGAAACAATCTCGAAGTCTTCGACTTCCCTGGACTGCTTACTCATGAAACTACTGAGACCGCCCAAACGGAAGAGATTCATTGTCTCTTCTTGTTCGGCTTTGCCGTTAATATCCTGTACCGCTTTTGTAAGCAGTTCTTGGTATACCTCCATCCGTTTTGCTCCGCTTGTTTCTTTGTGAAATTCTTTAACCAACCCAGACAAGGCTTCTTTTTTATTTGTAGCAGTAGCGCGGAAAATATCTAAGGTCTTTTTGATATGGTGGTAGCTATGAATAATCTCACCATCAGCACTAACGTAAACCAAGAAGTAGGGATAAAGAGAATTCTTAATCTCCTGTTCCTCCTCGGCATTTAGTTTACGCAAGCAGAAGATAACGCCAGGTTTTATCTCTTCCGCTAAAGTAGGATTGTCATTTTGGGTTAGGGCAAATAGACCGGTAGGCGATTGTGTTAGTGCAGTCTCATGATGCTGAAGATAGTTGAGCAAATCCATTTTGAAATCATCTAGCGTAAAGTCTGTGATGGAGATACTGCCTGCAATATCTTCCAGGTTCAGCACTTCGCTCTGCAACTGTTCAAGCTGCCTTCTTCGATATTCGAGGTCCTTCATCTGCTCGCTGGCTTCTATGACATTTTCTTCGCCAGTAGCAGAAATGTCCAGCAATACCATCCTAGATTTGACCCTTGCTTCCAGGTTTATATATTCATTAAGCTCCAGACTAGGCCAGAAGTTGACCAGTTGGATGCTGTCATTACGGCTCCCCAAACGGTCAATCCTGCCAAAACGCTGGATAATACGTACCGGATTCCAGTGAATGTCATAGTTCACCAGATAATCGCAGTCCTGCAAGTTTTGCCCTTCGGAGATGCAGTCTGTAGCAATAAGGATATCAATTTCCTCTTTCATCTCGGGCAGTACCTTCTCCCGCTCTTTCGAAAGAGGAGAAAAGTTCAAGAGAATACCATTAAAGTCAGTCTTTTTCATACGCAGAGTCGTTTTAGGATCACTTCCGCCCGTCACTACTGCAGTATGGAGTCCAAGCTCCTTTTTAGCCCAGGCATGGATGTCCTCATAGAGATAAATAGCTGTATCCGCAAATGCGGTAAACACGATAACCTTCTTATTGCCGGAATTGATAGGGTTATTTACCTTATTTTTTATTTCATTCTTCAGGGCAAGCAGTTTACGGTCTCGACTAACCGTTACTTTTATGGACTGATCCAACAGGTTAGCTAATATCTCTTTATCTGCTTGTAAATGCTCTTTCCAGCGAATTAAATCCATGTCTGCCAATAATACCTTAACTTTACTTCCGACCAGAAAATCCTCTAGTTCCGGATCATCGGCTTCGTCCAGCAGATTCATGTCAACGGCATCGTTAGGTTTGTAACTATCGATTTTGGCTATTACTCCGTCCATTTTTCCAATGATATTCCCCAGCGTTAGGGCAAATGAGTGAACAGAGCTTTCCAACCGTTTCAGGATATTCACTTTCATGAGATTGACTAGAATATTCTCACGATCACTCTGCTTAAACTTACCCTTGCCCTGTTTTAGTACCGTGTCGTATTTCTCGTTGTAGTCCTCTACCTTGTGCGGCATAAGATAGTTAATAGGCTTGTAAACTGCGAGGCTTAAACGCAGAATCTCTCGGTTAATGACTTTAAATTCAGGAAACTCCCCTAACAGGTCAATTTCTTCCTTGATATTTTTTGGCTTTAGCCTAGTAGGAAATTTACCGTTGTCCTGAATGTTATAATACTTTTCAATATGTTTGCGGGAACGAGCAATGGTCAAAGAGTCGAGTAGATTGAAATAGTCCCAATTAAGCATATCAAGAAGCCTATCGGCTGTCCGAACATCCTCCGGCAGCTCGACCCACGCTTTAAACGCCTTTTGTGCTACTTCCAGTGTACTGCCAATACTCCGGATTTTGGCAGTTTTCCGTAGTGCCTGATCATTCCCTTCGGTAATAAAAGCGATCTGATTGCGCAAATCGCTCAGACGGTTATTTACCGGGGTCGCGGACAGCATTAGCACCTTGGTTTTTACGCCCGCCTTGATGATACGGTTCATAAGTCGTGTGTAGCGGCTTTCCCGATCCTTAACGGACGGTACATTACGGAAGTTGTGGGATTCGTCTATAACAACAAGGTCATAATTACCCCAGTTAATGTGTTCTAAGTCAATATCCCCGCTCTTACCGCCATCACGAGATAGATCGGTATGATTAAGCAGATCGTATGAAAACCGGTCAGCAGCAAGGCTGTTACGCTTATCGTTCAAACAGTAGACAACCCAGTTTTCCCTGAGTTTCTTTGGAGCCATCACGAGAACTCGATAATTACGTAACTCGTAGTATTTGATGACAGCAAGGGCCTCAAAAGTTTTCCCTAATCCTACGCTGTCAGCAATTATACAACCGCCGAATTTCTCAATTTTGTTAATAGCTCCGGTTACGCCGTCGCGTTGGAAATTATATAACTTATTCCAAATTATCGTATCTTCAAAACCGGTTTTGGCACGTATTGCGCTTCGATTATCGCCATCTTCCAGAAAGGATTTAAAAACATGATATAGCGTTAGGAAATAGATAAATTCTGGCGCATTGTCCCGATAAAGCAACTCCATTCGGTGCAGTAATTCATCCTTAACATCTTGCGTCTTCGCTTTATTGTTCCATAACTGATCGAAGAAACGTTGAATTTCATCGTTGGCTTGTCCATCAACAACCAAGTTATTTACGTATGTACTTAATGAACTGGCATAGCCAAGGCCGTTTGCTGAGAATGGCGACCCGCCAACGATACTTACTTTCTCGCCTTTTGACTCAATATGAAACAAGCTGCCCTCAATGTTGCTCTGCTTATTTACACTGCGAACCTCAGCTTTTTTTCTTAGCCACTCAGCAAAATCACGGGCTACGCTGGCCTGTTCTAATTGCACCTTGTACTTTTGTTCATCGTTGACTCCGTAGATAAGACTCTCTCTGGCTTGAACAGCTTTCGTCTGGTTTTCAACAAAAGCCGGTTCTGTATATAAAAAACGAAAGTCATTGACCCTCTTGAAAGCATCCTGCATCTCCCTGAATGCGTATAAAGTCATATAGGGAGCAGCAACAGACAACTTACTATCTTGCTGCAGCCTCTCTTTTAGAACTTCGCCAACTAATCCAAACTGCTTATTATCTAAAAATACTTGAGTCATTATCTCACCACAACTTCCTCTCAGGTGTCAAACGAAACTAAAATATTGTATAATTTCAACTTTGCAATAACTTTTCCCTGCCTGGAAAAGTTTACTACAATTGTTTTCCATGTGGCTGTGTATAATGCAGTGAAGGAAAAGCAGAGATCGTCTATGATAATCTGTTGTTTGGCTTGATACTCTCAAGAAGCTCGCCAGGATTTTACTTTAGAGCCCTTCAAAATTCGGCCTCATGCACCTGGAAGACTTATTATGCGAACAAAATACGAAGTAGCTAGGCGACCATATTTACTCGACATGCTGAACTTGGTCCAACAATAATCTATTCTCTCTTATCGTAGGTATATGAGCGTTACTGATTCACGACTATGCCCCAGAGCAAATGAAGTATATTTTAGCGCGGATTTGTAGTCCATACCAGTATTTAAGCACTTCCCCATATACTCTTTAGCGAATGAGTGCCGTGCCCCATGCGGGCCGTTGTATTCTTCTCCTGCTAGATTACATGCCTCTTTGAGATCATCGCGAAACTTGTGGGAATCGAATTTAAAACATCTATCGTGCTGAATAATATTTTCGAGTTTTTGGTAGGTATTCACTGGAACATAAACGCTCCGGTTCCGATGTCCTTTACCCTCTACCTCAATGACGCCACATTTCTGGCCTGTAATTGGATGGTCTGCGTATCCTTTGAGCTGGTCTGCCTGTATTCCATCGCCTCGCCCGTTGGCTTCGCAGTTTATTCTCATACCGCCTTCGTACATTAAATCCCAAGCTACGGCATGTCTTTCGCGACTAAATTTCTCGCCAATGCTTATACAGTCGTTATAAGACCTTGGCTCTAGATTCATATCTTTTGAATACCCTAGTTCTCTACATTCAGATCGCCACTCCGCTATTGCATCGCGTATTTTACCAAATTGTTCCTCCATTTTAAACTTTTCGCCGCACATATCTGCGAGTTTGTTGTAATTGCTTGCCAAATTATTAGCATGAGCGAAACTTGCAGTATCTAGTTTTTCATTAAGATGATTTTTAATTTGCTCTACAAACTTGGGTAACTGCTGGAGGTTCCTATAGTTGGGGTTATCGTCCTTTAACTCGCGTACCAGCTCATAAGTATGATTTTTGAAGTTTTTTACCGAACCTTCACAACCCCAGTTTATGCTTCGGGCTTTACCGGCTTCTTCAAAATTGCTTAACTTCCCGCCATTTTTTCCAAACTCTATCTTCTGTTGATGTTGTGTTTTATAGTTCTGGTGTTGAGTATCTACATCAAAATCCTTTATCAAGTCCACGAGCTGTTGTTTTACATTTTTATCCATATGGCTTACTCCTTTCCTCACTATTCGTGCTATTGCTCGGCATTTTAAGGAGAGTATATTGTTCATATGCTCTCCTTAAAATGCCGCAACCCGTATTCCGGACAGTTATTTTTTTGACATTACGGATCGGAGTGTCAAATAAACACAAATAGCTACACGTGCTCCTATTTCCCGCACCGATATAACCGTGTTTAGAGTAGGTGTTTTTTGCGACAGTCGTATTATTGTCCATACGTTTGCCCCGACTGGCGACTTAGAGGGATTATTTTGGGAAACTCCATCAAATGTCGTCTTGTTGTCAAGTGCGCATAGTCCAGGACGAATCTGGATTGTCAACAGAAAACTAGACAGTTTTACTAAGGTACATTGATTTATATTGAGCAGGGCTAAGATATCCTAAGGTAGAATGAATCCGTTTTTCATTGAACCATTTTACATATATATCCAATTCGTTGTTAAGTTGATCAAGCGATTCAAAGGACCTGGATTTAACGAATTCTGTCTTAATCAGCTTGTAGGTTGATTCCGATACAGCATTGTCATAGGGACAGCCTTTCATGCTCAAGGAACGATTAATGCCAAAGATTTTGATTACATCATCAATCAACTCGTTTTAAACTCACTACCGCGATCCGTATGAAATAGCTGGATTCGATGCAGATTAGCTTTTACTTTGGCAAAAGCACGATACACCAAGTCCGCATCTTTGGCCCGGCCACTGCTGTAACCAATGATCTCCCGGTTAAATAAGTCGACTAAAACACAGATATAATTCCACTTACCGGCTACCCGTACATAGGTTAGATCACTAACAACAGCTTCAAGCGGCGTCTCCTTTTGAAACTGGCGATTTCTATTTCAGATTCATTGAATTTTGTTTTATGTGGCTTGTACTGGGCTACTGTATAAGCCGAAACAAGACCGTTGTTCTTCATTATTCGTCCGATTCTCCGTCTGGACACCACCATTCCAAGCTTTTTTAATTCTACTTTAATTTTTCGCGTACCATATACTCGTTGATTTTCGGCAAATATCTTAATAACTGCCTCTTCCACAGAATTATCGGTAGAATGGGGTTTAGACTCATAGTAATACGTACTTCGGTTAACTTGTAGGACGCTGCACATTGCTGATACTGAGTACTTGTGGGCATTTTGCCGAATCACAGTTACTTTCGTCCTAAGATCAGCGCTGCTTGCTTTAGTATGTCATTTTCCATCTTTAAGCGTTGATTTTCTTTTCGAAGCTGAATTAATTCATTTTCTTCAGAGCTTCGGTTATCGGCTTCACGAAATGAACTTGTGGCTTGACTTTGCTTTACCCAACGGTCAAACGCACTTTCTGTTAAGTCGTACTCTTTAATAATTTCCGACCGTGGCTTACCTTTTAAAAACAACTGGACCATTTGATTTTTAAATTCGTCGGTATTTCTTCGACTGTCAATTTTGTTGGCAACAATACCGATAACATGCAGCTTACTGTTCATAGTCTCCTGAATGATCTGTAAGTTATCTATTAAACCCCCAAGATTACTTAAGCTAAATACTTCCGAATCGGTCACTACAAGGACCTCGTCTGATGCTACAAAGCCGGTTAATGTGGCTTCACTTACCGTAGGCTGATGGTCGATTATAACAAAGTCAACCTCTACTAAAGTCTCATCTTCCAAGCATTGTGATAAAATGTGCTCACTATTATGAAAATCAAAATGAATTAAGTCCTGGCTGCCAGGGATCAGGTAAAGATTATCTGCAACTTCTTGACAGGCATCTACTATGGGGCATGACAAACTTAACACATTAAATATCGTTGGCCGCACTTTCTTGTCGGGCGAATAAACTTTGCTCAAATCGCATTGTGGATCTAAGTCGATCATCAGGGTAAGGTATCCTCGTCTAGCCAGTTCATAAGCTATGTTACTGCTAATGCTCGTTTTTCCAACTCCGCCTTTTGAGTTGGCAATGCTAATTGTTTTCATCGTTAATTCCCTTCTTTCATTCAAAATATCTACGAATCGGTAGCTGATACGGATACGTATATTTTTCTGTTCTATAAAAATGTGGGAATTAATCGGAATTATTATCAATTGATGTATCAAAAAAAATAGACGTAAGCAATCATTAGATGAAAGCTACGCCTATTGTTAGTCTAATAGGTTAAATACACCCTTTCTGGATTAGAAAGCTTTAGCATATCTGCTGTTTGGTTACTTTCTGATTCTCCGGTTTTACACCACATAGCAAAATGCTCACAGTTATTAAATACCGAGTTATATTTTTTCTCACCAATCTTAGACCTTGCTCGGTTGATCGTCTCCTCCGCAGAATATAACTTATATGGGCCACGAGAAAATTTAAGGGGGTTCGGATAGTGTTCCAACCTTAGGGGGGCGCTAGTATAGTCATTCAGTATCCTATTTAACTTCTCGAAATCTATCAAAAAATATGATCGAGAGGGACTACCTATGAAAAAAGAACCCATGTCAGCTTCTTTCACTTTATCTTCGGAATAATGAATGATTTTCCCACTCCCTATGTATACTGCATAGTGAATATAGGGTATCAGCATAGTATCATGAAGACGATGTACACCAATTACATCACCGCTCTCCAAATCTCGATGATTATAGTCATTATGCCAAATTTCTCTGTAATCTCTTTTGATAGGTTCGACAACCTCTGCCTTGAAACTAGACGGAATATCCCTTATTACTCTACAGAAGCCTTTGAAATCATCTCAATCCATTAACCTTCACCCCCAGGCTGTTGAATTACTTTTCCCATCAATTACCATAATTATATTCCTTCTTATTTAAAAAATAAAGTCACTATTTGATTGCTAGCAAAAAAATAGTGACTTTACATATAGGTGACTAAATAAAATTTCCGGATTTGATTGGTGGAGGCGAGGAGAATCGAACTCCTGTCCAAAGGCATTGCTACACAAGCTTCTCCGAGCGCAGTCTATACTTTAGATTTCGCCCCGTTGACGCTTATAGACCAGCTTCGCAGGCGCTATCTCGATAAAGTTTCCCAGTCGGTCCTCCGAGAATTGGACTTCAGGTATCCCGCTAATTGACGCCCTATCCAACCCCGCAGGAAAAGGGTTGGTAAGACGTTAGCATTAAGCTGCTAAAGCGTATTCTTCGTTTGCGTTTACTTACTTTTCCACCGTATTGCGGGCTGATGGAACCCCGGCTCGCTACTCATGCCACACCTACCCCTGTCGAAACCAGTACGCCCCCTGGTTAAGTTAGGTGAAGAATACTGACACATAGATATTGTAACACAGTTCTTATATTTATGCAACAATGTATAAACTGGCCCTACGCTAGTAAACAGCCCTGTATCCTTAAGTAAGATATTTACGCCAATTACCATCAGGTACTAGGATGCCGATCCGGTCCAACTCTTCCGGACAGGCCCATTCATAGATAAACGCTTCCATAACACTCCCGTCTGTTAGCGTAGCCGGTCTGATTACCCGTTCGTAAAGGTTGAAATTATTACGCGGACCATGGTAATCTTCTAAGCGATCAAGGCTTATTAATGCTGCCGGATCATCGGTCAGCTGCACCAGTTCTCCTGATACCATGCCGGTCTCACAATACTTATAAGCCGGATAACCGGAAGGAAGCTGATATACTACACCCGTTACAGTGGCTGGTTGTTTGGAATGTGTGTACGGTCTAATAATGTGGTGATTAATCATTCCGCTCATTAAGCTTCCATACACAAAAACTTTGTTAAGCACGATAATACCCCCGGGTAAAAAGATTTACTAATTAAATATTACATAATCCCGCAAAAAATAGCCAGCTTATTTCATTAAAAAAAATTGATCAGCAGGGAATTTTCCTTGTGGCTGGAATAATATATAGTCACCAAGGAGATGATGATATTTTGAATCCACAACACTTAGGCATTCTGTTAACAATAATATCTGCAGCCGGGTTCGGAACACTGGCCATATTTATCAAAATTGCTTACGGCGCCGGCGCCAATACGCTTACCGTTATGACCTTTCGTTTTCTGTTGGGCAGCATTTGCCTTTGGTCGGTTATCGGCCTAAAACAGTTAAACCCGCGAATCGAACGTACCCAATTGATCAAACTGTGCCTGCTCGGCATTTGCGGTTACAGTATCATGTCTGGATTATTCGCGTTTTCCCTGCACTTTTTATCAGCTTCTTTATCAACTATCTTACTGTACACGTATCCGGCACTGGTCACCTTGTTGTCCTTTGCGATCGGTGATGAAAAATTTACTGCTCAAAAAGGCTTCGCCTTGCTAATCTGTTTCATCGGACTGGTTCTAGTAGTGGGAATATCAACGGCCAATATCAGTATAGCCGGCGTACTGCTAGCCTTAGGTGCAGCCTCGGTGTATTCAGGCTATATCGTTATCAGTAATAAATTGCTTAAAAGTATTCATTCATTACTAGTATCAACTTATATCTGCTCGGCCGCGGCAGCAGCCTATTTGCTTGTTGGCACATTGACCAAATCATTAATACTGGATATTTCCTTCAGCGGCTGGTTAGCAATCGGCGGTATGGCTGTATTAGGCACACTGGTCGCCGTTTTATTCTTTTTTGCCGGCATGGCCTTGATCGGCCCGTCCAGCGCTTCCATAATCAGCAATATCGAACCGGTAGTAACGGTGGTACTCTCCGCCATATTATTGAGTGAAACAATAACACCGCTGCAAACCAGCGGCGGATTGTTAATACTATTTGGTATTCTTATCTTACAAAGCCGAAAAAAAGAGCCGTCAGCTCCGTCTTCCGTATAACCCTATTCCCGGTTTCGTTCTTTGACTACCCTGTCTATTTCCCGCTTGGCATCTCTTTCGGCCATATCCTGACGCTTATCATACGACTTCTTACCGGATGCCAGGCCCAATTCCAACTTGGCCTTACCCCGGCTTAAATACAGCTTAAGCGGTACCAAGGTATAGCCTTTTTCCCGTGTTTTCCCGATCAATTTATTAATTTCATATCTATGCAGCAATAGTTTTCTGGTACGCAGCGGTTCATGATTAAACCGGTTACCTTGCTCATAATGACTGATATGCATATTATATACGTACACTTCCGCCGCTTTATCAATCTGGGCATAACTGTCTTTTAAATTAACTTTGCCGGCGCGGATGGATTTTATTTCCGTTCCGGTCAATACCATACCGGCCTCAAAAGTTTCATGAATATGATAGTCATGCCTCGCCTTGCGGTTTTCCGCAACGATTTTAATTTTCTCCTGCAACTTGCTCACCCCAAAATATGTCGTTCCTCTATTATATCACAACCCTGTCCGCCGCGCTGTTGATTTACTACGCTTAGCGTGTGTCGTTAGGGCTTTTTTCTTTTTCGCGTCTTTGCCGCCGGATTTAGTTTTGGCTACATGACGTTTCTTGTCCGCTTTATCACTTTGCTTCGCAGCTTTGGGCCGTTGCGAACGGTGACGGTCTTGTTTTGTCTCGTCCGGTTGCGGATTAATCTTCGGTTTTCTTTGCTGGTTCTTGTTAAAATATTCGGCGCTATGTTCGGTTAAGACAAAATCTATTTTTCGTTCATCAATATTTACCCCGCCTACTTTGATGCTAACCGCGTCGCCTAACCGGTAAACTTTGCGGGTCCGTTCACCAATCAGCGCATATTGTTGTTCATGGTATTGATAATAGTCGTCATCCATGCTGGAAACATGGACAAGCCCCTCTACTCCATTGTCCAGTTCGACAAATATGCCGAAGGCCAATACTCCGGAAATATGTCCGTCAAACTGCTGACCCACAAATTCAGACATATATTCAGCCATTTTCAATTCTACGGTTTCCCGTTCAGCATCAGCGGCAGCCCGTTCACGTTTCGAGGAATGCAAAGCAATATCCGGCAAGGCAGTTGCCAACTTTTTACGCCGTTTGGCTGATATACCCGTTTCTTCCCACGTTGCCCGCAGCAGCCGATGAACAATTAAATCCGGATAGCGGCGAATTGGTGAAGTAAAATGAGTATAAAAGCCAGCTGCTAAACCGAAATGGCCTAAACTCTGAGCATCATACTTAGCCTGTTTCAGCGACCGCAGCATGACCGAACTGATGATACGTTCTTCCGGCCGTCCGGCAATATGTTTAAGAACCCGTTGCAGCATAATTGGCTGGATATCGCCGGAAATAGCCAAATGCTCGCCGAAATTATGCAACAGCAGATTGAGTTTCTCCATTTTTTCACTGTCCGGTTCTTCATGAACACGATAGATAAATGGGATCTGCAGCCGATTCATATGTTCAGCTACCGTCTCATTAGCCACCAGCATAAATTCCTCAATAATAGATTCGGCAATGCTTCTGACCCGTTGAATAATTTCTACCGGCCGCCCAGTTTCATCAACTTTAACCTTCTGTTCGGCAAAGTCAAAGTCGATTGCTCCCCGCCGCAAACGCCGTCCGCGTAAAATCAGGCATAATTCCTGCATTGTCTTTAATTGCGGAACTAAACTACTGTATTGTTCCAATAGTTCGGGATCTTCTTCCGCCAGCACATTGCGCACGATATTATAGCTTAAGCGGGTTTTAACATGAATTACACTGGGGAAAAATTCATAGCTTCTTACTTGACCTTGCTCATCTATTTCTAAATATGCCGAAACTGCCAACCGGTCTTCACCGGCATTCAGGCTGCAAATACCGTTCGATAGCCGTTGGGGAAGCATCGGGATTACCCGGTCCACTAAGTACACACTGGTGCCGCGCTCCCGCGCTTCGATGTCGATAGCGCTGTTTTCGCGCACATAGTAGCTAACATCAGCAATATGTACTCCCAGCAAAAACCGGCCATTAGAAAGTTTCTCAACTTCAACCCCGTCATCAAGATCTTTCGCATCTTCAGAATCGATCGTAACAATGGGTGCCTGGCGCAAATCACGGCGGCCCAGCAAATCTTCCGGCTGTACCGTAAGCGGAATATGTGCGGCAGCTTTATTTACACCGGCGGGAAAATCCATTGGTAAATCATGTTGTTTAATAATGGATAAAATTTCAATACCAGGATCACCTTTAAAACCCAGTACTTCAGTTACCTTAGCTTCAGCCCGTTTTCTCCCTTCCGGCCATTCAATAATTTCAGCAACTACTTTCTGTCCGTTTCTGGCGCCATTAGTATCTTCCTTGGCTACAAAAATATCTTGTCCCAATCGCTTATCATCAGGGATTATAAATCCAAAGTTGCGGCTCAGCTCAAAAGTACCGACGACTTTACTGTTGGCCCGTTTGACAATGCGGATTATTTCTCCTTCCGGACTGCGGTCGCCCAGCCGTTTATGTACTCGGACAACTACCCGGTCATTATGCATTACATTCAACATCGAGTGGGCGGGAATAAATATGTCTTTTTCATCCGGTTTATCGGAAACAACAAATCCATAGCCCTTCGACGTTGCATCGAAACGTCCCACAATAAGATTCATGCGTTCAGGCAAACCATACTTATCAAAGCGGGTCTTAATGACCTCCGCTTCGCCTTCCATTTCATGTAAAACTTCCCAAAATGTTTCCAGTTCCCCATTCTTTAGGTTCAGATTATCTGCCAATTCCTCTGCTGCTAACGGCCGATAAGCATCATTTCTCATGTACGCAAGAATCTTTTCTTTCAAACTATCCAGCCTCCTCTGCTAATAATACTTTTGCTGTACCCTCGGCAGTAATAGTTCCGTCAGGCAGTTTTAGCACAGATGACATTTCGTATAATCTGCCTTTATGTTTCTCAATCCTACCGATAGCTGTTAATTCCTGCCCGATGGGTGTAGGTTGGCGATACCTTATTTCCAATTTTGCCGTAAAAGCTGACTGCCCGGTTTTTTGATGAATAAAACCAGCCATGATTTCATCTAATATTGTACTTATGATTCCTCCATGTACCAAACCATTATAACTTTGGTGTTCCGGCCCGGCAGTAAACCGGCTTTGATAAGATTCATCAGTCATAGAAAACTCCAATTTTAGACCAATCGGATTGTCCTTTCCACAGGCAAAGCACCAAGTATACAACTCACTCATTTTAATCCTCCCCCAAAAAGTTACTAATACATGCAAACACAAACTCTTTTTCTATATCTAAGGTTATAATGTGACCTGACCTTTCCAGCCAAATCAATTTTTTGTTGTTGCTGCCGATGTGCCGATAAATAAATTCGGCGCTTTCCGGCTTAACTGTATGTTCTTTGCGCGACTGAATAATCAATACCGGGATATTGATCTGGGGTAAAATACTCTGAACATGCTGAATCATCTTAACCATACTGTGCAACCCGCTTAACGGCATCTTATCATAGCCGACAGCATAAATTGGATTGACATCATATTGGCGGCGTTTTTTGGCTACAAAGGTGCGAAAATACTTTGCCAGCGGTACCACCGCTATGCGCCGATCGTAAATATGAATAGGCGCACTCAGTGACACTAATTTGCTAAGCGGATATTCAGCTGCTAATTGAATCGCCAACAAACCGCCCATGGACAAACCAATTACTGCAACATCTTTACATATTCCTTGTAAAATATGATATCCGTTTTCCACCGATCCATACCAATTAGTCCAATTTGTCTGGGCCAGATCCTGAGGTGTAGTCCCATGTCCGTCCAGCCGGACACCCAGCACTGTATATCCTTGTTTCTGTAAAAATTCTCCCAGCAGCCTCATTTCAGCCGGCGATCCGGTAAAACCGTGAACCAGCAATACCCCTTTTTCTCCACCGCGCAGTAAAAAAGGCTCTGCTCCCCTAATTATTGCCAACTGTTTATCCTCCGTATACTTTTGCTCTAATTATATCTAATTTAGCCACAATCTTCAATTAATCGGCGACAAGTACTTGATTTCTTGGTTTGACACCCGACAAGACACTAAATAGGACATAGGTGGTGGATTTCCAGCCTATGCCCTATTTGCTGTGTCACTGACCCTGCGTGTCTAATTATTGAGTTTGATACATACCGGCACTCTGCATGTATTGGAAAATTCCTTCACCGTGTTTTTGCTCTTCTTGTTGAATATGATTAAGTACTTGCCGGGTATTACTGTCGGTGAATTCGAAAATAGCCGTATCATATGCTCCGGAAACATACTTTTCGGTCATCAACATATCGTTGCAGATTGCAGCATCCACCGGATTATTAACAGCCCCCGCCGCGCCGGCTGATGTTTGGGTATTGGCTTGACTTTGCTGCTGTGACTGGCTATTCGTGCTGGGAACTTGGCCGTTTAGTATCTGGCTGAGCGAGTCATAATGCTGTTGTTCCTGCTGGGCATAAGATTGAAACAACTGTTTTAATTGCGTGCTCTGAGTTTGGTCTGCATATGCTTTATACTTCTGTATGCATACTTCCTCATGTTTCTTTTGGTCTTCCAAAAGCATTCGTTCTTTCTGTGTCAATTTTGCAGTCAATACAACCACCTCCAAGCCTATTTTTCTCCAAGGATAACATCCATATACAGAAATTATGCTTATTAACTTCCAAACTATCAAAGATGATGAGATATAAAGTGAAAAAGTCCCTCAACTGCCATTAGTAGACAGTGAGAGACTTTTATTACTGTATTTTTAAATCTGCTTGCCGGCCGTTACTGCCGGTTTTTGCTTAGTAATATGCCTTACAAAAGCAATCACAATCAGTACTGTTATCGCTAAGCCGCCGGGATATGAAATCGCAGTCGACAAACCAAACCCTTCCGGTGCCTGTAAGATATAGGTCATGCTCACAGCGGTCATAAAGGTGGCCGGAATAGAAGCGATCCAGTGCAATCTCTTTTCTTGATAAAGGAATGCTGCTGCCGCCCATAACATGATCATGGCTGTTGTTTGGTTGGCCCAGGAGAAATAGCGCCAAATGAAATTGAAATTAATAGTACTAATCAAATAACCGATAACGAACAACGGAACAGATATTTTTAAACGATTAAAAATCGGGCCTTGCTGCATTCCTAAAAAATCCGCAACCAGTAGTCGGGCCCCGCGGAAAGCTGTGTCACCGGAAGTAATCGGCAATACAACTACACCTAAAATAGCCAACGTACCGCCCACTGCTCCCAACATCGAAATTGAAACATGCCGTACCACACCGGCTGGTCCGCCTAGTGTCGCTAACGCATTCTGTAAACCGGCCGAGCCGTCAAAGAAACTCATTCCGGCTGCCGCCCATACCAACGCAATTGCACCTTCGGCAATCATCATACCGTAAAAAACCTGGCGGCCATTTTTCTCATTACTCATACAACGCGCCATCATTGGCGATTGGGTTGCATGGAATCCGGAAATCGCTCCACAGGCAATAGTGATAAATACCAGCGGCCACAGCGGTAATCCTTTCGGGTGCATGTTAGCAAAAGTCAGTTCCGGAATCGGATGACTGCCAAAAATAAGGCCGCCGCCAATACCTACTGCCATAATTAACAGTATAGCGCCAAATACCGGATAAAAGCGGCCAATGATTTTATCGATTGGTAACAGCGTAGCCATAATATAGTAAACAAAAATAATTGCTGTCCAAACACCTACCGTCATCCAGCCCGGTGTTAGAGCGGCTAATAAACCTGCCGGTCCGGCCACAAAAACGACTCCCACCAGCACCAATAATAACAGGGCAAACGCATTAACGAACTTACCCATAAAACTGCCTAAATACTTCTCAACTATTTTCGGCAGACCTGCTCCGTTATTGCGAATCGACAGCATGCCGGAAAAATAGTCATGCACTGCACCGGCAAAAATCGAACCTAACACAATCCATAAGAAAGCAACCGGTCCCCACAATGCTCCCATGATTGGTCCGAAAATTGGTCCCAACCCGGCAATATTCAATAGCTGAATCAGCATGCTTTTCTTTTCCGATATAGGCATAAAGTCAACGCCATCGGCATTGGTTTGGCAAGGCGTCGCCCGTTTTTCATCAACGCAAAACACCTTTTCGACAAATCTTCCATATACAACATAACCAATAATTAGTGCCAAGAAACTTAGTATAAATGTAACCATAATGCGCCACCTTTCCAGTAGTTTAGAGACTATTTGCATTGTATACTATCAGGCGGCGGCATAGGCCGGTTTCTGTCTAAAATGTCGTTTTGGGTTCGTGAAATGCCGTGTTGCCGGTGTGAATAGTTCTATAAAGCTAATAAATCATGCAGTGCCTTTATCTGAGTGCGGCTTACCGGTACAACCGATTTAGCCTGATCATTCATAATAAGTTGATAGGCGCCGTTGAACCAGGGAGTAATGGAAACAACGTGCTGCAAATTGACTAAGTACCCTCGATGTGACCGAAAAAAAGCAAAGCTCTTTAGTTTTTCCTCCAGTTCATGTAACGAATAGTTGCAGCGATACCGCCTGTCATTCAAACAAAGCCAAACTTCCCGGTCTTCACGAAAGATATATATTATCTGCTCAGGATCGATACAAACGGTATTTTCCTCATCGGTAACCATGATCCGCTTAAAATTGCGAACCGCTGGCAGCGGCAGCTTCGCTAATGCCGTTACCAGTGTATCCATCGGCAGTTGAGGACTAACCATCATTTTGCGCAACCGGTCCAACGTATTGTCCACCCGGTCGGCAGAAAACGGTTTCAACAAATAATCGACTGCTTCTAACGTAAAGGCTTCCAAGGCATGATAATCATAAGCAGTAGCAAATACTAAGTACGGTGATTTTTTTAGACGCAATATCTCCTTAGCCGTTGCTAGACCATCAAGCTGCGGCATTTGAATATCCAAAAATACTACATCTGGTTCTAATTGATCAATCTTGGCCAAAACTTCTTGCCCGGAAGCGGCCTCACCGACAACAGCAACATCTGGATGTCGTCCCAATAGATAAATAAGCTCGTCTCTGGCTAGTGCTTCATCATCAGCGATTACTACCTTCATTGCTGTCTTCATCCCTTCTGCTGTTATTGCCGCCGGTCTTGATCGGCAAAGTAAGCGTTACCGTAGTACCGGTATTAAGTTCCGATTCAATGCTCACTTCCGCATATTTTCCATAAATACCGTCCAGCCGACGGATAACCGAATATAAACCAAACCCGGTTCCTTGGTCGGAAGGAATTACTTTGCCGGCAAATATTTCTTCGATCCGCTGCGCAGTCATTCCGATGCCGTTATCTGATATACAAACTGTAACAGTCTTATCATTATCCCTGACTGTCAACCCCAATTGTCCTTTTTTGCTTAGCGGATTAATACCATGCTTGATTGCATTTTCAACCAGCGGCAGCAGAATCAGCGGCGGTACCGCAACTGCCAATGCGCTTTCCTCAATATCATAACTTACCGTGAACTTATCCCTAAACCTTACGGCTTCTATCGCCAAATAATCCCGAATATGGTTTATCTCATCCCCCATCTTCCGCCACTGCTGATGTCCGGCTAAAATATTTCGGCGCAAGAATTGGGCCAATTGTATAGCTGTTTGTCTGGCTAAATCTGGTTCACGTCGAATCAGCGCTACGATTGTATTTAAAGCATTGAATAAAAAATGCGGATTAACTTGGGCTTGCAGCGCCCTAATTTCCGCATCGGCCAACAACCGTTCCTGTTGGTCCAATCTGGCCAATTCCAGCTGAGTTGAAAAAAGATTGGCCAATCCGGTAGTCAATTCAATTTGACTGGGAGTTATTTCGGCCGGAGTATCAAAATATAACTTAAAAGTGCCGATTACCTCACCTCGCTGATGTAATGGCAATACAATGGCTGCCTCCAGCGGACAATCAGGCTGTGAGCAGCCGATTCTTTGCTTGTCAACCGCCACATAGGCTTTACCTTCGCGAATTACCGCATAAGTTGCTTCAGTTTTCAACGGCGTTCCGGCAATATGATGTTCGGACCCCTTGCCGACAAATGCTAAGATAACCCGGGTATCGGTCAGCGATACTGCCGCCACTCCCGTCATTTGCCGGATTATCTCCGCTGTTTTCTGCGCCGACTGCTCAGTTAATCCCTTGCGTAAATAGGGCAAAGTCCGCCGGGCAATCGCTAACGCATTGTGCGCAAAACTGGCCACAGCATGTTGTTCACGTTCGATAACGCTTTGTAAGATAGCAAAAAAAACTGCTAAGCCAACTGAGTTTGCCAAAATCATGGGAATACTAATTATCCTGACCAACTCCCAGGCCCGTTCAAACGGTTTAGCCAGCAACAAGATAATCAACATTTGGCTTAGCTCAGCCACTACTCCGATTATCGCAACCTGGTATAGTGACAGCGATCTTTTCTTAAACCAGTAGTGAGCCATCAGCCCAGCCAGCAAGCCTTCCCAAGCTGTAGCTACCGAACAGGCTATTGCCGTAAATCCCCCCAGCGCCAAACGGTGTGCACCGGCTAAAATGCCAGAAGCTAATCCTACCAGCGGGCCTCCTAAGATCCCACCAATCGCTACCCCCAGCACTCGGGCATTGATAATTGCCTCCGCTGGATTGATGGCAAGTACGCGTCCGGCAGCCTGTTCGCTTTCTACATTAACCACTATCCCGGTATAAGTCCCGATAATCCCAATCAGTGCGAACATACCAACAGACAATATGCGAATCTTGATTTCCGGTTTATAGGTCAGCAATTCACGAAACCAATTCCAGCGGGTAAGCACAAATGCTAATGTAGCTATCACGCAAACTCGCTCGACCATCAATTGCACATAATATAGTGTGGAATTCATTGTTCCTCCATAATTACCTTAAGAACTAATATTATTATCTGTTTTCATCGGCAATAAGATTCTAAAGCCAGTAACAGCATAATAAGCGTTTTTTTAAAGCTTGCCTATACTAGGCTGTTTGGGGCGGCAAGTACTGCCACAAAATAACATTACCCAAGATAAAAACCTGAGGCCGGTATATAAACCAGACTCAGGTTTTAAATTTTTACGTTGTGTTACTTATTATTTAAACAAATGTACCAATACTCCGCCGTATTGGGCAATGACCGGAGCAAATACCAGTGACACGATGGTCATTAATTTTATTAGAATATTCATTGCCGGTCCGGAAGTATCCTTGAATGGGTCACCGACGGTATCGCCGACGACCGCCGCTTTATGCGCAAAGCTTCCTTTACCGCCATGTTCACCGGACTCAATGTACTTTTTAGCATTGTCCCAGGCACCGCCGGCATTGGCCATAAAGATAGCCATCAAAACACCGGTAGCCAACGCGCCGCCGATCAATCCGCCTAATGCTTCAGCGCCAAACAATAAGCCCATAGCCATCGGCACTACAATAGCAAGAATTCCCGGGAACATCATTTCATGCAGGGCAGCAGCGGTGGAAATATCTACACATTTACGATAATCCGGTTTGGCCTTGCCTTCCATCAATCCCGGAATATTTTTAAATTGATATCTTACTTCTTCGATCATCTCATTAGCGGCTTTACCAACCGATTCCATAGTCAAAGCGCCGAATAAAAACGGCAGCATACCACCAATAAATAAGCCGGTCAGCGTAAGTGGGTTAAGTAAGTCAATAGCTTTTAATTCAACGATTTGTGCATACGAAGCGAACAGCGCCAATGCAGTCAATGCTGCTGAACCGATGGCAAAACCTTTGCCGATAGCAGCGGTTGTATTACCGACGGAATCCAATTTATCGGTAATTTCCCGTACACTATGCGGAAGTTCGGACATTTCGGCAATACCGCCGGCATTATCGGCAATCGGACCATAGGCATCGACGGCAACCGTCAAGCCGGTCGTCGATAACATGCCAACTGCAGCCAATGCAATTCCGTACAAGCCCATCAGCATATCCTTAGTACCACCCATAACGGCAAATGACACCAATACACCAACAGAGATACAAATGATTGGCCATAAAGTCGAATACATGCCTACTGCCAAACCGGAAATCAAGGTAGTGGCAGGGCCGGTTTCGGACTGTCTGGCAATCTTTTTAACCGAACTATAGTCGCCGGAAGTATAAATTTCGGTAATTTTACCAATCAGCATACCAACAATTAAGCCGGCAGCCACGGCAAAAAATGCTTTGAAATTGCCAAATATCATGTTGCTTAAGAAAGCGGCGGCAGCAATAACGATCGCACCACCGACATAAGTACCCATATTAAGAGCTTGCTGCGGATTAGTAGCCTTGCTTGTCCGCGCAAATAAAATACCGATTACCGACGCAACAATACCGGCAGAAACCAGCAGGAAGGCATATGTAACACCTTCACCGTTTTTATATAACAATGCACCTAAGGTAAGTGCGGAAATAATGGAACCAACATAAGATTCAAACAAGTCGGCACCCATACCGGCCACGTCACCAACATTATCGCCAACATTATCGGCAATAACTGCCGGATTGCGGGGATCGTCTTCCGGGATACCGGCTTCAACTTTACCGACTAAGTCGGCACCAACGTCAGCAGCTTTGGTATAAATACCGCCGCCAACACGGGCAAACAAAGCAATAGAACTTGCTCCTAAACCAAAACCGGTAATAATTTCAACGTTTTGATTAAATACTGTAAATAATAGCGATAAGCCAAAAATGCCAAGCCCGACAACACATAAACCCATAACAGCACCGCCGGAAAAAGCAATTTTTAAGGCTTCGCTCATTCCATGACGAGCACCTTCAGCAGTTCTAACGTTTGCCTTGGTGGCAACATTCATACCAAAATAGCCGGCCAAAATTGAGAAAACAGCGCCAACTACAAAACTTACTGCAGTCTGCCAAGCTAAGGTAATAGCGATGATTACAGCCACTACAACAATAAACACCGACAAATACTTGTACTCGCGATACAGGAACGCCATAGCACCCTCATGGATAAAACCGGCAATTTCCCGCATCCGCTCGGTACCGTCACTGGATTTGGCAATAGAGTTGCCTAATACATACGCAAACAGCAATGCTCCAATACCAATCAGCATTGCCAAGATTAAATAGGTTCCCACAGTCTAAATATCCCCCTTCAAATATGATAAGTCTTCAACCGCAAAAACGCCCCCACCTTCCAGGCTGGAGGCCAAAAGATCAATTGGATAGCTTAACTAAAACTAAGGTAATAACACCAAACAATCCACCAAGAATAATCGTTACAGTCGCCAAAAGTTCGTCCATACCCTTACGCTTGCCACCGAAAAAAGATTCGGCTCCGCCGGCAATTGATCCGGATAAGCCGGCACTCTTACCAGACTGCATTACAACAGCCGCAATTAAAGCAATACAAATAATTGCTTCCAGTATCATTAATGCTGTGATCACTTTCTTAACACCCCCCACGCACTTGTACCACTATATTCTATCACAAGCTAAAACTAATTGACAATTGCCTACACAATATTTTTGCACAAATCCGTTCATTTTTATACAATTTTTACCTATCGGTTTTCCCACTGGAACGTAATAATTCCCGTCAAGGATAAAATACTAAATAAGGAGGCCAATATGTTATTTAAACCAATGCTGGCAAAAACCGGGGACTTACCTGGCGATGACGGTTATGCTTTTGAAATAAAATGGGACGGTATTCGAGCCATGTATCATTATTTTGGCGGCCAAGCAAAACTGCTCAGCCGAAATATGCTTGATATTACCGCCCAATACCCTGAACTATCTGCTCTGGCTAACTCCCTAGGCACTGTTAATATTGTTCTTGATGGCGAAATTGTTGCTTTCGGGGCAGACGGCAAGCCATCCTTCAGTCTGCTCCAAACGCGCATGGGAGTGTCTCCAGCCAACTTAAAATCGCGGCTGGCGACAGCGCCGATAACCTACATGATTTTCGATCTTTTGTATTTGAACCGGCCGGTAATCGACCTTCCGTATACTCAGCGCCGTGACCTGTTGGAAAACTTGCGGTTAGACGGTTCGTACTGGCAAACACCATCCTTCAAAATCGGCAATGGCCAAGATCTGTTGACTGCCAGTCGCAAGTTGGGATTAGAAGGCCTTATCGCTAAAAAAATACAAAGTAAATACTTTCCGGGAAAACGAACCGGCGACTGGATCAAACTAAAGAATCAGCAACGCCAGGAATTAGTAATCGGCGGCTATGTCACCGGTCAAGGCAGCCGCAGCGGAAAAATTGGCGCCCTGTTAGTCGGTTATTATGATCTAACTGCCGAACAGGCTGCAAAGCTAGGCAAACTGCAGCAGCTAATTTACGCCGGGAAGGTTGGAACAGGCTTCAGCACGTCTGACTTAGCAGCATTGGAAAAATCATTTTTAAAAATATCTATTAATTATAATCCATTTAGTACAAGCCTGCCGGTAAAACAGCCGCTGTTCATACAGCCTTTGTTAGTCGGCGAATTTGAATTCACTGAGTGGACCCCTAACAATACACTTAGACATCCTTCATTCAAAGGTCTGCGGCAAGATAAAGATCCGCAGGAAGTAATCCGCGAAAGCCAAGGTAAGGAGTGATACAATGCCAAGACCGATGTGGAATGGCTCAATCAGTTTTGGTCTGGTCAATATTCCGGTAAAACTGTACAATGCGGTAAAAAAGAAAGGTTTACAGTTTCATCAGTTGCGCCAAAGTGACGGTTGCCGAATTCGCCTGAAACGGGTATGCTCCACCGATGAAACAGAAGTTCCTAACGAACAAATTGTAAAAGGGTACGAAATATCACCCGACCGCTATGTTGTTGTTTCTAGCGAGGAACTGGAAAGTCTTAGCCCGCAAGCTACCAAAAGTATTGATATTGAAGAATTCGTTCTGTTGGAACAAATTGATCCGTTATATTTTCAGCAATCCTATTATCTTGTTCCCGACAAAGGCGCCGGCAAAGCCTATTCGCTACTATTAAGGGCTATGGAGGACTCGCGTAAAGTTGCTATTGCTAAAGTTATTTTGCGCAATAAGCAGTACTTAACAGCCATTAGACCGGCCGGTTCCGCCTTAACTTTGTCAACGATGTTTTACGCCGACGAAATAATAAGATCCGAACAGTTAGAAGGATTACCGGAAACCGGTGTAATTGTTGATAACAGAGAGTTAACCATTGCCCTGCAGCTAATTGAGTCGTTAACGACTGCTTTCCAGCCGGAAAAGTACCATGATGAATACCGGGAAAAGGTACTGGCAATGATCGAAAATAAAGCCGAAGGCCAGTCGGTCGTAGCCCAGAAACCGGCTGAAATGGCCAAAGGAAAAGTCGTTGATCTCATGGCGGCTTTGGAAGCCAGTCTATCGGCCATGAATAAAAAGAAGAAACCGATTCCTAAACCACGGCGGAAAAAAGCCCGTGCCGAATAAGCAAACACTAATTAACATTGCAGGACATGAGTTAAAACTATCAAATTTAGATAAGGTTTTCTACCCGGATAATGGTTTTAATAAACAACAGGTTATCGACTACTATATTCGAATCGCACCTGTTTTGCTGCCGCATTTGGAAGGACGTCCGCTGACTCTTAAGCGTTATCCGCACGGCGTGGACGACAAGTTTTTTTATCAAAAAGAATGCCCGGCCTCCAAACCCCCTTGGATAAAAACGGCGCCGGTATGGAGCGAAAGCAACGAGAAAATGAAGAATTTCTGTCTTGTCGAAGATTTGCCTTCTTTGATTTGGATAGCTAATTTAGCTTCATTGGAATTACACACTTCCCTGTCGTTGGCTAAGGATATTCCGACCCCAACGATGGTAGTTTTTGATCTAGACCCCGGACCGCCGGCCACAATAGTTGATTGCGCCCAAGTCGCGCTATGGCTGCGCAGCGTTTTCGACAAGTTGAATTTACAAAGCTTTCCCAAAACATCCGGCTCCAAGGGATTACAGTTATACATTTCCCTTAATACGCCGACAGATTATGATCAAACCAAGCAATTTGCCCACCAACTGGCCGACTGGATGAGTGATACTTATCCCGGCCAAGTCGTATCGAATATGAAAAAAATTCTCCGAACCGGCAAGGTTTTCATTGACTGGAGCCAAAATGACCGTCATAAAACTACAGTTTGCGTGTATTCGTTACGGGCGAAGGAAGCTCCCACCGTCTCAACGCCGGTAACTTGGCAAGAAGTAGAACTATGTCTGGAACGCAATGATGCTACTGTTTTAACCTTCAAATCGGACGAGGTATTGTCCAGGGTAGAACAGCACGGTGACCTGTTCAAGCCGGTCCTGGCCTTGCGGCAGTATCTCCCCCGCTAAACCAACGCCTGTACTGAATGCAGCCCGCTATTTCTTAGCCAGCGTAACGGCACCGATTGTCGGATGATATATAATAGCTTGACGTAGTTCATCGAATGGTAAGAACTTTGTCTACAAGCTTAAGCGGCGCCCATTCATCCGAATGAGCGCCGCTTACATTATTTCTTTAAATTATAAAATACATCCATACCCTTATATTGGGCAATTGCTCCAAGTTCCTCCTCGATCCGCAGCAACTGGTTATATTTTGCCACCCGGTCGGTACGGGCCGGAGCGCCGGTCTTGATTTGTCCGGCATTTACGGCGACCGCAATATCGGCAATCGTCGTATCTTCCGTTTCGCCGGAGCGATGGGAAATAACACAAGTATACCCGGCTCGCTTTGCCATCTCAATTGTTTCAAAAGTTTCCGTTAATGTTCCGATCTGATTTACCTTAACCAGTACGGAGTTACCAATATTTTCGGTTATCCCGCGGGACAGCCGTTGGGTGTTAGTTACAAACAAATCATCACCCACCAGCTGAATTTTGTTGCCCAGACGCTGGGTCAACAGATCCCAACCCTGCCAATCATCTTCCGCTAAACCGTCTTCAATCGAAATTATCGGGTATTTATCAACCATTTCCACATAATATTCGATCATTTCGGCAGCCGTTTTCACTACACCCTCGCCGGCTAAATTATATTTACCGTCGCTGTATAGCTCGGAAGCTGCAACATCCAGCGCCAGGCAAATATCCTTGCCGGGTTGATACCCTGCTTTGTTTATAGCTTCAATAATCACTTCAAGCGCTTCAGCATTAGAAGCTAGGTTCGGCGCAAAGCCACCTTCATCACCGATTGCCGTGCTCAATCCCTTGCCTTTTAAAACCTTTTTCAGGCAATGATAAACTTCGACATTCATCTGCAGAGCATTGGCAAAACAAGAGGCCCCTACCGGCATAATCATAAATTCTTGAATATCCACATTGTTATCAGCATGCTGTCCGCCGTTTAAAATATTCATCATTGGCACCGGCAGCTGCTTGGCATTAAATCCGCCCAGATATGTATACAACGGCAATTCCAAGCTATTCGCAGCCGCTTTGGCCACAGCCATGGAAACTCCCAGAATAGCATTAGCTCCTAATTTGGCCTTATTCGGAGTTCCGTCTAATTGCAGCATTATGTTGTCGATCGCCACTTGATCCGTAACTTCCATACCGGCTATTTCCGGGGAAATAATTTCATTAACATTTTCAACAGCCTTGGCAACGCCTTTGCCTAAATAGCGTTGTTCGTCTCCATCCCGCAGTTCAACAGCTTCATACATTCCGGTTGAAGCTCCGGACGGAACGGCCGCCCTTCCCAACGTACCGTCATCCAAAACTACATCTACTTCGATGGTCGGATTACCTCTCGAATCCAATATTTCTCTGGCATACACGTCTAGAATACAAGCCATCTAATTATTCCTCCACTTCATTTTCGTCCTGGTCTTCTTTGAGCAAGCTCGACCCGGTCATTTCGGCCGGAACTTTGAGATTTGCTAATTCTAATATTGTCGGCGCAACGTCCGCTAATATTCCCGGTCGCAACGTCCGGTTCCGGTGATATTCGGATACAAGGATAAACGGAACCGGATTAGTTGTATGCGCGGTATAACAATGTCCGGCTCCGTCGCCCATATTTTCGGCATTACCGTGGTCAGCTGTAATACAAGTAATTCCACCCATCCGGCGCATTGCTTGCACAACCTGGCCAACACACTGATCCACTGTCGAAACAGCTTGAATAGCCGCATTTAATAAGCCGGTATGCCCTACCATATCGCCATTAGCAAAATTCAATACGATCAAATCATATTTACCGCTTTTGATTTCTTGAACAACCCGTTCAGTTACTTCAGGAGCACTCATTTCCGGCTTAAGATCATAGGTCGCCACTTTGGGTGACGGAATCAATATCCGATCCTCACAAGCAAACGGCTTTTCTTCGCCGCCATTGAAGAAAAACGTAACATGCGCGTATTTTTCCGTCTCAGCGATCCGTAATTGGCGCAAACCATGGCGGCTAAAGACCTCTCCCAATGTATTGTGCAAATAATTAGGAGCAAAAGCTGCCGGTACAGAAATAGTCTCATCATATTGAGTCATACCGACAAAGTACAATGGTACCTTGCCTGTTCGCCGCAAAAATCCGTTAAAATCATCATCATGTAACGCCCGCGTTATTTCGCGGGCTCGATCGGGACGGAAATTAAAGAATACCATTCCATCACCGGGTTGAATTCCTTTAAATGCAGTGCAGCTGTCGATAATAAAAGGAATAACAAACTCATCCGTTTCACCCCGGGCATAAGCCTGTTCCAGCCCGTCAACAGCAGTTGCAGCAAAATTCCCTTCACGGTAAACCATCGCGGCGTAAGCCTTCTCAACCCGTTCCCACCGTTTATCACGGTCCATTGCATAATAACGCCCGCTTACGGTTGCAATCTGACCAATTTCCAGTTCAATCATCTTTTGTTCAAGATCAATAATATACTGTTTGGCACCGGCAGGCGGCACATCCCGTCCATCTAAAAAAGCATGCACATATACTTGTTTTATTCCTTGACGCTTTGCCAATTCCAGCAAAGCAAACAAATGCAGGATATGGCTGTGTACACCACCGTCGGATAATAACCCCATCAAGTGCAGTGCACCGCCTGATCTTAAGGTCTTCGCCATAACATCAATAAGTACCGGGTTTCGGAAAAAGTCTCCATCGTGAATAGCCTTTGTAATACGGGTCAATTCCTGGTAAACAATTCGGCCGGCGCCGATATTCAAATGCCCTACTTCCGAATTGCCCATCTGCCCGTGGGGAAGCCCAACCTGTTCACCGGAACAAATTAACTGTGTGTTCGGGTACATTTCCGTCAGCAGTTTCAAATGCGGTGTATCGGCCTGATAAATGGCATTCTCCGAATCACATTTTCCAAGTCCCCATCCATCTAATATTACCAGCGCAATCGGCACCTGTATTGTAGCCATATTTCCTCCCTAATAGTTAGCAATGCCGGCAAAAGCAGCTGCTTCCAGACTGGCACCGCCCACCAACGCTCCGTCAATATCACTTTGCGCCATTAATTCTTGAATGTTTTGCGGCTTGACACTACCACCATATAGTATCCGTATTTGATCGGCGCAGGCACGGTCATAGCATTCGGCCAGCACTCCCCTGATAAAAGCGCACATGTCGTTCGCCTGCCGGGCCGTAGCAGTCTTCCCGGTTCCGATAGCCCATATCGGTTCATAGGCAACAATAATACCGGCAGCTTGTGCAGCATCAACACCCGCAAAGGCACCACGGATTTGTTGCGCAATAAAATCATACAACTCGCCGGCTTCCCGCTGGCTAAGCGATTCGCCTACGCACACAATCGGCAGCAAGCCTTCGGCCATAGCAGCTTTAACCTTTTTATTAACAGTTTCATCCGATTCGCCAAAGTATTGCCGACGTTCGGAATGACCGATAATTACATAGCTGCAGCCGGTATCTTTTAACATTGACGGGGATATCTCGCCGGTAAATGCGCCCTGTTGTTCCCAATATACATCCTGTGCACCCAGGCAAATATTAGTCCCCTTAATTTCCTGTCCCACAGCATATAAAGAAGTAAATACCGGACAAACAACGATATCCGCGTAGTTATTATTTTCAGTAAGTGGAATTAATTCCTTTATTAGTAAAACAGATTGCTCAACAGTCTTATGCATTTTCCAATTACCAGCAATCACCGGCTTGCGTAAATCATTCAATGCCGCAATACCAGGAAGTATCTTACCTTCCAGATATTCTAACGATGCCCCGCCACCGGTAGAAATGTGCGAAACCTTTGCGGCCATACCGGTTTTTTCCAGCGCCGCCGTTGAATCACCGCCACCGACAATGCTCACCGCTCCTGATTCGGCAACGGCCTTAGCCACCGCCTCAGTACCTTTGGCAAATGAATCAAACTCAAAAACCCCCATCGGGCCGTTCCAAACAATCGTTTTCATGGTCGTAAGTGCTTGGGCAAATATTTGTTGGCTGCGCGGACCAATATCCAGTATCATCCAGTCAGCCGGCACCTGCTTTGCCTCGACAACTTTATATTCAGCATCGGCAGCAAAGCGGTCGGCAACAACCACATCTACCGGCAACAGCAGGTTTACCTTTCGTTGCTTGGCGTGTTCAATCAACTGAGCTGCCAGCTCAACTTTTTCCGGCTCAATCAGTGATTTACCCACTTGGCAGCCTTGTGCCGCTAAAAACGTATTGGCCATTCCCCCGCCGATAATCAAGGTATCTACTTTTGTCAGCAGATTTTCAATAACACCAATCTTGTCCGAGACCTTTGCTCCCCCGATTATGGCGGCAAAAGGATGTTGGGGATTACTCACCGCACCGCCAACAAAGGCAATTTCCTTTTCCAACAGCAATCCGGCGACAGCAGGCATTAGCCGGGCAATGCCATCAACTGATGCATGGGCACGATGAGAAACACCAAAGCCGTCATTCACATATACGTCAGCCAGTTTTGCTAATTTACTAGCAAATTCGAGATCATTTTTCTCCTCTTGCGAATAAAAACGTAAATTTTCCAGCAGCAGCACTTGACCCGGCTGTAATTTGGCGGCCGCCTGCTCAGCGATTTCACCAATACAGTCGGCAGCAAACTGTACTTCCAGTGACAACAGTTTACTCAACGCTGCCGCAACCGGTTTAAGCGAAAATTCCGGTTTAACACTGCCTTTCGGCCGTCCAAGATGCGCCATTAAGATAACGGCTGCATTTTGTTGCAGGATATATCTGATTGTCGGCAGCGCCGCCTGAATCCGGTTATCATCGGTAATGTTACCGGCCTTATCCATCGGGACATTAAAATCGACCCGCATAATCACCTTTTTGCCATGTAAATCAATATCTTTAACGGATTTTTTCTTCAAATCTTCCACTCCCTTTAACGACACACCTTACAGACCTTGTTTAGCGATAAAACCAACTAAATCCACTACCCGGTTAGAATAGCCCCATTCGTTATCATACCAGGATACCACTTTAGCCATTGTACCCTCGACCACCATTGTTGATAGACCGTCAACAATAGACGAGAAGGGATTGCCGTTATAATCGCGGGATACCAGCGGCTCATCCGAATAATCAAGAATTCCTTTAAGTTCGCCTTGCGCCGCTTCCTTCATCGCCTGATTGATTTCTTCAGCCGTTGTCGCTGTTTCTAATTCTACTGTTAGATCTGTGATCGAAACATTAGCGGTTGGCACCCGCATAGCAAAACCGTTTAATTTACCTTTTAGTTCCGGCAGCACCAAGGCCACAGCCTTGGCGGCACCGGTAGTTGTCGGAATTATCGACATAGCGGCAGCCCGGGCCCGGCGCAGATCCTTATGCGGTAAATCGAGGATTTTTTGATCGTTAGTATAAGAATGAACGGTAGTCATCAGACCATGTTTAATTCCGAATTTCTCCAACAGCACTTTGGTGAACGGAGCTAAGCAGTTAGTAGTACAAGAAGCATTGGAAATAATATGATGCTTTTGCGGATCATATTTGTCATGATTTACGCCCATAACAATGGTAATATCTTCATTTTTAGCCGGTGCCGAAATAATTACTTTTTTCGCTCCGGCTGTAATATGAGCTGAAGCTTTAGCTGCCTCCGTAAACCGCCCGGTCGATTCTACTACAACTTCAACTCCTAATTGTTTCCAGGGAAGTTTGGCCGGATCTGCTTCCGCCAGAACTTTGATCGGTTTTCCATTAACAATAATTGAACCGTTTTCTACTCTAACTTCATAACCAAAAGTTCCATGTACTGAGTCATATTTGAGCAAATGAGCCAGTGTTTCGGCGTCAGTTAAATCATTAACCGCAACTATTTCCACTTCAGGATTATTGATAGCTGCTCTTACAACATTACGTCCAATACGTCCAAAACCATTAATTCCTACTTTTACCGTCATTATATATTCCCCCTGTGTTTAAATTTATTGACTCAACAGGTCGTCTGAACCTCTTGAGGAAATCGCTATCATACTTAACCGGTAAATTTCCCGCGCTGCCCCTTCATCGGTAACCAAGATACCCTGTTTACCGGCTGAAGTAACAGCTAAAATTGCCTGGGCCTTTAACCGCCCGCCGGCTACTGCAATTACTTTGCCAAGCGTTGATACATCATCCAGCAGCAACCCGACACTGCCGGTAACATAGACAATATCGCCATCAATAGTACAATACTGGCCCAATGCCTCACCGGCTGCTTTATGCTGCACCAACTCTTCAACGATATAGTCATCCAAGCCTCGGCGCCGAGCCATTTGCTTGACTGTACCGATGCCATGAATAAGAATATCGGCTTTCTTTATTAATTCAACAACGCTTTTTACTTGAGAATCTTCCTGCAAAATTACCGCTAATGTCTCTTCACTCACCCCATCCGGGATATACAGCTGCCGGTAACGGCATCCCAGTTTTTTAGCCATTACGCCGGCAATAGTGTTAGCTTGAAACTCTACATTTTCACCTAGGCCACCCCGCGCCGGCACTACAACAACCGAAGGACAGGCTGCCGGAACTGATTCGGCGACCACCGCCATAGTAGATCCGCCGCTGACCGCAACAATCATATCCTCAGACAGCTGATCTGTTAGTACCGTCGCTGCAGCGCGACCCAATTCCTGAAGTACGGTCGCATCAGCATCACAATCTCCCGGAACAATAACCACCTTGCCGACATTCAGCACTTGCTGAAGAAAAATTTCCAACTCGGTTAAACCGCGAACTGCCCTTACATAATCAGCTAAATCATGCAGCATGGCAAATCCTTCCGAACTGATAGTCATCCCTAACGAAGAAAACGAAATTAAGCCGGCGGTCTTTAAGAAATCGACCTGAGCCCGGACGCTTCGTTCGCCCATACCCAGCATTACGGCCAAAGCACGGCGGCCAACCGGTTGAGCATATTGAATATGTTTAAGGATATTATATCTTTCCTCAATAAGTGCTATGAGCTCTGGGGCAATTTTTCGATGTAGTTGAATAATTTTTTCCATAGCGCTCCCTCTTGGGATTCTTTTAGTCCCGGCGAGACATAATACGTCCCAATATAAACAAATAAAAGTCTGCTTAAATCCTCAACACTAGTATCTTCGCTATTCACAAATAAAATCCTGCTCAATTGCCAACATATCACGCCATATTTTACTAAGTAATTGCAACAAAAAGTGAACTCGTTTCAGCAAAGCTGAAACATCGGGGGCTCAGGTGGAGATTCAACTCCACCTGAGCTGACGCCGCCTATAGAGGCGGGAGGCTTAATTAGCCGCCGCCAAATCGCGGCTGGCAATAATATCGACACCCAACCCTAAAATATTGGGGCAAACAATATCGCCCTCCTTAACCGGCGCCGTAATACACACCTCGCGTAAAGCTTTAGCGCAATCCATAATTTTTCCCTTAGGCAGCGGCTGCTTGGAAACCACCGGCAACAGCGGTATTGTACCGTTTTTTACCTTAACAGTAGATGTAAGCATCCGTTTGGGCGCAGTAACCTCAGTTTGAGCATATGCCTTTCCGCGCGGGCAGTTAAATCCTCTGACTTCTTTAATTTGTCCATTTTCAAATACTACTTCCCCTTGACAACTAATGGGGCAAACAATACAACTTACTCTCCGAACTTGTTCCGTCATTTATTTACCCTCCTATTCTTTTAGAGTAACTGTTATGAATTGTTCAGCTTGCTCGACTTTTGCCTGTGGCAAATCAACAGCGATCATCTCACTCGGTTTGGCGATAGGAAGTTTTTTCTCCAGTAACACACCGGAGTTGCCGGCCACTTCAATTGAGACCTTCTTCGCCGGATGTGTCACCCGCATGTACAGTCTTACCATGCCGGCTTGATTAACATTTATATTTTGCGGAACAACGTAGCGAATACCGGACTTATTTTCTACCTTAATGTACTTTGGCGACTCAGACAGTTTGTTTTGGGCATAAAGCGCAGCATATTTGCCGGCAATCTCACCCTCTTCTGATACCCAGTCCACCAGATCATGTACATGCACCACATTACCGGCAGCGAAAAAACCGGGCAGTGAAGTCTGCCGCATTTGATCAACAATTGGGCCGCCGGTCACGGCATCCATTTTTATTCCCGTTGCTTCCGACAACTCATTCTCTGGGATCAATCCGACTGATAACAATACGCAATCACATTCGATGTCAAATTCTGTTCCCGGGATCAAGTTTCGTTTATCATCGACCTTGGCACAGGTAACTCCTTGCACCCGGTCTTTGCCATGAATTGCCGCAATAGTATGCGATAAATATAATGGTATATCATAATCTTCCAAGCACTGAACCATATTACGCGTAAGCCCGTTTGAGTAGGGCATGATTTCTATGACTGCTTTAACCGAAGCTCCTTCTAAAGACAATCTTCTGGCCATAATCAGGCCAATGTCGCCTGACCCTAATATTACAACGCTTTTACCGGGTAAATAGCCTTCCATATTAACCATACGCTGAGCGGCACCTGCTGTAAATACACCGGCCGGCCGGTCCCCGCTGACCCGTATTGCAGCCCGGGTTCTTTCGCGGCAGCCCATGGTATACACTACTGCACCTGCTTCGATCTGAATAACTCCTTGGTCGGGACTGACGGCTAAAATCGTTTTATTTTCAAAGACCTGCAATACCATGGTATCCAGCAAAACCGTAACTCCAGGATCATTTTCAATCAACTTGATATAGCGATGAGCATAGCCCGGACCGGTAAGTTCTTCACCAAAATGGTGAAGGCCAAATCCGTTATGAATACATTGCTGTAAAATTCCGCCTAACTCACGGTCCCGTTCAATGATCAAAACTTTTTCCGCACCGTTTTGGCGGGCACTATGAGCTGTTGCCAAGCCGGCCGGACCGCCGCCAATAACAACGACATCATATCTATTAATCATGACAGTTCACCTCTCCATCGGCCGGCAATTTATCAAAAAACAAGTTTGATTCAGCAGTATCTTTCCGCACGGCTGGAATAGGAATATTCAGCTCTCTGGCTAAAATAGCCGTAACCCGTGGCCCGCAAAATCCGCCTTGGCATCTGCCGGTACCGGCCCGAGTACGCCGTTTGACGGCATCGACTGTTTTTGCTCCGCAAGGCGCATGGATAGCAGCTACAATTTCGGCCTCGGTCACTGTTTCACAGCGGCAAATTACCCGGCCATATAACGGATTTTGCGCAATCAGTTGCTGTTGTTCTTCAACCGAAAGTTGGGCAAAATGTATTTGTGGCGGATTTTTCGGCTGAAAATCAGGTTTTTCCCGCAAATCCAATCCCTGTTCATTCAATAACTCTGCAACCATTTCGGCAATAGCCGGAGCAGCTGTCAGTCCCGGTGATTGTATACCGGCGGCATGAATCAAGCCGCCGACAGTTGTCGATGAGCGGATGATGAAATCGCCATCGGCTGCCGTCGCCCGTAAGCCGGCAAACTGAGCGATACAAGCCGCCAGCGGGATCCTATCGATCAGCTTACCGGCACCTTCAATAATGTAGTTCATTCCGTCACACGTTGTCGAAACATCACATTTATCATCGATGTCTTCAGCGTTCGGACCAATAAATAAGTTACCGTGCACAGTCGGTGCAATTAAAATCCCCTTGGACACCTTATTAGGAGTCGGGAATATTACACTGTTTACTAAATCACCGACCTTACGGTCAAATAGAATATATTCGCCTTTACGCGGCTGTATCGTAAAACTGTCATCACCGGCAGTCCGGCTCAACTCATCGGCAAACAAACCGGCGGCATTCACTACAAACCGGGCGCCAATAAATCCCCGGCTGGTTTCAACACCAACAACCTGTCCATCGCTGGTCGCAATTGACTGGGCTTCGCATTCGGTCATAATTTTCACACCGTTAATTACGGCATTATCAGCGAAGGCAAAAACCGCTTGAAATGGGCAAACTATGCCCGCCGTCGGAGCCCACAAAGCGCCCCCGCGAATATCAGCCGTAAGATTAGGTTCTTTGGTCAAAACCTGTTGAGCCGAGAGTATTTCCAAGCCAGGAACACCGTTTTCGCGTCCCCGGTCTAATAACTCCTGCAGCATCGGTTGCTCAGCCTCATCTTTGGCCACCACTAAAGAACCTACAAATTTTATGGAAAACCCTAAATCAGGCGCCAATTGATGATACAATTCGTTTCCCCGCACATTCAATTTGGCTTTTAACGTATCCGGGTGGGCATCAAATCCGGCATGGATAATACCGCTATTGGCCTTGGAAGTTCCCATAGCCAAATCCGGAGCTTTTTCCAGCAAAATTATATCCAGTTGATAACGGGACAATTCTCTGGCAATTGCAGCGCCGACGATTCCTCCGCCAAGGATCACCACGTCTGCTTGTAACTTTTCTCCCATAGTATCACTTCCTTAAAGAGTATCACTTCGTTTCCTGCCCTTCTAACATAACTATTATAACAAAATATTCATGCAATTCCACCTAGTGGCGGGAAAAAAATGTTTGGGCCCGGGGCAATATTGTAACCAGGCATAAAAAAAATGCCTAACAGACAACAAGGTGAAATTCAAAAGCTCCGGCGGTTTGGTATCAACGCAGCATACCAAAAGCGCAAGAGCTTATAAACTAGATCCGTTTGCGTTTCTTAGCTGATAAGATTCCCAGTTCTTCACGGTATTTAGCAACAGTACGTCTGGCAACAACAATTCCTTCGTTCTTCAAAACTTCAACAATCTTTTGATCAGATAGCGGTTGGGCAACATCTTCAGTCTCAACGAGCTTCTTGATTCGCTGTTTGATTTGAATTGACGATATAAACCCTTGTGAGCTTGAAATCCCGGCGGAAAAAAAGGTTTTAAAACTAAATAAGCCAAAGGGAGTATTAACATATTTATTGGCAATTGCCCTACTGACGGTAGATTCATGAATACCTACATAATCAGCAACTTCTTTTAAGGTCAACGGCTGTAACCATCTTATCCCACGAACAAAAAAGTCTCGCTGCAACTTGGTAATTGCTTCTGTGACTTTATATAGAGTACGGTTGCGCTGGTCAATACTTTTGATCAGCCATTCAGCAGCATGGATTTTGGCCTGTAAATATTTTCTGGTTTCGGCCTCACCGTGGGCGATCATACGCAGGTAAAACTTGTTTAGCGTTAACTGCGGCGGTTGATTCTCCAACAAAATTATAAAATCATTGTCCACCAATTTCACCGTCACATCGGCAGCAATATAACCGCTGGGTTGATTAGGACTTACGAAATTCAAACCCGGTTTGGGGTTTAAAGTTCTTATCACCTTTACCGCTTCATGTACAGTATGTAAAGATATTTGCAATTGGTCGGCAATAAAATGATATCTTGCTTCCGCTACCTCATCTAAATATCCATTAATAATAGCAAATACCTCGGGCTGAGCGAGTTCCCGGCGCTGCAGTTGAATAGTAAGACATTCCTTAAGGCTGCGGGCACCGACACCGGCCGGGTCAAAACTTTGGATATCAGCCAGAACATCTTCAACCAATGCCGGCGTTGTATTTAGTTTTTTGGCAATTTCAGCTGTGCTCTGAGTCAAATAGCCATGATCATTCAGACAACCAATTATATATTGACCAACAGAATGCCGCAGGCCCGACTTAACAATCAAGTCCAACTGCAATTCCAAATATTGCGCCAAACTGGCGGTAAAATGAACGGTCCTCTCCAGCGGATATTCCCGGGCAACCGGCTCGCCGCCGACAGCGTTATAATTATTATCTTCGCGAAGATACTCGACCAACGAATGCATTCGTTCACTCCAAGAATCAGCAAGATCCGCGTTGTCCGGTAATTCCGACGGACACTCGGCATCTAGAACCGGATTATCGACAAGTTCCTGCTCGATAACAGCTGATAACTCCAAGGCCGGAAGCTGCAAAATAGAAAGGGCTTGGCGAAGCTCAGGCGTCATAATTAATTTTTGACTTAACTCCAACCGAACACCCATATCCATTATTACCGCTCCTTCCCGGAAATTATTCAATAAAATCAAAATTGTTAAATATTTTTTCGGTTCGACCGTTATTATGCTGTAACAAAACAGCCTGAACCATTATGGCACATTCGAGACGCTTTTTTTGCAATTCACAGCCTAACGTGTATGGTTCTAAAATTGAATGGTTAAACAAATCAGCATTTGCATGACAGCCACCGCTGCAGAAGTAGCGAGCCCAGCACTGGCGGCAGGCCGGTTTATTCAATACATGGGCCTGACGGAAATGCTGCGATAACGCCTCGTTAGTTATCCCCTGATCCACATTGCCGATCAGATACTCTTCCCGTCCGACGAACTGATGGCAAGGATAAAGATCGCCATCAGGGGTAACGGCAAAATACTCATGTCCGGCGCCGCAGCCACTTAAGCGTTTGGCAACACAAGGTCCGTTATTCAAATCAACATTAAAATGGAAGAATTCAAATCCTTGGCCGTTTAACTTGCGTTGCAGGTATTCGAGAGCTAATTTTTCATACTGTGCAAACACTATAGGTAAATGTTCTTCCTTAAGTGCATAATCTCCTTCATCCGCTACAACCGGTTCTACTGAAAGCTGCGTGCCAATTGCAGCCATATCCAGCACATCTTCAGAAAAATCAAGATTGTACGCCGTAAAAGTTCCCCGCAAAAAATAATTCTTATCTTGCCGGGAAGCAATCACTCGCCGGAAATTGTTTACAACTGTATCATAACTTCCGCAGCCGCCGGCAAACGGCCGCATACGGTCATGGACTTCGCGCCGTCCATCCAAACTCAACACCAGCAATACCCGGTTGTCGTTTAGAAACTGCTCATTTTCCTTATTCAACAACACACCATTGGTAGTTAAAGTCAATTTTATGTTCTTACCTGTTTCTTGTTCACGCCGGCGGGCATATTGTACTAAATGTTTAACGGTATCCATATTTACCAGTGGCTCACCGCCGAAAAAGTCGATATCCAAATGCTTACGCGGACCGCTTTTTTCGATTATAAACTCGATTCCTTTTTCCCCAACTTCCTTGCTCATTAAACCGCGGGAGTGGCCAAAATCGCCAGTACCGGCAAAGCAATACCGGCAACGCAAATTACAGTCATGAGCAACATGCAAACACAATGACTTCACGATCGGCTGTTGCTTAAAAGTTAGCGGCACTTCGATATCGGGAGCAAACAGCAAACCCTGCTCAATCAATTCGTGCAGTTCAGTCATAACCTCCCGCACATCCTGCGGATCATATTTTGTTTGTAATCCGTCAACCACTTGATCATCATTGTTGCCGTCAAATATATCCATAATATCATTGGTCAGTGAATCAATAATATGAACTGCACCGCTATTTACGTCAAGCAAAATATTCAATCCGTTAATACTAAATTTATGAATTCGCAATGCTAAAAATCCTCCTTTAGCAAAAATATGTTAAAAAAATCCAGCCCCAACTGGGTTCAGTAGGGGCTGACAGTCTTCTCCGTTTTATTTCTCACAAACTTGATTTCCTACCGTACAGGACGTTTTGCAAGCTGACTGACAGGAAGCCGGACACTCCCCACATCCACCGGTATGTATCGTTTTTTGCAAAGTTGCAGTATTTACAGTAGTTATATGCTTAGCCATAATATCCCTCCTCGCCTCTATCACACGTCAAATATCACTATTATTTTATACACTTTTGCTTGATAAAGCAAGTTATTTCCTGTTAAGGATTAGGCACCAGCAACAACTTTACCGGTAAATTGGATGCGCCTGGCGGCGAAAAGGTAAGCCACAACGACTGGCCGCCGGTAAATTGACCAACCACTTCGCTATCTTTCACAGTATTAATACCGAATGATAATTTTTGCTGAGGTGTCATCAGGATATAAGGGGCTTGATGACGATACTTCATTTCCAGTGCACCGGCATACTCGCCGCCGCGCGGATTCAATACAGCTTGATATTGTCCGCCAAATGAAGAAGAAATAAATAATTTGTACATAACACCATAATTTCCGTAATTGACAACCGGGCTACCATCTGTAGCATCGACTCCGTGCAAATACTTATCGGTATTGTTGTCAGCCAACGTAATGGCCTTGACCTCCGGCTGCAGCGGACTAAATACTTCCAGCGGCATTAATAACCTGTCTTTCCCTTCAAAAGTACCGCGCAACCGATGCTCATCAGCAGGCAGCACCGTGGCTGTTTTATAAAATTCAAGCGGGTCTTGCTGAGCCGGCAGCATCAAAACACTTACCGTAACCGGGCGGTCTGTTACGAAGTCGTATATTCCGTTAACCAACATATTGGTCTTAACTACTAATTGGTTAAGCTCGTTAGATAAAGGAAGCGATTTTCCCGCGCCAACCGACAACAAGTAAATTTCATTGTCAGCAAAATAATTATATTGCGCCTTTTTGCCGACATCAACATACAAAGAACTCGGTCCGCCTAAACCATACCTCAATACTGTGACTAAGGCATCCTTTTCTTTATCCGGATTCGTCAACAAAATAACGACTTTCTTATCATGGGAAGAACCATTAACATGATGGAAAAAAACCCGAACTGCACCTTGCACCGTATCTTGGTACAGAATGCCGTCCTCAGTTACTGTCTCCGGACTGTCGGATAATAGCAGTTTACCGCCGGATGAGGTAACTTTCACCGGCCATTCAGTCATGCTAGCGGAGTCAGTTAAATCAACCGCCGGCAATCCGGCAGCAAATGCCAAGTTAGTCAATACAGTTGCCGTTAACAATAATGCAGCTAAAGTTTTAAATAAGTTCAACCCAGCACCTCCTTGAATGATACCACTTATTATAACAAGCGGGCTGCAATTATGTAAGTATCTCAAGGTTGGTAATGTCTGGCGGGTAAATTTACTTAACGGGTAAAAACATAATAAATTTTGGCCCGCAGCAGCCGCAGCCGGAATTCCCACAAACCAAACCGTGGTCTGGGAATATTTATCCGCCGCAGATGATAGTAATTACCGGCCTGATCATTTAAACCGGGCAACCCTGTACAAGCTCCGCGATATCCGGCTCCCCTGAGCAAATATTCACTATTCCCGGTAAAACTGCCGTAGGGATAAGCCAGAAAATGTACCGGAACTTTCAGCCGCTGCTCCAGCATATTTTTTGATTGTTGAATCTCTTCAACCTGAGCAGCCAATCCGGCTTTTCCCAGCTCTGTGTGATGGACAGTATGTGACCCTATTTCTGTTCCCTGCTGCTGCATCCGGACAATATCATCCCAGTTAAGATACTCAGTCTGTCCGACTTGACCGGTAATAATAAAGACAGTAGCCCGCATACCATACTTTTGCAGTATCGGCAATGCGTTACGATAATTATCAAGGTAACCGTCATCAAAAGTAATTACTATCGGCTTGGCCGGCAAATTGTATTTTCCTTCAAATGAATCTACCAGTTGAGCCAAAGACACCGACTGGTAACCGCTTTTAACCAGGAATTCCATTTGCCGGGAAAACTCAGTCGGACTGACCGAATAAAGATCATTGTCTGACTCCACCTTATGATAAGCCAAAATAGGCACTCCCGGTGGGTCGTAGCTGATAATTATTCCCAGGCCGCTAATTACCACTAATAATATTATCAGGAAAATTCGAATCAGCTTCATTTTTCTCCTTGATCCTCAATGCTTTCTGCAATTTCAACTAATTTGCGCAGCCGGTGATTGATACCGGACTTGCTTATTTTCCCGCCGTCATGATCAACCAGCTCTTGCAGCGTTGCTTGGGGATACAACAACCGCAGTTCGGCAGTTTCTTGCAGCACTAGCGGCAAACTTGCTATTCCTTCAGTACGTTCAATCAGGCGAATAGCTTCTACCTGCCGTACAGCGGCGTTAACTGTTTTTTGCAAATTTGCCGTCTCGCAATTAACAATACGGTTAACTTGATTGCGCATTTCCTTAACAACCCGCACATTTTCAAATAATAGCAAAGCATTGTGGGCTCCGATGATCCGTAAAAAAGAAGTAATCGCATCACCGTCTTTGAGATATACAACAAAATCTTTCTTTCGTTCCGTCAATTTTGCCGGTAAAGCAAAGGCTTTCATAACTTTTAATAATGAGGCTGCAAAGGCATAGTTACTTGACACCAATTCCAGGTGATAATCGCCGGCCGGTTTATTTACTGAACCACCGCCTAAAAATGCACCGCGCAAATAAGCCCGGCGGCAGCAGTTCTTGCGTAAAATCAGTTTTGAGCTGTTGTCGTCATCCTTATTGGTCTGCATCAGTCCTAGTTGTGTTAAGGGTCCCGCTACCTGCGCTGAAGGTACTACAATAACCTGGTAAGAATTATTTTTCTTAAGGCGGCGAGCCCGTTTTACAACCACTTCCGTTTTTAATTGAAACCCATTTTTCAATAATGTAAGTACCTTACGGGCAACTGCCGCATTTTCACTGGTAAAATTAATACCAACATTATGATTTCCGCGGATGATCAAAGTACCGCCCATACGCAGCAGCGATGCTAACTCCGCAGTATGACAGCAACCTTGTTCACCGGTAACTCTGGCCAATTCATTTTTGACATCAGCGGAAAATGACACGTTAATCACTCCGTATTAATCATCTTTAAATTCCTTAATATTTTCGGCAACTAGGTAATAATCCAACAGCTTCATTCGTTCCGAATTTAATTTATATTTATAGACCATCGCCATAATTGTCCGTGACAATTTAAGCGGGTCATGCCTTACCAGATTAGTTTCACTAATTAGATCCGCCTTCACTACTTTGATACCCATAGCCTCAATATTATGAGCATCCGCTGCTACCGGAAACGCTTGCTGCTGGGAATAAACCTGCTTAAGCGAATCGGCAATTTCCTGGCCGTTAATTACCACATAATCCATTAGCCCGGTACCGGCATGATCAATAATCGCCTGCACATGTTGTGAGGCAGAATAACCGTCGGTTTCACCATGCTGAGTCATAACATTACATATATAAATCTTCACAGCCTGTGATTCGCGCACAGCCTGACAAATACCTTTTACCAGCAAATTCGGTATAACACTGGTATATAAGCTGCCCGGCCCCAGGATTACTGCATCGGCATCCTGGATGGCTTCAACGGCAGCCGTTACGGCTTGGGCATCTTCAGGAATAATCTTTACGCTGCGAATCAGTTGGCCATATTGTCCGATCTGCGATTCGCCCTCTACGTTGGAGCCGTCTGACATCTGAGCAACCAACCTGATTGTTTCCGCCGAAGATGGCAGGACTTGCCCGCGGACCTTCAGTACTTTGCTTGATTCCTTTAAGGCCTTCTCGGTATCGCCGAGTACTTCGGCCATCGCTGCAATAAACAAATTGCCGAAACTATGTCCGGCTAATTCGCCTTGACCGCCAAACCGATGCTGAAACAGCTTCTCCATCAACGGTTCCGTATCAGCCAAAGCCACTAGACAGTTACGCAAATCACCAGGCGGTATTATACCCAATTCCTGCCTGATTCGACCGGATGACCCGCCGTCATCAGCAACGGTAACAACGGCCGTGATATTACTGCTAATACTTTTTAACCCACGCAGCAGCACCGACAGACCGGTACCGCCACCCACAACCACTATTGACGGGCCACGGTTCAGCTTGCGCTTTTGGAAAATCATTTCCACTAATTTTTCTGATCCTTCCGGTACAATTACGCTTGTTACCGAACGAATAATTTCGCGAGTTGCAATGGTCATGACAAATATTCCTAGGCCAATTATGCCAATGCCGGCAACAGTTGTTACAGTATAGTAGAATTTGCCGGTAGCCCGGTAAACAACGCGAAAAATCGTTTCTTCAACAAAGCCGATAAACTTGTAATTGAATACTATTGCTAATCCCAAACTGACGGCAATTACGCCAACTGAGAACAGAAACAGCCACCGTTTTAGCTTCATGCCAGGATATAACCACTTCAACAAGTGCATGTATTACACCTCTATATCTCAGTTTCATTATGTTTTATATCCCGATGTTCCAAATTGACTTTATAACCCTTGTCACGCAGCCCCTGCCAAATTCGATTGGCAACGAATACCGATCGATGCAATCCGCCGGTGCAGCCGATTGCTATCACTAATTGACTTTTGCCTTCCTTTATGTAATTGGGTACTAGAAAATCAACCAATCCGCCCAATTTGTCCATAAACTGCTTGGTTATCGGCCATTTCCAGATATAATCGCTTACCTCCCGCGTATCACCGCTTTTTCTTTTAAGCGATTCAACATAAAAAGGATTAGGCAAAAAGCGAACATCAAACACCATATCCGCATCTAACGGTATTCCATATTTGAAACCGAATGATACTACGGTGATTGTCATATTGCAATATTCCTGATCACCGCTAAATAAATCAGCAATCTTCTCTTTCAACTGGCTTGTTGATAAATCCGAAGTGTCGATAATATGGGTCGCCCGTCCACGAATCCTGTCAAGTCGCTCCCGTTCCCGGGCTATCCCTTCGCTTATTCTTCCATGTAAGGCCAGCGGATGGCGACGGCGGGATTCTTTATAACGCCTAATAAGCGTCTCTTCACTGGCTTCCAAAAATAAAATTTCATATAACATTCCCTTTGTTTCCAGGCTCTCTAATACCTCTAACAAGTCGTCAAAAAATTCACCGCCGCGAATATCTACAACCAGCGCAATTTTACTTACCCGGCCGGCAGTTTGCGAGCATATTTCAGCAAATTTAGGAATTAACGCCGGCGGCAAATTATCTACACAAAAGTAGCCTAAGTCCTCCATCGCCCTGACTACCTGCGTTTTGCCGGCTCCTGACATCCCGGTAATAATCACTAACCGGAATTTTTCCATTTCCATCACTCCTGGCTGTAATTCATCTTCTACGGTTTTTACGCCTATTCAAATGGTGCCAAATCTTTTCAACCGATGTATTCAAAACATATTCTACGGGAATATCATTATTTGTCAATAGCTGTAAAGCCTGAGCAAAATTACCCACTGATAAAGCAAAATGGCTGTCCGATCCTAACAAGATTTTCGCTCCGTAGCGCTTGGCCAAACAAGCAATATTATTACAATGTTCCACACTGCCCCGACGGGAGACGGTTAGCGAGCTATTGTTAATTTCCAACGCAACATCATGTTCAACTGCCGCTTTTACGATTGCCTCTTCGTCCACTTCATATTCAGGATTACCGGGATGAACAATTACATCCACCCATGGGTTTTTCATCGTATTGATCATCATCTCAGTATTCTCGCAGCGTGTCCCATAGGGAGCACACAACGTATGTAGTCCGGCTAAAACGATGTCCAGCTTAGCCAAGCGGAAATCGTCCAAATCCAATGTTCCTTTGCGGTCGACAACATTGGCTTCTATCCCCTTTAGTATTCTTACGCCAAAGAGTTCTGCCGGTATAACAGCCTGATTACTAAAGTGATAAGCATGTGGTCCGCCCGGCATACAAGGTCCGTGATCAGTAAGGGCTATCATCTTCAGTCCCTGTTCACTGGCTGCCTGCGCAATCTCCATAACAGTACTGTACGCATGCCCACTGGCTACAGTATGAATATGTAAATCAGCTTCAAAGCGCATCAAACCACTCCTTTTCACCTTCATTATAGGCTAGGTAATAAAAAAAAGCAAAAAAAAACAAGCCTATCGGCTAGGACTGTGACCAAACATCGTTACTTTACTCTCCGGTAACAGCGAACCAATAAGCACTGTCCCGCATTATGCCTGCTCAGGGGGTAATTATCGCGCAATCGGGAATTGAATTCCCCCCGCAAATGTTTTTCTATCACCGTACATCCACCAACTCACATTTTTATACAACGGACCGTTAAGTTGAGCCGCCAGCCCATTTTGGGACCAGCCTAAACCTACATTCATTCTTGGTTTCGGCGCAGTGATCTCAATTTTAGTCTGAGTTTGTTCAGCTACTATCAACTTTCCTTTACTAAACTTTACATCTTCCTGCACTGACGAAGGAACCTCATATTCTTTACCATTAATCTTCACGTAAATTTTTGTTTCCCTTCGTTCAAACTGAACATCTGTCTTTTCAACAACTCCGGTACTTGGTTCAGTTGCTTTAGGTACGTATATTATTTCTTTAGTATTAGCCCCCTTACTGTCCAAGTATACTACTTTGGCCTCTTGCAAAGTACCTTTTTGTCCGTCCGTATTCACACTAAGCATTTCCGGTTTATTAGCAACACGCTTAAAATTTATTTTATAGTCCTGATATAGATAATAAATGAAACCCATTACCAAAAATATAACCAAAATAGTAATAAAGTATTTCCATTCCTTCTTTAAGAACTCCAACATTTTTATACCTCCCGCTAAGCCCTGTCATATTACAATATTCAGCTTTGGCCATAAATTCAACTTGTAAGGAAAAAAAGAAGCACTTACCCAAACTATTAACTTGCTATGCTGACAACGCTCACAGATATTAAAGATAATAAATAGGTACTGTTGACCATATGGCGAAATAAAACAAAAACACTTAGGAGGCTAATTATGAGAAGAACTTTTTTGCTCATTGGGATAACGCTGTTAATTATGTTTAACTCTGTTGCGGAAACTCAGGCCTGTACTTTATGGGGAGCAACAGGAAACGCAGTTGCGGGCGGCGGCTCACTAATTGCAAAAAATCGTGACTGGATTCCCAACCACGATCAAGAAATTAAAGTATTCCGACCAGCAAGAGGATATAAATATGTTGCCTTGTATGTTCCAAACGGCTTCGATATCTCGCCAGGCGTAAGAGGCGGCGTAAATGAGAAAGGATTTGCCGTTGTCAACGCGACTGCCAGCAGCATTCGTACAGCAAGTCGCCGGAAAATGCCTCATACTTCCGGGGTGGAACGAAAACTTCTTCAAGAATGCGCCAGTGTCGACGAAGCTCTGCTAAAAATAAAATCTTTTATTGGTCCCCGCTTCCTTCTGCTGGCCGACAAACATAAGATAGCTGTTGTTGAAATGGGACCGAAAGATCAAATTGTCAAAATCAAAAATACCGGCACACTTTATCATACTAATCATTATATCGAACCTGCTCTGAGCGGCAATAACGACTACATCGGCTCCAGCAGCCACTCCCGTTATCGGCGCATCAGCCGATTGTTAAACGATCATTCCGCTGCCTTCACCTTAGAAAAATTTATTAATATCAGCCAAGATCAACATGCCGGACTTGATGACAGCATTTTTCGCATCGGCAGTGATCCGTATAAAACCCGGACCCTATCTGTAATGATTATTCATATTCCGCCGCAAGGCAGTCCTCAACTCTATGTCCAAATTCTAAATCCCAATGAAAAAGAACAGGTTGTTAATTTACCTGTTGAACAGTTGTTGAATAACCGTTAATTCCTCCTATCATAAAGTCCCCTGTTCTTATTTAAGAACAGGGGACGCTTTTTTAAAAATCATATTTGATGTTTAGCTAATAAGAACTCTATCACCATAATTTGATGGGCAATACGATCAGCCAGCTTATCTTTGACACAAGTCTCAATGGTAAATCCGTTTCGCTGCAGTTGTCCTGCCTGCCATGCCGTACTGCCTTTAATAGGATACCCACCGATTCTCCAGGATTGGTTTGCCGTACGTGGCTGTGTATGTGCGTTAATATAATTTACGGCACCTTTTGCCAATGTTCGAGCCGGGCCGGAAGTTGCAATAATCAAATTTCCTAACCCGCCGCTATTGGCATACTTTAGTGATTCGTGGCAATCGATTACTGCGTCAACCTGATAGGTTTGCATAATTGTTGTAATCTGGTTTGCCAATCGTTCTGCCGGGCTGCCGTTTTCATCGCCGGGATAACAGCGATTAAGATCATCGCGCTCCATGAGCCGTACAAAGCGGTTTACCCCCCTAATATTGGCCTTAGGAATAATAATCAGCCGTCCCCTCTCCACTTTCCGGATACTTTGGCTATATTCAGACTGCAATAAACTTACAGCCTCCCAGCCGGCCTGCTCATTGCCGTGGGTTCCGCCAATAATCATAACCGTGCTGCCCGGTACACCACTGTCAACTATATAATACGGTGTTTGATATTCAGACTGTGCCAGCAAATTACCTGTTGTTATCGTTTGAGCCGAACCAATGCTGACCGAGCAAAATATAATCAACCCCGCCAACAGACAAACAAATCGGCGAACAACCATCATGCCATCCTTCCTTTCACTGTCTGTCCTAAATTACTTATATCATAAATTCTTCTTAATAACAGATCATAGTGTGCCTAAATGAACAACCTCAAATATATTTATATTTATTCCTTGGTCGTCCGACTTTTCCGTAGTCACTAACCATAGTCAAATGTTTTTCAGTAATCAAATACTGCAGATATCTGACGGTAGTTTGATAGGCCAATCCGACATTCTCAACAACATCTTCGATATAAAACCAATCTGCCTGCGCTGCACAATAATCATGGATTAATTTCAGCGTAGCCTCATTAATCCCTTTGCAAACAATTGCATTTTCTCTTAATTCAAACTGTTTCTGTAATAATTGAATATGTAGCCGGATTCGAGCCGCTAAGTCGGCAACTTTAATTGGTTTATTGGCAAAATCACTGGCGCCGGCATCCATAAACTGATCGGCAATTTCTTGACGCTCGTCTACGGTGAGGACAATAACCGGAACTGTACGGGATTTTTTCCGTATTTTTTTAAGAATCGTAATTCCATCCTGTTGAGGCATATGATAATCAAGCAGAATAATGTCCGGCTTAGCCGTTTCCATTTTATTTAAGGCAATTAAACTGTTGGTCTCGCACAAAACATTCCAGCCCATCTGCTGTCCGATAGCCTGCAAAGCATACAGTATATCCCGTTCATCATCAATTGCCAATATCTTGATTTTTTTCGTAATATTCGGTTCCGTCATTCTGCCCCTCCTCCGGTAATGAAATAGAAATTTCGGTCCCTTGTTTTAAGTTGCTGGTAATGGTAATGCTGCCGCCGTTTTTTTTCACTACATCCCGTACAAAGGCTAGTCCGATCCCTGATGAATTCTTCGTTGAAAAACCCACCTCCCAAACCTGCTGATAGATCTGTTCTTCAATACCTTTTCCGTTATCGGCTATTGTAATTACCACTTTATCATTTTGGCGTCCAGCTTCTAAGCGGATAACTCCGCTTGGAGCCTCTACTGCAGCAATAGCATTTTCCAACAGGTTAATGATGGCCCGGGCCATCTTGATCTTGTTTACTTTGACAAATAACGACTCATGCCCTGTCATCAGACGAAAATGGGAAATTTCGTTAAGTTTCGGGATATGGGCAATAGAATACTCCAACAATTCTTTTACACTGATGATATGCTGCCTGTCATCATGCAGTAGTTCAGAAATCATGATATTCATTTTATCTACTGTTTCGCTGATGTAATTGGAATACTCTCTAATATTTTGTTCGCCGGACATCGACATGACTCCAGCCAAACCTTGTATTGCAGTAAGCGGCGTCTTAAGATCGTGAACTAGTGCCTGCATTTCCCGCAAAGACCGATTTTCTAAAGTTTGCAGCCGTAATTGATGATTCAGTGACTCCAATTCCAGTTCCCGTTCCACTGCAAAAATTTCCTTGGTGTATAGTTGAAGAAATCTTGCCAGGATAAACGCATTGCCAACTAAAAGAACAAACAAAGAAGTTCCGACGATATTCAGCACGTTTACGGCATGGTGAATCTCGGCTATTCTCTTTATGTCCATCGAAGTTTCACCTCGGCCAAAGCCGAAATTTGTTAGGAAGGGAACAAAATCCAGGCATTGTACACCAAAAAGTATTAAGACGAAAACGATAACTTTATGTGGTGTCCGCCGGGCCAAATTGCGCAACCGATTAGCAATGATGATCATAAATAACATTGTTACGGCCGGCACGCCAAAATCATACATTATCCCATGTAAAAAATGAATCAATTCATAAATAACCGGTACTAACAAAAACGATACCAGATGAAAGACCATTGCCCGCCGACGCTGAAACAATGCCAGTCCTTCCGAAATCAAGAATAATCCTGTATAAATCGGAAATCCGCGTACTGTATTTACAATCGCCAACTTTACTACCGACATTATTAAAAAAGAAATATTGCCTGTTGCAATACTACGCTCCATATCTTCAATAACGCCAATATCATGAACGGTTATAACCATAGGGGCCAATAAACCGGCTGCCAGCAACCCCAGTCCCCACCAAACAAATGTTGTCGATAAATTCTGTTTTTTGGTCATAGATTTGCCTTCCATACTTTGATTTTAGGATAAGCCATCCAGGCAGAAACCAGCAAAATCCACCCTGCACCTACCAACCGCAGCCTCCACGGTAAACGCCGTTCAAAATAGACATTGCTGGTTCCCCAATCCCGACCGGCGGCAATCCCATAGCGAGATGCTATGCGCTGAATATTAATGAAATGGATGACCGGACGGTGCCGGCGGAGAAATTCATAAGCTAAACCGTCCTGGACAGTAGCGGCCAAAGCATAATTTTCAATTAGTCCTTGCCGTAAAAACAGGTTGTGGCCATGCCTACCGAAAAAAGTCTGATTTCCGCCGACATTAACTAATGCCGCCGGTATTTTGCCGGAACTCTGCTGATAAACCGCCAATCGTTGCTCAACAGACTCGGATAAAGTCCGTCCGTAAATAATAGGTAAACCCGAACGACGAATAGTCTGTACCGCCATAGTCATACCCTCGCCAGATAATCCGTGGCCTGCATCCTGACCGCCGCCTAACGAAACCCCGGCCGACCGCCAAGAAATTAATTTCTCGTTCCACAACTTGCTTTCCATATCAATCCATGTTAGCTCCGGGCGATTAGCGCCCCATGTTGACGCGCCAATCGAACTGGTAATAACCGGTCGTAGCCGCATGGCCTGTACTGCTGCCAGTACCGCCATATTTAGTCCCGGAAATGAGGCGGACAGATTAACAGCGATAGTATCTCCCGGCTTCAGACCGGCCTGAGTCATCAATTCAACTGCTACAGCGGCAAAATCAGGATGAATAGACAGTTTTTTTGCTTCCAGTGAGCCTAATGTAGTTGTAATCGGCGTATATTCTTCACCAATCAATTTTGCACCAAATAGTTTATGACTGCGTTCGGCAAGCAGAGCTGCTTGCCGTTTGACCTGGTAGTCTTCAGCAGGTTTTTGTTCTAATCCGGTGAGCAACATCTGATATACTATCAACGAACAAACTGTTATAACCATGTAGCGGATTATTGCCGAAACTCTCTTCAAGACCAATAGACTCCGCCCCCTACCAACAACAATATACGAGTAATAACGATAGCCAGCGTTAAAACGAGCATTGTAGTTAATATTCCCTGGCGGCTAAAATCACGGGCAATCAATCCTGGAATCAAGTAACCAATCACTAATAGCGAAGCCTCTAGCCCACTCGCCATCGTTAGCCAATATAAAAACTGACTGATTATAATACCGACCAGTAAATACACGGAAAACTTGCGGCGACCGTACAACAGCAACCGTTGCTCAAGAATTCTTACCGCGCCAAAGGTCACTAATGCAACGGCCAACGTTCCGGCTAACCAACGCGGCTGGTGAGCGAACATTGCTAAATAGCCAACGGCAACCACTCCGCCGGGAGAATAACCGGTAAACTCCGTAACCATCAGGGAAACAATTATTCCGGTTACTAATACAATATGAATCATAACGTTTTCTCCTTGTCCATAAATAACGGCCGTATTCCATGGATATTCCCGGCGGCAAACAGCGTGATCCGCTGATAAGGAAGCTGTTGTATAATTTTCTCCAAATCCTCGTTGGTAAAATTCTGTCTAAGGGTTTGAATCAGCGACGGATTAACCTGGCATTGTTGCAAAACCGCTTGGGCAAATATCGTATCTCCATGTAAAATAAACGTTCCCTGATGCACTGTTGCTAAAGATTCACATAATTGCCGGGTTCGAAATTTACGGTCCTGTCGGCAATTTAGCAGTACGGCAGCCGGTTCATTCCTAGGAACATATTGTTGCCACAGCTGCAATGTCGATTCCGGATCATTGGCGGCAAACGCGTTTATAACCCTGATTTTCTGACAGCCTAAAGCAAATTCGCTAATGGTTAAATTACCGGCATCAGGAATCATCTGCCGCATTCCAGCTAACGCAGTTTTTCTATCAACACCGGCTGACTCACACACTGCCACTGCTAATGCTACATTCTCCCGGACAACCGCAAACGCAAATCCGTCCAAATCCCGGTCGACAAGTGAACCAGGATCAATTACAACCATTTTAGTGTGATCACCTAGCCCAAACTCATTTAATATGGTCATGGTTTGTTGTGTTATGATTAGCGCCCCGTCGTTGGGAATAGTATTACTTAAAGCCCTGGCTATGTTTTCCCGGCCTTTGCCCATTACATCTTCATGATCAAGACGGATATTAGTTATCACGCCAATATGGGATTTAATCATTTGTTGTTCACAGCACCACTGAAGTTCAGGCTGAATTGCCATGCATTCAAATACGATCGTATCAGCTTGACAATTTACCGCGTTGCGGATCGCTTGGACTGTTTCGCGAATATTGGCCGGCCCCCGCCGCGGAATCAATTGCTCACTGCCGTCAGGCAAGATATACATTGCCTGCGTACCGGTCGTTTTGCCAAACACCTGGTATCCACCAGACCGAAGTCCGGCTGCAATCAGTCGCGTAACACTAGATTTACCCCGCGTACCATTAACATGGATACGCAGTTTCAAAGCGTTTACATTACGGCGGTGGCTAACGGTCTCATATGTAAAATACGCCAGTAATAAACATAACAGCCCGGCGCTATAGAAAAATTCCGGCGGCATTATTCTCTCCCCCAATAGTATAACTTGTCTTCAACATTCTTCGACTTATGGCCGGATTACTCCTTCGCGGGATATCAGGTATTTGGCGATATTAGACTGTTGTTTGACCCTTTCTTCAATCGACTGCTGCACACTGGTTTCTACCGTAAAAGCTGCTATTTTTAATACATTTCCGGCATAATAGGCTGTGCTGCCTTTGATCGGACTGCCGATAAAAGTAAATTTTTTATGGGCTTCTTGAATATTTTTATTGATTTCATCAACTGCAGCTAAAGCTAGCATGGCGCTTTTATCATTATCCGCAAATACTATCGACTGACCCAAAGACTTGGGATTCAACCGATGAAATGTACGTGCTTCATGCAAATCAACAAGCATCGATATTTTGTACTTTTTCATTAATTGAACTATATCATAGGTAATTTGCTGGGCCGGATTGCCGGTTTTATTGCCGGGATACGCGCGGTTCAAGTCCGTTGTTTCCGGCACAAACCGTTTTCCGGCCTGTAATCCCAAAACATTAGCCTTAGGAATAATAATAAGGGTCCCTTTCTCTATCGTCAACGAAAGCAACTGTTCGGCCGCCTGCGCCCCTGCCGGCTCGTTGCCGTGAATACCGCCGACGACCATGACCGCATTTCCCGGCTCCGTCGACTGTAAAACATATGCTTCAGTTTCATATTTGGAACCGGTAGCGATTTTTTCCACAGTTTTGTTTATCACTTTTTTGGATTCTTTCGCTGCCGGTCCCGAGTGAAAGCTGCCGCAGCCAGCTAAAACAAGCAGCATAAGCAACAGCGCAACTCCCAACAAACGTTGCAACGACTTTACGACCATGAAAATTCCTCCTAATTTTGCTCTCTAAAATAGTGAGCGACCCAACCACTCTTAGCAGTTAGAATTTTTCTAAAATCATGCAACCATAAACAACCGCAAAATAAAGGGAATTAGGATCATGGCCGCCGTAAGCTGCATTTTGATATCTTTTTGCTGAAACATCTCCACAATCACAGCTAAGATTAAAATCGCAGTTATAACTTGGTAAATAAATTTCATTTTTTCCCTCCTAACCTACGGTTATAAAATAATTGCGGCAATCGGGTCGGCAAATATAATAATCAGCAGCCCGGTTATAACCGCCAGCACCCCAGGTATTATGCAAGGCCGGATAACGCGCCAATAGTTTGATTCACCCATGACCTGAGCCGCAACAACCGGTGTTAACGCTACCGGCGGCATAAAGCTGCCCATGCTGGCAATCAACGATAAACCGGAAATAGTAATGATATGATTCTGTCCCAGCATTGCTAACGCAAACGGAACGCCAAATACGCTGGCTGCTCCGTATACTGAAATTCCGCCAAACAAAGGCATCATAACAGCCATTCCCAACAGCATTAAATAGGATGGCAAGCTGAGTGTATTAACAACAATACTACCTCGCACTCCCGTCAAAGTCATAATTTCAATCAGCATACCGACCCCGATCAAAATCCCTACAATAGGCATAATTTCAGTAATACCGTCCCGTATAGCTTTAACCAGGGAAAATTTATTCCCTACGGCCAGGCATAACAGCGTACCAATAGTAAAAGTCAACGGCAGCCCTAAATCGATAAACCAGTTCGGTAAAATCTTCGGGCCGATCATCAGAATAATTACCGCCAGGAACGGCAAATAAATCATTTTGCCGGTGGCCGGTTCCTTGTTCCGGTATTCCTGGACAATTGCCCCCAGGTCGGCCTTGACTGCATAGCGATAGGCAAAATACAATGTACTGGCAATGGCCAGCGGCACTATCATCAACAGTAATGCCAAATCAAAACCGATGTAGGGAACATCCATCCCCCCGCCGATAATCATAACTACAACGTTGACCGGCGGAGCAATCATGCCATAAACCGAAGCCATCGTTATAGTCGCGGCAACTAAATGACGAGGCATTCCCAGACGCAGCAAAACAGGCGATAACAATACCCCTGTACTCAATACCGATGCTGCGCATGACCCGGTAATAGCGCCGGGAAACATGATAATTAAAGTTAATATCGACAGTAAGATCAGTGGCGAACGACCAAACTTTATAATTAGATCCCTGGTAAGAGTATTAAGCAGCCCGTTGCGTTCCATAACTTTCATCAGAATCATAGCAGTCATAAGTACCAAGCAAACATCAAAGTAAGCAAACATGCCCTTGACCAGAAACTTTAACGGGGCAAAATGTCCTGCGGCAGCTGCTAGCACGTAAGCAGATATAGCCATCGACAATCCAACCGGGACTTTTAACCAGACAACAAAAACAACAAACGTTACCAGTAAAATTGCAATCAACAATATATCCAAAACCCGACCTCCTTGTGCTCAACAAATACATATTGTTCTATCGGTCATCTCCGTGTGGCTTCCACCGCCCCTTTCTAAGAATCAATCAAGTATCCATGGTCCACTCTCTTGTCGTTGTAGATATTAGCCAACTGACTGCTTAATTCCCGTTTTTTCTTTTTTTTCTCTTGTCACATTCGAAATTGCTGGACTATCCGATTTAAATCGGCAGCTAAGTTAGCTAATAAATCAGCGCTTTTACTAATTTCATTCATAGTTGACTGCTGCTGATGCGCTAAATTAGATACACTATTGGCATCACTGGCGGTTTCATTTATCGAATGGCTCATTTCCCGAACATTGCCAAACGCCATGGTTACTTCTTCGCGGACGGTCCGGGCAGCGTTAACAACACCTTCGAGTCCTTCTTGAACCGAACTCAACTTATTTATAATCACGGTAAACGCCTGCTCAGTTTCTATCGCCGCCGTATTACCTTTGCTTATTTCATCACCGGCATAACCGGCCAGATCCGCACTCGACTTAATATCTATGGTTAAATCATTAAGAATTGTTGTTATACTTAAACTTGCTTCACTGCTGGATATTGCTAATTTACGCACTTCTTCGGCAACAACCGCAAATCCACGGCCGGCATCGCCTGCTCGCGCGGCTTCAATAGCTGCATTCAAAGCTAACAGGTTAGTTTTATCCGCAATATCATTACTAACTTCTACGATTTTCTTGATATTTTCAGACCGCTGAACCATATCGGTAACAAGCCTATTCATCCTATCCATGGCTTGGGTAATTGTATGGTTTTGAGCAACTACTTGCTGCAGCATTTCCAGTCCGTTGTTTGCTTGAGCAAAAGCATTACCTGAGCTTTGACTAATATTCATAACTGCTTCCGTCATTTCGTTCATGCCATCAGCAATAATACCCAGTTTATTGGTCACAATTTGATTATTATGAACATGCTGCTCTGCCAAACCGGTAATCTCATCCATATTACTTGTTATCCGGTGTGTTGCCTGCAACTGGTCGGTTACAGTGGCCGTTAATTGTTGACTGGAAGAAGCTAACGTATCAGAGCCTCCCTGCATATTTACAACAATAGAGCGAAGCGAATTTCTCATATTTGCCAATGCTGACCGCATATCACCAATTTCATCGATTACAATTAACGGTTTACTATCTGAACTTAAATCCAGGCTCGCAAACCTTTCTACATCTTGCTTTAACTTAATGATTTTGCCAGCCATCCGGCGGCTGTATATTATACCGATCCCGCCCACCGCCAAAATCAAAATGATATTAACGGCAATAGCTGTATTAACTTCTTGATTTAACGTTTGCAATGTCAAATTCATCTTATGTTGAGAGTACTCCAACGATAATTCTACAATTTTATCAAACTGGTAATCAGTCTGCTTTACTAAAAACTTCATATCAGCAACTAATTTGTTGAGATTAGCATCAGCAGCTAATTTAGCAGCTATAATTTGATCATTTAATAGAATAGTTTGATTAAGCAAATCCAACAACTTCTTGCCCTCAGCGGCATAACGGCTATGCTGCCAGGATTTTTGGAATTTTATAACATTATTATAGCTTTTATTAATATCGCTGCGGTAGGACCGCTCAACTTCGTAGTCAGAAAAAGATAACAACAGTTGAAGACCCAAAATTGCCTTGGAAAAATCCTTATGCGCATCTTTGATTGTTACAGTTTCATCAACTGATTTATTAAGCATATCACTAAATCGTTCGCTGGTTGCAGAATATTTTGCTATCGTAAAAAAAACAACTGATGAAGACAATATTACTACCAATGCAAAAATCACTAAAATTTGAATCATGATAGGAAACCGTTTTTTACTGAGTCGCAATTTCATGTAGTCCTCCTTCCCGGACCGGTCAAATACCCATAAAAAAGACGAACCGTCTTAGCATCTTGGTTCGTCTGATAGTTACTGTTATGAGCAGCTAAGATTATTTAAAAGCTGCTTTCAAATATTTAGCTACATCGGAAATTGTGGCTGGAAAATCAATTGGTATCTTACTGCCGACAGCCTTGGAAAATTCTTTATTCTTGTCGCCGTCTTTTACTACAATTGCATAGTTTCCTTCACTCACCAGCGGAATAAACCGGCTGGTCAGTTCGCCAAGCCTAGCTTCACCGCCAACATGCATAACGATAAGCTTCAAATTCTTTTTCTTTGCTTCGGCAACCAGTTTTTTCCCGCGTTGTTCTTCTTGTGCCAAGTTAACGCCGGCTGCTCCCATTCCTTTGGAACTGCCGCCAATAACCAATACCAAGGTCTTGACATTGCCAAAATCTTCAGGTTTAGCCATTGACTTGTAAGTATATTTTAAGCCGCTTCTTTCCGCCAGTGCTTTTACCATTTGGGCATCAGCGCTTTGACCCACAGAAGTAATCAGCATCGGTTGCTCAAACTCCGCTGTTTTTAAACCAGCTGTCACAATGTTTTGTTGCTTGGCAGGTTGAGCAGCCGTCTTGTCATTTTTCGTTCCGCCGCAGCCTCCAAGCACTACAGCAATCAACATGCAGATAATAACTACCGCCATCAAACTTATTACTTTTTTGGACATATTCGTTCTCTCCCTTAGCATATTTTGAGAGCTGCTGCTCTCAGATGTTATTGCTAGATATTCGCTTCTGAAATTAATTACCCTGTTATTAATCTTTTTTCTTACAGCAATTAAAAAATAATTAGTGGCAAGGAGCGGCATCCGCTCAATACAGCGGATGCCGGCAACTTAGAAGAAGAAGAATACTTGCGCCCGGAACAATCTTTGTTTTAGATCGGTATTATCTGTAGCTTTCATGTCGGTAAAATAAGTATGCAATAGAATGTCTTTATCTAACACATAGTTTACACCAAACTCCAAGCCTTTCGCGCCATGCGGCAGATTATTGTTCATTTGATCGGACGGGCTGGGAATTCCCGACGGCCAATCCTGTTGGATTACCGGCAAAATATTCATGATATTGGCTGTATCGTAGGTGGAATAATAAGTAGCATATTTGCCGAAATTACGATATTGCGCATAGACATCATAGGATTTAGGTTTTTTAAGATCGAATTGTTTAAATTTTAAGCCGAACAAATGCGCACTGTTTTCCGTATCAGCATCCGAACGGGTGTAAGCATACCGCGCCGTAAACTTATCATTCAATTTCCGGTCAATGCCAATTTCGGCAAAACCGGCGCTGCCGCTGTAATCATCCGGTAAATCAGGTGACTCATAGTATAGATAAGCAGCTTTAATACTAGATTTGCTGTCAAGTGCATATGACATCTCTAAACCGGAAACATAGGTATCATGCACAGCATCTTTTCTAGCATCAAGAATTGGCGCTACATAACCAGATGCTCTCAGTTCCGGGCTGCCCCACAAACCATGCGACACCAGGAAGCGATCTCCGCCAGTAGTAGAAACTTTGCCGTCGGCCAAATTCACGCTGGTACTCTTAAGATCTTCTTTACCGTAAAATAATGATACTTTCAATTTGTTGCCAAAATCAAATCTTAGACCGTCGAAAGTGCTGTCAACGACCATGCCGTAGGCCGGAATGTAGGGAATCCGGCCTAAAGTAAACTTAACACCGGAAACACCCAACGGTCCTTGCAAGTAGGCAGCATTTAATTCCGTATTTCCTTCCGTTCCGCTGTCCCGCAAACTTTGTTCATTTTCAAACCGCCCAAAATAGGACCAATCTTTATTTATTTCACCGTCAACCATTAATCGTGTGCGCAATTTCATTTCCACATCTTTCGATGTCAATAACGGATTGCCGTTTTTAAGGTCATCATGGCTGTAACGGGCTCTAATTTCGCCGCTCCATTTGGTTTTATCAGTCTTTCGTTCCAGTCTGGATAACCGTACCCCGATTTTTTTCAACTCTAAGGAAAATTCTTTTTGTAATTTTGCAATTTCCAATAATTGCGCATCATTAGCTTTTTCGATCCTGCTCAATGCCCTTGCCACTAGCTCGGCCATTTCATAGCGGGTAATTTGCTTATCTCCGCCAAACATATCATTGCTATATCCGTCAATAATGCCGGCTTTTGTCAATTTTTCCACTGAAGCATAAGCCCAATGGTCAGTTGGAACGTCTTTATATGGATTAATTGTTTTGGTGGAGCTGGCAAATGCAGTGCATGCAGTACTCAGCATAAAACATACTGCCAGCAAACACGCCAAACTTTTTCGCATAATCGTACCTCCCCGGTTAAAATATTTTTAACTTGATTTAGAAGTAAAAATATAAGGAACTCGCGATAAATACCTCTTTCACCCCGGAATTATCTGTAGCCTTTCCAACATCCACATAATTTTCCCAAATCGTATTCCGGAATGGAACGTAATCAATACCAAATCTGGTCACACGCTGGCTATGGTAATCTTTATTTTCATCTCTAATCGATCCTGTTTCATATGTGGCAAAAATTTCTTTCTTGCCATGTTCAATATAATAACAATAGGAACCAGGACGTGTCTTTTTGGCTTCCTTATAACTGAGTTTAATCAAGTGTGTTGTGTTATCGCTTTTTGCATCAGATTTCATATAATAGCCGGTTAATTTGAAATCGTTACTTAATTCATGGGCCAGCGATATTCCCCAATATTTGGCTGAGGTAGTATCAGCAACCAAACCGGGAACATCCATTTTAAAGTAATATCCTTCCAAAGTTGTATCCGGCCGAACCTTGTAGGTTAATTCAGTACCCACAAATCTTGATTTAACATATGACAATGTTCCACCTGACAGGATATAGTTGCCACTGTCGTCAGCATAGTCTATTTTGCGTCCTTTTGATACATGATTGGCGTAATATACATTTCCTCTCAACTGGTCACTGCGAAAATGTACTTTTAATCCTTTAGCATAGTTATCTGAGAAAAGTGTATCCATCGGGCCGAAATACCACTTACCGATAGACACTGTTGTCGGCCCCAGCGGACCTTTTATATAGCCCTGGTTGAGCAAGGAATCCGAAGAAGCATCCGCACCGCTGGTATCGAATTCATTTTCGCCGCGGAATTTTAATACATAATCCCAGTCCTTATTGATTTCACCATGAAAGGCAAGAGTAGTCCGAATATAATATTTGTCTCTTATTGACTGCGTATGGACCCCGTCACGTGATTGCTTGGTTGATTCATAGCGCAGCCGAATTTCGCTGTCTTTCATTCTAACTTTATCACTGTTAAGCCTTTCCATTTCATCCAACCGAATCAAAATGTTATCCAGCTCTTCCGGAAACGCCTTGGACAGCTTGTCCAGTTCCATTTGAACGTCGCTTCCGGCTTTCTCTGCTTTGCCCATTGCTTTAGCAATAACCTTTGCCATTTCATAACGAGTCAGTGTTTTCCCGCCATTAAACTTTCCCTTGTACCCATCAATAATACCGGCTTTAACAAGCTTATCTAAAGATTTATAAGCCCAATGCCCGGCGGGAACGTCACTGAGAGGATTGACATCAGCGGCAGCAAAAGCAGTTGCAGTACACCATACCATGGTTAATAACACCACAGCACATAATAGTCTTTTTTTCATTGCCTGCCTCCTCCTGGTTAAAGTCAAAAAACTCAGTTTTTTTGCACATATATGTGGGTGGTTTGTCTAAATAAAAACAGGCTGTTCATTGCTATCCTCCTTTTAGCCTAAATTTTCCATTACGACAAGACCTTGGCACTTTTTAACTGTATCTTTATGTTACTTCATTTTCTGTTTATTAGAGCAACAGACCTATTTTCTCTCTTATTTCTCTGATATAAAAATGCTTTGCCGGTTATAACCAGCAAAGCATTTAGATTAACTTAAGTCTATTACAGAAAAAATCCTATGCCTTTTGTAAGAAATTCTTGATAACTTGGTATATTCTCAATCGCTATTTTAGCATTAATATGCTTCTCGCTGTATACCTTAATTAATTCGTGGATAGCTGTAACGTGTCTGGCAACGCGTTCACTTATCGGATGTCCGGTTTTATTAAACGGGACAAACAATCTTCCTAATTTAGCAGCTTGTTCATACAATGGATCTTTACCTTCCAATACCAACTGTTCATTTGTTACTCCGCGCAAACGGCCTTGAGCCGGATTGGCGCTCTCCATCAAAATTGCCAGCGTATCGGTAGCATCGCCCCATTCGCGGTGCGACAGTCCCCGCAGTTTAGCCGGTGAAGGCTCTAAACCAAACTTGATCCCATCCAGTTGCAGACGCATCGTTGTCTCAGCTGCAATATCCATGGCCCGGGGATGTGCAACAATAGCATTGATAACCGGATACTCAGGAGCCGCTTCATGCAAATCTATCGACATATTAATTTTCTCTTGCTTAATCAATTGAACTATTCCATAAGCAATTTTTTCTGTCAAATTACCGTCCGCGCGGCCTGGATAAGCACGGTTCAAGTTGCGAGTCTCGCTGCCTGATAATTTTTGCCCGGAACCGGCATGAACATAAATATCAGGATCAGGCCATTGATCAATAGGATTAGTTGCCCGAGAACCATAACGAAAAGTTCGCGGCCCGGTTGGTGTGCTAAGCGTAATTTTTTGCGGCGATCCTTCCGCATAGTCAGTATGCGTAATTGCACTAGCGTTAGCAAACGGAATAACGATCATCCGGCCCGCGGACGGTTTAGCTCTTTCTATCAGTAAAATGGCGCTCAAATAACCCGATGGCTCATTACTATGAGTACCGCCTAACACCAGAACCGTACCGCCGGGCTTACCGCTGTCAAGTAAATAAACCCCGGTATCCCCTGCCGTACCTTTTAATCCGGCAAAATAATCACTAAGCCGCTTTATTGCCGTAACACCAGGTCCTTTTTTTATCGGCTCTACCGTCATCATTTGCCTAAACAACGGTACAACCATAATAATAATCGTCAATGCACTAACTAACATCAGTCCAGCTGTTTTATAACTACCTTTCACTCAAATCCCTCCGGTCGTTTACCGTTAAAATACTGTAAGTACTGCCAATCTGCTCCTTTATCATAATATAAATTATCTGTTTATATAATTGGCAAAAACAAAGCTGCTTCCTGTTTTCTCTCATATTAACCAAATTAAAATTAATGCCCTATTAAAAAAAGATGCCGCTAAAGTTAAGTTACTACGGTTTACAGGTCCGGCAAGGCCGATAACCGGCGTTTATTGCTTCCTCTCGGCTGGAAAAATAGATACGGTTTTTGCGCAACGCTTTTTTATGAAATTTACACTCCAGCCGGTGAAAGACCTTGACCCGTGAATTTCCCATATACGCAGCATTCGTAGCATTCACTTCACTGCTGCTTAATGTTTGAATTCGAATATGACGATGGTTGTGTACTAACAAATTTGTATTTGATGTTGCCAATGCTGTACCGGTGATACAAAGCAGGGTAATCAGACTAATCACAATATGTCGATATTTCATATGCCACCTCCCAAACTATCTAACATAGCGGCACCGATAAAACTTAACAATAAATGCATTTATTATCGGATAGCTTTCTTCCTATTTTTTCTCTTATTTATTACATTTAATTAATTTGCAGATGATATTTGTTTGACAACATCAATAATAGTTCCGTCACGATACTCGACCAGAGCAACAACCTTATCCGCCAATACTATCTGTTCCGGTTTGCCGGCAATTCGTTCAGCCATCAGCTTTAGATCCTCAATATTCATTACCGTAATTCCGGCATCAGCCAGCCGCTGCCGTAAATCGCTGCGCCGAGGATTTACCGCTATACCACGTTCCGTGACAACAACATCTACACTCTCACCTGGGGTAGTAACTGTAAGAACCTTTTCCACTATTATCGGCAACCGGCCGCGCAGCAGATTAGTTACAATAATAGTTACTTTTGCTCCGGCCGCTGCATCGCTGTGACCGCCTGATCCGCCCATAATGATTCCGTCTGAGCCGGTAGTAACATTTACGTTAAAACTGGTATCGATCTCAGTGGCACCTAAAATAACTGCATCCAACTGATTAACAGCACAGCCGCTGTTAAACGGATTGGCATAACAATCAGCGCCGATTTCCCGGTGATTTATGTTTGCAGCCAATGAGCGCACTGCCGCCATATCAAACCCTTGGACATCTAACAATCGTTGAAAACAGCCATCATTCAACATATCGACCATATACCCGGTAATTCCGCCAAGTGCGAAACTGCCTGTTATATTTCCTGCTTGCATCATTTTCCGAACATAATGAGCTACTGCCAACGACACACCACCGGCACCTGTTTGAAAAGAAAAACCGTCCTGCAACAGGCCGGTCGCCTGAATGACCTGTGCTGCCATCTGCGCGATCTTTAATCCCACCGGATCTTTAGTTACTTGAGTAGTGCCGGACACTATCCCTTTAGCATCACCGATACTGTCAATCGTCACAACATAGTCCACCCGGGTTTGGGAAATAGAAATCTGAGCCAACGGATATTCTTCCAGACAATCGGTTATAGCCACGACATAATCGGCATATTCAGCATCCGGGAAGGCATATCCTAACGATCCGCAAGCATTTTTACCCATTACTCCATTTAAATTTCCGTAACTGTCAGCGCAAGGCGCCGCAATAAATGCCACATCGATCGGCAGTTGGCCGCACTCTATAGCGCGAGCCCGCCCGCCATGGGTTCGCATTATAATCGGTTGTGGCAAAAGACCTTGAGAAATAGCCTTGGCCACCGGACCGGACAGATAATTAGTGTCCAGTCCGGTTACAACTCCGTTGCAAACATGATCAATCAGTGGGGCGTGAACCGGAAATACCGAACTAAGCGCAATATTTAAATCCCGAATTCCTAATTTTGCTGCCGTAGCCAATACTAAATTAACTACCTGATCACCGTTACGCAGATGATGATGGAAAGACAACGTCATTCCGTTTGTAATCGGAATTTTATTAAATACTTCTTCCAATGAAGTCTCAACTTTACTTATACCAGGCAGCATCCTTTTGACCCGCACCGCTTTCCGGTATTGAACAGGCTGCTTGGCAAACGCCCCGCAAAATGTTATCAGCTCGGACATTTAGAACCCCTCCTTCAGTAAACCAAGTCGGCGTGCCAAATGCACTATTTGTTCAGCCCGGCTCACTATTGGGGCATCAATCATTTTTCCCTGCAGTGAAGCAACACCGGAACCTTCCGCTTCGGCTTGGCGAATCGCCTCCAACACCCGGACCGCCCAGCTAATCTCTCCATTCGAAGGATTAAAAACTTCATGTATAACGTCTATCTGCCGGGGATTAATTACCAACTTACCTTTAAAGCCCAGTTTTTTTGCCAGCACGGTATCCTGCTGCAAACCATCAATATCGTCAACATCGGTAAAAGGCGTATCAATTGACTGAATAGACGCTGCAGCCGCCGCGTTAATTACCATCATCCGGGCAAAAAATATTTCTTCGCCGTACCTGCTGCGAGTTGCACCTAACGAGGCCGTATAATCTTCAGCACCTAACGCCAACGCCGACAATCGTTTACCGGTGCCGGCAATATTGTGCGCTTGGGCAATACCTTGCGGCGTTTCCAGCAAAGCTATTAAGCGGATGCTCCCCGGGAGCAGTTCATACCGGCTCACCATTTTCGAAATCTCCTCAATATCTTTTGAACATTGCACCTTGGGAATTAATATAACATCCGGCCGGCTTGGCGCAATTACCGCAATATCACGCTCAGCAAAAGTCTCCAACGGATTGATCCGTACCACTTTTTCACTGTTGCCGTAATCGATGCTGCGCAAAGCTTCGGCAACAAGAAAACGGGCTGCATCCTTTTCCTGCGGCGCTACGGCATCTTCCAAGTCTAAAATTACCGAATCTGCTGCGAAAATTCCGCCATTCTGCAACATACCGGGGTTATTGCCAGGCAAAAACAACATTGACCTGCGTAGTCTTTTCATCTAAATGCCCTCTTAGCTGCTCCGCTACGCTGTAAAGCTGCTTCGGTGCGAGCCCGGATAGTATAATCAAGAGCGCCGCGATCTATAGCTTTTATATAGGCATTCGCTATGCCATAAGCTTGCACTGCCTGAAGAATCACCTTGCGAATGGTTTGCCCGTACTGCGGCAGCACAATACTTTCTAAATCAATAACAATTCCACTGCATTGCCGGGCAGGAGCAACTGTGATCATGATATCATTTGATTCCAGCGTACCGGCCTGAGCAGTTTTATTTACCACTTTCATCACCTCTGATTAATGCTGCTTTTTCCTGCATATATGAAACCCACACAGCAATATGTTCCAGTTATTTTCTTAGTGCTAAAATTCGTTGCATTTCATTAAAGACAATCATATAGCCTTCATCGACTCCCATTCCGGGTTTAGCCAGAACTTGATCCGGCTGAGTAGCCATCGCCAAATGAACACATACTTGTGCGGAACGATCCGTCTCATTACACGTTCCGCCGAGATAAGCGCCAATGCCCTTTGTTTTACAGTACAGTACTGCGTCAATAATATTATTTATTCCACCTAAATCAGGCGCTTTGATTTGCAACATATCACCAGCCCGGCTATCCGCAAATAGTTTAATATCTTCCAATGTATTGCACCATTCATCGGCTACAATCTGTACCATTATATTCTCCTGGTGCAAATGTCGGGTTAATTCGGCCAAAGCTCTGATTTGACCTTCCCGTTCTTCAACATCCAGCGGTCCCTCGATTCGTAAAGCCAATGGAGCGGCTGCCTGCTCTAATTGCTGAAAATACTCGACCATCTTGGCCGTATCATTTTGAAAAGCTATCCCAATTGTTCCATAACAATCGATATGTAAAGTTGGTATATAGTCCGGATTTACCCGTAGTTGCATAATTCGTGATCTCAGCCATTTCACGTAGTCCAGCAATAACTCGCCGTGCCGGCCTAATTTTTCTTGAACATTATTGATTAAGCCGTGAGGCAAAACTTTAGCCTGTTTGATAATCATCTTGTCCACATTATCATAGCGGTCATCACCTGATTGGGCGAAAATCGGAATTTCCTGCTTACTAACACTTGTGTGGTATTCTTCAGCAACTATTTCGCACATTAGCTTTTTATTGGCTTTCGCAACTGCATCAAGAATAGCTTGGGTTACACCGTAACGCAGCGCCGTATGAATTTTTTTGCCGTTCCCGTCGGTTAATTGGTCTACTTGCTCGGCAAGCCTTCTAAAACAAGTTGCCTCCTGTCCTAATAATAACGGCTTAATATCCTGCTCAATAATCGGAATGAAATCATTAGCAAGAAATAAAGGGTCCCGACCGCCGGCGCCGCTGTATTGGACAGCTGCACAATCACCGTGCGCAATTTGTCCGTCGGCCAAAATTATCAATACTGAAACAGCTTCTCCCGCTTGGCGGACAGCACTAAACCCGGCTGTAACCGGGTTACCGATGTAAGTAAATCCATCGTGAGCAGCATTTTGTTTAATAGCTCGCTGATCATCAAAATAGAAACCAGTTAAGGCCTTGGCACATTTTACGTCAACTATTTTCATAGCCATCATCTCCTAAAAATAATTTTAACCACTTAAGCTATTTAAGCCATAATCCCTAAAAATTCCTATATGTTTCTGCCTCTCTTAGCTTGGTCTGCCGACCAAACGGCCTTTCGCTACGGCGTAAATATCATCAATTACCATTTGAAATGTAGGCATTCGTCCTTCTACTCTCCCCCGTTCTTTCATCTTATCACAGTGATAGGCTTTAATATCATCAGTAAATGGTAAATTCCCGGTATCATAAAACCGGACAGCGCCTTGATCATCCCTTGCCGGCAGCATTTTGTTCAGTGTCCGCTCACTGGGCGCAAACGGAACATCCAGCACACCCGTTTGAAACGCCCGAATCGTGCCGACAGCAAAATCTCCTTGTCCCAGTTCAAATACTTTTGCCAAAATACAGTGGGTTTCGGCCGAAATAATATCAATCTCTTCTTGCAGTTGGTAATTTAGCGGCATAACTTGGCCGGCCAACATGTTTAGCAGCTGTTTGGTAGCCCGCAATCCGGCGGCATTGGCTTCTTTAGTCGGAATGCCCAATGCTTCATGCGGAGTCTTAACAATAACTTTGGTCGCTTTGGCCAACGCTGCGGCTGCCGCACCCCAGGAAATGACCGCAAATGCCTTAGCTTCATCTTGAGGAAATCCGCCCATCCATTGATGGAATACGCTGGTCAAAAAGCAGTCCTGATATCCATGTTTCCGGAAGTACTCATCTGCCAGCAATTCCAAAGAACGAATGGCTGCGACATCTTGCATAAGATTACCACATTGTCCATACCCCAGAGTAATACTTTTGACACCTTGTTCGGCCGCCAATAACCCTTCCAAAATAGCGATGGCATTCGAAACACTAGGCGGCACCAAAGTTCCGGTTAACGGCCCATAAGGCTCCCGGTTAACAGCTATACCATTTTCCGCATACCAGCCAACCAAACGATCACAATATTGCCAATCTATAATCGTTTTTTCCAGCGATACGTTTTTAGCATAAGGAATATTATAAGAGATACCGCCTCCTTCAAAAGCTGTAAATCCACCGGCAATTGTAATTTCAGCCAACAACCGGGCATCAGGCGTACCGTGCCGAACTTGCAGCGGTGCATCGATACTTTCGACAACCTGTCTTACTCCATGCAGTCCGTGATTAATTGCGGGAAAGCCATTTAGAAGTGAACGGCCGGTCTGTAAACTTTCCTCAATTCCTTTCTGTGCTTCTTGGTATTGGTTCTGGCGGGTATAACTGTCGATTGTCGTCGGTAATAAATCAGCTTCTCCTTCTTTAAGCAGGAAATTTAACAACTTGATATGTTCATTAATTAACGCCACTCCAGCTCTAGGTTGAGTAAGTGTTTGTCCCTGCTGTTTAGCTTGTTCCAACCGCTTAGCAAAATGACGATAAGCCGGAATATTTTCCTGGTATTTAGCAGCTTCATTAAGGTCGATCTCAGCGCCGGTCGGCCACTGTGTCAACACTTCCCCCCGTACTTTTAGAAAATCATCACTAGTCCATTTCTTATTTTTTAGATTCACTATTCTTCCCCCCGCAAAATATACTTTTTCATTATCCGCAGTGCAGTATCGGCGTCCAATTCACTTAACAAGCCCATGGCCGCCAGGATATAGCGCCGGTCAATCAAGAATTGCGGTTTTTGAGGCCGCAAGACATGCGGCATATTAATATCATAAATAATACTGGCCATGATTTGTTGCGGCTGCGCAATATTTATAATCACACCGCCGGTTCCAATTACCGTTTTGACCGGCGTAAGATCTTTACCGTTCTGTGCCCAGGCCGTTCCAGTCGTAGTAAAATATTTTTCCAAAGTTCCAACATGCCGGTCTGCTGCTAACTTGACACAAGCGCGGCCCATCGCAATTTCAATGCGCAGTTCTAATTCATCGGCAGGCAAGTATTTTACATCAGCTTCCACCTTAGCCGCATAAGCTGCTACCTGTTCCTCGGAAACCTGTGCAGCTTCAGCAAGCCGGCTAGCTCCGGCGACGTTAAGCAAGGAAGCAGCACTGTAACGCATACCGAGATCACCTTCAACAGTTCGTTTGGCAAACGGTTCAGGCAAACCCCGCCACAATATATCAAGTCCCTGCGGTTCTCCTTCCGCCATTGAATATATATCAGTTGTCGCACCGCCAATATCAACCACCATCAAATCTCCCAGGCCAGGCTGACGATCCGTACCCCGGCTCAGCAACTCCGCAGCTTTAAGAACCGCTGCCGGCGTCGGCATTACCAATTGATCAACAAAGCAGTTGGCCTTATCTAGTCCTTTGGCCTGTACAATTTTATGCAAAAATATTTGGCGGATCGTCTCACGAGCCGGCTCAATATCCAGCCGGTTAAGAGCGGGCATAACATTTTCGGTATAAACAACCTCCGACAACTTCGCCGTTAGTATTTTTACTACCTGCGGCGCAACTGATTTGTTTCCGGCTACAATCACCGGTATATCGCGCGTTAAACCGGTCAACTTTTCGGCATTGTGGATTATAGCTTGTTTATTGCCGCCGTCAGTTCCCCCGGCAAGCAACACAATATCCGGGCCGACTTTGTTAATTTCGTCCAATTCATATTCGCTCAACTCATTGCAATATACACCCAGGACCTTAGCTCCGGCACCTAACGCCGCCCGTTTGGCAGCCTCAGCCGTTAATTCCGGTACCAAGCCTATTGCAACCATTTTCAGCCCGCCCGCAGCACTGGAGCACCCCAACACATTGTCAAATCTAATTTTGCCGGTAGTCCGTTCCAAATCAGTCAAAGCCTGTTTTAATCCTTTGGTAATATCGGTTTCCACAGTCGTAACACCACTAGCAGTTGCAATTATTTCTGCCCGCTCGGCATCTACCGCTGTTATTTTAGTGTAAGTGCTGCCAAAGTCAATCAGCAAAATATTACGCACATCCAAAACCCCTTTGTGCAAGGTCCTGTTTTAAGTCAGCAATTACCTGGTCCGGCAGAGTGCCTGGTCCGTATACCCGGTTATAACCCATTTGATAAAACTTATCCTCGATCTGCTTAAACTCAGTTTTACCGACGACGAGATTTCCCCCCACATAAAGCAATGTATTGTCAATCCCTGCTTCAATACAGCGTTCACGTAACCCCCGGCAATCCATTTCTCCATGTCCATACAGCGATGCTACCAAAATTGCTTGGGCATCAGTCTCAATAGCGGCGTTAATAAATTCTTGCTGTGAAACAAGCACACCCAAATTTACAACTTCAAATCCGGCCGCGGTAAATGCATAATTCAAAATTTTATTTCCGACTGCATGACAATCCGCGCCAATCACTCCCAATACCACTTTCGCCTTTTTACCCTGCATTTTAACCTCTCCTTGCTTGTTTTCTGCATTAATGTTATTTATGAATTCAATCTTTATATTACTTTCCGGCAAAGAAAATTCAATAAATTAGAAAGAGAAAAACGGGAGCAAAAGCTCCCGTTTTACCTGCAAAATATATGAGCAAGCGTATAAACGCTAAGAAAAATGACCCATTGTATCCAACTAAGATTATTATGATAAAATCGCAGTAAAAACTCCAATAGCGGCGTAATGGATTAGTAACCGACGGCAATTCCATCCCTCCGTGGATCAGCCGCTCCCTGTATCTTTCCATCAGAACGCAACATAACTCCTTGAGCCCCGCCAAAATATAAATCCAGCTTTTTTAACTTATTGATCTTATGACCGCGTTCTTCCAACTTCTTAATAATCTCCGGAGTAACGCTGCCCTCAATGGAAGTAACTTTTTCATTACGATTATGCACCCGATCAGCATTGATAGCTTGCTGTAAATCCATTTTAAAATCAATAACATTGATAATAATTTCGGCGACAGTCGAAATTATCCTAGAAGCGCCGGGCGATCCAACCGCCATGACCGGTTTGCCGTCTTTAGTAACCAGTGATGATGAGATACTGCTGAACACCCGTTTACCCGGTGCCGGGGCATTACGCGATTTTGGATTAGCATAAAAGGTATCCATATGATCATTCAGGATAAACCCAGTTCCCGGCACAGCCACGCCGGAACCCATAAAGTGACCTAATGTCTTAGTAATACTAACCATATTACCCTCTTTGTCGATGACCGCAAAGGATGTGGTACTGCCAGACTCAGCTTCAAAACCTGCTTCGCGCCTTCCGGCAAAAGCTTTTTTCAAGTCGATTCGTTTTCTTTGCTGCTCAGCATATTTTTTATCCAACAATCGGTCGATCGGCACTTTGACGAAGTCCGTATCGCCGCCATGTTCACTGCGGTCAGCAAAAGCCAATTTTTGTGTTTCTATAAAAACATGCTGAAAATCAGCGCCGCGACCCATTTTGGCCAAATCGAAACCTTCCATAATATTCAGCATTTCAAGTACAACCATTCCTGAACCAGCCGGTGGAAAGCTAAAAATCTCGTAATCACGATAAATTCCTCTTAGCGGTTCGCGTAATACCGCCTTGTAGTTTGCCAAATCTTGTTTGGTAATCCAGCCCTCGGCTTCCGGTTTGGCAAATTCTTTAGCAATAGCTTCGGCAATTTCACCTTTGTAGAAAACGTCGGCACCGCCGGACGCAATTTTCTTTAACGTCGCCGCCAGTTCCTTATTATAATATTTTTCTTTAGGCTGCAGCGGCAGCCCGTCTTTATAAAATTGCTTTTGGAACCATTTTTGCGAGCCAGTTGGATATTTTTCGATACGCATCATATCTTCGGTTATAATTCCATTCAATGTTTTGGTAACCTCAAATCCCTGTTCCGCAGTCTTAATTGCTGCAGTAAATAGACTCGACCACTGCTTTGAACCAAATTTCTGGTGCAATAATTCTAAGCCGCGCAATTCTCCGGGGACCGCTACCGACTTATAGCCTATTTTTTTGAACTCCGGAATTTTTCCGTTGATTCGCTTATAAGTATCGGGGCGGCATTTTAGCGGACCGACATCTTGAAAGTCAACAATATAACTCTTATTCTCCTTTGCAATATAAACAATAGCCATACCGCCGCCGCCAAGGCCGCTGGCATACGGCTCCACGACTCCCAAGGTCAGCGCAGTTGCAATTGCAGCATCGATTGCATTACCGCCTTGTTTTAATACTTCCAATCCCGCCTGCGAAGCTATCGGATGAGCTGATGTTACTACACCATTGGCAGCAACACAATCCCGTTTGTCTGCTGCCGGCACAGACTGTTGAGCCTGCTTATCACCAAAACACCCCGTCAATAAACTAACCAGCAAAACTGCTATTAGTCCGTATAAAATAGAGTAATGAATCCGTTTCTTTACCATATCCTCACCCTTTATCCTTTTTTTACTATCTATCTATCGGTTCAAGACCTCTTCATTTCTGTCCTGTTTTTTCTCTTTTTTATCAGCTAAAAATACTATATTCAATAAATATGAGAAAAAACAGGATTAGATTGCCATATTACCCAAATAGAGAACAGAGATATTTCACTATCTATATGAAGGAGGCTTTGCTATGAAAGCAAAAAAGACCGTATTTTGTATTACTTTATTAGTTCTGATGATCCTTTCTGTATCAACCGTATTCGCAGTTCCCGTCTTGACCACCGTGGATGATCCAACTGCAAGCCAACCATCGTTATACCAAGCTTCAACTAATGGTGCTGATAACTCCACCGCACCGTATATCGGTAATACCCGCACTAAAAAATTCCATTATCGCGAATGCAAATGGGCTAAACTGTATTTGACCAAAAAACCTCACGAAGTAGTCTACTTTAATACCAGGCAAGAAGCTGTCGATGCCGGCTATGTTCCCTGCAAACGGTGCAAACCCTAACTGTTAATAAATGACCGCCACTGTCGGCAACTTGCGCCGGACAAATGGCGGTTATTTATTTCTTATTAAAATTATACACAATTAAATAGTTGACCTGCTTAACCGACAACTTCCTGTAAGGCCCGATATATCCGGTCTATCATATCGTTAATTTCCGCAGTCGTGCTGGCCAGTGGCGGCATGAACACAATAACATCACCGATGTTTCTGATAATAATGCCATATTTGCGGGCAGTTAGACAAACTTTGGCGGCTGTCCGCTGTTCCGGCTTAAAGGGAATTTTGCCGGCAACATCCTGCATTAGCTCAACAGCGGCTATCATCCCGCACTGGCGCACATCGCCAACATGCGGAACCTGTTTGAACTTTTCCAATCCTTGTCGAATTATTTCCACCTTGCTTGTTAAACCCTCAATAACTTGCTCCTTGCGAAACACCTCCAAATTTGCAAGCCCGGCCGCACAAGCCAACGGATTACCGGTATAAGAATGACCGTGATAAAAAGTCTTATAATCACTATACTCGCCTAAAAAAGCATCATAGATCGCCTGGGTAGTAAACGTTGCCGCCAGCGGCAAGTACCCGGCGGTAATACCTTTGGATACTGTCATTAAATCAGGTTCAACCTGCTCATGCTCACAGGCAAACATCTTTCCCGTTCGTCCGAATCCGGTAGCAACTTCATCAACAATAAGCAAGACATTGTATTTCTTCGTTAAATCCCGTACCCCGCGAATATATCCCTGCGGCTGCATTAGCATTCCGGCTGCGGCCTGAACTAATGGCTCAATAACCATCGCCGCGATTTCATCATGTTGTTCAGCCAATACTTTTTCCAAGGCTGCCAAGCAGGCCATCCCGCAGTTTTCTGAACAAGCACCGCAATGATAACAAGACGGCGAAGGTACCTGAATGGTCTCAAACAACAGTGGTTTAAATATCCGGTGAAATACGTCAATCCCGCCGACACTTACCGTACCCAGTGTATCACCATGGTAGGCCTGAGCTAATGTAATAAATTTTTGTTTGTTGGGTTGGCCTATATGCTGCCAATATTGATAGGCCATCTTTATAGCAACTTCCACAGCCGTTGAACCATCATCCGAATAGAAAACCTTCTTTAAACCGGCCGGTGCAATTTGAATAAGCTGTTCGGCAAACTCACTGGCGGGAACGCTAGCCAAACCCAGCATGGTAGTATGAGCTATTTTGCCCAATTGGTCAATGATCGCCTGATCGATTTCCTGTTTGCGATGACCATGCATGTTTACCCATAGTGAGGAAACACCGTCATAATAACTATTACCCTCGGTATCAATTAATTTCACACCTTCGCCGGCTTCAATTACCATTTGCGGATTGGCAACCCACTCTTTCATTTGAGCAAACGGATGCCAGACATACTGCTTATCCTTACGTTCTATTTCATTCATTGTTCAGTCCTCCTCATAATTGCAATAATACCGTTCATATCTAAATACTGTTCCGCCAATTCAGCTAACGCCGCTTGCTTGCCTGCTGTCACATCAATTGACGAAACTCGGGGTAATTTTCCAAGTATCGGCAAACCAGTCAATTGCTTAATATATTGAAGATTGGAATGTTCGAGGATTCCGGTCGGCTCTTTACAGCCATTAATGATGATACCGGCAACATTAATACCCCGCTGCCTGGCATACGCTGCGGTCAAGACCGTATGATTGATGGTTCCCAAGTCCGGTCTGGCCACAATGATCCCCGGCAACTGCAGCTTTAGCATTAAGTCTGCCACTAAAAATTCTTGCCAAATCGGCGCCGTGATTCCACCAACCCCTTCTACCAGTACCACGTCATGTTGATTACATAATTGGTGATATGTATTATAAATCAGTTGCAAATCAACTGTTTTTCCTTCAATTTGAGCAGCAACTGCCGGGGTTAACGCAGCTTCAAAGCATATTGGATTAACAAGGTGCCGCCGGTTACAGTCAATTTTGGCTGCCGCCATTAAAAACTCTGCATCCTCCGAAATCAAACTTCCCTGACAATTCCGTACCCCGCCGGAAGCTACCGGTTTCATCACGCCGGTATTGACTTTCCTGGCTTGACATGCCGCTGCAATCGCCCCGGTAATAACCGTCTTACCAACTTCCGTATCAGTTGCGGTAATAAATAAACCTGTCATACTTATTCCTCCCCTAATCCCAAACTCCGAGCTGCTTGCTTAATCATCCGCGCCGCCCAAGCCAATTCTTGTACATCATGCGCAGCCGATACGGTAATTCTCAGCCGGCTGGTACCAACCGGTACTGTGGGCGGACGAATAGCTGATATTATAATTCCGTCTCCCTTTAGCTTGTGCATCATCTTCAACGCGGTTTGTTCATCCCCGGTCAGTACCGGGATAATTGGTGTTTGGCTGTTAATTACCGGTAAACCGGCTGCTATAAGTTGATTGCGCAAATATTTGGCATTTTCATTTAGCTGCATTACTAAATTAGGATGATTCTGCAGTTCTTCCAATGCAGCCAGCCCAGCACCGGCAGTTGCCGGCGCTAACGCCGTTGAAAAAATAAAGGAACGGGCTTTATTGATTAAATAGTCGATAACCTGTCTGCTGCCGGCGGCATAGCCCCCCTCGCAAGCCAGAGCCTTGCTCAAGGTTCCCATCTGGATAGTAACTTTCGGTTCCAAGCCGTAATATGCAGCCGTTCCCTGACCATTTGGTCCGAGCACACCGACAGCATGAGCATCGTCGATCATCGTCATCGCTTCATATTGCTCTGCTAACTGAACAATATCCGGCAGCGGCGCAATATCACCATCCATACTGAATACGCCATCCGTAACGATTAAGCGCTGACCGCGGCAGGGTACCGCAGCCAGCAATTCGGCTAAATGCGACATGTCATTGTGCCTGTAGATAATTACTCTGCTCTTACTTAAGCGGCAGCCGTCAACAATGCTGGCGTGGTTAAGCTCATCACTGAATATTACATCGTTGAGTCCCATCACGGCACTGATAATTCCGACATTAGCCATATAACCGGTATTAAATAATAGCGATGCTTCTGTTCCTTTAAACTTTGCCAGTTTTGTTTCCAACTCTTTTTGTAACTTATTAGCGCCGGTTGTCAGCCGTGATCCGCCGCTGCCTGTGCCATATGCTGTCACGGCATTAATTGCTGCGGTTTTTACTTTGCTATGATGGGTCAGCCCCAAATAGTTATTTGAAGCCAACATTAAATAAACTTTATTTTCGTCACAAGCATGACAAGCATCAATCATTTGGTAGGTATTGATTTGCCGGTAGATCTGCCTATCGTGCAACGCTTTGATCTCTGCCGCGAAGTTTTTCATTATATCTCCTTCTTTCCAGCCGCCACCAAGACCGGGTGATCTTGCAAATAATTGCTGACAGCAGTTACATCACAATCCGGCGTCAGGAAAAAAATTCTCCCGCCAATTTCATTTCCAGCTTCCTTTAAATTAGAAATACGAACATACCCGTGTTTCGAACTAACATAGCCGGTAGTATACTCCGGATCGTCTGACCAGCACAATTCGGCTATAATATATTCAGACCAAGCAACTTTACTGGCTAACACCAAGGCCTCACGGACATGGGTATTATTTATTTGCTGCGCTGTCAACCAAGTATCGTACACCTGTTCATCAGCGATGTCCATATTGGCAACCCGTATCCCCCGCTGCCCCTGGTCATCTAAGCGTAACCCTGTTAGACAACACAGTAGCATTGCTCCCCGCATACTGCCTGTCAATCCAGATAGTTCGGCAAATCCTCGCTGCGCTGCCACCGGACTGACTCCGGCCGCGACAAGTTCCGCATAAGCTATTTCCCGCCCGGCAAAAACATCATCACAGTTAACATTTCGTACAGCTAATAAGGGAACATACTCGATATCGTCGGCCACTGTTTCCAGTTTAATTTGAATAAAGTCGGCCTGGCCCCGGCTATGTTTAAAGGCACGTTCGATCATTGAATTTACTACAGTTGTTACATTATCCATATTTACGATACGTTCTGCTCCGGAAATATGTTTACCGCCATGCTCATGTGCAGCATGCCGGGCAGCACGCATCTTAACGCTGTATAGCATGTACCGACACCCTTTCTGCTTGAGACTTAACTTTGCGCAGCAGCAATGTCAACGGCCATACTGTAACCGCAGTATATACCATTCCCGGCAATGCGGCCATAATTAGCGGCAGTGCCGGCAAACCCAATATCGCAGCCAACACTATCCTGGCGGCAGCCGATGCTGCCGGACCGGCCGCCAAAACGCCCGGCCAACAATTGCGAAACAGCATTAACAATCCGCCGACTGCCAAGCGGAAAATCAGAGCAATACCAACCTGCATGACATTTTGAGTACCCAGCACCGACCCGGCAACACTGGATAAAATTCCGGCAGTCATATATTGAGTAAAACCAAACACCGCACATACAGCAACCGCTAAAGGTGCTGACAGTTGAAATTCAGTACCCGGCACAATACCGGGAATCTTAATGGCTCCACTAATAGTAATAAATGCTGCCAACAGTGCTGTCTCCGTCAACCACCGTGTTCTTTTCACCACCAGCCCCCCTATTTTGCGACACTGCGACCTAAGTCGGCAATCATTTGAATATCCATCTTGGCATTACGGCCGCCGGTTGTTAAATACCCACCGATCAGCATACCGTTTATGCCGCCGGCTAAGGCCATAGACTGCAGATCCCGCAGGTTTAATTCGCGTCCACCGGCAGTACGGATACTGCTGTCAGGCAGAATAAAGCGGAATAACGCAAAAGTCTGCAATATTTCCCGTGGGTCAAGCGGTAAATTATTAGCCAATCCCGTTCCTGGTATTGGATTTAAGATGTTGAGCGGTACAGATTTAATCTTTAGTTCTTGTAGTTCAAACGCCATTTCTAACCGTTGCTCCATTTTTTCACCCAGACCGATTATGCCGCCGGCGCAAACTTCTAATCCTGCTTGCTGGGCTACAGCAATAGTACTCATTTTGTCGTCATATGTATGGCTGGTACAAATCTGTGAATAATAGCTGCGGCTAGTTTCGACATTATGGTGATAGCGGGTTACGCCAGCATCTTTTAATGCCCGTGCATTCTGTTCTGATAAAATTCCCAGTGAGGCGCAAGTCGATAAACCGGTTTCAACCTTTATCCGCTGCAATGCCAGCAGAATATTTTCAAAATCCTGGTCTTGCTGCATTCCCCGTCCACTGGTTACAATTGAAAATCGGCGTGCTCCCGCCTCTTTTGCTGCCACTGCCGCTGCAACTAAATCATCAATACTTTTCAACCCGTAAATATCGATATTGGTCTTATGAACTGCAGCTTGAGCACAGAATTTACAATTTTCCGGACATTTCCCTGAGCGGGCGTTAACAATAGCACATAAATCAACTTGGTTACCAACATACTTTTGCCGGATCAAGTCAGCCATAGCCAGTAGAAGCGGCAAATTGTTCAACGATACCTTGGCCAGTTGCAGCGCTTCCTGCCGATTCAGCATGCTGCCGGCTAAAATCTTATTCCCCCATTGAATAATTAAATCGGACCCATTCATGTCATCTTTCATCTCCTCAGTTCTTGGATGGTTAACCGTTAATTTTTATAGGTTAACCATCCAAGCAAAAAGATGGTTAACCACTACTATGTAATTGGTTAACTTATTTCTTTTACTATACCCTATTTGTCGTTGCCTGTAAACCCAACAATAAAAAAACTTATACTATTGAGGAGATTGCGAAGAGCTTAATTAGTAAAGCGCTGCAGCTGTTTAATCAACTGCAGCGCTTTATCTCAACGCAAAACATATTTTTCAATAGCTTCAGCCACCCCGTCATCATCACTGCTTAGCGTAACAACATCAGCTGCCGCTTTTACAGCCGGCTTGGCATTACCCATAGCTACCCCCAGCCCGGCGTACTCCAGCATGGGAACATCATTGCCGGAATCTCCGACAGCCATAATTTCATCACGGTCTATTCCCAGCATTTCGCCGAGAAACGACACCGCCCACCCTTTATTGACTTGGGGATGGGTAAATTCCAAAAATTTGGGTTTGGAGCTGGTTATGTAAACCTGATTGGCAAACCGGCGATGAAAGATATCTGCAATCTGGCCCATCCGTTCCGGGTCGTCGACAATCAGCATCTTCGTAGGCGCTTCTTTTAAATCGTAGAGCTTGTCTCCCATAACTATTGGCGTAACACCGGCAATCTTTACATATATCTGCGTTTTCTCGTTCATCTCGGCTACATACAAATTATCATTGATGTAACTATGAATATGCCAGCCATTTTCACGGCACAGCGCCAAAATATCCGCCGCAATGTTCGGCAATATCGGCTGATGGAAAAAGGTCTTGCCCGAAAACACCGCTTTGATCAAAGCTCCGTTATAGGTGATTAACGGCACATCCAATTCAAGCTGACGAGCATAAGGCAACGCTGATTGATACATGCGGCCGGTTGCCACCGTAACAACTGTCCCTTGCTCAACAGCCTGCCGGATAGCCTGTGCTGCCCGTGGTGAAACAGTAAGTGATTTGTTGAGTAATGTATCATCTAAATCAATAGCAACCAGTTTAATAGTCAACCTATGGCCTCCTCCAAACTAGCGGTCCTGAATTACTTTCGACAAAGTAAAACTGCATACCGTTAATAACGATATTCCAAAAATACTGGCCAGCATTCCGCTTATCTGGTAGCCGGGTAATGCTTTCACCACCATCAGCGGTGCGAACAAATTTGTAACAACCGTTACTCCGGCCAGCGTCAGGGAATCTAGCGGCAGCGAAATATATGACAACAACGGCCTGATGACAGCATTGGCCAAACCAATTATAGCGGCTCCTAACAAGGTACCACCGAGTGTATCGACAAAAACGCCGGGGATTTTAGCGACGACTGCAACCAATACTACACCATTAATAATAATCCTTAGCAAAAAACCACTCATATCTAACCTCCTGAAGGAGTTGCTAATTACAATTATATTCTGTCTGACGAGCCATTGACAATACCCTCAGCTAATAATGTTCCTGTTTCCAGCAGCAGCAATGCTTGCTTAAAGTCCACCCCGCCAGCGTAACCTACCAGTGAACCGCTCTTACCCACAACCCGATGACACGGAACAATAATCGGTACCCGATTAATATGCATAGCACCGCCAATTGCCCGCGCAGCCCGGGGACTGCCGATACGTTCCGCAACTTCGGTATAGGATAGGGTCAAACCGTAAGGAATTTCAGTTGTCAATTGCAGTGCTTGGCGCTGAAATGGAGAATAACCTTGCCAATCAATGTCAACTCCAAATGAAACTGCGAATCCTTTGAAATATGCTTTGAGCTCTTTTGCTAACTGCTCGCTTTCGCTATCGTCCTTGACCCCAAGACCGTCAAAAGCTGCTAGCAAATCAGCCTGTTGGGCTACGGGCAGCGAAAGATGGTATAAACCGCGCTCCGTCCATTGCGCGGCACAATAGCCCCAGTCAGTAGGAATAATTTGATATTTGCGATCAGGCAATTTCATTAGCAGCCTTCCAGCTTTCTTCGCGAATCAGTTGTAACAATTCTTTGCGAAGATTTAAAAACGTATCAGTCAATTTCACATCATATTTGCGCGGACGGGGCAAATTGACGTCAATTTTGGCTTTAATCATGCCTGGACGGGCCGTCATAACATAAATCGTATCTCCCATAAATACCGCTTCATCAACATCGTGCGTCACAAACAAGATGGTTTTTTGGGACTCTTCCCACACATTTAGCAGCAGTTCCTGCATAACCGTGCGAGTTTGCGCATCTAAAGCGCCAAACGGTTCATCCATCAGCAATACTTCCGGGTCGTTGGCCAGTGCTCGGGCAATTGCCACCCGCTGCTTCATTCCGCCGGAAAGGTTAGCCGGAAAAGCCTTCTCAAACCCTTTTAATCCAATTTTCGCTAAATAATAATCGGCTATATCGCCCTTTTCCTGTTTGGTTTTACCGGCAACATCCAAACCAAATTCAATGTTCTGCTTAACATTCAGCCAGGGAAACAAGGTATAAGACTGAAATACCATTCCTCTGTCCTTGCCTGGCCGGCAGATTTCTTTCCCATCCAACAATACGCGTCCACTGGACGGCGCTTCTAACCCGGCGATAATTTTTAAAATGGTAGACTTTCCGCAACCGGACGGACCAAGAATGGTAATAAACTCATTATCATGTACGGAAAATGCCGTATTAGATAAGGCTGTCACCTCACGGTCCTTAGTTTGAAAACATTTGGATACATTATCAATAATAAGCTTTTTCATCATCCATTCACTCCTCCCTTACCAATCCAGGGAAATAGCCGCGCATATATCCACTTAAATATAATATCGATACAAATTCCGATGATCCCGATAATCATAATGCCGACAATAATATGATCAGTTCTTAAAAACCGTTGCGATTGCATGATCATATAGCCCAAACCGGAGCTGGCCGCAACGATTTCGGCCACTACTAAATAAGTCCAAGCCCAACCAAAAGTAATTCGAAGCGTATCCAATATTCCCGGCAAACTGGCCGGCATTATAACCCGGCGAAATACACTTTTCTGCGATACGCCCAGCGTATAAGCCGTATCAATCAAGTCTTTAGACACGTTTTTTGTCACGTCCATCACCATAAGGGTCAATTGGAAAAACGTACCGAAAAATATTACTGCCACTTTCTCAGTTTCGCCGATTCCCAGCCATAAAATAAACAATGGGATAAACGCCGACGCCGGCATATATCGTAAAAAACCCAACAATGGTTCCACTAATGCTTCAAACATTTTCAAGCTGCCCATCAAAATGCCTAACGGCACACCGATAATTGCCGCCAATACAAAACCGGCAGTCACCCGACCAACACTGACCAGTATATCAGTTACTAAATCAAACTCTGTAAACAATGTCACCGCACTGGTAATAATCGCATCAGGTGCCGGGAGAAATAATGGTGAAACATACTTCCCATAAGTTAAAAATGACCATACAGCTAACAAAACCAGAAACGAAAATAGACTTAACCCCAAATACAAACCGGCAGAAATGTTTGCCTTTGGCGCAAAGATATTGCTTTTGCGCAAAAACCCCACCATCCCTTTAAAGTATTAAAATAAAAATGGAACAAAGAGCTGACTTCTTATTATTATATCATATACCACCAAGTCAAAGTGACCTCAACAGCAAAAAAATGTTAAGCTTCAATTTATCACAAACGGGGGCAGTTCTTTTTTGTTATTTTTTTAATGTTAAGGTTTGGTTAACATATTGTTAAATAATGTATACTTCAACAGGATGCGGAAATTGTATTCAGAATAGTAATAACTACCAAACTAACGGGGGTTATTGATAAATGAATACCAAGAATATCTTGGCAAATGTATTAAACAAATGGCAAAAAATCAAAACAAAGCTCACTCTAAACTCAGGTTTTAAAATTCGCCGCTGGGTGCTGTTTATACAACTAATAAAAACAGGAATTAAAGCAAAATTCATCTCGGCAGTAATTGGTATTCTAGTTACTACTACCTTGATAGTCAGCGGTATCCAATTATACGCGCTGTACTTGGATCAACTTCATCAAAACCAAACAGTCCTTAACAATCAAGCCTCTCAAATTGCCAGTGAAATTGATACATGGTTTTCCAGTATAAAAAATCAGGGTCTAGCCATGTCCTCATTGGATTTATTCCAAAAGGGTACGGAAATGGAAATTTTGCAAGCCCTGGAATCTTACTACAACAGTGCACACGGACAATTTGAATCTTTGGCTGTTGTAAACAATCAGGGTATCCAAACTATCGGCTATCCCTTTTCATTGGATGCAATAAAACTAGATTTCTCCGACACTGATTACTTTAAAAAAACATTAGCCAATAAGGAAATACAGGTCAGCAGCGTAATTAAAAGCAAAAAAACCGGCTGGCCGGTTATCGTAATCTGCAGTCCTTTTCTTAAAGCCAACGGCGATGTAAATGGCATGCTGGTTCAAGTAATCAATCTGGAATATATCCAAAGTATTGCCGCCAGAACTAAAATTGGTCATAGTGGTATTTCTTCAGTATCATTACCAGATGGTCGGTACATCGCCCATAAAAATTTCGAAAACGTTTTACAAGCCAAACATTTACCTACTGATGCTTTACAAATGGCATCAACTGCCGGCCCGACTTCATTTGTAGCAGATCTAAGCGGCGAAAAAGGTCTCGGCAGTATCACTAAAATTCTGTCGACAGGCTGGAACGTCGCAGTATCCGTTCCGGTACGGGAACTAATGTCCGGCTTTTATTCCAGTATGCTGTTTGGAATGATTGCCCTGGTTATTATTCTGGTAATCAGCGCTATCTTGGTTTACAAAGTATTCAGCGGTATGCTCAAACCCCTCATTGGCATGAGCAGTGCTATTCAGTTGCTTGGGCAGGGAGATTTATCAGTTACCATCTCCCATCGGTCTTCAGATGAACTTGGTCGTATCGCCAGATCAATCAACAGCACAATTCGCCATCTGCAGGAAATTGCAGTAACTGTACATACGCACTCCAATAGTATCAGTTCAGCAAGTCAGGAAATTGCAGCCGCCTCCCAGCAATCCTGCCAATCAATTGAGCAGATTGCTCAAACCGCTAATGAATTGGCCAAAGGTGCTCATGAAACCGGCCAGATGATCCAGCACTCCGCGGAACAGACTCAGAAGGTAAGCAGTTTATCACAAACAACACAGAATAACATCAACGAACTATTGACAAACACCCACCATATAAATGATTCGGCACGTCTCGGCCGGCAGTCTATCAGCCAGGCTGTTGCCACCATTAGCGAAATAAAAGAAACCACCAAACGAAACACCGTATTTGCTCAGCAGTTGGATGAACAGTCCAAACAAATTCATAACATTGTCGGACTAATAGCCAACATTGCCGGCCAAACCAACCTGCTGGCCCTAAATGCTGCGATTGAAGCTGCCCGAGCCGGCGAACACGGCCGGGGATTTGCCGTAGTTGCCGATGAAGTACGCAAATTAGCTGAAGAATGCCGCCAGGCTGCCCGGCAAATTAATAATATTATAAACGTCATGCTTGGCAATATTACTAATGTTGTTAATTCATATCAGATCACCAACAATGCCATGGCCGAAGGAGTTAATATTATCAGCGTTGCCAGTAATAACTTCTCCGATATAACACTGCAAATTGATCAAATTATGCCAAAAATTGATTCTGTTGCCGACCTAGCGGCACAGCAAGCACAAGCCGCTGTTGCCCTGCAAGATGCCATTCAAAATATCGCGGCAATTACCCAGCAGTCGGCAGCAGCTACGGAAACAGCAGCTGCCAATACTCAGCAAATCAATTCTGCAATCCAAGAAATTGCTGCTAACGCTCAAACCATGACCGACATGTCTGCTGAATTGGAACGAGCGGTAAACTGGTTCAAAATATGACAATATAGAACCATCCTCCGTTGTCGAAATTATTGTCAAAATTAATGTTAAAATTAATGTTAAAATTATCGTCAAAAAAATCCGCAAGTTAGCTACTTGCGGATTTTTTAATTTTGCTGATGGTCGGACTTTATTCGCTATGCTTAGTCGGCTGTTACCCTAATTCAATTTCCGACAGTTTAGCAAGTAATTCGTCCAGCATAGTTTGTACTGAAATTAACTCTTCTTTCTGAATATTGTCTACATGGATTCCACATACCACCACAACATTTGTATTTAATGTTGCAGCAAGTCGGTGCGATACATATCGCGCTACTTCATCTTCTTTATGTCCAGGTAAGGTAAATACCGAAGTAGTTGCGCTGACTCTTTCAGGGTCGGCCAAACTTGGTCGGGGAATGCTCATTCCAACTGCGCCTATATGAGGTCTGTCGCCGCCGGTAATAACTACGCACAAATCTTCACCCATTTTTACAGCCTCCAAGTTTATAGCAATTCTGCCCGCCGCTTGGTGAAAACTCTGATTCATCATATCACCTCTACTTTGTCGGATTTTTTACATGCACTTTGTTTCGCCCCATCTTTTAAAATTGCGGTATTCCACGCCAAAATAATTAAGCATTTTGCCAATCATATGATTAGTCATATCTTCAACACTGGCAGGATGATTATAATAAGTCAGCATCGGCGGCAAAATACTGACACCCATATCGGACAGACTCAGCATATTCCGCAGATGTATCGGGCTGAACGGTGACTCTCTGGCAACTAAAATGAGCTTTCTTCTCTCTTTAATTGTTACATCGGCTGCCCGCAACAATAAGTTGTCTGAATAGCCGGTAGCAATTCCTGCAACTGTTTTCATGCTGCAGGGCACAACTACCATTCCTTCCACTTTAAAGGTACCGCTGGCCACGCTGGCGCCGATATTATTAAGATCGTACACTACATCGGCCAACGCCATAACCTCTGGTGGAGTATGTTGAGTTTCTTGCAGAATAGTTTTTTCAGCACCTTTAGTCATTATAAGATGAGTCTCCCAGTCCGGGTATTCTCTGAGTACCTCTAATAGGCCTATACCTAATGCTGCGCCGCTGGCCCCGCTCATACCGACAACCAATCTTTTCTTTTCACCGGCTATACTGAATCTGTTATTATTAATCATTGCTTTTCACCTTTTTCATTCAGCTTACATAACTACATATTTCAGCCACAAATATGATATTGGCATTACAAACACCATTGCCGGCAGCATATTGGCAATTGGGAAAGATTTAATTCCACAAATCCGAAAACCGGTTGCCAGCATAAGCACTCCACCGGCTGCCGTGAAATCGGCCAGCATTGCCGGTGTGGTAAGCGGCAATATGACTGTAGCGCCTAAAAACAGACTTATTAGCACGGCAAATTGCGGGATGAAAATTACGGAAACCATATAGCCTAAAGAAGTAGCAAAAATCGCTGCCGTAAATAGATCAAGAATAGACTTAGTCAACAAAATAGTATGGTCACCGGTCATACCTGATTGTAGAGCACCAAATACGCCGGTTCCACTTGCACAAAACAAGACTACAATGGCAATAAATTTATCCATGAACGCTTTTTGACTTTCCGGATCATTAGCAGCATTACCACCGGAAAATGTTTTTTCCATTAACGCGCGAACTTTACCGGCACCCCATTCAATACCTTTTTCAAATTTAATAAGTTCACCAAATGCAGTACCTAAAATAACTGCCAAAACTACTGCCGGTAACAGTTTCATTTTTACAATAGTTGCTACACCCATTGACATCGATGCTACACCAAAGATTAAAGGTAAATTTGTTCTGATTCTTTCCGGAATTGCATTGCCAAGAAATGCTCCGATCAAACCGCCAATTAATACGGCTGATGCATTAACAATTACTCCAATCGGCATTATCGACATGACATTTTCTCCTTTACTCTTCTAATTTTAATTTGTAGAGCTAAGATAGCAATTAATTACTTGCTATCTTAGCCGCATTAACTATTTAAACAACTCAGGTGCAAAACGGGAAGGATCTACATCCATAAATTTGGCGCGGCCAAATTTATTTTTGAGGCTGAATGGTACCGTGCAATCAAAGATTGTCTTACAAGCAATGCCCTTATCCCGAATGCTGGGACTGAATTCCGGGCAGTTGGAAGGATCAAGCGGATGGCAGCGTACTCCCGGGATGAAGATAGTATCAACATCACCTTGATAGCGCGTATTAAGAGCCCACATTACATCATTACTGTCAAAAATATCAACATCGTCGTCTACCAGGATGATATGTTTCAACTCAGAGAAAGCCGAAAATGCAATCAATGCTGCTTGTCTTTGGCGGCCTTCATCAGGTGGAATTGTCTTTTTGAACTGAATAACCGCCATATACTTGCCGCCGCCGGACGGATGAGCATAAACGTTTAATACTTTACCAGGCAATGCTTTCTCGGTCATGGCCAAAATACTGGCTTCAGTAGGTATACCAGCCATATTTACATGTTCTTCGCTTGGCCCGATACAACTTTGCATAATTGGATTACGGCGGTGGGTAACCGCTTTTACTTTTATAATCGGCAATGAGGGATTAGCGGGGCCGGTGTAACCGGGGAACTCAGGCATTGCTTTACCGGTATTGGTATTTTGATCCTCGACAACCCGCACTCCCGGCACCAGTTCTCCTTCAATCACATATTCCGCATTGGCAATCGCCTTTTCTTTTACCGTCAAGCAATCAACAAGTTCAACTGCTTTACCGCGAATACTGCCGGCAACTCCCAATTCGTTATAACCAAGCGGTGTGGTAGGAGCTTCAAAGCAGGCGGCGATCTCAATTGCCGGGTCTACGCCGATACTAATTGATATTGGCATGGCCTTACCGTCGGCTTCATACTTTTGTCTGAACGTATCCAGATGACGGCCGGGCACAAAATACATGGAAATTTCGTCTTTGTTTTGCAGACACAGGCGATGAATGGTAATATCTGATTCTCCGTTCTCGGGATCAGTACCGTAGCACATTCCTAAAGTAATATAAGGACCGGCGTCTTCCTCAGTATTGGTTGGTGCCGGAACCAATTTGCGAATATCAAATCCGGGATCGGTAGCATAGTGGACAACTTCTTGACACGTTGCTTGTTCCTGGGGAATAGTAACCGGTGCTATCGGATTGGTTACCGAATCTTTTAATAAGAATCCTAACCGGTCAGGTTGAGTATTGAGCATCAAAGCAACTCTTTCCCTGCTTGCCAACACGCCAATTGCTACCCGGGCCCCTTCATGACCTTTAACATTATTAAAAATCATAGCCGGACCTTTTCTAGTTGGACGGGCGACCGTTCCGCCGGCTCCTACATGGCGATAAACACCGGAAATCTCTGCAAAAGGATCTACCGGCTCATCTGTTTCGAGGAGCTGCCCTGGAACTGTTTTTAGTAATTCCAAAGCTGAACGCAAATCACAAATATTAGCCTTTTCGTTTTCTTTAACCATCGAAATACCTCCTTGAGTCTTGTTGGTCCAAACAATTAGTTGTTTGACTTTATTTAAGACTATCATGTATCAGCGATAATTAAGATTGACCGAAATAATGATATATGGGTGATTATAAAATTGTCAGGCATTGCAAGTATCCCTCTTTGGACATCCATCCCCCCAAAGTATTAGTTCCTTGGAGTGATTTTAGCGAACATAACAGGTAATCATCCTTATTACGACGAAATAGCAAGTGATGAACTTATGAGTAACTTACACCATTTTGAGGAGGTTCTTATATCAATGACTAACAACAACTATTTTGAAGTCCTGTCGAACCTCCAGGCTTTGCAAGATCTATTATCAGAACAGTTCAATTTATTTTTGGTACTTGTTGACAAAAACGGCAGCGAAATAACTTTACCATCAAAGCTCCCGCTTTTTTGCTACGAGAATTCGGATAAAGACCTGCAGTGCCAATCATGTTTAGCCACCAGTGTAGCGAGATACAAATCAAATAAAACTGAATTTTTACAGTATCACTGCCATCATAACCTGTCTCTTTATGTGTTCCAGACTAACCTAACCTATTCCAAATCGGTATATTTGGTCGGCGGCCGCACAGTCAAGCCGCAGTCTTTAACCAAAAGTCTGCCGCTAATTCAAGCAATTTTTTCCATGCCGATCGACTTAGATGATGGAACCCACCTGCCACAAACAGCCATAAGTCCGGTCTATTCCGGCAACACCTACGGACTGACTCAACAGGAACTGAATATTTTATCTTATATGGTCAACGGCCTGACCAACCAAGATATTGCCTCTAAACTGTTCATTAGTTTAAACACCGTCAAAACTCACATTGCTCATATTCTAAGTAAGCTAAACGTAGCCAACCGTACCGAAGCTTCGATGTTCGCCCTGCAAAACGGTATAACGGAGATAATTAATAATGGAAAAAAATAATTCGAAATCAACACCGATCTTTTTTTGGGAATTAAAAAATAATATCATTTCCATTGTATTAGTTTCAATCTTAATGATATTTCTGATTACAACCATTATGTATCAAGTGGTAGACGATAATATCATCAATATATTAGACCGTAACATCGTAATTGCCCGTAATGAATATAACCGTTTTTACCAAGAAAGCATTGACTCTTTTTCAATTTTGAATCGCAATCCGGTCATTAATGATCTTGCAACATTACAGCAAATCATCTCATCATCGTCCAATTATGATTTTTGGCTAATAATAGCTAACCGTAAGATTACCGCCGGCAGCGGAACCGACCATTCTTCATTTGCCAAGAAATTAATGCAAATTGCCGCTCTCGCTCATGAGCAGCGCAAGCCAATTGTCTGCTCAGAATTATCTAATCTTATTGAGTTGAATCAATTTAGTTCTACTCTCGGTCAAAAATATTTGCCGTTTAAAGCTGCCGTTGAACAAAATTCGGAAAAAACGCCGATTCTGTTTCAAGTGGTGGCGTATCCGTTATTTAATCAAGCTCAACAGAATACACAGATTGTTGTGGTTGGTAAAATACTTAACAATGACAACACCATTGTTAATAATATCAATCAGTTAATACCCGGTACCAATTCCACCATCAGTGTACGCAATGGATTGCGTATCTCCGGTAATATAAAAAGCGCATCCCATGACAGCTATATCGGCAAACTACAGGAAAAAGAACATATTGAAGCCGTATATAGCGGTAAACGCTATTATGGCCAAATTGTTTTGGAGGACTTGAACGACAAGATAATCTCGGAACCCATTATCAATAGCAACGGTGAAATAATCGGTGCCTTAACGACTGGCTTCCCCTATTTAAAGTTCTCCGAAATGAAGATCAACATCACGCTGTCGATTATATTAATTGCCCTGATAAGTTTTTTAGTAGCCGTAATTACTAATCTGGTATTATCCCAAAAAGGCTCACGTCCACTGATACATTTATCATCACTAGCCAAAGAAATCTCTTTGGCCGAAAAAGTCACTGACACCCATATTAATAACCTGAAAACAGTCAAGGCTGCGGAAATAACTGAAATACGGGGCCTGCAACGCTCTTTTGTCAAAATGTCATCAGCCTTATTTGAAAAAAATATTGAAAACGAAGCAGTACTTACCGAACTATCCAGCGAAAGAAACAAGCTGCATGAGTTGAGCAGCCAACTTCATAAAGCTAATATCGAATTAGAGCAGCGCGTAAAAGACCGTACCGGAGAATTACATAAAGCTGTCATAGAATTAACGGAACTAAACAAAATGAAAACCAAATTCTTAGCCAACATGAGCCATGAAATCAGAACACCATTAAACTCCATTATTGGTTTTTCCGACGTATTATACGATGAGTCCTTTGGTCCCTTAAATGTCAAACAAAAAGAATACATTAAAATTATTCTGCAAAGCGCCGAACATCTATTAGAATTGATTAACGACATCCTAGACATGTCAATTATTGATCAGGGAAAAATGATTCCGCATATGCAGTTTGAGAAACCTAACCAATTAATTTACTCAGTAATGAATGTTCTGCAATCGCAAGCCGAACGCAAAAAGATTACTACTACCCTTAATTTAAATGATACAATTCCCGCCATCTTGCTTGATCCGGTTAGAATCAAACAGGTAATGTACAACATCGTAAACAATGCCATAAAATTTACCCCTCCCGGTGGTTCTATTGTGATTACTTCGGATTATCATAGCGATTCAATTATTATAACCGTCCAAGATAGCGGCATAGGAATTGCTGAAGATGTTCAAAATAAAATTTTTGATGAATTCTTTCAAGCTGAGAATATTCATAAAAAATTATTTGATGGGGTAGGATTAGGACTGCCGTTGTCAAAAAAACTAATAGAAATGCATAAAGGAAACATTAAGTTAATAAGCCAAGTAGATGTTGGCACAACTGTGATCGTAACTATCCCGGCCAAGACTATCGAGTGATCCGTACCTGCCAAAGCATTAAATAAAGGAGATTGCCAAATGACTCAATACAAACTTTTAGTTGTAGAAGATGATCCCAACAGCGCTCTGCTTTTAAAAGATTTCTTTACTTTGAAAGGATTTATTACTCACCATGTTAAAGACGGTTTGACAGCTGTCAGCAAAATTGAAGCGGAAAAATATGATATTATTATTTTGGATTTAAGGCTGCCTGGTCAAAATGGGTTCGTAACAGCTGAAAAGATCAGACAGACACCGATAGGTATGCAACTGCCGATTATTGTACTGACAGCTTTTGCCGACAGTCAAAACAGACTGCGGGCGTATCAAGCAGGTGCCAATTTTGTGCTGTCCAAGCCGGTTAATATTAAAGAATTACACTATATCGTCAACAACTTGTTAAATGTACAAAAAGGCTGTTAAAACAGAAATAAGTTCCTGCTGGACAGGAACTGTCTAAAAAACTAAGAGTTCCTGCATTAGCAGGAACTCTTCTCTTATTGTTACTGTTTTTCAAATTGATCCTTGCCTACACCGCATACCGGGCAAACCCAATCATCAGGTATACTTTCAAACGGTGTTCCTGGAGTTATACCGCCGTCGGGATCGCCGACTTCCGGATCATAAACATAACCGCAGATTATACAAACCCACTTTTCCATTTTGATCACTCCTCGCACAATTAATAATGTACAAGTTTAGTATATCACTTTTAGGTTTAAATTACCATCCCCGGCTGGAACCGCCGCCACCGCCTGAACCGCCGCCAAAACCACCGCCACCGCCGCGTCCGCCGCGACCACCGCGTCCGCCCAACAGCAGCATGTAAAAGATCAGCCTGGTAAAAAATCCACCCAGCAGCAACCAGTCGATGATGAAAAACACCACAATACCGGCACCGATCAATAATTTAGCCCACCAGGGCAGCTCGCTCTGTCCATAATTGTTTCCTGTCCGGCTTACTTGCCGCACCGGACGAATATCAGTATTAAGAGTTGTCTTATATTCTTTGGCAACTTCCCCCGCCAATGCCAAATAACCGTTTAAAATACCCCGATTATAATCTCCGTTACGAAAAAACGGAAGCATATATTCATCTTGGATACGGCCGGTCTTGGCATCAGGCAAAGCGCCTTCCAGTCCGTAACCGACCTCGATCCGGGATTTTCGGTCATTCAGAGCTACCAGCATTAACACACCGTTGTTTAACTGCTTGTCACCGATACCCCAGTTTCGCAACAGGCTTAGACTGTAGTCCTCCAAAGCTGATCCTTGCAGTGACTTAACCGTGACAACTACAATCTGAGCTTTGGTTTTAGCAGCCAGTTGCTCGCTGATGGCGTTAATTCTTGCTTCGGTATCACTTGATAAAACACCGGCATAATCTTGAACATAAATACTGGACGTGGGCGCAGGAGGAATCTGAGGCTGTGCTGATGCCACCGAACCAATTAGTATACATAGTCCCAGCACCAGCCAGGTCAGCCATTTTTTCATCCTCATCCCTCATTCCCGTTATAGATTAGAAACTAACTTTTGGTACAGCTTTTGCACCTTCTTCGGCTTTAAAGTATTCTTTGGCTCCGAACCCTAACATTCCGGCAAAGATATTGGTCGGGAACGAACGAATTTTGGTATTAAATAATTGTACTGAATCATTATAATCCTTACGGGCAACAGCGATACGGTTTTCCGTACCACTTAGTTCGTCCATCAACGCCCGGAAATTCTTATCTGATTTCAAATTCGGATAATTCTCAACAACTACCAGCAATCTGCTTAAAGCTGAATTTAACTCTCCATTGGCTTGCGCCTTAGCTGCCGGTCCTTGCGCTCCGGCTAATTTGGCTCTGGCATCAGTAACACTTTGGATAACTTGTTTTTCCTGAGCAGCAAATCCTTTGACGGTATTAACCAGGTTAGGTATCAAATCTGCGCGTCTCTGCAGTTGGTTCTCGATCTGACTCCATTTGCCGTTAACATTCTCATTTAAACTAACCAAGCCATTGTAACTTGATATTCCGAATACAACCAATAAGGCAATAATGCCTATTACAATCCACAAGGATTTATTCATTTATTCTAACCTCCTATATAATTTTAAACGTTTTTAAATATCATCAGCAAAAATAGAAAATTTTAATTCTAGATTGTATCATCTCCCCTTTCCCTGTATATTATATTATTTTAATATGTTTACGTCTAATTTACCAGTAAAAAAATCGGAAACAGCGAGAAGAAGAAACAGGGGGACGGTTCTGTTGTTTCCCGGGAAACAACAGAACCGTCCCCCTGTTTCTTCTCTGAAAAGGAAAAGAGGCCGCGCAGCCACGGCCTCTTTTCCTAAAACTAATGCTACAGGAAAAATTAAATATTGGAATGCCCTTCCGATACATATTATCTCTCGATATATATAAAATATACATAAATAATAAGTTTAAATTAAAAAAATTTATATACAAAATTAAGGCTGACGATGAAAAAAAGTAAAAACGGCTTGCGCTGCAGTCATATTCATCCCCGGTACCGCCGCCAATTCCTCCACTTCAGCCTGTTTCATCTTATCTAGCGAACCAAAATGCTGCCAAAGTGCTTTACGCCGCTTTTCGCCAATTCCCGGGATATGATCCAGCACCGATACTAAGTTCCGTTTGCTGCGCAATTTACGATGGTAAGTTATAGCAAAGCGATGAGCTTCATCCCTGATACGCTGTATCAAAAATAAGGCCTGCGACTGATTTGGCAAAATTAGCGGCTGGCTGTCACCCGGACAAAAGATATGCTCAAACTCTTTAGCCAAACCAACTACCGGAATGTCATCAAGTCCGACTCCGCGAATAACCTCCAGTGCTGAGTTCAGCTGCCCTTTCCCGCCATCGATTACAATTAAATCAGGCAACGGCTCAGCGGCTTGCCGGTACCGGCGGAGAACAACTTCTTGCATCGAGAGAAAATCATCTGGTTTACCTTCAGCAGATTTGATTTTATATCGGCGGTAGTCATTTTTTTTCGGCAATCCATTTTCAAATACCACCATCGATGCCACTGTTTCGGACCCTTGGATATGCGATATATCAAAACATTCGATCCGGTACGCCGGACGTGGTAAGCCTAACTTAACGCTTAATTCCTGCATCGCCGACTCAGCGGCGTGCTCGTCCTTCCTGATCTTTTCCGCCTGTTCCTGCAGCACGGTATTAGCGTTTCCGACCGCCATTGCCACTAAATCCTTTTTTGTTCCCCGTTTAGGAACTTCCAGCACAACTTTGCCTTGTTTCATATCGCTTAGCCAGGAACTAAGCAGTTCCGGTTCTTCTACAGCCAGCGGCAACAGCACTTCCCGCGGTATAAATGCCGCCTGGCTGTAATATTGTTTGAGAAAAGCCGATAATACTGCCGTATCTTCTTCTTCCTCACTGCCGGTCATTAAGAAATGTTCCCGCCCGACCATCTTGCCGCTGCGGACAAAGAAAACCTGTACACAAGTACCGGCTGATGACCGCGCTAAGCCAATCACATCCTGGTCGCCGCTGCCGGTAACAATATTTTGCTTCTCAGTAATTTTTTCCACAGCCGCCAGTTGGTCCCGCAATTGGGCAGCCCGCTCAAATTCCAAGTCTTCGACTGCTTCTTTCATTTGGTTGCGCAAATTCTTCGCAACAATATCACTGCGGCCTTCCAAAAACAGACATACCGCTTTGATCATTTCATCATAAACCTTACTGTCGACCTGTTGAGTGCAAGGTGCTAAGCAACGTTTAATATGATACTGCAGACAAGGGCGCTTAGCATCCATCTGCCGGCAGGTCCGTAACGGAAACAGTGTCTTCAATAAATGAATAGTATCATGTACGGCACCGGCATTAGTATATGGTCCAAAATAGCGGGCACCGTCCTTAAGCACTTTCCGCGTAACAACTACCCGGGGAAAAGCTTCATTAGTCGTTACTTTAATATACGGGTAGGTCTTATCATCCCGCAAGCTTATATTGTATTTGGGACGATGTTTCTTAATTAAATTACACTCCAGAATCAATGCCTCAATCTCGGAGTTGGTAACAATATACTCAAGATCGGTTATTTTGGCAACAAGCGCTTTGACTTTCGGCGAATGGTTACGGCTGGATTGAAAGTAGCTGCGCACCCTATTTTTCAGCACGACGGCTTTGCCGACATAAATAATCCGGTCCTGCGTATCCTTCATTAAATACACTCCGGGTCGATCAGGGAGATGTTGCAGCTTTTCTTCCAATTCTGTCGTCATACTGTTCACCCTTCTTGCAATTTCTTAGTTCGTTCCAAAACCGGCAACAAATATTGCCCGGTATATGATTCTTGCACGCGAGCGATATCTTCAGGACAGCCTTGAGCAACGATCGTACCGCCGCGGAAGCCGCCTTCGGGCCCTAAATCAATAATATAGTCAGCCGTTTTAATAACATCAAGATTATGCTCAATGACAATGACCGTATCACCGGCCTCCACCAGTCGGTGCAATACCTCCAGCAGCCGGTGAATGTCGGCGGTGTGCAGGCCGGTAGTCGGTTCATCCAGAATATAAAGTGTTTTTCCGGTACTACGCTTTGCTAATTCAGAAGCTAACTTGACCCTTTGGGCTTCACCACCCGACAAAGTAGTCGCTGACTGTCCTAATTTAATATACCCTAAACCAACATCGCAAAGCGTCTCCAATTTGCGGTAAATTTTAGGGATATTCCGAAAAAACTCAGCCGCTTCAACAACAACCATATCCAGAACTTGCGCAATGTTTTTACCTTTATAGTGAACTTCCAATGTCTCACGGTTATAGCGGGCGCCTTTGCACACCTCACATGGCACATACACATCCGGCAAAAAGTGCATTTCGATCTTATTCATACCATCGCCGCGACAAGCTTCACACCGTCCGCCTTTAACATTAAAACTAAACCGACCCGGTTTGTAGCCGCGAATCTTAGCTTCCGGCGTCATGCTGAACACTTCGCGAATTGAGTCAAACAGTCCGGTATAAGTTGCCGGGTTGGAGCGCGGCGTCCGTCCAATTGGCGATTGATCAATATCGATAATCTTATCTATATATTCTACGCCATTAATTGCCGAATGCCGGCCGGGCTGCTGGCGGCTGCGATATAGGCGGCCGGCCAGGCCCTTATACAAAATTTCGTTAACCAAGGTACTTTTGCCGGAACCGGATACCCCGGTAACAGCCGTAAAAACACCCAGCGGAAACCGAACAGTTAAATCACGCAAATTATTCTCCCCGGCTCCGACTACTTCCAGCCATTTGCCATTAGGCTGACGACGGGTGGCCGGAAGCGGAATAAACTTGCTACCTGCTAGATATTGTCCGGTAACCGACTGTTCACAACTTTTCAATTCTTCAACCGTACCTTGAGCCACAACCTGTCCACCGTTAGCACCGGCTGCCGGTCCAATATCAATTATATGATCGGCGGCATACATGGTGTCCTCATCATGTTCAACAACCAATAATGTATTACCTAAGTCCCGCAAATTTTTCAAGGTTGCCAGCAGCCGGTTATTATCACGCTGGTGCAGTCCAATACTAGGCTCATCCAAAATATACAGAACTCCGACCAACCCGGAACCAATCTGAGTTGCCAACCGGATACGCTGTGCTTCACCGCCGGACAATGTTCCGGCAGCTCGGTCTAAAGTCAGATAATCAAGCCCCACATTCAGCAGGAACCCTAGGCGGGCATTAATTTCCTTAAAAATCTGATGGGCTATCGTTTGTTCACGCGGCGTTAATTCCAAACCGCCAAAAAAATCTAAACAATCTTTTACCATCATTTGAGTTACATTAAAAATATTCTTACCGCCAATCAATACAGCCAGTGCTTCGGCTTTTAGCCTTGCTCCGCGGCAAGCCGGGCAAGGCTTGCAGCTCATATAGCCTTCAATTTCCTCATGGGTCCAATCAGAAGCTGACTCACGGTACCGGCGCCGCAATAACGGAATAACACCTTCAAAAGCTGTATGATAAGTTTTATGCTCACCGTACATATTATCATACGCAAAAGTAAACTTCTCACTGCCCGAACCATATAAAATAATCTGCTTTACTTGCTCAGACAAGCTGTTCCAATTATCATTAAGCGAAAAACCGTATTTAACAACAACAGCCTCCAGCTGACACATGAAATAGGAATTAGCATTTTTGCTTAAGGCCTCAATGGCTCCGTCGATAAGAGCTTTCTGGTGATCCGGAATGATCAACGCCTGGTCCAATTCCATATTCATACCTAAACCGGTACACTCCGGACAAGCTCCAAACGGATTATTAAATGAAAACATGCGTGGTGAAATTTCCGGCAGACTTATCCCGCAGTCAACACAGGCAAAATTTTCACTATAGGTAAATTCATCCCCCGTTGTAGTCAGAATGATGACAATACCGCCGCCTAACTCCAGCGCTGCAGCTAAAGAATCAGCCAGTCGCGCAGCAATGCCGTCTCTCACGACCAGCCTGTCGACAACCACCTCAATGGTATGTTTTTTATTTTTTTCTAAATGTATTTCTTCATCTATTTCCCGAATTTCTCCGTCGACTCTTACCCGAACATATCCGTTTTTGCGAATACCTTCCAGCACTTTTTGGTGTTCGCCCTTTTTGCCGCGCACCATCGGTCCCAACACCATAATCTTGGTTTCCTCCGGCAGCAACAAGATTTGGTCGACCATCTGCTGGATAGTCTGCTGGCTGATCGGCTTATTGCAATTTGGACAATGCGGTCGACCGACTCGGGCAAACAGCAGCCGCAAGTAATCGTATATTTCAGTGACCGTACCAACCGTGGAGCGAGGATTTCGGCTGGTTGTTTTCTGGTCGATAGATATCGCCGGCGACAAGCCCTCAATATAGTCAACGTCCGGCTTATCCATCTGTCCCAGAAATTGCCGGGCATAAGCAGAAAGCGACTCCACATAGCGGCGCTGCCCCTCGGCATAAATAGTATCGAACGCCAACGATGATTTCCCCGACCCGCTTAATCCGGTAATGACTACCAGTTTATCACGGGGAATTTCTACATCAATATTTTTTAAATTATGTTGTCTGGCACCCTTAATTAAAATCTTATCGGTCATATATTATCTGCAAGTCTCACCCTGCATCCTTTCCTAAAATTAGTTGCAACTATTTATACTGCTTTTTCCGGCGCTTAGTCCCGAAACTCATAGCAGAATCATCTGCTAATTGCTGCTGATAGCGGTAAATTTGGTCCCTTAAAGCTGCCGCCTTTTCGAACTCCATTTTTTTAGCAGCAGCATTCATTTCCTTCTTTAGCACCTCAATAGCCGCCAGCAATTGGTCCTTGGTTAGATCCGACGGTTTATTTACCGCATAATCGGCTGTATGCTCGGCTACTTTGGTAGTTTCAATTAAATCTTTAACTTTCTTAGTTATAGTTTGCGGCGTAATACCGTGTTGTTGGTTATAGGCTTGCTGCACTTCCCGCCGCCGTTCAGTTTCATTAATCGCCCGGCGCATTGAATCAGTAATCTGATCGGCATACATGATGACCGTTCCGTTTACATTACGGGCCGCTCGGCCGATAGTTTGGATCAATGAAGTTTCCGAACGCAGGAAACCTTCCTTATCGGCATCCAAAATAGCTACTAACGATACTTCCGGCAAATCCAAGCCTTCCCGTAATAAATTAATACCAACCAGCACATCAAAATCCCCCGCCCGCAACTCGCGGATAATTTCTGCCCGCTCCAAAGTTGCAATCTCTGAATGCAGGTAACGGACCCTTATGCCGGTTTCTTTGATATATTCAGTTAAATCTTCCGCCATTTTCTTAGTTAAGGTTGTAACAAGAACCCGTTCATTTCGCTCGGACCGCAGCCTGATTTCGCCAAGTAAATCATCCATTTGTCCCTTGATCGGACGGATAACAACTTGCGGATCGAGCAGTCCGGTTGGTCGGATAATCTGCTCAACAATACTCGAACTGTGACTAATTTCATAGTCGGCCGGAGTGGCTGATACATAGATAATTTGATTGATTCGCTCTTGAAATTCCGCAAAGGTCAGCGGCCGGTTATCATAGGCTGACGGTAAGCGGAAACCGAAATCTACCAACATATCCTTCCGGGATTTATCACCGGCATACATAGCGCGGATCTGTGGCAGCGTAACATGAGATTCATCAATAACTATCAAAAAATCACGGGGAAAATAATCCACCAGCGTAAAGGGGGATTCTCCCGGGTTACGGGCTGTTAAGTGGCGGGAATAATTTTCAATTCCGCTGCAATAACCCATTTCCAACATCATTTCCATGTCATAGCGGGTTCTTTGTTCCAGCCGCTGCGCTTCCAACAACTTTCCGTTGCTTTTTAAAAAAGCTAAGCGTTCATCTAATTCTATTTCAATATCGCGTACAGCACGCTCCAAATTTTCCCGGGAAGTAACATAGTGAGATGCCGGATAAATAGCCATGTGTTTACGTTCAGCCAATATTTCCCCGGTCAGCACATCGATTTCAACAATCCGCTCAATTTCATCACCGAACAGTTCTACCCGAATTGCTTTTTCACCATAACCGGCTGGAAAAATCTCAATTACATCACCGCGAACCCTAAACTTGCCCCGGACAAAATTAATATCATTACGTTCATACTGTATTTCCACCAGTTTGCGCAAAATCTCATCACGGTCTTTAGTTTGTCCAACCCGCAATGACAGCACCATATTATAGTATTCGTCCGGAGAACCTAATCCGTAAATACAAGATACACTGGCAACAATAATCACATCGCGGCGTTCAAACAGCGAACTCGTTGCCGAATGTCGCAATTTGTCTATTTCATCATTGATCGAGGCATCCTTCTCAATATAAGTATCGGTATGAGGAATATAGGCCTCCGGTTGATAATAATCATAGTAAGACACAAAATACTCTACGGCATTATGCGGGAAAAATTCTTTGAACTCGCTGGTCAGCTGAGCAGCCAATGTCTTATTATGGGCAATCACCAACGTTGGCTTTTGTACCGCCTCGATTACTTTAGCCATTGTAAAAGTCTTACCGGTGCCGGTTGCACCCAGCAGAACTTGTGCTTTTTCGCCCTGTCTGACCGCCTGGGCCAACCCTGCAATTGCCTGCGGCTGGTCACCGGTTGGTACAAACGGCGCCTCAACTTTAAACTCCACAGAATTTCCTCCAATTTTTTATCGCTATTTTTTAATAATAATTATTTTATCATAACTTTTTCCGATTAGCTACCCATCGCTGCCAGACTACTTTGAACCAATCCCACAGTCCATAGCCGCGGCTATTTATTTCCATCACACATACGGTCCCAGGAACCGGAGCTAAAATAATGCCTAGCTGTTGACTGTAATCCATATCGACTTTCATTCTCAATAATTCGCCGTTGCGGTTTACTGTTAAATATGTTGAATCGCCTACGCCCTGTAAAGCAATGCCTAGATCCTCCGGACAACGAACCGATATAGCTCCTACGCCAACAACCAAGTCTCCCGTTTTGACCCCGGCCAATTGGGCCGGTGACCCATAAACAGTAGCCAAAATGCGAACACCGCCATAGGGATGTACATACAACGGCATTTCATTATTCTCGGCTCTCATTCCCAGCCGGGCTACTAACTCATGGCCCAATGGCGACAGCAGGGCTGCTATCCACTGCACCCAGGTATAATGAACTGATAAAACAGCCAATCCCAGCAACAGGCCGCTATATATTGCCAACCCGCCGGCGGAAATACGCCGCCGCGTTTCCGGCGTATTGGCAATAGCCAGATCACTGTAGCCCAAAGCAGCGACTACCGGCAGCATTACATACATCCATTCCTGTTCAGTAATGGGAACACTGCCGGTGGGAATAAGCGGCCACCAGTCCGGCATGGCAATACCTCCGGTTTGCGCCCCGCCTATTTTGACCGCGGCCAATAATATCAACGGCAAAGGCCAATAATTTTGCAGACTTAATCCGCCCACGATCTGGCGATTTTCCCGTTCGACATATACCGGAACAGCGCTATGCTGGGTACTGATATAAATTAAGACGCTTTCCGTTAAATGCAAGACAGCTACCAATCCTAATACTTGTGGAACATTAACCTGCGGCCAGCCAATTAAAACATTGGACAAAGCAATTAGGCCTCCGGCATAGGCAAAGCAGACAAAGCGAATATTTATCAGCATCAGTGCTACTGCCAGCGGCCAAATATATTTAATACCCAGTTCATTGAGAGATATACCCACGAAAGCGGCCAATAAACTACCGATAATTCCGCCGATCGTACCGTAGTATAGCGACCATAACGTTTGCAGCCAATAGGGACTGCTGCAAGCCCCGAACATTGCATATTGCCGTAATTCAACTTGCCGGTACTGCCAGCCTACCAACAAAATTATCACCCAAAATACCGGTTCAAAATATACCGCTAGCAGACTTTGCAGAATCACCGGGATTAGTTGTAGAAAAGGAAACACTCTCTCACCTCAACCTAAGGCTGTAAGCCTATCATTTGCCAATCATTTTTAGTATAGCACGATTTCCAGCACCCTAAAATGCTTATTACAAATTGTTAGCACAGCGAGTTTTGCCAATCCGTTTGATTGTGATCATTCTAATCTATCCGGTGTTTGAAGCTTAGCCAGCGCACCGGTCGGCAAGGACTCCCCTCGCAAGCACAAAACGGCCGTTACCGGCCGTCTTCTCGTTTATTTATCTTATTCAGCGAGTTAAGACTCCCGCCTCTATAGGCGGCGTCAGCTCAGGCGGAGTTGACTCTCCACCTGAACCCCCCGATGTTTCAGCTTTGCTGAAACGAGTTCACTTTTTTGCCGTCGGCAGTATTGACAATGCTTTCTCTAACTGTACATCAGTCTTGGGCTGATCGCCTAATTCAATATGGATATCAGGTTCAATGCCAACACCGTTGATCGAGCGCCCGGCCGGTGTCAAATATTTCGCGATCGTCAGTTTTATGCCGGTTGAAGCATCAAGGCGCAACAAGGTCTGAACCGAACCTTTTCCATAAGTTTTAGTTCCAATCAGCGTACCGGCCTTAGTATCCTGTACGGCCCCGGCAATAATTTCCGAGGCGCTGGCGCTGCCGCCGTTGACCAGTACCGCTAACGGATACTTCACTGCCGCCAGTGAAGATGAATAAGTTTCTTTATGACCCCCCCGGTCTACCACCGACACAATCGGGCCCTTGGGGATCAACTTACCGGCCACATTTACACATTCCGTTACCAAGCCGCCGGGATTATCCCGCAAATCCAGGATAAGGGCTTTCATGCCTTCCGTCTCCAGTTGCTTATAAATATCATCAAAATCTTTGCCGGTTTCTTCGCTAAACATCGAAATACGAATATAGCCAATGCCGTCTTTCAAAATTTTACCGCCGACAGTTTTAATTTTTATATTGGAACGGATTACCGTTACGTCCTTAATTTCCCCTTTAGTATTTTTAATAGTTAACACGACCTTGGTACCTTCCGGTCCACGAATCTTGTTAACGACTTCATCCAAAGCCAGGTCTTTGATATCATTGCCATTGACTTGTAAAATCTGGTCGCCGCTTTTAATGCCGGCTTTATCGCCGGGCGTACCTTCAATTGGCGCCACGACCGTCAATGCCTTGTCCTTTATTCCCAAGACCACCCCAATACCGCCGAAAGACCCCTCGGTACTTACCAAAAATTGTTTAAGCATTTTTGCATCCATATACACCGAATGCGGATCATCCAAAGAATTAACCATTCCTTTGATCGCCCCGGTCAGCAAGGTCTCCTGCGACGGTTGCTCAACGTAGCGCATACGCACAATCTGCAATGCGCGCAAAAATCTTAAAGTATTAACCGCATCGCCGGTACTTAGTTTCAATAAATAAAAGAAGGCGCTGGAAGTCAAAACTGCTGTAATTAAAACCAGCGCCACTGCTCCAAAAATAATTTTCTTTCGATTCAACAAATGAAACACCACCTAATTATCGCTCACCCTCACACTATTACTAATAGTATGCAATTCAAATAAAGATATTCAATTAAATTAGTTTACGGCAAATAACTCAGCGGATTGGTCGGCGAGCCGTCTTTGCGCACTTCAAAATGTAAATGCGGGCCGGTCGAATATCCGGTTGATCCGACATAGGATATAACCTGTCCCTTAGCGACACGTTGGCCTTCACTGACGACCAGTTCCGAATTATGCGCATATAGAGTTGATACACCGTCGCCATGATCGACAATAACAGCTTTGCCGTACCCGCCCATCCAGCCGGAATAAATAATCACACCTCCATCGGCGGCAACTACATCCTGCCCATAATCGGCCCCGATATCAATTCCGGAATGGAAACGGGAAGTACCGAATATCGGATGGACCCGCCAGCCGAACGGTGAAGTAATTGGGCCGCTGGTCGGCCACATTAGTGAGCCACTGCCAATGGTCTCTCCGGAACTGCCGGACTGTATCCGCCGAATCATCCGCTCAATACGCCGCGATGTTTCTACCAGTTCCTGATAAGCAGCTTCAGCCGTATCCCGCTCATTTACCGCAACATCAAGCACCCGCTCACGGTCCATTTTACGTTGGGTAATTAACTGCCGGCGTTGGGAAGCTTGTTTCTTCAACAGCATAATTGACTCGCGGTCCTGCTCCAACTCTTGTTTCTTTTGCTCAATAAGCACTCGCTCGGCCTTTATTTTATTCATTAACACAACATCGTTATTTAATACCCTTTTCAGAACATCCATCCGGGTACTAAAGTCAACGAAGTCGGTTGCTCCTAACAGCACATCCAAATAACTAATTTGTCCGTTCTCATAAATATCCCGTATACGTTTGTGCAAAATTTTGGTACGTGATGTTAAATTCTTTTCAGCTTTAGCCAATAGTTCGGTATTAACCTCAATCTGATGTTCGGTCGCTTCCAGTTTTTCCTGAATATCATCGTATTCCCACTGAGCATTATCCAGCTCATTCTGGATCTGTTCCAACTGACCGGAAATACTGTTAACTTTACGCTGAGCCTGCGTGGCACGGTTTTGCTGTTCTTGCATTTGTTGTTGAATAGACTGCAATTGCTGTTGCTTTTCTTCCAACTCATCAGCCAGAACAGGAGCAGTCAACATCAGTAATAAGGCAACCAGCAGGCCTGCTATCCATTTATTCTTTCTCACTTTGTCCCTCACCCCGCAATCAAACCTTCAAAAATCTTTTAAGCGAAATACTGCTGCCCAATGCTCCGATACACGTTCCGATTATCATCAGTACAATGCTGACATTCGTCAAGAACGGATATTTCGGAATCAGCGGCAAAAAGGTCAAAGTCTTATATATTTGATTTGTTAACGCTGAATAAGCTTGCGATAAGAAAAACACGGCAATCAATGAACCGCCAAAACCCAACAGCATCCCTTCCAGCAAAAACGGCCAGCGAATAAACCAATCAGTCGCGCCGACATATTTCATAATGCCGATCTCTTTGCGCCGGGCAAACACGGTAATGCGAATGGTGTTGACAACTATAAACAGCGCCGCCAGCGCCAAGAATATAATCAGCACAAATCCGCCGATCCGCAGCATACGGGTAATTCTGAACAGTTGCTCAATAACTTCCTGTCCGAAACGGGCTTTCTCCACACCTTTCAGTTTGGAAGCAGCAGTCGCTACCGCTTTGACCCGTTCAGGCTTGTCAACCTTAATTTCAAAAGCGTTTGGCAGCGGATTGGTATCACCCAATGCCGTCAATAAGCCTTGTTGATCTCCCAGTCGTTTTTTAAATTTTTGCAATGCTTCGTTCTTATCAACGAAATTTACGGCGGTTACTCCCGGCATTTGTGAAATCTCAGTGCCCAATTGGCGAATGTCTTTCTCCTTAAGATCATCCTGCAAATATATTGAGACTTGAACTTGCGACTCTACGGTAGAAATCATATGGTTTAAATTCAAAACAATAACCAAAAATAATCCTAAAATTAACAGCGACAAGGCCACTGTCGAAATTGAGGCAAAGCTCATCAACCCGTTACGGCGTAACGAAATAAATGTTTCACGGATAAAGTATTCAAATGTCCTAATTCTCATAGCCATAAGCCCCTTTAACATCATCTCTTACAATTCGGCCGCATTCAATTGCGATTACCCGTTTTTTCATCGCATCAACCACTGCCTTATCATGCGTTGCTGCCAGTACGGTCGTACCGGAACGATTGATCCGTGAAAATATTTTCATAATTTCCCACGAAGTATCCGGGTCAAGATTTCCGGTAGGCTCATCGGCAATTACCAATGAGGGCTTATTTACAATTGCCCGGGCAATTGCTACCCGTTGTTGTTCACCACCTGAAAGCTGAGCGGGGTATTCCCTGGCTTTTCCTCGCAAACCTACTAAGTCCAGGACATAATTGACCTGTTTCTGGACCTCGCGGTGAGGTGCTTCGATAACTTCCATCGCAAAGGCAATATTTTCATGAACTGTCCGGTTAGGTAACAGACGATAATCTTGGAAAACAATGCCTAACGTTCGGCGGAAAAATGGAACTTCGGCATTACTCAACGCCAAAACGTTATGACCATTTACAAACAATTGACCGGAATCGGGGAGTATTTCCCGGAAAAGCATTTTGATAAAAGTGGATTTTCCTGCGCCACTGGGGCCGACAAGAAACACAAAATCGCCTTTATCAATACCGATAGAGATATTGGAGAGGGCGACACAACCATTACTGTACGTTTTCGAAACTCCAATCATTTTGATCAAAATAGCACTCTCCTACACTAAACTAAAATTTTCAACCGTATTATGAAAGTTTCGACACTATAAGTCAAATACCTCTCGTAGGAATGTTGCTAATATGACAAAAGTTTGATAACAAACAAGGTAGTTATTCCCAACACGGCCAGCAGGCCAAAATACCACCATGCTACCCGCAGCCGCTGACGGGGAGGCAAAGAATAGTAATTTTCTTGTTCACTGCCGACAAAGTTGCCGCCGCCCTGCCATAATTGGTATAACGAAATTATAAAAGTGGCAAACAGAAATATATTTTGGGTATAAACGGATAATATCGCCAAAATTATATCTCCTAACAGCCACATTCGCGGCGATATGGCCCCGGCAATTCTTCCACCGTCTAAGGGCAGCAACGGAATCAAATTGAATAAATTCATTACACAGCCGGTCAAGGTTAAAATCAGCATAAAACCCGAATTTGTCCAAAGATAAACTGTGAGACACAGCAACGCGCTCAGCGTGCCGGCAGCCGGACCGCCAATGGCCACATTAGCTTCCATTTTCGCATTGACCGGTGGCTGCCGCAAGTTGATTACGGCCCCGATAAACGGCAGAAACATTGGTTTAGAAGCTGACAGCCCGACTACTTTGCTTGCTAATAAATGGCCTAGTTCATGAACAGCCAGCAAGATGATAAAGCCAATCGCAAACTGCCAACCAAAAGCCCACGCGTACACTACCAGTGACAGTAAGATGGAAACCGTCATGGTCAACATGGCCTAACCCCCTTTCCGGTCTTCCCCACGCAAAAAAAAGCTACTACATGTTTATGCATGCAGCAGCTCTAGATTGTCAACAAATTAGAAAGCGAAAATACTTGGTGACTTTGCCAATAATTAATGGCAAAATTTTATCTTACTCAGCGAGTTAAGACTCCCGCCTCTAAGGCGGCGTCAGCTCAGGTGGAGTTGACTCTCCACCTGAGCCCCCGATGTTTCAGCTTTGCTGAAACGAGTTCACTTCCGTTTGATAACCTGTAAGACAGCCTCAACAATGTCTTCCGTCAGCAAATGGTATTTTTTCAACAAATCGTTTGGTGTGCCTGATTCGCCAAAGCTATCCTGCACTCCCACTCTTTGCATCGGAACCGGACAGTGCTCAACAACGACCTCAGCCACTGCACTGCCTAATCCGCCGATAATATTGTGCTCCTCGCAAGTAACAATAGCCCCGGTTTGCTGGGCGGCACAAATAATAGCTTCGGTATCTATCGGTTTAATTGAGGAGATATTCAAAACTCTGGCGCTAATACCCTTTTCGGTCAAAATATCCGCGGCCTCCCGGGCTTTGCTTACCATAACTCCGCAAGCCATCAGCGTCACATCACGGCCATCAGCCAATAACGCCGCTTTACCTAATTCAAATTTATAGTTTTCACCAAACACGGCGGGAACCCCCATACGGCCCAACCGCAAATAAACCGGCCCAACGTACTGGGCGGCAAACCTTACCGCTTGCTCTGTCTCGCGGGCATCGGCAGGCACAATAACCGTCATGTTCGGAATTGTCCGCATCAACGATATATCTTCCACTGCTTGGTGTGATGCTCCGTCTTCACCAACTGTCAAGCCGGCATGCGTCGCAGCAATCTTAACATTCAATTTTGGATATGCAATCGAATTACGAACCTGTTCATAAGCCCGACCGGTTGCAAACATTGCAAACGTCGAAGCAAACGGAATTTTCCCGGCTGCAGCCAGACCGGCAGCCGTTCCCATTAAATTTTGCTCGGCGATGCCGATATTAAAAAACCGATCAGGATGGGCTTTAGCAAACACACTGGTTTTAGTTGATTTGGACAAGTCCGCGTCCAAAACCACAATATCTTTATTTTCATCTCCTAGGGCTTTGAGTGTATCCCCATAGGCCTCACGTGTCGCAATTAATTTTGCCATACTTCACCCTCCTAGATTTCACAGGCATCAAGCTCAGCCAGATATGCCTGGCACTGCTCGGGACTGGGAGCTTTGCCATGCCAATCGGCAACATTCTCCATATCACAAACGCCTTTACCTTTTACAGTTTTAGCCACAATAACCGTGGGCTGACCCTTTACTTGTTTAGCTGATTGGATGGCGGCAAAAATCGCTTCCAGATCATGACCGTCAATTTCTAAGACGTTCCAACCAAACGCCCGCCACTTCTCGGCTATTGGCAGCGGTGACATTACCTTTTCTATTTCCCCGTCAATTTGCAGACCATTAAAATCCACGAAAATTGTTAAATTATCCAGGCCATAGTGGGCTGCAAGCATTGCAGCTTCCCATATTTGGCCTTCTTCAAGTTCACCGTCACCTAACAACGCGAACACCCGGTTGTCTTTATTATCTAATTTGGCGGCTAACGCCATGCCATTGGCAGCGCTCAGCCCTTGCCCTAATGATCCGGTAGACATATCCACACCCGGTGTATCCTTCATGCTGGGATGTCCTTGCATGCGGCTGTTAATTTGCCGCAAAGTCAGCAATTCCTCCACTGGAAAATAGCCTCTTTCAGCCAATGTGGCATATAAAGCCGGAGCTGCATGGCCTTTACTTAATACAAACCGATCACGGCCGGCTTGTCTTGGCTCTGTCGGATCTACCTTCATCTCAGCAAAGTACAATACCGTTAAAATATCGGTTGCCGATAATGAACCACCGGGATGTCCGGAATTAGCCTTGGTAATCATTTCAATAATATTGTGCCGGATGGCGGCGGCATGTTTTTTTAGTCCGGTCACCTGTTCAGGTGTCAATAACTTAGACATTATTTACCTCCTTACATTTTTCTGCATATATTCATGTTAGCTCCAAGTACGGGTAAACCCTTCGCCCAATACTTCATGAGCATCACTTACAATGACAAAAGCTTTATCATCATATTTTAAAACCAGATCCTTGACCTTACTGACTTCTCCGGTAGAAACCACACAAAACAGCACTTCCCGCGGCTGTCCGGTATAGCCGCCGATGGCCCGGAACAAGGTAACGCCACGACCCAAATCATTCATAATTGCTTGGGCCACCTGGTCAATTTTCGTCGTCATTATAAAAAACAACTTAGCCGAACTGCGCCCTTCCTGCACCAAATCAATAATCTGCGTAGCTACAAACAGCGAAATCAGAGCATACAGCGACAACTCGGCTTTACCGAATACCACTCCGGCCGTGACAATCACAAAGAAATCCACATATAGCAATGCCTGTCCCACACTGATCCCAAACAATTTATTTATAACGGCGGCCGCCAGGTCGGTACCCGCTGTTGTGCCTTTAAACCGAAACACCAATCCTAAACCGACACCGTCCAGTACCCCGCCATACAATGAAGCTAATAATAAATCATTCGTCAATACCGGTACAAACGGAGCCACCGCATCTATGGCTACCGCCAACACCACTGCGCCAAACAATGTATTCAGACCAAACTTCTTGCCCAACACCCTAACGCTAAACAAAAATAATGGAATATTTAAAGCCAGCATAGTAATACCGACCGGCAATCCTACTACATAATGCAAAATAGTTGCTAAGCCGCTAACCCCGCCGGGAGCGATTTTATTCGGGATCAAAAACATATTAAGGCTAATTGCGCTCAGTAGTGCCCCAAAAATGATTCCGGCATAATTTTGCCACCATTTTTCTGCCACCATGTCACCTCCCGGCCTTAAATCCGCCAATCAGTTCCAAAGCCAATTCAGCATTAGCAAAAGCTTTGCCGCGCAAATGGTCGATTTGCGCGCGCATGGCCTGTTTACAACCATCATTTTGCCAAACCGTCTTAAATTTCTCCAATAAATTTTCAACAGTTACTGACTGCAAAGTCCCAACGTGCCGGTCACCAAGGGTTTCTAAGAACCTGTCCACTTTTGGATCATATGAAATGCCGATCATTGGTACTTGCATGACCGCTGCGAAAATAAGAGCATGCAATCTAATTCCAATAAGTATATCCAAATTGCCCACTAATGATAACAATTCATAGGTCGTAAATTCCTCTTCCAATACTACATACGGTGATTTCATTCGTTGGGCAATTTTGCGCGATACTGTTAAATCCTCGGGATACTGCATCGGTAAAAAAACAACTCTGGCGCCGTAAGCAGTACACAAGTGGTCAGCCAACTGAGCCAATACATTTTTATAATGGGACCAATCCCGCCATTCGCGGGCTGATATGCCGATCAACGGCGAAGCGCCTTCATAATCATAATTGCGTAAAATCTGCCGACCAAAATGTTTATCGACCGGATGCATTGCCAATACCGGATCGGCAGTAACATAAACCGGCGGCTTAACGACCCCCAGCGCTTTCAATTCATCGCGCGAACCCTGGTCACGTACCGTAATCAGATCCACCATATTACCTATATAGCGCATTGCTCCCTGCGCCATTGCCCCGCGTACCGGTCCAATACCCTGTCCATACAGCATGACCGGCTTTCCTAAACGCTTGGCCAGCATCATAATACTCAGATAATAATACAAACTGCGATCGCTGGTCACATCCTGCAGCAAACTTCCGCCGCCGGAAATCAACAAATCACACTTAGCCAACGACTTAATAATTTCCGGGTAATTAAGCCGATACACAGCTCCAACCCCGTGGCGGGCAGTTGTATCCTTAGGATCACCTGAAATAACTGTAATATTAACATCAGGGTCCAACTCGCTTAACGCCTCGATCATGGCCGCAAGCATTGCCTCATCGCCGGCATTGGTAAATCCGTAATATCCGGATATCACGATTTTGCTCATCGTTGGCTAGACTCCCTTCCCAATAAATGCGACAGAGAAGAAAGGATGTGCGCGCCGATAACCGCTGCAATTCCAAAAATAATTCCGACTGCCAACCCATCCACTCCACGAATGATTGACATAACTACCGGCGTCCGTAGATGAGCAAAAGTCTGAGCTAAAGAACCTTGACCGATAACGGCAGCTACAACCAGAATATAATGGAGTACTCGCGGCCAACCGCGATACGCCGCCATCAACGCTAAAAAGAATCCCGGGTGCCCAATCAAAAACTCCTTTTCCCGCGGACGTGCATACATGATTTCTTCTAAAAAAGCTCTCATTTTAATTTCCAGTGCCGGTACCGGTACACCGGCCGTATGGCCTGAGCGTCCGACAAAAATCCAGGCTGCTATTGCTCCGATACCAAAAACCAACAAAGTTTTAATATACGCCGGGTAATCCAAAATCGCGCATATTTGCCGGTAGAGGCCCGGTGACGTGTTATTGTGCGAAGGGAGCAGATCATATCGGGTAAGGTATACTAACGTAATCAACAGTATCGGTGCAATAAAGGTCAACTTGACCCCGCGATAAATCTCCATTTCCAGCAAAAAACGAACATCGCTTAATAAAGCACCGGTATATAAACCGCCGACCATGGCAACGGCTGCCGTCGCCGCCAGCCAGCTGGCAGCAATAATAATTACTTTGTCTAATCTGAATTTGGGATACGGCCGCAGTTTCCGCCAGCGATCCAACTGCCAAGTCATGGCCAGTACCGGGAATAATACTGCGCTAACCATCGCAGCCGCTTGACGGACCATCATCCCTCGCCCTAACAATACCGGAATCGCTAAAACGATTGCCGAGATAATAAACAATATCAATGCATGGCGCGACTTACGCGGGAACAGGAATAATAAATACAGCCAGCCGGCCGCAGTTGCACCGACTACAATTATTGCCAATAACCAAGGTTTAGGGAAATATGCAGCAAAAATTGAAGCTTTTCCAACTGTCAATCCCCGGGCTTCGACACCTTGTTTTACTTGACTGATATACGCCAAATTAGTTTCTATCAAGTCTTTGCCGCGGTCCGGCTTCTGAAATGGCCGCAGCAAGTTAATACGAATGTTTCGTTCATCATCAGTGATCGGCCAGCGATGGACAGCCTGGGCTAAAGTCAGCTTAAGCTGTTCATCTTTAGGTATCACATAAATGCGGGCACTGCGGTAATTATTTAGTGCCGCTAATTCCAATAAACCGTCCTGCTTCATAAATTGAAGCTGCACCGGACTTTCAATCATTCCCAGCGTCAACTGCCGCTGGCTTAAACCGGCTGCTACAGCACTAAGCCGGTTCGGATAACCCAAAACCTCTTGCCCGGCAAAAATTACCGCCGATATATTAGATACAGTCTTCATTCTGTCAAATACGGCTTGAATCTGTTCAGGAGCAACTTTAGTATAATTGCTGGGACGGGGAATGACCATAAATCCTTGTTCGGCTATAAACCGCATTATGTCTGTCGGCAATCCGAGATTCCATTTCTTTAGTTTATCCCAATCAGCTTTAACGGCCAAAACCGGCTGCTGCCCGGATCGCAGTATTGTTACCCGGTCACGTCCCAACCGCAGCAATAAATCTTGCCGCAGCTCAGTAAATGCCAACCCGGCCGGCGCCGTAACAACAACGTCTTCGGCCTTGATCTTACCGGTAATAATCGCATTTCGCCAAAATTCATCCTGCAATTGCCCGCTGCGTTGCTGCAACAACAGCTCAGAGCCTGTTAATACAGTAATTTTACCTGTTTTCTGCAATCTTTCCAAGGTCGTTTCGTATACTGTCAAAGATGTTATCCCCGCTGTTTTAAACTTCGTCAACAAGGCCGAGATTTCTATCCCCTCTTGCTGAGCTAAGTCGGCGACATCTTCATATTCCATCGCAAATTCAACTTGCCGGTTGGCTTGTTCCACCATATGGCGCTGATAATTAATAACCAATGCCGCCAGCAAGCCGATAACCATTACCGCAACCAACAGTTTGTTAACCTTTATGTTACCCAACACTCTCTCCACCTATCACTACTTGTTATTACGATTATCAGCATACAACGAAACTCGGCCATTATCCATTACAACTTGCCGCAATTTTACGCCGAACGGCAGTTGTTGTACTTCAACCAATGTAATTTCCGTTGACAAGCCTCCGCCGAGATTGCCAATCCCATTCTGCAAGGCAACTTTCTGCGTTACCAGTTTAATACTGTTTCCGTCCGTAATAATCCGGCCCTCAAGAGTAATATCAGCCTTAAACGGACCAAAAGTTAGTTGGGTCGTAATATGTACGCCCTCCGGCGTCATTGCCACTTTAGTATTTTGAACGCCTTTAATATTGTCATTTACTACTTTGGCCAATTGTTCCTGGCCGATTTGCGCTACCAAATCAGTCGTTCCCAACGACTTGAACTGCAGTCTCCGTTCGCCAAGCAGTTCACCTATATCGATTTCAACATCACGCAAAGTGGCCTTGACATCACTGAAGACAACTTTGCCGATCTTGGCATTAACAGCATCCACATTAATTTTGTTAAATTTTCCGCCCAGCATAAACAAGCCGGGACTCTTTTGCGCTTTGACATCCACCTGCTGACTGCCGACTATTTTCTTCATACCACCGGTCATTAACGCAGCCGCTGTCCAAGGTATCAGCACTTCACTGATAATAACAAGTAAAGCCAGCAGCAACAGCGGCTTAGCACTGCGCCTAAGTTCTTTCATTACAGCACCACCTTATTTTACCAGGCTTCTTAAATAGGCTTGAATAAAAATATCGATCTCTCCATCCATAACCGCCTGCACATTCCCTGTCTCGGTATTAGTCCGGTGGTCTTTGACCATACTGTATGGATGAAAAACATAGGACCGAATTTGACTGCCCCACTCAATTTTCTGATATTCCCCGGCTATTTCGGCAATCGTCTCCTGCTGCTTGCGCTGCTCCAATTCAAACAACTTAGCCCGCAGCAAACGCATACATTGCTCACGGTTCTGGATCTGTGAACGTTCGCTTTGGCATTGTACTACAATCCCGGTCGGCAAATGCGTCATCCGAACAGCCGAATCGGTTTTATTAATATGTTGCCCGCCGGCGCCGCTGGCCCGGAAAGTATCAACCTTTAAATCCACGGGATTGATTTGCACGGCCACGTTATCATCTATTTCCGGCATAACATCCAAAGCCGCAAACGAAGTATGCCGGCGGGCATTGGCATCAAACGGCGAAATACGCACCAACCGGTGGACTCCTTTTTCCGCCTTCAAATATCCGTAAGCATTATGTCCGGAAATCAGCAGCGTTGCACTCTTGACTCCGGCCTCATCACCGGCCAGGAAGTCTAAAGTCTGCACTTTAAAACCATTGTTTTCAGCCCAGCGCACAAACATGCGCAGCAGCATTTGCGCCCAATCCTGGGCTTCAGTACCGCCCGCCCCGGCATGTAATGTTAAAATCGCATTATTGCCGTCATATTCACCGGACAACATCAATGACATTTCCAAATGCTCAATATCACGGTTTATATCGTTAATGGCTGACTCAACTTCTTGGTACACGCTGTCGTCTTGTTCATCCATACCCAATTCCCATAAGGTATGGGCATCTGAAAATCGGCGGTTTAAATCCCGGTACGTCTCCAGGCTTTCCTTAAGTGCAGTTACCTGTTGAGCCACCTTCTGCGCTACCGCAGGGTCATCCCAAAACCCCGGCGCACTCATCTTGTGCTCTAGTTCGGCGATTTGTTCTTCTTTGACAGCTACGTCAAAGAGAAGCCCTCATTTCCGCTAATTTGTCCTGTACATCGTCCAGACTATGTTTCAAATCTTCTAACAACACAAATATCCCTCCAAAAATCAGCTATTACGCCCGCAGCATTTTTTATATTTCTTGCCGCTGCCGCAGGGGCATAATTCATTCCGTCCAATATGATTTTTATTTACTATAGGCTCTTTACGCAATTCCTCATCACCATGAGTAGCCTGAGCGCTTTGTAAATGATCCTCCGGTTTAGGCTGGGCAATTATACTTACCCGATAAATATAGCGAACAATATCATCTTGGATATTTTTAATCATTTCCTGGAACATATCATAGGCTTCAATTTTATATTCAATTAATGGATCTTTTTGACCGTAAGCCCGCAGTCCAATACCCTGACGCAGCATATCCATCGCATCTAAATGATCCATCCATTTGGCGTCGACAACCTTAAGCATGACGACCTTTTCCAATTCCCGCATATTGTCACTGCCGAATTCGGCTTCCCGCCGCTCATAGACCGCTTCAGCCAAATCCTCCAGATATTCCTGCAATTCTTCCCGGCTATAGCGGCTTAATTCTTCAATCTGCAGCTCGCCCTCCGGTGCGAAGTATTCTTCAGCATAGTCAATTAAACCTTTGTAATCCCATTCTTCCGGATATACATCTTTATTGGCATAAATGTTCATGCCTTGTTCAATAACCTGATCGGTCATGTCGGCAATATTGGCCTTTAAATTATCGCCCATTAAAATTTGCCGGCGCTGATTATAAATAACTTCACGCTGTTGATTCATAACATCATCATATTCCAGGACATGTTTACGAATATCAAAGTTGCGGGCTTCAACTTTCTTCTGAGCCTGTTCAATCGAACGGGTAATCAGCGGATGTTCAATCGGCTCATCCTCTTCCATCCCCAATTTATCCATGATGGTAGCGATATTGTCCGACCCGAATAACCGCATCAGATCATCTTCCAAGGATAAATAAAATCTGGTCGAACCGGGGTCACCCTGACGTCCGCAGCGTCCACGCAGCTGATTGTCAATCCGCCGGCTCTCATGCCGCTCCGTACCGACGATATGCAGCCCGCCCATTTCGGCGACTCCTTCGCCAAGTACGATATCAGTTCCACGACCGGCCATGTTGGTGGCAATAGTTACTGCTCCCGGCTGCCCGGCATCGGCAACAATTTCGGCTTCCATTTCATGATACTTGGCATTCAATACATTGTGCGGAACACCGAAACGTTTAAGCATGGCCGAAAGTTCCTCGGACTGCGCAATTGAAGTCGTACCGACCAGCACCGGCTGACCTTTAGCATGGCGTTCAACTATTTCGTCAACAGCTGCTTTGTATTTCGCCCGTCTGGTTTTATAAATAACATCCGGATTATCGATACGCACCACCTGTTTATTAGTAGGAATCACCACAACATCCAGTCCGTAAATCTTGCGGAATTCATCTTCTTCAGTCTTGGCGGTACCGGTCATGCCGGCCAATTTATTATACATCCTAAAATAATTCTGGAAGGTAATCGAGGCTAGCGTCTGACTTTCCCGTTCTACTTTGACTCCTTCTTTGGCCTCAATAGCTTGATGCAGTCCGTCGGAATAGCGACGGCCGAACATTAACCGCCCGGTAAATTCATCAACGATGATAACTTCGCCGTCTTTGACCACATAATCACGGTCCCGCTTCATCAGTGCTTGCGCTTTTAAAGCCTGGACAAAGTGATGTGACATTTCCATATTTTCATTTTCATAAAGGTTTTTAACGTTCAGAAGTTTTTCCGCCTTGGCAACACCGGCCTCAGTTGGCGCAACCGTATGGGCTTTTTCATCAACGGTATAGTCTTCGCCTTCTTTTAATTTCGGCACTACCCGGGACAAAATATGATACAATTCCGTAGATTTTTCCCCGGGGCCGGAAATAATCAGCGGTGTCCGGGCCTCGTCGATCAATATGCTGTCAACTTCATCAACAATAGCATAATTAAGTTCGCGCTGTACCATTTGCTCCGGATAAATAACCATATTATCCCGCAAGTAGTCAAAGCCGAATTCATTGTTAGTTCCATAAGTAACATCGGCGCCGTAGGCCATTTTACGTTCATCAAAGTCCAATCCGTGCACAATAAGTCCAACGCTAAGCCCCAGGAACTTATACAGCCGCCCCATCCACTCGCTGTCACGGCTGGCCAAATAATCGTTCACCGTTACTACGTGAACACCTTTACCGGCCAAAGCATTTAAATAAACCGGTAATGTTGCGACCAGCGTTTTACCTTCACCGGTACGCATTTCAGCAATATTGCCGGCATGCAGGGTAATACCGCCCAACAATTGCACATCAAAATGACGCATTCCCAATACCCGGCACGAGGCCTCGCGAACGACCGCAAACGCCTCCGGCAGTAAATCACTTAGATCCGCACCGTTTTCCAAGCGCTGTTTAAACTCGCCTGTTTTGGCCGTCAGTGAAGCATCGCTCATTTTCTGCATTTGCGGCTCTAGTGAATTTATAAGATCAACATATTTCGTCATGCGTTTCAGTTCTTTTTCGTTGGGATCCCCCAGCAGTTTCTTAATAATTCCAAACAACTAAATCACCCCTTGAACGTGGCTAAATACTATGTGCCTAATATATGATTTTATCAGAAGCAGTAGTAAAAGTCAAAAATTGGAGCCTTTCATGTATTTTTTCCAACTAAACCGGAAATCATAAGAATAAAGAAATATTTATTGGGAGTGTGAACTTTGAACACTATCGATATTATCGGTCAAATAGCCGATATGAAAGAAACTGATTACAAAAACACGTTGGCTATTGCCGTTCTAATTGAATTATTGACGGCCAAAGGCTACTTCAGCAAAAAAGATTTTAACCTAAAGGCCCGGGAGTTGGATACCCTCAGCTTAGCCGAAGCCTTGCAAACATCCCGCCAAAAACAGTTCGGTTGCAGCACCGTTAATCAGCCATGATTCAGAAAAACCGGGGAAAATCCCCGGTTTTCTTTATACTTCATAGCAAAACCCATCCTTAAAATTCAGGCTCAATTAAACCGTAACGGCCATCTTTGCGGCGATAAATCACATTTACTTGCTCAGTATCGGCATTACGGAAAACATAAAAATCGTGATTGATCATATTCATTTGCAATATAGCCTCTTCAACACTGACCGGCTTAACTGCAAAACGTTTGGTTTTTACCACCTGCAATTCATCATCTTCAACTTGGCGGTCGCCCACCAATTCGCCCCGGAAACTGCCAGCCCGGAATTTACGGGTCAATTTGGTCTTATACTTTTCAATTTGGCGTTCAATCTTATCAATAACCAGGTCGATTGAGGTATACATATCTGTAGTTGACTCTTCACCCCGTAGAAGCATACCGTTTACCGGAACAGTAACTTCCACAATATGATTGCCTTTTTCCACAGTAAGTACAGCTGTAATTTCCCCAGGTGCGGCAAAATACTTAGTTACTTTACCAATACGTTTTTCTACGTATTCACGCAGGGCGGGTGTAATTTCAATGTTTTTTCCTCGTACAACAATTGCCATAAAACCTCATCCCCTTTCTGGTTTCCTATATAGTATTATTCCCCAAAAAACAATTAATTCCTGTCAAATCCAGATTAAAAATGTTGACATGTGCCATAAACAGTCAGTGAACTCGTTTCAGCAGAGCTGAAACATCGGGCGCTCAGGTGGAGAGTCAACTCCAGCTGAGCTGACGCCGCCTATAGAGGCGGGAGTCATAACTCGCTCACAACTCATCTGTTAAACATCCCGATCGTCTTACCGGCTCCACTGCTTACCAAACCTAACAAAGCGCCGAAAATTGCCCCATACAGTTCCAGTTTGCGAAAGTACGGCTGGGCAAATGATTGAAACATAGCTTCAATTTCTTCCGGCGTCATTGAGTTAATTTGCCGCTCGGTTATTTCTTTGACATTCACGGCCGTGACTAGGCTATGGAAATGAACAGCAACCGAGTCCAAGAAACTCTTTACGGCAATTTGCGCAATATAGTCCTTGGTCTCAGAGCTAACTATCGAATTAATCTGATCAATAATCACCGTTAGCATATCTCGGACAGTTTTGTCCCATACCGACTTATTTTCATTTATGGTCTGCTCAACAGCGTGAATAATGTCTTCAGCCAACATTGTACAATCGGCTATCTCCCCTAATTGTTTAAAGCTGACCTCACTGATCACCACCTGCTGAAACCGCCGCCATTCCTGGTGAACAGCCGGACAAGCAGCAACTACAGCAGAAACCTTTTGTACGGATTGAGCGGTCATATCCCGCGTTATGCCCCGTGATAGATCTTTACAAGAAATATTTAATATAGCTTCCCGAACTAAGCGCCAAAGTAAATCAACTGTGTGCTGTTGCAGCTGGTGTTGATTTTTTTCCAAATTATCGGCGATCATAGCCCGCAGTTCAGCTATTTCCCGTGCAAAAATCCGGCTGATATCAGTTAGGTTGTGTATGCCGGCGACTGCCAGCAGTTTATTCAGCGGCAGCCGGACGATAAAGTCAACTGCAATTTCTACTAATCCTCGGATTAAGACCGTTGAATTTTTGTGATCAAGCAGTTGCTCAATAAAATCGGCAATACCGCCGGCATTAAAGGTTATGCCCAGTTCAGCGGCATTAGTACCGGCAAGCCGGCCGTCAATAAAATCAAATAATATCGTCCTTAACTCGACCTGCTTGCGGCGCAGATAGCCGGGAAGTTTGGTATCGATCAGCTCATCTACCAATCTATACACCGTCTTTTCGATGTTCAAGACCTTATCGGCAACTTTCATTGTCCAGTCGTTTTGGCCATTAAACCGGCAGTACATATCCTGCTGCAGTTTACGCCGGTTTTGCCGCAGCCAGGTTATTCCTCCCTCGATAATACTGTCGACAATAAACCCACCGTTATTTCGCAATAAGGTTATTAGCGCTCCGTCAAATAATTCCGCTAGCGGCTTGTCAGGATGGAATTCAGCCGCCAACTTGCCTTCCAGCCAGGCTGACAGCATGGCAACCGCAGCCGGCGACCGCAGTTTACTTACCAGTAAATCGGTTGCCAACTGCTTCAGCTGTTCTACCTGAACGTCTGTCAGCAAATACTGCAGGGAATGCTCAGTCTGCCGCTTGAAATGGCCATTCCAGTCCTGCAGCAGCCGTTCGACCTGCCGGTCATCGCGCAAAAAACCAACTGCAGCCCGGATACCGGCCGCCGCCAGTTGCTCGCAACTCATATGTATTGCCTGCCGGGCAAATTCGGGCAAACATTCCAACGTACTGCGCGGAGATTGCATTATTTTATGCAACCGCTCTACTAACCATTCTTGCAATTGCTCTCTCAGCTTGCAGCCACCGGCAGCTGCCTTATTGATATTTGCTGAATTTAGCCCGGACAAGTTAATTCCGTTTAATTCTCTAGCCAGGTCCTCCACCAGCCGGCGGTGATTACGCCGAATTAGTTCGCCAGCCAAACCTACTGCTCCGGCTGACAGCAGTCCGGTATTGCGGCGTAAAACCTCCAGTGGCAATAAATAATTGTCAGCTGCTATTTTTTGGAGAATAGTTTGTTCCAGCTCAGGCCGTTTAGCGGCAAACAGATTATTGGCACTGGCCGGGCTTAGCAAACTCTTATCCACAAATTCAGCCATCGAAGCAGCAAAACCAGATTTTTGCTTGGCGACCACCCCCGGCGTCAACGGAACCTGCCGGCCAAGTAACAGCCAGGGACGGTACGGCCGGAATATCATCTTTAAAGCCAGAACATTAGTAAAATAACCGGTAAACCCATACACAGCCATATTGGTCAACGTGTTTAAATAATTGTTACTTACATTAAGAGCACCTTGTTCATAATACATCAATAAGCCGGTCCCCAGGCCCAATACAGCCCCCAGCCGATTAATCGGTTGGAGTTCTCGCCCCATAAAATTTTTAACCATTGTCTGTAATTCAATGTCAGGCAGTTGCTGCAGATTTGCTGCAACTGCCACTTGAATTTTTCCTTCCAGCAGAGCAGGCAAATTTTCGTTAAGAGCAAATATCAGTAGTCCAGTCAACTCTTTTCCCGTCGTTCCTCTGCTGTTTAGACGGTCATAGATCAGCTTAACCGGTTGTCCGGACCAATCGTCAATGGCCTTTTGCACTGCAGCAATAGACTGCTGTGCAGTCATTGCAATTAAACTTTTTAGCATATCATCACCGACAAAACAGCTTACCTTCCCTGCTAATTGACCACTCATCACCTTCGCCAACCTGCCGGCAGCCTGTTCCTGATTGGCCCGCAGAGCAGCCAGCACTTGCTGTTGCAGCAGCTCGGCCAATCGACCGGCATCAATGCCGCCGCAAGCTGTTTGCAGCGTCAACTTCGGCAGAACCTGGCTACGTCGCTTGATTTCACGCTGCAAAAGCTCAGTTCCGTGCGCGGAATATAAATAATCCGCTTTCCATTGAGGAATCAAGCTTTCTTGCACTAATTTTTCCAGATATGCGGCAATAGGCAACGAAAGGATATCTCCCAGCCGATTTTGGAAAAAAGAATCAAAGACCGCCATGTTGATATTGGCTGCAGTTGTATCCAGATTATGATTAATCAATCTAACCAGATAAACAGACCGCAACACACCGCGGTTCTCCAAATCAACAATTATTTGGCTGATGGTCTTCTGCTGCAAATAGGCAATGATCAAATCAGCCGCTTCTATACTCAGTGTATCGATATCGGCAGACTGTTCGAGCTTGTCAATTACTTTACGCACAAACTCCTGTTTACCGGCAACATCTTCATAAAACACCTTCTTCAGTGTTTGTTTTGCCTTGCCCCGCCAACTGAAAAAACCCTCACTTTCTTCAGCCAACACATCGTCAACTGCTTGGTTGGTTAAATCCTCCAGCTCCTGTGTATTCGCTTTGATCCAGCGGATGACCTTAGCTAATATTTCCGGCAAACTATCCCGCAGATAGTTTTCCAAGCGCTGCGCCATTCCTTCATTCAGCAGAGCGAGCAATGAAATATCCAGTGACCGTCCGATTGCCAACATCTGACGGGTGAAATCTTCAACGGCAACTTGCCCTGCTTCGGATTTCAGCAATTGAATAATAACCTGCCTAATTTCACCGGCAATATTAGCGGCATTATCCCGGCCTAAGACTTCGTATAACGTCTTATTGCCGATACTTTGTTCCAAAGCCTGTGCTGTTGACGCAAAACCCATATAGTCATAAGCCGCAGTAATGGTTTTATCGATATCCCGGTCAAAATTTGCCTGCAGCAATAAATGAAAGTTAGCGGTATGACGCGTAATATTCCCGGCAGCAGCCCGCAGAATTCCCGGATGAATTAAACTGCCGATTTTCCGCGTTCTTTGCTGGCAATAAATGCTATGCACAACAGCAGCAATACAATCTGAATCCTGCAAAACATCTATACTAATCTGCCAAACATTTCGCGCTAATAAAATACGCTGTTCCGGCCGTGCAATCTTATCCATTTCCAGCAGCGCAATCAATGTATGTAAAAAATCGCGGCAAAACCGTTCTGCCTGCCGCTCGTAAAAATCGCTGAAATTTTGCATACTGACCGCCATACCGGCAATGCGCCGTATCTCAGTATCGGCAGTATTTGTATACAGCCGGTATTGCAGCATATCTGTAATAATTTTATAAAAAATCCGTTGGGATTCAAATTTTGTTAATTCCGATTCAATCGTCCGGTCATTAATAATATCCCGTTCAATCAGCCTGCTGACATTTTCAATAAATTGCGGTTTTGTTTGCACAATTACATTGCCAACTCCGCAAACCTTTTCAAACAGCATTTTAACTGCATAATCATTCGTAACATAGCCTGTAGCTGCACCGGTAGCTAAACTTAACATCAAATTAAAATAATCCATACTATCATCTCCTGCACTACCATCACATTAGCAGTATACTTAATTTTACGTAATTTTAATAAACCCTGCTGCTAACGATTTGTCCGGCGCTAAAATAAATAAAACCCGGCGTTTGCCGGGTTTGGGTAACAAGGAGATCTATACTTTAGTGACGTTTGATGCTTGCGGTCCGCGAGCACCTTCGACAATTTCAAATTCTACTTGTTGACCTTCGTTCAAGGTTTTAAAGCCTTGATCTTGAATAGCGGAAAAATGTACGAAAACATCGCCACCATCTTCTCTTTCAATGAATCCATAACCTTTTTCAGCGCTAAACCATTTTACTTTTCCAATCATGAAAATTCCTCCTAAAATGTACTACAGGTTATAACTTTAACTATAACCACAAATCGTATTATACCATTGCTGGTTATTTATGTCAAATGGTATTTAAACCCTTTTCCACAATTTACAGAATTTTCGACAAGAATAATTTGGTACGCTCTTCTTTAGGGTTGTTAAACAGTTCATCCGGTGTGCCTTCCTCCATAATATTTCCCTCATCCATGAACAGCACCCGATCGCCAACTTCCCGGGCAAAACCCATCTCATGGGTTACTACCATCATCGTCATACCCTCGTTAGCTAAGGTCTTCATTACATCCAACACTTCTTTAATCATTTCGGGGTCTAACGCTGAGGTCGGCTCGTCAAACAACATTGCCTTCGGCCGCATTGCCAAGGCACGGGCAATAGCCACCCGCTGCTGCTGACCGCCGGAAAGCTGTTCGGGATAAGCATAGGCTTTATCGGATAAACCTACTTTGTTGAGCAGATCAAGCGCAATTTGTTCAGCCTCGCTTTTGGAAACCTGGCGGACTTGACGGGGTGCAAGGCAGATGTTTTCCATAACCGTCATATGCGGAAACAGATTAAACCGCTGAAACACCATGCCCACCTCGGCCCGCACCTTATTAATATTGGCATCACTGGTCAAAGGTATATTATCGACAGTAATTATTCCGTCCGAAGGTTCTTCCAAATAATTTACGCACCGCAGCAACGTACTTTTCCCGGAACCGCTGGGGCCGATAATTACGACAACTTCCTGGGCTTTAACATGAGTGGTTACGCCCTTTAATACATGTAATTTTCCGAAATATTTGTGCAAATTATTAATGTTGATCATTAATTCGATACCTCCGCTCCAGATAAGTCACCATGCGGGAAATCGTTAACGTCATGATTAGATAGATAAAGGCAACTGTCATCCATATTTCAAATGAACCATAAGTACGGGCAATAATCAACTGACCACGGCGGGTCAACTCCTCAAATCCTATTACTGATACCAGTGAAGAATCCTTCAGCATTGCAATGAACTCGTTACCCAAGGGTGGAATAATACGTTTAAACGCCTGCGGCAAAATAATATACCGCATTGTCTGAACCCAAGTCATCCCCAATGACCTGCCGGCTTCCATCTGACCAACATCGATCGACTGAATACCGGCTCGGAAAATTTCGGCAACATATGCACCGCTATTGATCGAACAAGCAGCAATCGCGGCAAAAAATGGATCAATCCTTTGTCCAAGTACTATTGGCATAGCAAAATAAATAATAAATATCTGTACCAACAGCGGAGTACCGCGAATAAAATCGACATATACCGCAGCGACGAATTTAATGATTCCCTTTTGGGAAAGTCTGGCGATACCAACAAACATACCGATTAATAGGCCGAAACCCACACTGAGCACCGTAATTTGGATCGTAACCCCGGCGCCGATTAATAACAACGGTATCGATTGAATAATCAAATCAAAATCAAAGTTCATAGCTTCTCACCTTTGCCGTTTGGTAGTGCATAATAATGCACATTAAAATTATAGTCATACATGTCTGGATATGTCAATTGTAAATTCCAGTGAAAAAAGGCGGTTATAGCAACTTTATCATTGCTACAACCGCCCTGTGCACTGTTTAGGCGTAGTTTTATCTTGTTATTTTACCGTCCTCTTACCAAACCATTTAATATATATTTTTTCATATTCGCCATTTTTTTGTAAATCTTGTAAGGCCTTATCAATTTTGCCCATCAGTTCTTTATTCTTCAATGAAGTTGCAAAACCATACTCCTCGGCATTCAGAACTTCGCCAACCAATTTAGCGTCCTTGTCGCCGCCTTTTTTTAAGTAATCCTGATTGACCGGTAAATCATTTACGACAGCATCAACACCACCGGCTTTTAATTCGATAAAAGCATCCGCCGTTGAATTGAATTCCCGTACGACAGCACCGCTGATTTTCTTGGCTTCTTTTGCTCCGGTTGTTCCGATTTGAGCCGCGATCTTCTTGCCTTCCAAGTCTTTAAAATTATTGATAGCAGTATTAGATTTCTTTACGACAATCGACAACCCCGACTTATAATAAGGTTTTGAGAAGTTTACCTTTTTGGCCCGTTCCGGTGTAATAGTCATCGCCGAAGCTATTACATCAATATTTCCTGCTTGAAGAGCCGGAATCAAACCGTCAAACCCCATACTTACGATCTCTACCTTATAGCCCATTTGCTTGCCAATTGCTCTAATCAAATCCATGTCAAAGCCGACATACTCTTTACTTTTTGCATCTTGAAACTCAAACGGCGGAAAAGTAGTCTCGGCACCAACCTTTAATACTTTTGCTGTGGCTGGTTCTGCCGTTTTCTGTCCGCACCCGGCCAAACCCAAGGTAACAACAAGCGCCACAATCAGCCAAAGCGCAACCTTCCTGTTAACCATTATAAAACCTCCTGTTGTGAATAATGTATACAATAATAATTATACAAAATAATTTAATAATATTCCAGCACTAATAATGAGATTTCAAGTACCGGATAGGTAAGAATTTATTAAGCTGGCGCATTACTTCGGACGGTAATAACTTTATTGAAAACACGAAGAGCCGGCATAGCCGGCTCTAACAAATACAAAATATCTATTTGGCAGGTTTTTTACCAAACCATTTAACATAAATTTTTTCATATTCGCCGTTTTTCTTTAAATCGGCCAATGCCTGATCAATTTTCTTAGCTAATTCGGTGTTCTTTTTAGCAGTAGCGATACCATAATCTTCAGCGCTCAGCGGCTTGCCAACAACTTTGGCATATTTGGAGCCGCCGCCTTGAGCCAAGTAAAATTCGTTAACAGGCAAATCATTTACTACGGCATCAACACCGCCGGCTTTTAATTCCATGAATGCTTCAGGAGCATTATTGAATTCGCGGACAGTAGCGTTCTTAATTTTTTTAGCTTCAGTTGCACCGGTCGTACCGATCTGAACAGCAATTTTTTTGCCTTCTAAATCTTTGAAGCTGGTAATAGTCTTATTATCTTTTTGAACCATAATAGCTAAACCTGATTGATAATAAGGTTTGCTGAAATTAACTTTTTTAGCGCGAGCTTCGGTAATAGTCATCGCCGAAATAACCGCATCAATTGCACCGGTTTCCAATGCCGGAATCAAACCGTCAAAATTCATTCCTTGTACTTTTACTTGATAGCCCATTTGTTTACCGATAGCTTTAATAAGATCCATATCAAAACCAACATATTCCTTAGTTTTTTCATCTTGGTATTCAAATGGAGCAAAAGCCGTATCCGAACCGACTCTCAGCATTTTTACTTCTTTCTTAGCAGTTTGGCTGCTGCCGCAACCCATTAAACCAATACTCAATACAAATACAAATAACAACATTAAGGCGATACCCTTTTTAGACAACGTAATTCCCTCCCTACTTAATCTTGTAAATAATTATACGTCAACACTGTATAAATAATCAATAGTTTTTTATTTACAAAAAGTAAAAGCTCGGAATTTCTTCCGAGCATATGTTTTACTCTTGATTTTTCTTGGCAATAAAGCAGTCACGACAATAAATGGGACGATCATTACGAGGTTTAAATGGGACGAGTGTATTCTTTCCACATTCGGCACAAACGGCTTCAAACATTTCACGTTGCGCGCTGTCACCGCCTTCACGTCCACGGCGCCGATTGCCGCGGCATTCTCTGCAGCGGGCCGGTTCATTCTCAAAACCTTTTTCTGCATAGAATTCTTGTTCCCCAGCGGTAAAAACAAAATCTTGCCCACATTCTTTGCACTTTAAGATTTTATCCTGAAAAGCCATTCGTGTAATCCCCTCACCTTTTGGAAAATTAGGACCATATGCTTAGCCGACCTGGTCTTTTCCCCCACACTCGCCTACTGGAAGTTTCGCTACTAGACTTTTATCCCCTCACTACTACTCCTCTCGAAATATCAAAAATAAATCGGCAGGACTTACATCTAAGCCGCACTATGCTCAGAGTTGCTTTGAACTCCTTACGTGGATCGCTTCGCCTGCGACTGGCATCGACTTTCAACCACAGACCTAAGCAAAACGGTTCTTACCCTATATTATAAACCGTGACAGGAAAAAAAAGCAAGTACAAATAATAATTATACATTTATATCCAAATGCTGGATCGTGCCGGCATTGCCGTTCTCAGTTAAAAAAATACCGCTGCTCCTCAGCTGTCCCTGCTGCCGGTTGGCCGAATCCTTATAGGCGAACTCGGTTTCAGCATGACCAAGATAAATGGCGCCAACTTGCTTATCAGCCAGTGACAATAAATGATCCTGCCCCTGCTCATCCTTAAACCAAATGTGCAACCGGCCAAATACACTGTCACTTTCGTCGATCCAGCCATTACCGTCTTCATCATACGCTGCCAATTCTAAAAAGCCATCACCGCTGTTTGGACCGAACAATTCCCTGCCGTCATTTACCGTTCCGTCACCATTTAAATCCAAAGTCAAAAAACCACTGTTCGCACCGACAAACGATATTTCATCCATATTTCCATCGGCATTCAAATCAAAAGCGTATTTTTCGGCAGTTAACGCTGCCGACGGCCCGGCAAAGTTTAGTACCAACGGGTCTACCGGCACATCACCGCCACGCAGCAACAGACTGCTTTCCTGCGCATAACTCCGTTGAAGATCAAATTGCGTTTTAAACCGGATTTCCCGGCCGTCGGCTGTCTTTACAACACCCTGCGCCGCAAACGATACTGCTTCCTGTTCCAGATGCCGGCTATAGCTTTGAAATTGAAATCCTGTGCCCCGGTTAGCCGAAACGGCAAATGAACTTTGGACCGCAGTCGATTGCTGCTCCTTTAACTTTAAATCAGGAATATTAATCTTAATTTTCCTACCGGTAAGCATTTCCAATAAGTCTTCAATCATTACAATTTTTTGCTTATCCTCAGTACTCAACAGCTGCTGTTCTTCCGGCGCTGCCGGCTGTACCGGGGACCGCAACTCGCGCAGCATCTGTTTAGCCCGGTCCGATAACTCCAGCCGGTCCTGCTGCCACATACCTACATTATTAATCTGTCGTATAGTGCGAACATTATTAAAAATTCGTAAGGATTGCATTTCGATATGTTGTTCCTGATAGGCATGTGAACTAGACATACTTACTTGTCCACCAATTATCTTCATAGCATCCTCCCTGAATTTTACCCGTGTCCTCCTTGACGCGGTATTTTCTAGCTTTTCTTATCCATCCATTGTCCAACCATGTTTTGGCTATAAACATCATAAGCCTGATTAAGCGTATGATTTTGTTGGAGTTGATTAGCCATCCGCCGCAATATCATATTTATTACCCGGTTTTCCTGCTGTATAGATGCAAACAATTGTCGTCCCTCCGGCGAACCGCGAAAACCGCTATCCACGGCTTTTTCAATCACCGGCTGCAGTTTTTCCCGCTGACCAAGCAACTCCATAAACATTTCAATATTCTGTTTGGTTAGAAATTTGCTCATTTCTTGCGACAGGGCTAAATATTGCCGCCACAGCTCACGGTCGGCCGTCATAGTATCACTCATCGATAAGCGGCCGCCGTCTGATATGATTGAGTCGGCGGGGCTTGTACTTTCGCTAATTTCATGGCTTCGGCCCAAGTATCCCGCATTTCCTTCAGCATTTCGTAAGCCTGTTCCAAATGAGTACGGTCTTTCTTAATGTTTCCCTCAATAAGATTATATTCAATATATTCATAAAGCGCCGCCAAGCTCTGAGACATTTCAATGCTCATATCCAGCGTACACATGAACTCCCGTACGATATCCTGCGCCCGCAGATTGCTGTTATGGGCTTTTTGGTAATCTTCGGCCGCCAACGCGTCAATACTCTCATGAACAAAGCGGATTGCTCCGTTATAGAGCATTAGCGTAAGTTGTTCCGGTGTTGCGGTCATGATTTGCTGCACTTTATAAGCATTTGCGGTATTTACTGCATTCATTGAGAATTCCTCCTATTCACTTTGGCTGGTGCCGAATTGCTGCATTAACCAGGTTGCTTGCTGATTAAGCTGATTTATCGCCGCCTCCATGGCATCAAATTGGCTATAATAGCGTTCTTCCATAGTAGCCAGGCGATCGGTCAGCGTTTCGATACGGTTCTCATAGTCGTCTAGTTTCTTGGCAATGGCGCTTTCAGTATCAGTAGCGGCCGCCAGCACACCGGCTTCGTCATCCAGCTTAGTCATAGCCTCGGCTAAATTATCATACAAGCGTTGGGCAATTCCACTGTTTGCTTCATTCTCGCCGTCAGTACCAAATAACTTGTTTAAAATCTCCGGGTCTTTTTCCAACGCGGTTCTCAACTTAGTCTCGTTTAGATATAATTTACCACCTTCACTATAATCACCGGTAGTTATCCCAATTGACGAGGCCGAACGATAATCACCGGTTACGCCGCCCACAAAACTGGCTACACTATTGCGCATTTTGGTAACTAGATTCTGCAAAATCGGGTCGCGTTGTAACAAACCGGAACGGGCTTTTTCCTGCCAGGCTTCAATATCGCTGTCTTCCATATCTTTCTTTTGTTCATCAGTTAACGGCAGGTAATCGCGATCCCGCTTTTCATTTAATTTAGCGTTGACTTGTTCAAGTACTTTGTTATAAGCTTCTACCAAAGACTGAATATTCTCTACTGCTTGGTCAATATCAGAGGAAATTGACACCGTAGAAGATCCTTCCCCTCGTAACTGATAATTGACACCGGCAATAGAAAAATTATTCGATTCTTGCGACAAATCAATACCATCCAGACTAAAAGCTGCATCCTGTCCTTGGTTAATCATCGTCAGATTACCGGTTTCACTGTCGGTAGCCAAATGCAGCTGATCCTTGAGGAACGCTTGTCCGCCCGCCGCCGTTCCGGTAAAATCAATCTTGGCCTCACTACCGGTTGCAGCGGAATATAGGAAAAAGCGGTTTACGGTAGCATCATAGCTGGCTTTAACCCCGGCCCCGGATTTATTGACAGCCTCGGTAAACTCGTACATGCTTTGCGAAGAATCGACTGACACCGATTGGCCATTAATAAAAATTGTAACTGTACCGCTAAGGCCGAATTGCTCGCCAATCGTCGACTTATAATCGGCCACTGCACTTTGGCTGACATTAGCAGCTCCTTTAGCCAAAGCCGACACCACCAGGGTATGGCTGACATCAGCGGCATCACCGGAAGCCGAAGCCGCAACAACTGTTTCGTTGGAAGATTCTACATTGCGAGGCGAAAGCGTGCTTTCCAGTCGGTAATTGAATACTGTATTGCGAAAGTCTCGTACAGCTTCATAGATAGTTGTATATTCTTCCTTTTTCCACTCCAGTTGAGTCTTTTTCTGTGTTAAAGTATCCAGCGGCACCCGCTGGGCCGTCATTAATTCCTTGACCATCGAGTCGATATCCATCCCTGAGGCTAACCCACTGATCCGCATAATCTCATCTCCCTTAACAGGTCTACGCCCGTTTATCTAACAATACCCCGACATACTCCTGGATGCGGGCAACCATATTAAGAAATTCCTCCGGTGGAAACTCTTTGAGAACTTTATTCTCCTTAACATCCACCAATTTCACCATCAGCCGCTGAGTCTTTTCATGCAGTGAAAATTGCAAATCAACATTCATCATTTGAAAAAACTTGTTGAAGCCGGCAAAAAACGGCTGCAAATCGTCGGCTTCGAGAGGCTTGTCCGTTGCTTCTTGCTCCGCCGCAGCCGTAACCAGTTCTGCTTTCGGATCGACAGTATCTTCATTTATTTGACGAGTAACCGGCACAGTTTGCTGATTAATTGCAACCGCATTTGCAGCGCCAATACCACTAATATCCATCGCCAACACCTCACGCAATATACTCTATATATTATATCGACAATTCCTGGCAAAAACTTTAGCGCATTTTGAAAAAAAATCGAGCAGGCCTTAGGCCTGACTCTCTTTATAAAAAAACCAGCCGGGGAATGCCCCCGGCTGGTGAAAATCGTATTAAACTGATTAAGGTTTCGATTATTGGAGTAATTGGAGAACGCCTTGCGGTTGTTGATTGGCTTGAGCCAACATAGCGGTGGCTGCTTGTGAAAGGATGTTCATCTTAGTGTAGTTCATCATTTCTTTGGCCATATCAACATCGCGGATACGGGATTCAGCAGCAGTCATGTTCTCACTGGAAGTTCCCAGATTAGAAATAGTATGTTCCAAACGGTTTTGATAAGCACCGAGTTTTGCACGTTCGGACGATACGGTTTCAATTGCAGTTTCAATAGAAGTGATTGCACTGTTTGCTGAAGATTGCGTATTTACTGCTATACCAGCTAATGTGCTAGCATCTGCAGTTACACTGCCATCAGCCGCAACGGTTGCTGCAGTTGAAGAATTAGCAACTGCATTAAAAGTAAGATCGCCATCCGCAAGTGCAGAGAATGCAAAGTTTACTTGAACGGTCGCACCAGTTGCGGAATTTCCTGCTACAGCAGAAGTGGAGCCGTAATAAGCAGTTACAGCTGATCCAACATTAGCTGCAGTTGCATCCTTTAGTTGGAAAGTTGCAGTTTCAGGAGTAACCGTAAAGTTGTACTTATCACCTACAACATAGCTACCAGCATCTGCGCCATCATTAAAAGTTAAAACAAGACCATCCCCAAGATCCGCCGTTCCAGATCCAGCGCCTGCGACTACACTTACTGATGTCCAATTTGCTCCGGCATCTGTTGAATACTCAACTTTACTTACATTGTCATCACTTTTTTCAGCAACACGAACTTCAAACGCTTTTGTAGTTGTACCTTGATAGTTGGTAGCAGCGTTTATTGAAACATCGGAAGTGCCTACATCCATAGCACCGGTATTGCCACCGTCATCTGCAAGAGCGCTGGAGTAAGCTGCATCAGTTTGATCAACTGTCACTGTATATGCTTGAGTAGTTAATGCGCGTCCAGGGTTTGTCACACTAGTTGTACCAGTTGCACCAGCAGCAAAAGTATTTGTTGTTACTGTTGACCCTGCTACACCTAAAGAATACGCATCCATAGCATTTATGGAAAGTGATATACTTTGGTTGGCATTGGCACCGATATGGAAAGTCGAATCAAATCCGCCGGCCAATAAGTTTTTAGTGTTGAATTCGGACGTATTAGAAATACGGGTAATTTCCTTAGCCAATTCGTCGACTTCTTTTTGAATTTCAGCACGATCGCTAGAAGTAGTCGTATCATTGGCTGATTGTACGGCCAATTCGCGCATCCGTTGCAGAATGCTATGAGTCTCATTTAGTGATCCTTCAGCTGTTTGAATAAGGGAAATACCATCTTGGGCGTTACGGGAAGCTTGATCCAAGCCACGGATTTGACCACGCATTTTCTCAGAAATTGCCAAGCCGGCAGCATCGTCACCAGCACGGTTAATTCTCAGACCGGACGACAATTTTTCCAGAGATTTTGCCCCGATAGAATTGTTGCTGCTTAATTGACGGTAAGTATTTAGAGCCGCCATATTGTGATTAATAATCATTTGTTCTTCCTCCTTGAAGTTAGTTTTCCGGGACATCCTGTCTCGGTTTCTAGGGTTATACTAGCTCTGACTTGTCCTTCCGGCCGGTTAAGTTCAAGCAGAGTATTTAACACCTTCATAATATATATCGCCGTACTTGCTCAAAAAATTAAGTACTTTTTGTCGGTTTTTCAAATATTTTTCTAATATTTTTAAGATCTGCTAATTCACAGTTGGAGTGTTCAGCTGCCAGCCGGTTTTCGGCAACAATGGCATCATACAATTCACCGCGATAAATTTTGATTTCTTGCGGCGCTTCAAGCGCTAGTTTGATATTCTCACCCTTAACTTCGACTACCGTTACAACTATATTATCACCAATCACTAACCGTTCACCGACTTTGCGTGTCAGAACAAGCATACTCAGTCGCTCCTTTCCGCCTGCTTAATTCCGTGGGGAAACAGCTTATGCTTGGTAGTATATACAGTTTTTTCCAAAATGATTTGGGCTGCGCGCCGGTTCCGTTTATTAATAACCACGGGTGCCATTAAGTTCGCCGTTATATCAGCCAACTTGTCCGGGATAGTCACAATATTAAACACCAGCGGTATATTATCAGCATTAAAACCCAATTCGCCCATTATTTCATCAGATAGTTCAAATTCATAATCCTGAAAAAAAGTAAACGGTTCAGTCATTAAAAACGAAATATTCGGATCACCTACCGATTGTAGAAAAACAAACGGGCTGTCGGTATGATACGGAATAAGAATGAACTGCTTTTCATCCGGGAAACCCGGCAGTCCGTGCTCAAAGTTGATTAAATCTTGTTCACTATATTCAACTTCACCTAATTTTGCTGACTGAATTTTCATCACCATCACCCCGTTGTAAATTTAAGTCTATGCTAGATTATGCCATTACATCAATCCATCCGCTCATCGCCGGCGGGGTCAAATTTTCTACCACACCGCTCTCAACCTTAATATCCACCTGATGCGGCTGTACTTGGTAACTGACCGGCTGCGGCGTGTAACGGATACTGGGTCGGGTTACATAGCCCCATGTAATTTCCGGAACCGGTTCGGCGTTATGCTCAGCGGCAATAGCCGGCACGACATTTTCGCCGGTTTCAATGCGCATTAGACGGTCACCCTCAGCAGCTATCGTACCAATAGCTGCCAGGGTTCTTTGCTTGGCCTGGCGAGCTGCGCGGCGGCTAAATTCTGCAACCGTATATATGCCATATGATGCCCGGCTGTCCTTAGCATTAATTTCCAGCACACCTGACCGGTTGGCTATCTCCACTTTGGCCGGTTGCGAATGAACTTCTATTTTCGGCGGACGGGACGCTAGCTGCAATTTTACTGCCGGCTGGTTTTGCCCAGCTTGTCGGCCGGAAATTTGCACTCTGATTTCCCCCCTTAAACAAAACAGGCCGCCCGGCCTGACAGTGTTAAAATAATAGGCTTGTTGCTTACTACAGTCAGTTTAAGCCCATGCTATCACAACAAAAAGCTTAAGGATACTTTACCGTAAAAAGTCAACCAGTGACGGCGGTATAATTCTGGCCCCCACTGCCAACGCCGTACGGTAAACACTCTCACTAGTCTTATAGTCAATAATGGCTTTCGGTATATCTAAATCTTCATTAGCGGCAATATCACCGGTAATCGTCACATTGGAATCTTCCAGCATGGTCTGAGTCATTTCATACGTCGACAGGCGTACACCGATATCGGTTTGAGCCTTGAGCAAATTATTGTAATCGGTCTCAATATTGGCCAGTGCCGTACCTGATACCCATGATGCATCGACAGCGCCGGACTGCAAATGATTCTTAATTTCTACTAAATGGTTAAGCAGCTCTAAATTATCGCCGAACACCTCGGCAGCCGTCAAATTAATACTGTCCCGCTCCGGACTGGCCGCTCCGGGCTGGATGCGCAACGATATCTTGTTGGTATCGCCCTGATAGGTTATAGTATCTCCGGTCCGCATCAGCGGCTGCGTCTTGTCCATTTGCCCGGCAAACACGAATCGGTCGCCGATCTTAGTATTCGCCGTATCAATTAAGGAATTAATCAAACCGTCAATTTCGCTGCCGATAGTCTCATATGCCGTGTCCGGGTTAGGATTGGCCGCTTTAATAACTAATTCCTTGGCCCGGATCATGATCGAACTCATATTGGTTAAGGCCCCATCACTGGTTTCCATCCAGGAGATGGCGTCCTTTACATTTTGCGTAAACTGCTCGTTAACCGTCAGATTGCTGCTAAACCGCAGGCTGCGCACCACCCGCACCGGGTCATCCGACGGCCGGTGAATGGCTTTGCCGTCCGCCAACTGTTCCTGCAGAGTATTTTGCCGTTGCAGCGATTTATTTAAACTGGTTAAAAATCCTTGCGTAATGATATTACTGGTAATACGCATAATTACCTCCTGTTACCTGCCGACAACACCTGTGCCGTTAATTAGCTTGTCCAGCATCTCATCCATAGTCGTCAAGACCCGCGCCGCGGCATTATAGCCCTTCTGAAAGCGGATCATATTGGTCATTTCCTCATCCAGGTTCACGCCGGACACCGATTCCCGCCAAGTTGTTATTTGATTTACCAGTGTCTGCTGGTTTTCCGTCAAGCGAATGGCATTCTGCTGTTGAACCCCCAGTTCGCCGATAAACGAACTATAGAATGTAGCCAGCGAAATATCCCCCAGAACGGAATCATAACCAGCATCATTGAGCACTGTCGAATCCTTGACAGTTACTTTCAGCGCCTGGGCCAACCGCACCGCATTATCACCGGAAGCATTGCCATCGGTAATCGAAGTTTTGGCCGCAATTTTCGCCGTTCCGGTCAATACATCAAACAAGACCGGATTGACCTGCAATTGGTTTAACCAACTTGTGGCCGGCGCATTAGCCGGATCCCGATAATCTACGCCGTCAACCCCGAAAAAGTTCACACCCGTACTGCCGTCGGTCCCGTAACCCTGGCGATGAAGATAGTTAAAATCTTTCAATAAAAACTCGCTGATTGTGTCCAGTTTATCCAGGTAGCCTTTAATGCCGGCCAGTTCCGAATCCCGTGAATCAATAAGTGCCTTCATTACCCCATCGGTAAATTGTACCTGGTGCTGCTGGTCGTTATCAACCACCACGGTTTTGGCCTCATAGCCGTAATCGGTGTACAAAGCTGCGTTAGAATCAGCTACGGTAGTAAGCTTAGTGGCCCGGGCGCCATCGACCAGTGTAGTTCCCGGCATCTGTATGATATAATTACCGGCCGGGTCTTCCGTAACATAAACTCTGGCGATTTTCGCTAACTGATCCACCAGTAAATCCCGGCGGTCCCGCAAATCATTAGCATGATCACCGGCTGATTCAATATTCACAATTTGCTTATTTAATGATACGATTTCCGAACTAATTTGGTTTATAGTGTTTACATTAATATCCAACACATCATTGATATCATAAACCATATCCCGCAGCTGCTGTTCGGCGTGTTTAACGGCATCAACCACTTCCGCTCCCCGCTGCCGCAATGTAGTTCTAAGTCCGTCATCTGAAGCATTGGCTCCCAATGCTTGCAGTGAACTCCAGAACTCATCCAATACAGTCTGAATTCCCGTTTCCGAAGGTTCATGAAACACGCCTTCAACTTTACCTAACGTATCCTGCATCATTTCGCCGTAACCAAGACTGGACAATTCCTTCCACATTTGCTTATCAGTAAAAGCATCGCGGGCACGGGTCACTGAATCGACATTAACACCGGTACCCAACTGAAAAACGTAGCCGCCTCCATATAAAGTTTCCGGGCGGGTAGTGGATAAATTGACAGTTTGGCGGGAATATCCCTCGGTATTGGCGTTGGCAATATTGTGACCTACCGTATTTAAAGCAACTTGCTGGCTATATATTCCGCGTATCACCGCGTTTAAGCCGCTAAATGTTGATCCCATCATCCCACTCCATCAAATTTTTTTGTCAAAAATAGCCCTGGACTTAGCATCCTCGGTCCGTTTTCCTCCTGCTTCATACACTGGGGAGGCTGAGCTTTGGGTCAGTAAATTAATATTGTAGTTAATCAGCGTTAACGCTTGTTCAATTAACGTTGTATTAATTTTATTTATACTTTGCAGTTGCGCCGCTGTCTGTGAAAACTTCTCATTAATCACCGCCAGCTGTTCACAGATATCGGCATCCGCTTTTTCCAGTAGCTTAGACATCGTAACTTCCTGCGGAGCCAACCCATAAGTCCGGCTCATTTCTTGGACAATACCGTGCAGCTTGCTTTCCAATTTTCCGGCTTCCAAAATCAGCGCTTCCTCGCGCTGCGTAAATTCTTCCACTTGCTGCACTTGAGCAGCAACCAGCGCATCTCGCTTATTTTGGCTTAATAGTAACAAGTTTTCATATACTGCCAGCATTTCCTGCAGTACACAGACCATGTTTTCCCACATGCAAGCTTCTTCCTTTCTGCCCATTACATCTTGTCAGCAATCATTCTTTCAATCATTCTAGCGGCAATATCTTTAGCATCCACATGATAAGTACCTGTCTCCAACTGCTTCATAACAGCATCCACTTTGTCCTGGCGCAAATCAGGGATTTTTTTGGCCGCCTGCAGTACCTGACTAAACTCTTGAGCATTAGCCGATAAAATCACTTCGTCGTTTTTCATCGCTGTTCCGGTTTTTTCTTGTTTTGCCACCGGCTTAGCGCTTGTTTTCATCTGATCGGCGTAATTTTTTATTACATTCTGAACTTGTTTCCCGGAAATGATCATATTGAACACCTCACTACCATACCACTTCTTATATACTATATCGAATAAAATGTCGAATAAGTTAAGTCCCGCCTAAAAAATTATTTTAAATTATATTCAATCTTTACCGGACTGAACCCGGCCGGTGTACATTTTTTCATTCCGCCGCTGTGATAACTTCTGGCCGCCAGGCTGCCACTCTCTTTTCGTCTCTGCCGGCAGTTCGCTCAATAGCCGTTCATTACAACTCGCACATAATAGTCCCTCGGTAATTGACCGGCCGCAGTGCTCACACGGATAACTTACTTCGACTTGGCCGGTCACCCGTCCCCGCTTGATCATCCGCAGTACTATCTTTTCTTTAACTCCGGTAGCTTGGCAAATCTCCGCTATCGATGCTTTGGCAATTTCCCGTAAGTATTGCGCAACTTTATCCTCTTCATCCAGTTCCCGCTGCCGGCAATCCGGGCACAACTGAAAATTATTATTTATGTACAACTTTCCACATTCCGGACAATTCCTTAAATCCATGACAATCATCCTCCATAAAATCAGAGTGTTGTTTTCCGTTGATATCTGGCTTAAACAACGCTGTACGCCGTTTATTCTATTTTACACCATACTTTCATCCTACTACTAGGCCTTTTCTCTCATTTGCTGCAAATCGCCATCTTTTTTAAAAACCAGGCAGGATTCTGTTGTAATTTAGCTAATTTAATTAGTACTTTACTCTAGCTAACGGAAGGGTAGCGTTTCATGTCTACAATGTTAACACTTATGCAATCACCAGGAACTTATAACGGGCAGGAGAACATTCATGAAATAATTGAAAGTCTGCTGCATCTTTTACAATTAAAAAACGCCAAACTTTATCTGCACAGTCAGCAAGTCGCAAACTATGCCGTTAGTGTCGCCGCCAAAATGCGGCTGCCGCGAGAAGAAATAGAGCGAATTCGTCTCGGTGCATTATTGCACGATATTGGCCATTTAACAGTTCCCAATGCTGTACTGGCCAAAATGCCGTATTTATCGACACGGGAATTAAGTGTGTTTAAGAATCACTGCAACGCCGGCAGTTATATGCTGGAAAACATTGCCTGCTGCCAGGAAATCATCCCCTACATTCGTTACCATCACGAACGGTGGGACGGCAAAGGCTATCCCAAACGTCTTAAAGGCGTAAATATTCCGCTGGGTGCCCGAATTATTGCCGTTGCCAACCATTACGACCGCTTCATTAACCCCTGTACTCAAAATTGGGTCAAAACCAAAGATGAAGCTGTCCGCGAGTTATGGAGCCAAGCCGGCATGATTTTCGACCCCGATGTGGTCAAAGCATTCGTGGAAGCTTTAGGCTGAATCTGCAGCACCACTGGCCAGAGCCAACCCGGTAACCCGGGCTGCTCCGGCTTTTTTTAATGTTCGCGCACATTCATTCATGGTGATCCCGCTGGTAAAAATGTCATCAACAAGCAAGATATGTTTGCCGCACACACAATTCGCCTGCTGCACGGCAAACGCCCCGCGGATATTGTCCCGTCTGGCAGCAGCGCCCAATTCCCATTGCGGCAGGGTCGGCCGTTCCCGCTTGAGTACTTCGTCCCAAACAAAATGCCGGCTGAGACCGTCATGAAAGATCAGCTCAGTCTGATTAAATCCCCGCACTGCCAGCCGACGGCTGTCCAGTGGTACCGGCACAACTAAATCAATAGTATTCAGTCTTAACTGCGGACGGCAATATTCCAGCAAACGGCTAAAGTGCGGACGGTATTTTTTCACTGAGCGAAACTTGATATCATGCAGCAGCCGTTTCAACTGTCCCTCGTAGCGGCATAGCACCCAGCAATTATCTAAATACTTCAGCTTACGGTTAGGCAAGGTATGCACCCGAACTAATGCCGACAGACAATCCGGGCACCAATCGCCATGCCCGGCGACTATTTTTCGGCAGCACGGACACTTCGGCGGAAACAGTAAATCCAGCAATAATGCTAACACAACGCATCGCCCCGTAACCGTTCGGCCAACAGCGAATAACGCCGCCTGGTCCGGTCATTGCTCACAGCGGTATGCACCGCAGCCTTACTGCCCAGCAAAATTACCTTCTCTTTAGCCCGCGTCACTGCCGTATACAGTAAATTGCGCTGCAGCATTATATAATGACCGGCAACCAGCGGCAGCACCACCACCCGATATTCACTGCCCTGGCTCTTATGTACACTCATGGCATAAGCCAGCCGTAGTTCGTCCAGGTCACTTTTGTCATAAGCTACATCGTCTTCGGGATATCTGACGATCACCCTTGTCGGCTCAACATCAACAATATAGCCGATATCACCGTTATACACATTCTTCTCATAATTGTTGCGTATCTGCATTACCTTATCGCCGGCTCGAAATACTTGATTAGCGGCTGAAATCTCAAATTCACCGGGACGGGACGGATTTAAGCGGGACTGCAGCAGCAAGTTCATGTTCTCGACCCCGCAGGCTTGGCGATGCATCGGTGACAGTACCTGCACATCGCGCATACTGTCATAACCAAGTATGGGCAGTTCACGGCAGCATACATCCACAATAGCCTGTGCCACCTCCTCCGCTCCGTCTATCTCACGTAGCTCAAATTCCCGGCTTGAATAGCAGTCCGGCATCAACCCGCGATTAATCTTATGAGCATTGCGAACAATCATGCTTTGGGCCGCTTGGCGGAATATCTCCGTCAGCCGGACAACCGCCACGGTCTGCGAGCGGATAATATCCCGCAAAACATTGCCGGGGCCTACGGCCGGCAGCTGGTCAATATCCCCGACCAGAATTACCCGGCAGCCATTCGGTACTGCCTGCAAAAAGTAACTCATCAAAGCTATATCCATCATTGATACTTCATCTAAAATCACCACATCCGCTTCCAGCGGATGTTCTTCATTACGGGCAAAATAGGGAACACTGCCCTGTCCGCCGGTTGATTCCAACAGCCGATGCACAGTCAACGCCGGCCGGCCGGCCGATTCGCTCAGCCTTTTAGCGGCGCGGCCGGTTGGAGCCCCTAACAAAATCCGGTAACCCATACTTTCCAATACATCAATCATGCCACGAACCACAGTTGTCTTGCCGGTACCCGGTCCGCCGGTCAATACCAGCACCCCGTCGGTTAACGCCGACAGCATGGCCTGACGCTGAGCCTCAGCCAGCTGGATTCCGCAGTTTTGTTCCCAATCCGTTACAGCTTGTTCCGGCCGGCTGCACATGATAAGGGCAGCTTTATCTTTTAGCCGCAGCAAATGCTGGGCAGTTTTGCGCTCTGCTTGATACAAGTATTCCGGATATACTAATACCATTGAATGAAAATCTTCAATTCGCAGCCGGCTATCTTTAATCAGCTGGGCGACAATTATTCCGACCTCCAGCCGCGGCGCCCTTAGCAGCTTAGCCGTTTCCTCAACCAGCGTATCCTCCGGCACACAAGTATGTCCGGCCTGAGAAATCTGCAGTAATGCAAAAAATACACCTGCTTCAATTCGATTGGTGTCATCTAAAGAAAAACCCATTGACAAAGCAATCTGGTCAGCAATGCGAAAACCGATCCCATCGACTTCAACCGCCAGCCGGTACGGATTTTCCTGCAGCATCGCTACCGACTGCGAACCGTAGCGGGCAAATATCCGCGTTGCGTAAGCACCGGTAACGCCGTAGGATTCTAAAAACAGCATTACCTCCCGCATTTCCGCTAAAGTCGCATAAGAAGAATGGATCATGTCCGCTTTCTTAGCTCCGATTCCCGCCACTTCCGTCAATCTTTCCGGCTCAAATTCAATCATCCGCAACGTACTTTTACCAAAATGCTTGACCAGTCGTGCCGCCATTGCCCGTCCGACACCTTTGACTGCCCCGGAACCAAGAAACCGTTCGATTCCTTGGACTGTAGTCAAGGCCGCCCGCCGCGCACTGACTGCTTTAAACTGCCGGCCAAAACGGGCATGTTCCACCCAATCGCCCTGCAAAATCAACTGTTCGCCAATAAACGGCGCAGTTAAATTGCCGACTACGGCTACGGCGGAATTTTCAGCCAGCGGTTTTAGCCGGAATACCACAAACATTCCGTCTTCGCTTTTATAAGTTATGTTCTCCACAATTCCTTCTAACTGTTCCATCATGGTTAACCTTTCAACTTTACAGAAATATTTTGGGATAAGCTATCATACCATATATTAAACAAAATAATCCTTTGTGTTATAAATAATTTCGCAAAAAATTAGTTTAATCCTGCGTAAATTTTCTGTAAATTAAGCAGGACTTTTGTCACCTTGTGTTGTATACCAAAAAATATAAGCTGTACGGGGGTTTTACAATGAAAGAGCAAATGTACACCTATCATTATTTTCGCAACCGTTGCGTAATGCGGCCCGAGCGAACTGCGGAATATGTAATGGGAGCAGTAATTGCCACCGGTATTGTGTTCTTTTTTCTTTGTTTTACGGTAAAATAATCCTGAAACAAAGGGGACAGGTCCCTCGTTTCAATTGAAACGAGGGACCTGTCCCCTTTGTTTCAGGCTAGTTTGGCAGCTTACTGCTGATAATCCTGCTTAATTCATTAATGCCTCCCGCTACCTGCTCCAGTTTGCCCTCAATGCGCACAAGCAGGTAAGCACAGACCACCATCGGAAAACCATAGTTCGCTGCATAACTTAACAGTTTTTCCATGACTTAGCCCTCCCCAAATCAAGCCAAAGCAATGGTATCTTTGGTCCTGATCCGGGCCTCTACGATTTGCACCAGATCCAAACCTTTGGAATCAAAGATATTCTTGGTTAGAATATCTTGCATGACCGGCTGTACTTCAGCCAGCGTGAGACCGTCACGCGGGTCGGCCAGACTGATTACCACTTCTTTAGCTGCAGAATCACGAAATACCAGTTCCAGTGTCTTGGTCACAATAATTACCTCCTCCCCTGATTATTTGCCGTCACTCAGCTTATTGACTGATCAAAATGGCATCGTCAACACGGCTGACGGATTCCACCGAATGGGACTGCAGCGCAGCTAACGCACTGCCTACGGCGTAAACATCTTCATCGGTGGCGCTGGTCTTAAGGTTTTTGATGATCCGGGTCTTATACAATGTTTGCCCGGCGGCACCGATTCCGTTTTCCACCTTAATATCCAGACGGGAAGTTTGCGGTTGTTTGATAACAGCCATCTTCAACACCCCCTTTCACCTCTGTACATTCCGGCCGATTAATTCTTTCAACCACCAAACAACAAAAAAGTCCTCTGAATAATTCAGAAGACCTAATCGTCAAACACCTCGGGTACCTATTCATCAGTATCAATATAAAAGTCCTGGCGATGCTCATCCGCCCATGCTTTCATTTTTGCTAACATTTGCTGGCAATCTTCTTCTTTGGCTCGACGTTCACAATACTCCCAATCAATATCATCAAAATGCGCAGACAACCGTTCTTTTAATCGTTCCATAACAGTCTGTACCCCTTCTCAGTCTTCTGTAACCTTCCTGACCGCTTAGCCTCAGCTACGGAATACACAACTGCCCGGCAAAGTGCTGATTTTTCGTCTTCAGTTCTGGGGCGTTTCCGCACCGGTTTTTTTAAGGTTAAACCCTGAACCATCGCCTGGTTAAGCTTGCGTTTTGTTCTTGTCACTGCAGTACGAAACAAAATTGGCGGTTTCATGCTTTGAACCAACCCTTCTGACAAGTAATAATTCATTTATTTCCCAATTTTATTAGATATATTCCATCTTAGATATATTACATCATTAGTTTCAATCACAATTTAACTCTTCCCACTGCCGGAACTTTTCATCCAGCTCGGCCTGCATCGCCGCATATTCATCGGCTAAAGCCTGACTTTCCGCCGGATCGGTATGATTGGCCGGATCAGCCAGTTTCTGTTCCAGCAATCCCAGCATTGCTTCCAATTCCCGGATCTCCAGCTCTACCTTGGCTGTCAGCCTGGCAATATCCTGCGGACTGCGCCGTGACCGGGCGCGGGACCGATTGACCGGCGGCGGTTCCTCGCTCATTGGACTAACAGACTGCAGCGCAGCGGGTTTGACCGCTTGCGGCTCGGGCGGTAACGCCTGGGCTGCCTTCTTTTGTTTATAATAGCTATAGTTACCGTGATACTCGGTCAGGTGGCCGCTCTCCAGTTCCAGCATACGATTAGCCACCTTGTCCAATAAATAACGGTCATGTGATACCACCAGCATGGTACCGGGAAATTCCAGCAGCGCCTGCTCCACAGCCTCCTTTGCCGGTATGTCCAAATGGTTGGTCGGTTCATCCAATACCAAAAAATTCGCTCCGCTCAACATAAGTTTCAACAGCGCCAGCCGGGCCTTCTCGCCGCCGCTTAAAGTATCAATTTGTTTAAATACATCGTCGCCGTGAAACAAAAAAGCGCCTAAATACCCCCGAGCCCGGGCTTCACTAAAACCAAACTCATTCATTAATTCAGCTAATAAATCGAGTTCCGAATGCAGCCCTTCATGTTCCTGGGCAAAATAACCGATCTTAACCCGGCTGCCCAATTTAACCGTTCCGGCGGCAGGCTGAATATCGCCCAACAGTACCTTGAGCAAAGTAGTTTTACCGGCACCGTTCGGTCCGATCAGTGCCGCCTTATCTTGGCGGCGGATCAGCATCGATAAAGCATTAAAAACCGTCCGGTCGCCATAACCGGCTGTAACCTTGATCAACTCAGCCACCTTCTGAGCACAGTCCCCCAACACAGGAAAGGTCAGCGAAAAATGCTCCGTACGGTCCGGTGCTGCAATCCGCTCCAAGCGGTCAAGCTGCGATTGGCGTCCGCGGGCCTGCTTGCTCTTGATTCCGGCTTTATAGCGACGAATATACTCTTCGGTTTTAGCAATATGTTCTTGCTGTTTATCATATTCCGCCTGCTGAGCGGCCGTCCGCTCGGCTTTCTGCACAGCATAGCGGCTGTAGTTACCTTTATATTCCGTCAAACTTTGGCCGGACATTTCGAAAATTCGGCCGGAGACCTTGTCCAAAAAATAGCGGTCATGTGATATCAATAGGGCGCCGCCGGGATAATTTACTAAAAATTCCTCCAGCCATTCGGTCATAGCGATATCAAGATGGTTAGTCGGCTCGTCCAGGAATAAAAAATCAGGAGTGCGCACCAAGGCTCTGGCCAAACCGATCCTGGTTTTCTGTCCGCCGGAAAAGCTATCTACCGGACGGGTAAAATCATCTTCGCTAAACCCTAAACCAAACGCAACTCGCCGGATAGAGCTGTCGATGGCATAGCCGCCGGCCCGCTCGAACCGTTCGGTAACTTGGCCGTATTCTTTCATGATCTTTTCCAGCGCCTCGTCACTGTGCGGCCCGGCAATCTGCTGTTCCAATTCGGCTAACCGCATCTTATCGGCCAGTACATCGGCAAACGCCTGCAGTAGTTCTTCCCACAAGCTGTGGCCGCCGGACAGCGCACTCTGTTCAACATAACCGTAACTGCTCGCCTCCGGCCGGATGATATGCCCTTCATCAACAGCCTCCATCCCCAGTAAACAGCGTAACAAAGTCGTTTTCCCGGTTCCGTTGGCACCGATAAGGCCCACGATCTCACCGCGGCGCAGTTCAAAGTTTACTCCGGCAAAAATACTATCTGCTCCATAGGCTTTAGCCAAACCAATGGCCTTTATAACCGTCATGCATCCACCCCAGTCCTGTTTTGGTCTGGTTTTAGTCTACCACATCGTTCGCCTGCTGTCGACTTAACCCAACGCTTTAATTCCGGCCCGCACGGCCGGCACCAGTTGGCTGACCTGCAGCCTGTTGACGGTATCCAGTACCACCACTACCTGCCCTTGGCACAGCGCGATCAACTCACTGGCCGGGTTTTGCATATGGCCGGCGTTAACAAAGGTCAGCGCAGCATACTGTCGCGCCACCCGCTCGGCAATCAGCGGAGTCAGATCCTCCGATCCGCAGTCAGCCAGGGTAATATCTATTTTTACTGTTGTATTTTCTACATAGTGGGCTAAATCATACAATACATGTTCGACTGATTGCTCGCAATCGCGCAGCAGCACAACGACCCCCACCGACAGCGATCTATCCGGCCACTCCAGCCACCACTGCCGCAAATCCAGTGCCAAGCACCACAATCCGTAAATTGCCAATGAAACCAAAAACACCTTAGCACTATATCCTAAAAACAAAATACCCCACCCCTTTATATTTGGGATAGGATAATATATGTATTATGCAATTAAATCGTGCTTTGATCAAGTAAGACAATCTTATGTTTTAAGGCATACAGCACGGCTTGAGTCCGGTCGGTCACATTAATTTTACGGAATATATTAGTCAAATGATTCTTTACCGTCTTTTCACTGAGATACAGTTTTTTGGCAATCTCATTATTGCTCATGCCTTGACCTACCAGCTGCAGAACTTCCATTTCCCGATAAGTCAGCCGTTCTTCCCGCCGTTTGTCCAGCCGCTCGGTTACCTGATTACGCAGATGTTCGCTGCGGCGGCTAAGTTCGCCAAATAACCGTTTAGCCAACGTCGGATAAATAAATGATTCACCCTCGTGTACTTTGTGGATGGCATTGACCAGCATTCTTGGTTCGACATCTTTTAGCAAATATCCGGCAGCGCCGGCCTTAATTACTTCCAGTACATAATTTTCATCATCGTGGATGGATAAGATGATTACTTTAAGAAACGGCTTCTCCGCACAAATACGTCGGGTAGCTTCCAAACCGTTTAGGCGAGGCATGTTGATATCCAGCAAAATAATATCGGGTTCCAATTCCAGCGACCGTTTAATCGTCTCTTCCCCATCGCCGGTCTCAGCCACAACCCGCAGGTCTTCTTCTAATTCTAGTACGTTTTTGATACCCTTACGCAACAAAGCATGATCATCAGCGATCAAAATCTTGATAGGCACGCTCTCAGCCTCCACAACTTCATTTACAACTTTAGATAATGTTTCGACATATTAATAACGAATTCCTGTAAAAAAATATTGAATTAATTTCCAATATTTAAATTTGAGTCAAAAGTACCAGTAAATTCGACAAAAATCGCTATGTCTAATAATTTTTGTTTTTAATTTCCCTTAATTTTACAACCAGTCGCCGTTTATAATTCTCTACTCCCGGTTGATCATAAGCATTGACATCTGCCAGTTCGCCTTCATATGCAACCGACAAGGCCAGCAGATACAACAATTCGCCCAGATAATAGGCATTAAGTTTCGGTAAGACATAAGCCGCACTGGGCCGGCCGTCACCGGCTAACGCCTCGGCGTTGGACCGGCAGGCAGCTTCCATAGCCTGCGCCAAAGTCACGCCGGCCATATCCTGCAATAGGGGCTCAGTAAATACGGCCGGAATGACCATATCCTGTTCCCACTCGATAATCTTAACAAATTGTACGATTTTGTCATCGCAGCCATCTTGATGTAATTGGGTTTGGGCATGCATATCAGTTGTTCCGACAGCCACCAGCGGCGTACGGCCGTAGCAAACCTGCCGGCCCTGGCGGTTAAGCCGTTTGCCCAAAGATTCGGCCAATAACTGTACATACCACTCGGCCGTTGATTTTAGGCAATCAGCATAAGGCATAAATACCTCAATATTACGGCCATATTTTTCCGCCGCTATAAACTTGCAGGCAGCATTCAACATCGCCGGATTATGCCAGACGTCCGCCGTGCGGCAAGCTTGGTCCATGGCTCTGGCCCCGGCCAAAAAGCCGTCAATATCAAAGCCGATACAAGCCGCCGTAATCAAACCGACATTGGAAAATACGCTGAACCGGCCGCCTACGCCCTCCGGTACGGCAAAACGGGTCCAATTATGCTGCTCAGCCAGCCGGTACAGCGTCGAAGCTGAGCCGTCAGACGGAAATCCGGTAACCGCGGTTACCTCAATATCAATTAAATCAGCCGATTCGGTCAGCGCCTGATACGCCGCTAAGAAACAGGCCATCGTATCCAGAGTGCCGCCCGACTTGGATATGACAATTAAATTTACAGTTAATTTACCTTGCCCGGCCGCTATTTTCCGGACGGCCTGCCGCCGTAAATGGTTAATCAGTTCCTGTACCGAGCGGGGATCAATATTATTACCGTTAAAATACAATTGGGGATAACCGTTCCGTTCTTGCTGAGACCGTTGATTCCACAATTCGCCGCCGGTAATATCAAACAACACCCGATTACCTAAGTAAGATCCGCCGATACCAAAAGATATTACCGCATCGACCCGGTTGCGCATGGCTTGGCCGAATTCTTTCAGCCTGGCTATACTAGCCGGTGTATTTATACTGCCGTCTTGGATATACGGCAACTGCATAAACAACACTGCCTCCGGCCGGCCGTCTTTGGACAAATGCCCGGCCGCCCGGCCGGTCTGGCGGATGATGCCGACCCCCTGATGAGCCGCTGTCAGCTTAGCGCCGATTTCATCGATATCACTTACTGTCACCAGCTGTGGGGACAGTAAGTATTCATAATCAAAACAGAAACCGTCGGATAAAGTTATATCCCTCATGCCAACCCTCCAGCTAATCGTCAAAGCCGTGCGGATGCTGCTGGTGCCACCGCCAAGCCGTCGCGATAATATTTTCGATGTCACTAACTACCGGCTGCCAGCCAAGCTCACGCTGTATGGCGGCTGATGAAGCCACCAGTACCGCCGGGTCGCCTGGCCGGCGGGGACCATCAGTAACGGCAAAATCTATCCCGGTTACCTTTTTCGCCGTATCAATAACTTGCTTGACACTATAGCCGGTTTCAGTCCCCAAATTATAGACCCGCGGCTGACTGCCGGCCACCAGGCATTGAACTGCCAGTACATGCGCCGCCGCTAAATCGCCGACATGGATATAATCCCGGATACACGTCCCGTCGAATGTCGGATAGTCAGTACCATAGACCGTAATTGACTCCCGCTGCCCCAAGGCCGTCTGCAAAATCAACGGAATTAAGTGCGTTTCGGGGTGGTGATCTTCACCGATGTTACCGTCAGCCTGGGCGCCGGCAGCATTGAAATAACGCAGCGCCACATAGCGCAAACCATAAGCATAATGATAATCGGCCAACATATTCTCAATAACCAGCTTGGTACGGCCATAGACATTAGTCGGCAATTTAAACATATCCTCGGTTATCGGTTGTTTATCCGGCTGGCCGTATACGGCAGCCGTAGAAGAAAATACAATTTTGTCAACGCCGGCCCGTTGCATAGTATCAAGCAAAGCCATCGTACCCAACACATTGTTATGATAGTATTTGGACGGCTGTTGCATCGACTCGCCGACCTGACTGTCGGCGGCAAAATGCACCACACAGTCGATATTATAAGATTCCAAGACATGCTTCAAGAAATCTTCTTCGCGAATATCGCCTTCGATCAACAGTGCCTTTTCAGCTACAGCCTCGGCATGTCCCGTAGATAGATTGTCAAAAACAATAACGTTGTCCGCTTTGTTAAGCAGCTCCCGCACCGTATGAGAACCAATATATCCGGCTCCCCCGGTAACCAAAACATTCATGTTGTTTTCCCTCCCCACCATCAATAAAAAAGTCTGCCCGCGGCAGACCCTATAACCATAACCGATAAGCGGAAAAAGCACCATGACTAATAGTCATAACTGCCAAACCGGCGATAACATCACCGATCCAGATAGCGGCAAGAGCCGGCTTGAACCGCATTCCTAACAGCGTTGCCGCTAATGTCCCAGTCCATACGCCAGTTCCGGGCAACGGCACTGCAACAAACACCAGCAACCCCCAGAATCCATATTTTTGAATATTGCCACTTTTAGCCAACGTACGATTTGATAACTTATCGACCAGATTGCGAAACAATTCGGTCTGCCGTAAATATGCAAAAATCGGTCGTACTAACAATAATAAAAACGGAACCGGCATCATACTGCCGATTAAACTCAAGACAAATGCTTCCCAAGGTGACATTCCCAGCGACATGCCGACCGGAATAGCCCCCCTAAGTTCGATGACCGGCATTGCGGCGGTAACCACTACTGCAACTTCTTTTGATACCAACTGTGTCAATACCATATATTCTCCTAGTAATTGTAATAACACTATTGTATGCTGATACAAGTAATTATGCAAGAAAAACATCTGAAACGGGGGGACAGGTCCCTTGTTTCATGTCCGCCAAACCCGCACAGGCGATAAACCGGTAAGCCGCGCAATTTGCCGGATTTTTACACACTTGATCTTTTTTAATTCGCGGACGACATCATCCTGTTTGTCCCGTTCCATGGCTCCGACGTCTGTTGCCTCAACCCCGAACTTTTGCCGAATCATTGTCTTGATAACAGAATCACTTATTTTTGCTGGCTGTTCAATATTATCAAGACAACCATCCTCAGCACTTTTTCTAACATGTTCATCAAAATATTTAACGGCATCCGTTAGATTATCCGCAAACATTTTTAAGACATAATCCCGGTCAATAATCCGGCAAATGTCCGTGTATTCCCGGTAGCTGCTCCATTTATAAGCAGCAACATTGTCTACAATATGCGCTTTTACCGGATTTTGGTGTATGTAACGCAGCAAGGTCAAAAAATAACTATCCGTATCAACCGGCTCACTTCTGAAGCGCTCCTGAAACAAATGACCGCAACGATCATATTTCGAATTATACCAAAATACATAACTTGCACTTATCCGCTTCATTGTCATGCCGATAGCTTCTTGACATTCTTGAATTAATAAATGGATATGATTACTCATAAGACAATAGGCAAACAGTCGAAACGCAATCTTCCTTTTATATTTTGCAAAAGTGTCCAGCAGCCTTAGTCGATCTTGATCATCGACAAAAATATTTTGTCGGTTGACTCCCCTTAGAATCACATGGTATATTCCAGTTTGACTTTTTACTCTTGCTTTTCTTGACATATTTTATCACCTCAAAATCATCTGAAACGTGGGATCTGTCCCCGCGTTTCAGAACATGATTAATAGGTCCGGCCAGAGAAATTAGTTCAGGGACAGTAATAGTACGTAGTTTGGTAAGGCGAGAACAACTTTACGGAAACAACAAAATAGCCGCAGATTTCCACCTGCAGCTCGGTACTTATAATTAATTTTATCATAATTATATTGCGTTTGATATTTCGACGATGATTCCAACTGCTACTTCAAACTTACTGGGCTGCCTTTAATTGATATATTTCGGCTTCCTGGTGGAACAGGCGGGAATTAAGCACCTCAAATTTAGCATTCAGCTTATTGATATCCTCTTTAGTGGCCAAATTAGTTATCGCTTCTTTGGTAACCACTGTATGCAGCAAACTTTCAAACTTAGCGTCAAGTTCTTCCATACGGTGCAGTATGGCTTCAATGTAGTCGGTATTTTCACGCGTTTGCCCTGCTAAATTGTCTACCTGTTGAACAAGCTGCCGGTGGCTTGTCTTGAGTTCTTGCTGGCTTTCCAGCAACTGCTGGTGGCTTGCCTTGAGTTCTTGCTGGCTTTCCAACAACTGTTGGTGGCTTGCCTTGAGTTCTTGGTGACTTTCCAGTAACTGCTGGTGGCTCGCCTTGAGTTCTTGGTGACTTTCAAGTAACTGCCGGTGGCTTGCTTTCAGTTCTTGCTGGCTTTCCAGTAACTGCTGGTGGCTTTGCTTCAGCCATTGCTGACCGTCTTTTAAGGCTTGAAGTTCCGAAAGAATCTGTTTTAACATTTCTTCCATTACTATCGTCTCCTCCCTCTTACTATTTTATCACCACAGCAAGGGACAAGCAACTTTGAAACGCGGGGACAGGTCCCTTGTTTCACCAAGCTGAAACAAGGGACCTGTCCCCGCGTTTCAGTCACCGAATGATACACCGATGGACCGGCCGGCTAAAATCAGTTCATGATCAACCGGTACCAAGCGCGGTTTGCCAACAACACTGCTTATGGGCACCGTCACAATTGAATTAGCTTGTAAGGCCACCATTGTTCCGGTGTTACCGGCCAATACTGCCTTGACCGCTGCTGCGCCGTAGCGTGTAGCCAATATCCGGTCATAAGCGGTCGGCGATCCGCCCCGCTGCAAATGGCCAAGTACCGTACAGCGGCTTTCGATCCCCAGTTCTTCCTCGATACGCGCGGCCAGCTTATTGCCGATTCCCCCCAGCCGGATAGTATCGGTACTGCCGGCTACGACCCTGGCAATGGTCATTTCCCCGCCGACGGGATAAGCCCCTTCAGCTACCACCACAATACTGAACTGTTTGCCTTGATTCCGGCGCTGCTGAATCTTGGCGGCAATTGCTTCCAGCATGAAGGGAATTTCCGGAATCAAAATACAGTCCGCTCCGCCGGCAATACCGGCATGTAAAGCAATCCAACCGGCATAGCGGCCCATGACCTCCAGAATCATGCAGCGATGGTGCGATTCGGCCGTAGTGTGCAGCCGGTCCAACGCCTCGGTGGCAATACTGACGGCCGTATCAAAACCAAAAGTCCGTTCCGTTTCCGGTAAATCGTTATCGATAGTTTTGGGTATGCCGACTATCGGCAGCTTATATTTTTGCCAGAATTCATAAGCAATCCGCAGGCTTCCGTCGCCGCCGACAACCAGCAACGTCTCAATACCCCTATCGCGCAAATTTTGCATAGCCCGCGGCGACTGATCCTCACCATGCGCTATATCCCGGCTTACCCGATAATTAAACGGATTATCGCGATTGGTTGTACCGAGAATAGTACCGCCTCGCGGCAGCAACCCGGATATCTGCTCAGGCAGCAGTTGGATAAACTCATTTTCAATTAATCCGCCAAAGCCGTTTTTAATACCCCAGACCGTCAAGCCATTGCTGGTACCGGCTTTGACTACGCTGCGGATTACCGCATTGAGCCCAGGACAATCACCGCCGCCGGTTAAAATGCCTATTGTCTTCATCTCCACTGCTCCTACCTGCTTGATCGCAATTAGTTTCTTATCAAGCTCCACTTCCATTATTCGATTATTTCTATCAACAACCTTCAATAGTCTTCCTGAAAAACTCCCCTTACCGGGAGCTGCAAAACTTGCAGTCGCAAAATAAATTTCCCCCGGACTTATTTATTGAAAAGAAAATGAGCGATAATTCGCATAGTCTGGCTGACTTTTTCTGCCCAGGGCAGATCTGATTTTCTAACCACTTTTAAATAGCGGCGAAACAAACTTACATTAGGCTGTTTATGTGTTAAGAACTCCTGATATAGCAACCGCTGAGTGCGATTTGTATAGCCTTGTTGCTTAACATAATAAGCTATTAGTTTATCCACTAAAAACGAATGATTGTACTTATAATCAAGTTCTTTATCCAGCTTTCGCCCTGTATAGTTGTTGGCTCCATGTATACGGTAATTGACCAGCGGATCTGCACAATATCCCTTTTTCGCCCTAACTAGCGAAGCGCCGTAAACAAGAACATCATCGGCCCGAACTCGCCAATCCGCAAAATCCGGATAAGGAAAAATTTTAGCCAAAACCCACCGTCGCATCGATAAGGCCGACGTCGGCATACCGATCCATTCCCGCAACAGCCAAGTACGCAAAACAGAATAACCATAATAGTTATTACTATACCTGAATATTACCTTGCCGGTATCGTTGCCGAACTTCTCCATTCCCGCCATCAAGAAATCGCATTGGTTGTTGCGGTAATATGCCAATGCTGTAGCTAAATACTCTGGCCGATATACATCATCTGCATCCAAAAAAAAGATAATATCGCCGGTCGCCTCAGCAAATCCAGCTTCAAAACAGGATAATTGACCGCCATTAGCCTTTTCAATCAGACGAACTGTTGAATAATTATGGCAAACTTGACGCAATAATGCAACAGAATCATCAGTCGAGCCATCATCGACCACTATAATTTCATCAAAAGAAACCGTCTGCCCTAATGCGCTTTCAACAGCTTCAATAATGTATTGCGAATAATTATAGTTATTAATTAGGCAAGTAGTTTTCATAACTTTCACCCGATATCGCGCCGACTAGTACCACTGTCAGTTAATCCCGCTTGCTGCATTAACTGCTGAAAATAGGCAATAGTCCGTGTTAATCCTTCATCTATATTTATTTCCGGCTTCCAACCCAACTTGGTCTGGGCTAATGTTATATCCGGGCAACGTTGTTTAGGATCATCCTGCGGCAGCGGCAAAAATACTATCTTAGAGTCTGAATAAGTCTTTTTTAAGATCTTATCGGCCAATTCCAAAACTGTATATTCTCCGGGATTCCCTAAATTTACCGGCCCCAGCCATTCTTCCGATAATTCCATCATGCAAAGGAAGCCGCGAATCAGATCATCCACATAGCAAAAAGAACGAGTCTGCGAACCGTCACCATACACAGTGATATCCTTACCGGTCAAAGCACTAATAATAAAATTGCTAACCACTCTGCCGTCATCCGCTCGCATGTTTGGCCCATAAGTATTAAAGATCCTGACGATCCTAACATCCACTCCGTATTGGTCGCGGTAGTCATGGCACAGTGTTTCCGCCATCCGCTTGCCTTCATCATAACAGCTACGGGGACCAACCGGATTGACATTACCCCAGTAGTCTTCATTTTGCGGATGCCTTAATGCATCCCCATATACTTCCGAAGTTGAAGCCTGCATGACCTTGGCCTTTGTATTTCGTGCTAATTCTAATATGTTCATCATACCCAAAACATTAGTTTTGACTGTGCGGATTTTGTTAGCCTGATACATTAACGGACTGGCCGGACAGGCCAAATTATATATTTCATCAACTGGCAAATTAATAGGTTTAATTACATCTTGACATAGGAGTTCAAATCCGGGTTGTTGCAAACAGCCGGCAATATTCTCCCGTTTTCCGGTCGAGAAATCATCCAGGCAAAAGACTTTATTTCCTTGTTCTAAAAGTCTTCGGCAAAGGTGCGATCCTAAAAACCCAGCTCCGCCTGTAACCAATACGCGTTTGACCATTTTCACTACTCCTCCGGCTTATTGTTATAATTATGCACCAGACAAAACACTGATGGCGAGCCGGCTAAGATTTAGTCCACCGATACCCGACACAACTCTTAGACGAATATGGCATGTTATCTAAGTCCCAACTTCCAATATTCGATTAAATTCATCAACAACCTTCAATTGCATTTTCGTTTTTTAATAAATTGTTTCTTAATACTACAGAAAATAATAAAAACCCCCAATTTGGGTGCTTTAAAAATATGGTATAATTGCTTTTGCAAAAATCGGTTCCTGACCTGGCAAATAACTGCTAATTACTGAAACGAGGGACCTGTCCCCGCGTTTCACATATATTTATATGTAAATATATGGAAGGATATTGGGGTTAGTACCTAGAATAGTACTGTAAAAGGAGGTTTTAAGTATGAGAAAAGTGCTATTAACATTTCTTATCACCACGTTTGTTATGACTTCCGTTTCACTTGCCGGTGTTCCGCAAATGGCCGATTCACTTATTTCTGCCTACGAACACTCTCTGCCCATACCTGTTCTCAGCCAAAACTTTGTCAGTCTGGATCTAGATTGTGCCTATGCGGTGCAGAAAGCCTTTGTCGGTTATCGGCTGCAAACCGACAGTATCGGTGGTTTTAAGGCCGGTCTTACGACGCCGGGCGCCCAAAAAAAATTTGGTGTGCCTTTCCCGGTTGCCGGTGTCTTATTCGCCGCCGGTGCCAAGCCAAACTATAGTGTGATTGACCGCGCCGATTTTCACAATCTGATGATTGAAACCGAAATAGGGTTTATTATCGGCAAACCAATCACCCGGCCGCTTAAAAACATAGCGGAGCTTAAAGAACATATTACCTTTGTCCTGCCGGCTATCGAACTGCCGGACCTTGGATTTACCAATTTAAAAGTGTTGAAAGGCATTGACCTTATCGCCGCCAATGTAGCCGCTGTCCAATATATTCCCGGTTCATACCGCCTGCCGCAAAACCACCAGCTTAATGATGTAAAGGTCATACTTTACCGTGACGGCCAACAAGTAAACTGCGGCCATGGTACCGATGCCCTGGGCGATCAATGGCAGGCTGCTCTCTGGCTGGTAAACACCATGATCGAGCAAGGCTGGACTATTGATAAAGGTCATATTCTCCTTACCGGTGCACTGGGCAACATGATTCCCGGCAAACCGGGACACTATCTTGCCGATTATGGCAGTTTCGGCAAGATTGAATTCGAAATTCGCTAAAGCCAATATAATAATTAATCGGGAGAGCCGCGAGCCATTCGCAGTCCTCCCGATTTTTTTCTGGTTGCCTACATGAAATTGCTACTCTGTTATAATCTGAAACAAGGGACCTGTCCCCGCGTTCTAAACCTAGACCGTTCTCCCAGTTTCGCTACAACTTGAGCTGATAAATTAACGGTTTTGTCAATTTGATTCATTTGAGCGACAACTTTTTCTACCGATTTACTGCCGGCTTGCGCACGGTCAACAGCCTGCACCGATTGAACAGCAGCATGATTGGCATTTGCAGCAACCTGCTGACTGCTTGCCGACATTTGCTGAACAACAGCAGTAGTTTCTTTTACTGCATCCATCTGTTCGTTGTTACCAGCCGCCACATCGGTAATTGCTGTTGCAATCTGATTAGCTGCCTGCGACGACTGTTCGGCACTAGCGGAAAATTGTTCCGACGAAGCCGCCATTTGATCTGCCGCCTGCAGAATCTCCCGGATCAATTCCCGCAGTTTACGAGTCATCTGTTCAAAACTATGTCCCAGACGTCCGACTTCATCATTAGACACAATACCGAGATTGATCTCCGCCAGATCTCCGTCAGCAATACGATTTGCAGCTTCTTGTAATATTACAATCGGCTTGGCAATGCGGCGGGCAAGCCAAATGATAATTATCGACGTTAAAAGCAGCACTGTAATAATAGTTGCTAGCGAAATCTTCGTCAGTACCGCCACCGCTTCAGTAACTTCCGCTGTTGGCACATCAATTGCCAAAAACCACTTAACATCCGGCACTGGTGTAAACGATATTATTTTGCTGCTGCCGTTGTAATCATAGTCGGTTGAACCAGCCGTACCTTTAACAATGCGTTCATTAACCTCCCGTAATATTTGTGGTAGTTTTGGATCTTTTACAGCATTAACCCGCATCGCAATTTTACGATCAGGATGAATAATTGCCAAACCGTCCTGTTGTAAAACATAAGCATACCCGGTCTGACCAATCTTAATACTCAACACCCTTTTGGTAACTTTCTCCATGCTAATTGCACCAAACAATACTCCAGTTACCTTGCCGCCGGTCTTAACCGGAACGGCCACCACCGTAACCATTTTTCCGGTACTCCGTGACAACACCGGATCTGATACCGCCGCCGTGCCACTCATGGCTTGTTTAAAATAATCACGTTGCTTTACATCGCCTGAAATTCCAGTATTATCATAAAATGTGCCGTCCGGTTTTATATAAGCAAAATTTTCATACCGTTTATTTTCTTTACTGACATAAGCCAAATATGGAATTATCTCTTCTACCCGTCCACCTGTTATCACGTTCCAGCTTACAGGCTTCCAACCAATCACCGATATAATTAGCTGAAGACACTGCCGTATTCTCCATGCTTTTTCTTATATCATTATAGATAATTTCATGTGCTTTCCAATAATTCAAGCCGCCTAAAACCCCCATCGCAATGACAAAAATAACAAGAATAGTAACTGTAAGTTTTGTCTGAATACTTTTCATACTAAAGCCTCCACAATTGTTCAAGTTAGATGTTCAAATCAGCATACTGTCTCCAGCAACGACAGTTCCCTTTTTGTCAACTACCTGCCGGTTAGAATAATTTCTTCATCAATTTGCTTGTTTAATTTATAAATCTGCAAAAAAATATCAGTCAACAGCGGATCAAATTGAGTTCCCTGACCCGATTTAATAACATTTACTGCCGCTACTTCATCCATAGCCTTACGGTATAAGCGATCGGCCGTAACAGCTTCAAAAGTATCGGCAATACTGATAATTCGGGAAATTATCGGAATACTGTTCCCACATTTTCCATATGGATAACCGCTCCCGTCATACCTCTCGTGGTGATAAAGAACAATCTCGGCTATATCGTTTACTTCTTCAATTTTTTTAATAATTTCTGCTCCGAACCTGGGGTGCTTTTTTATTAACGTCCATTCTGCATCAGTTAATTTACCAGGCTTATTAAGTATATTTTTAGGAATTTTAATTTTTCCCACATCATGAAGAATTGCCGCTTCTGATGTTTGCTGAAGCATTGCAGTTGAAAATCCCAAACTTGAAGCTATTCTAACTGCAATTTTTTCAACTCGAAAAGAATGTATAGCTGTTCGCAAGTCATAGTCAGTAATAAGATTAAAAAGAAACTTTACTATTCGTCGATTTGGAATTTTTTGCAGCGGCTGGAATAGCACAATATATTCACCCACTTTCCCAAAATGTAACTTAATTTACTTATGTTACATAATTAAACCGATCTCATCTTTTAAAAAAAGGTAACATATCGTATAATTATTGAATAATAAAATACTATGAAGGAAGTGCTGAAGATGGAATATGTAGAACCGATCCGCAGTAAACAACAAATTGCTGCTATTAAAAGCTGTTTAAAAAAACAGAGTTTACGCAACTGGTTATTATTTGTATTAGGTATCAACAGTGGTTTACGTATTTCGGACTTATTATTATTAACAATTGATGATGTTAAGGAAAAAGACCGAATAATTATTCGCGAAAAAAAAACCGGCAAAGTTAAAGATTTCCCTTTGTCCGATTCCTGTAAAAAATCAATAAATGAATATCTAACCAATACTGACAATCGTAGTGGCTGGCTGTTTAAAAGCAATAAGGGCACTCAAGCCATTTCTCGAATACAGGCTTACAGAATTATTCATCAAGCGGCAAGAAGAATTGGAATTAAAGAAGCAGTCGGAACCCATACACTGCGAAAAACTTTTGGCTATTGGGCATATAAGAGCGGAGTAGATATAACTATAATTCAGAAACTTTTAAATCATTCCGCACCAAGTGTAACATTAGCCTATATTGGAATTACCAAAGACGAACTGGATAGTATTTATATAAATTTAAATTTGTAATTTGTTGTAAAAATAACGTAAAATTTGCAGGATTTTACGAAAATTACACGTATAGTAAGTATTAAGGGCTTAAGTCTCAGTAACATAAGTAAATTAAGTTACCTTTATCATTAACAAGAGCTACCAATTATATTATAAATAAATCCCATTTGAGCATTCCTTAATAGTGCTCAAATGGGATTTATTTTAATAGGCTCTTTGTCAATTGTTGGGGTAAAAACATAAAGTGTTGAGGAGCAGGGTATTTAGGTACCCTGCTTTTCCCTTTATTAACAGTTAGCGATATATAAA
>JALHDB010000009.1 GCA_022840825.1 Negativicutes bacterium | reverse complement strand
CCACCTGTTCCCATACCGAACACAGTAGTTAAGCCCTTATACGCCGAAAGTACTTGGTTGGAAGCGGCCTGGGAGGATAGGTAGTTGCCGGTTACTTAAGACACTCATTAATATATGGGTGTCTTTTTGGTTTTATAGTCATACCGCTTCCTTCGGAAATATTGCCGCTGTTCCTACGAGGCTGCAGACAGGTCAGCCGTAATAGGGATATGATAATTGATGATGGTTTCGGATCTATAGACGCGGAACTTGGTTGGAAGCTTAGCTGGGAGGATAGGTAGCTGCCGGTTATATGAAATTTATAGTGGCCGCTTCCTTCGGAAAGATTGCCGCTGTTCCTACGAGGCAATATAGATGTCAGCCGTAATAGATGCAGCATAATTGATGAAGGTTTCGGCTCTGTAGACGCGGAACTTGGTTGGAAGCTTAGCGGGGAGGATAGGTAGTTGCCGGTTATTGAAAGATACTCATTGATGAAATGGGTATCTTTTATTTTGTCTAGCCGCTTCCTTCGGAAAGATTGCCGCTGTTCCTACGAGGCTGCAGAGAGGTCAGTGATAATAGGGATTTGATAATTGATGATGGTCTCGGCTCTATAGACGCGGAACTTGGTTGGAAGCACCACTAATCATTCCTTGTTGCGGTATTTAATGGTAATGATATTTCAATTCGTATTTTATTAGGCGAACAATATACGAACCCTTTATACTTTTGGTAAAAATCAAAAGTATTTAAATCTATAAAATTCGATTTTTTCATTAAATCTTCTAAATGCTTAATTTGGGCCGAATCTTTATATGGGGATTTTTCAAGTTCTTTTAAAAGGTCGATAGAGGATATTGATATTTTATCTTGTTCAAAGTATATTTTTCCAGCAATAGGTTTATTGTTAAAATATAGTACCGGAATGCTGCATGTTAGTGTGTTTGTTGTATTGTTATAATTATAACTACCGCCAAATATGGTTTGTAGATACTCCTTTTGTACATATACATGCTTAGTCCCTATTATCGCGGGAATTATTTGGTTATTAATTTTGGCTTTAGCAGATAAACTGTCGATTTCGATAGGTATTTTTAGTACTTGGGCTACAGCTACTATTGGTACCAATGTTTTGTTGGTTATTCGTAGACCATGGGCAGGTATTCGCTGTTCATTTACATATATATCAATTTTTGCTGCCAGTGCAATGTTTTCATTTTCGCCTGATAAAATTTGCTGCATTAAGCTAGGACTGATCAATGAGTCAAGATCGTAAGGATGAAGAGCTTGGCGGATATCATTCATCTCAAGATCTTTATACCCATATACATCGGGATATGTTTTGGCGTAAAGTACATGTTGATCTGTTTCATAAACTTTTACTCGGTCATATGTAACATTTACTGCCATGTCTAGCTCTACTAGCTCAAACAGTTCTTCAACATCTTCTTCATGCATGCGAATGCAGCCGTTAGATACAGCGTGGCCAATTGACCAGGGGGCGTTAGTTCCATGAATACCATAGTTGCCATAGAAGCCAATCCATCTATACCCTAAGGGATTATCAGGTCCGGACAGCACGTAATATTCTTTGCCCGGGGGATACCAAATTGGATTTACATCTTTACTAATTACGCTAAATTTGCCCAAAGGAGTAGGTGTAGAAGTTTTGCCAATTGCAATGGGAAACTTCTTTACTACTTTATTACTTTTAAATAACTCTATTGTTCTGCTAGGCAGATTAACAATAATGCAGTCCGAACAGTGTGCTGATGTGCGTAACCCAAATGAAAGAGTAAAGATAAACACCAAAATACGGATGGACATGAGTTTGCCTGATTTCACAGGAAGATCCCCTCTTTTTCACCGGAATACATTACCACATATATGAAAAAGGCAATCAACCTATGACTAGAAAGAGTACCCACATGATTGTAGGTACTCCTTCTGATCATTCTTTATCGTAGGCTAGTAAAATAAGTTTTCTTCCATTTTCACTTATTATTTCGTTCTCCAGCTGCTGGATTTTGGCTACGATTTCGGAATTTAGGTTTGCTAATGTACCTGCCGACATAGTACGCTACCTCCTTAGAATCAAATTTGTGTCTGATAACTTAGCTTGACCGTAATAGCTTGTAGATATGCGCTCTGTGTATATTAAGACAAATAAATTTCATACTACATCGACAAAATGCATCATATAGTTAAAGAGTAATAATATGGAAAAAAAGTATATTGTATACAGCGACTCAAATGGCAGGAAAAAGTGAGTCGATAATGTAATATTAATCCGAATTAGCGATATAAAATTAGCTATAAGAAAATAAAAAAGAAAAGGTGGTGTGAGTGTGCGTTTATCGAACAAAATTCTAATTGGTTTAGTGCTTGGCGTTATTGCAGGTCTGGTTCTGGGAGCAGAGAACGTTGGATTCGCAAAAAAATGGATTGCACCGATTGGGACTTTATTTATTAATTTGATTAAAATGATTATTGTTCCACTTGTATTATCGTCTTTGGTTGTAGGGGCTGCCAGTTTGGGTGACATTAGAAAAGTCGGCCGAATCGGTGGTAAAACAATTGTGTTTTATTTGATGACTACAGCTGTAGCAGTTGCAATTGGCATAATTCTTTCCGTTGTATTAAATCCCGGCTCCGGCTTAAGTATTCCTGTGAATGCGGCAATAAAAGCTAAGGCTGCTCCGTCAATTATGCAGGTAATAATCGGGGTTGTTCCGACGAATCCATTCCAAGCGATGCTGCAAGGCAACATGCTGCAAATAATTGTGTTTGCATTGTTTGTTGGTATCGGCATTACTATGGTTGGCGAACGTGCTAAACCGGTTGCAGATTTCTTTGATGGTTTTGCTGAAGTAACTTACAAAATTGTTGGATTTATCATGGAGCTTGCACCATACGGCGTATTTGCTTTGATATTGCCAGTGGTTGCTGCCAACGGGCCAAAAGTGTTAATTCCCTTGGCCAAAGTAATTTTTGCCGTATATTTGGGTTGCGTACTGCATGTCGCGATTACCTATGGCGGAATTCTCAGTGTGATTGGCCGAGTTAAACTGTTTGATTTCCTGCGAGGTATTTTCCCGGCACAAATGATTGCGTTCTCAACTTGCAGCAGTTCGGGAACCTTACCTGTCACAATGAAATGTGCTCAAGAAAACTTAGGAGTTTCTAAAGAAGTATCCAGCTTTGTACTGCCGTTAGGCGCTACAATAAATATGGATGGAACAGCACTGTATCAGGGAGTTTGTGCTCTGTTTGTGGCCCAAGTGTATGGAATTGATTTAAGCGTTGGGCAAATGCTGATGATAGTCCTGACCGGTACATTAGCTTCCATTGGTACAGCCGGTGTACCAGGCGCAGGTTTCATTATGCTGACAATGGTATTACAATCAGTTGGTCTTCCGTTGGAAGGAAGCGCATTAATTGCCGGAATTGACAGGGTTCTTGACATGGCGCGTACGACTGTAAATATTACCGGTGATGCTGTGGCATCGATATTCATTCAACATACTGAAGATAAGTATGCTGATCAAGAAAAAAGCAAGGCAGTTTCCGCGTAATGATTAAATCTGAGGATGCTTAATGCATCCTCAGATTTAAATTTTCGCCGATATTGTATTTTGTAAACAAAAAACAGTAGACAGAATACCGGGAAGACGATATAATCGGTTTTGTACATAATTTTTTACTTAGGGTAGTCTAAAAAAAACGGTGATTGTGCGTAGTAACTACGCAGTTTCACTGATCAGGACTATCCTTTCTTTCTATTTTTTTGATAGGGCGTGGGTAAGTAATGATTAATCAGAATACATTGAATCAATGCTTAACGAAAGCACTACGCACCAATTCTCTTAAGGTTGATAATTATCAAGATTATTTTCACGCTTCAGTCCTGGTTCCGCTAATTAAAATTAAGGGAGAGATTTCAGTATTATTTGAGGTAAGGTCGAGCAAATTGGCCTGGCAGCCTGGGGAAATTTGTTTTCCTGGGGGACGGATTGAAGAAAGGGAGACACCTTTAGTAGCGGCAGTTCGCGAGACGTGTGAAGAACTGCAAATAGATTCCCGTCATATTAGCATGATTGGTAACTTAAACTATCTAATTGCCCCAATTGGAGTAATTTTGTATCCTTTTGTAGGCGCTATTGCTTCTGACGTTCAAGTGAAGCCAAGTGAGGATGAAGTAGAAAAAGTATTTACAGTGCCATTGGAGTATCTCCTTGAAACAGAACCAACAGTTGGGCACTTGCAAGTTGCAACTCAGCCAACGGGCGATTTTCCTTTTCACTTACTGGCAGATTATCAGCGCGATTGGAAGAAAAGAACGGTATATCCGGTATATTTTTACCAGTATCAACAATATGTGATATGGGGTTTGACGGCTAGGGTATTGTACTCATTTTTGGATATTGTAAAGCGGTCATGTATTGATCAATTTGAATAATAGGTGGATGAAATATGCAGGTGATAGTAGCACCGGATTCTTTTAAAGGCAGTATTTCCGCAGTCGGAGCAGTTAAAGCTATGGAACGCGGGATTAAAAAGGTTTATCCAGAGGCACGAGTAGTGACCGTACCGATTGCTGATGGCGGTGAGGGGACGGTAGAAGCGCTGATAATGGCAACCAAGGGACAGTACTTCCATGAAACGGTGGTTGGCCCGCTGGGGGATACCGTTTCTGCCGTGTGGGGACTGCTTGGTGACGGTAAAACTGCAATTATTGAAATGGCCGCAGCTTCTGGCTTAACCTTGGTGCCTAAAGGTAAACTAAATCCGGCGATAACTACAACATATGGCACTGGCCAGTTGATTAAGGCAGCGTTAGACCAGGGAATACAGCGCTTAATTATTGGAATCGGCGGTAGCGCTACTAATGATGGTGGTATGGGAATGTTGCAAGCGCTGGGAATACGTTTTTTGGATGAAACCGGACAGGATTTGCCGGCGGGCGGGTTGGCCTTAGCCGGACTGACAAGGATTGACTTAACTGCTGCCGATAAAAGACTGTCGAAAGTTGAAATTATCGTGGCATGTGATGTCGATAATCCGTTATGCGGTCCGCAGGGTGCATCATTTGTCTATGGCCCGCAAAAAGGAGCAGATCAAGCTTTGGTAGTCCGACTGGATCAGGCCTTGGCTCATTTTGCTAACATTGCATACCAAGTTACCGGTAAAGATGCGGCAGCGATTCCGGGAGCAGGTGCTGCCGGTGGATTGGGTGCAGCTTTTTTGTGGTTTACAAAAGCAACACTACAACCAGGCATCAAAGTTGTTTTGGATGCAGTGGGTTTTGATGAATTAGTTGTGGAGTCTGACCTGATTATAACTGGCGAAGGATGTACGGATGCACAGACTGCTAATGGTAAAGCACCGGTTGGCGTAGCTAAATACGCCAAAAAATATCAAAAACCAGTTATATGTATCTCGGGCGGCTGGCAGGATGGAGCCGAAACTTTAAACTTGCAAGGAATTGATGCCTTATTTAGTACTGTTCCCCGACCGATGAAACTGGAGGAATGTATGGCTGACAGTGCAAGGTTTATTGAATTCTGCACACAACAAGTCTGCCAAGTACTAAAGATCGGATCAAAAATTGATTATTGAGTTACGGATAATAAAGCAGCACTGCCGATAAATGACCCGTCCGCATTGTATTAGCATATTAAACAAGGACAGCCGGAATTTTGGATGTAATTGATCCAAAGTTTTCAGGGATAGAGCAGTCGGGTTGACTATAATGTAAAAAAATTGATATACTAGAGTAAGCTCTCGGTTTCGGGGGCTTACTCTTTAAGTTTGGAAAGGGTGATGCCCTTTATGAGGAAGAAAAGAAAGCAGCGAAACTGGTTTTGGAATATTGTCGGGTTAATGGCGGCAGTTTTGGCTGTAGCTGTATTCTCTTATTTTTGGTTTGGTCAAAAGGTTATTGAGCGCAGTTCAGGTAAAATCGACTTGACGCCAAACCGGGCAAATATTTTGGTAATGGGTGTTGATGAACGAAAAGATGACATCGGACGATCGGATACGATGTTTGTTGTTACCGTCGACACTGATACTCAACATGTTTCTTTACTGTCAATTCCACGGGATACAAGGGTGAAAATACCTAGTCGCGGTTGGGACAAAATTAATCATTCCTACGGCTATGGGGGAAGGGAATTATCGCAAAAGGCAGTCGAAGATTTATTGGGAATTGACATCGACTATTATGTCATAGTTGACTTTGCCGGCTTTTCCCGTGTTGTTGACGCGATTGGCGGCGTAGATATAAACATCGAAAAACGAATGCTTTATGAAGATCCTTATGATGACTTGGTTATTGATCTTTATCCGGGACCTAAACATCTGGATGGACGAAAAGCTATCCAATATGTTCGGTACAGGGATGAGGATGGCGATATTGGTCGAGTCCGCCGTCAGCAGCGTTTCATTCAGGCGGCATTAGATAAAGTGTTTAGCCCGTCCGGGTTAATAAGGCTGCCGGCTTTGATCCGGGAAGTAAGTTCATCGGTTAAAACTGATTTACCAACGCCACAAATGCTGGGTTTAGCTAGAAAGCTAAGCGTTGCCAGCCAAAACGGGCTTAAGACCGATGTTGTTCCCGGAACTTCAGCATATATTCGGGATATCAGTTATTGGCTGCCTGATATTGTTGCCTTGCGGGAACATGTCGCTAATATCCAAAATATTGCCGTTACAAATGAGTACTTAAGCAGGGCTCAGTCTTTGGCTGATGAATATACCCGCTCAATTCCACCGAAAATGGAAATTCCGGCATTACCGAAAATAAAAACTGTCAAACCTGCTGATAAAAAGACTACTCAGCCACCTGATCCGAAAAAGCCTAAAGTAACTGTTAAGGTAGCCAAACAGTTAAAAGTAGAAATTTTAAACGGCAGTGGCATTGCCAATGCCGGACAAAAGATTGCAGCTATATTTAAAGAAAAACAATTTGCAATTGCCGGAATTCGTAATGTCCCGCTAGCACCCCGAACGGTTGTTACTTCTTACTCCACGAACAGCAATATAATTAATAAGTTGACAGCTCTTCCCTTTGCCTACGCACTGCAAATCACTAAAGACGATTCCCGTGATGTTGTAATCACCGTTACTATTGGCAAAGATTATGCTTCCAGATGATAGCCCGTAAGGGGCTATTTTTTTTTGTTTATCACATACTAAAGACAACACTGGTTGTGAGGTGCTTCTATGTATTGGTTGACAGAGAAATCCCGTCGGCTGGGAACGATGGGAATATTGATAATACTGGTTTTTTTGATTTTACTATTGCGAATTGCTTGGCTGCAGATTTTGCAAGGACCACAGTACAAACGGTCAGCCGAAGAAAATCGGATAATAGAAATTTATAACGAAGCACCGCGCGGTATAATTTATGACCGAAATGGGGTTGTTCTGGTTGCCAACCGACCTAGTTTTGCCGCTTCCATCTTACCAAATGAATTCAATCCTGTTCCGGAATCAGTAAGTTTATTATCCGACATTGTACATATTTCTGCTAATGATTTGATACATTTTTTGCAGTCAGGCAAAGAACGGCCCTATACTCCCATTAAAATAAAACGGGATATAGATCCGGTCATGGTAGCCAAACTAGAGGAGCACAAGAACTATCTTCCGGGGGTAATAATTGAGGCTGTGCCGGTTCGACACTACATTTACGATGAACTGGCGGCTCATGTCTTAGGTTATGTAGGTATAATCGATGCCCTAGAATACCAGCAGCGGAAAACGAAAGGCTATCTTATGCAAAGCCTAATTGGCAAAGATGGACTGGAAAAGGTTTGGGAAGATGTATTAAGAGGGAAAGATGGAGCAAAATTGGTTGAAAAGGATGCCACCGGCCGGGAAAAACGGATTATCGGTGATATAATTCCCGTTGCGGGCAGTGGCTTACAATTAGCATTGGATTCAAATTTGCAAAAAATTGCTGATTCCGCTCTGCGTGAGCAGGTAAAACTCAGTCAGCTGCAAGGCCAACCGGCAACCGGTGGATGTATAATAGTGGCAAATGTAAAAAACGGTGAAATCCTTGTTATGACCAATTTCCCGTCCTACAACCCAAATTTATTTGCCACAGGAATTTCAAGTAATGAATGGGCAAAATTGCTGGATGACAAACGGCATCCGCTGTCACATCGCGCTATCCAGAATACTTATCCGCCCGGCTCGGTTTTTAAGATTATTACCGCTGCAGCGGCCTTGCAAGACAAGTATACTACTCCCGAAGAAATATTTGATGATCGCGGGGTATATGTACTAAATGGCTGGTCATTTCATGGCTGGAAAACTGAAGGGTTGGGAAAATTAACGATTGTGGATGCGATTGCTTGGTCAAGTGATCCGGCATTTTATGAATTAGGACACCGTATTGGGATAAATCGTCTGGCAGCATATGCGCTTACCTTTGGACTGGGCAAGAAGACCGGTATTAAGCTGCCGGGGGAAAAAGCGGGGATCGTTCCTACTAAGGAATGGAAGCAAAGCGTATTTCAGGAACCATGGTATCCGGGAGAAACATTAATTTCAGCTATCGGACAAGGTTATAATTTGGTAACTCCGCTGCAACAAATCCTGCTGGTAATGGCTGTCGCCAATCGTGGAATTATTTATAAACCAAAATTAGTCAGGTCAATTATAGCTGCAGACGGAAAAGCAGACATAATAAATCCACCGGAAGTCATTTATACGGTGGATTTAGACTCAGCGGTATGGAAAGTAATAGAGGAAGGACTGCATTCGGTTACTACGGAAGGAACTGCAGCCGGGGTTTTCAAAACAGTGTCTTATTCATTGGCCGGCAAAACCGGTTCTGCCGAAACGGGGCGCGAAACGACACATGCCTGGTTTGCCTGTTATGCTCCGGTAGAAGATCCGGAAATTGCCGTTGTAACCTTTGTTGAAAATGGCGGAGAAGGTTCAGTTGCAGCAGCGCCTTTAGCCAAAAAAGTTCTCGATGCTTACTTTGCTGCTAGGTAAAAGTAGTTAATTTGTTGCTGAAACGAATTCACTAGCTAGTTGCTCTGATAATAACGTCAACTTTGTCATGGTTATTTACGGTAGCCGTAAATTCAACCGGCATACCATTGAGAAGAATATCAACACTGCTACCAGGCGGGATTTGCCTTGGATCAAATTCAGCCGCTAGCAATACTTCACTGATTAAAGGTGGCTTTTGCACAACACTATATTCAATATGGCTGTGAGAAGGCGGGCAATACTGTTCATTGACCGGTTTTCCATTAACTAGTAATGTATACCGGCGAACAGGGAGTTGAATAGTGGCACCATTAAAGACTATATCGATAAAGTGCCGGGATTTTAAACTTAGATTCAATATTTGCTCCATTGTTGGCGGATTTCCAGGGGCAATGGTAATATAATCACCGGATGAAATCTTGGTTTCTAGGTCTACCATACGGTTATTGACAGTAAATAGTGGTAAAACCGGGTAAGAAATTTCTTCGCCGTCCAGAAAATAGATATAGTATTGAGACTCGGCAGTAATTTCGGCAAGTGATAGGATATCTTTTAATATATCGGGTGTCCTGATTATGACAACGTCGCGGTCAGTTAGCGGGGTATCGGCTGAGCAGGGATTGCCGTTTACAGTTATGACGGGCGGAATTGACAGTGCTGAGTTATTAATTGTGATCTGCAGACAGGCTGGTATAGAGATCAAATCAGCTATCATTGGGCTTGGTGTTGTGCCATCAACTGCCGGACGGAATTCTACTATATCACCTTCCTGGATAGGGTCGGTAAAATTAGCCGGTGATCCGTTTAATAATATCTGGCCATTTTTGCCGGTACTGCCAGGTAAGAATGTAGTTTCATTGTTAATAGTTAGAGTAATCCCCAAGCCGGGACGAGCGCGAACTTTTTTAATATTAATACCGGCTGCCAGTAAGGCATCAGCTATATTCAAGGAACTCAGATTGAACAGGCGGATGGGTCGTTCATTGACCGTAATGTTAACAAAATTTAAAGATTTACTGCCGGCTACTTTAAGTATGCCTAGCGGGGTTACGGCATCCGGGGTTAAGAGGTCTGCCGGAATGCGGGCAAAGCCATCAATATTATCAGGCAACTTTATTGCAACACGGGCTGAAGGTAAGCCTAATGATTCAGCCAAAGTCTGTGGCAGCTGCGGAGTTAATGAGCCACCGCCAACCAATAATACTGCTTGAGGAGTAGCAGTATTAAGTGAGAGTATTTCTTTAGAAATTGATTGGCTAAGCTCTGCTACGCAGGGCATTAAGCTTGAACATAATTCAGTTACGGTTGTTTTATGCGGAGTGCCAAAAATATCGGTATAAGTAGCTTTTTTTATCTTTCCGGACAGCTGCTTTTTTAGTATTTCGGCGATATTAAAATCCAATAAGTAATTCCGGGAAAGGGATTCAGTTATTTCATCGCCGGCACAGGGAACCATGCCGAAGGCAGTAACAAAACCATTCTGGGTAATGGCTACATCCGAAGTTCCGGCGCCAACATCAACCAGAGCCAGATTAAGATGGCGCATGGTTGGCGGCACCAATACGTTTATTGCTGCGATCGGTTCCAAGGTAAGGCTGCTCATCTCTAAACCAACCAATTGTAGGGCGGTTTGAATAGAATCGATGACTTGCCGGGGAAGAAATGTAGCAATTAGTGAAATTGACGCAAGTTTTCCCCGTTGTCCGATTAAGCTGCTTAATATTGTCGTATCCAAGCTGTAGTTGATAATATTATAGCCTACACAATAGTATTCGGAAGGATCAATTGATGTGTGAGATGCAGCTAATTGACCTTGCGCAGATTGAATTGCAGCAAATTCCAAAGCCCGTTCGTCTTGTTCGGTCAAGATATGTTGAAGTGTTGTTTCAATTTCAGCTTGGGACTTTACGGTAAGAAGGGCCCGGCCGGCGGCTGCAACAGCCGTCTTTTTTAATGGGCCGCAAATTTGTTCAAGATTTAGTTTGACGGAGTCAATTACTTTTGCGACTTCCGGCACGCTGTGGATTTGACCGTCCAGCATGGCACGGGTATGGTGTTCCTGGCGATCCCAGGCAATTATATGTATTTGATTATTTTTCATTTCGCCTACCAAACCAACAACATTGCGGGTACCGATATCCAAAGCGAATAATAAATCTTTAGCCATAACAAACATCCTCTGCTTTTAGTAAGTTGATGTTTTTAGTTCTAGTAATGCTGCCAATTTCCCTTCCAATTCTTTATGGTTCTACAAATTTGCATTGTTTAACCTCGTGCGGCAAGAAGTTTCCCACCTCAACGAATCGCAATGAGTAGGTAGGAGATGAATTGCCGCTTTTGGTTTTGTTCTTGTGTCAAAAATCCCGCCATGATATAATCAGTAGTATAGTAATATATGGAGGTGAATACCGTGGAATTAGATAATAATAATCATTCAGTCTTCTTGATGTACTATCACCTCATTCTAGTTATAAAATATCGCCGACAAGTAATTGATAATAATATTTCTAATCGTCTCAAAGAGATTTTTGAGTATATAGCACCGAATTACAATATTGACTTGCGAGAATGGAACCATGACAAAGACCATGTTCACATTATGTTCAAGGCGCAACCTAACAGCGAATTGTCAAAATTCATCAATGCTTACAAGAGCGCATCTTCGCGGCTAGTAAAGAAAGAAAATCCAATCATTAAAAAATCACTATGGAAAGAATATTTCTGGTCAAGAAGTTTCTGCCTGCTAACAACAGGTGGCGCACCGATTGAAATTGTAAAACGCTATATTGAAAGCCAAGGTGAAAAAATATGAACAAGGCATTCAAATATCGTATATACCCTGCACCAGAGCAGGAAATCCTTATCAACAAAAGTGGAAAAATCAATATAGAATTGACACTTGCTGATAGGGCTTGGACTTGCTCTTGTGGCAAAGAGTTAGACCGCGACATAAACGCTGCTATCAACATCAGAGATGAAGGTTGTCGCTTGCTTGGCATAGCCTAATCAGTAATATAGAACCGTTGGGCAACCGGGGATAGCTTGGTAATTATACTGGCGATAGCTGGTACGTCCCAAGAAGCACCCACCTCTTAGGTGGTGGGAGTATGTCACTATAGAATTATTAGGTATTTTTTGATAAAATAAACTTTAGGATTTTTTCGACAATTGACCGAAAGGAGCAGTCTTATGCCCCAAGTTCATGTAGTTGTTGATAGTACAGCGAATATACCGCAATCGATGATGGAGAAATATGATAACTTACATATTGTTTCTCTGAAAGTTTTATTCCAAGAACAAGAGTGGCTGGATCAAGATTTGCCTGCGCACGAATTATTTGAGATGGTGAAAGAAAAAAAGATATTTCCTCGGACTTCTCAACCGGCACCGGGGGCGTTCGCTCAAGTTTTTACTCCGCTGGTTAATGCCGGATGTGATGTAATTGTTATTACAATTGACAGCGCGTTGAGCGGAACCGTGCATAGCGCCAGGATTGGCGCCCAATTGGCCGGAGATAAACAGATTTATGTTATTGACTCCGAGACAACAGCTTTAGGGATGACCAGGATGGCGCAAATCGCCTTGGATATGGCTGAGCAAGGAGTGTCTGCCCAACAAATTTATGAGCATTTACTTAAGGTCGTAAAAGTCACTCATACGATTTTCACGGTAAATACCCTGGAATATTTACATAAAGGCGGTAGAATTGGTGGCGCTGCAACATTGTTTGGTACAATTTTGAATATTAAGCCGATTCTTTATCTAGTTGACGGTAAAGTTACTGTTTTGGATAAGGTTCGTTCCCGTCACAAGGCGGTTGACCGTATGCTAATGGAATTGAAAAAGTATACTAATATTGAAGCAGTTGGCGTAGTTCATATCGCCGCCGATGATGAAGCTCTGTTGTTGCGTGACAAGGTGCAGCAATTGCTGCCGAATATCCCAGTAAGTATCAATCAAGGTGCATCGGTATTAGGTGCCCATTTGGGTCCGGGAGTGCTTTGTATAATCTTTGAAGAATCGCTCGCCTAAGTAATGCGTAAAGGAGATGTGGCATGCAAGAAGAACGGATAACCGGAAAAGATTTTCGCAATATGATAATAGGATCTTATCATACGTTTATGCGTGAGCATGAATTGATCAACAGTCTTAACGTATTTCCCGTACCCGACGGAGATACCGGCACGAATATGTTGCTGACATTATCGGCAATTGTGCGAGCTTTAGCTGAGACAGGTGAGACAGGAATCGGATCGCTCAGTAAACGGTCTGCGGATAGTGCAATCATGGGCGCCCGGGGAAACTCCGGTGTAATTCTTTCCCAGATTTTTCGAGGAATTGCCCGTGGTCTAGCCGGTAAGCAAGAAGCAACATCATCGGAACTGGGTAAAGCTTTTCAATATGGCATTCTCTACGCTTATCGTGCTGTAGCCAAGCCGGTCGAAGGTACTATATTAACAGTAGCCAAAGGAATTGCCAAAGGGGCACACCGGGCAGTTCGTGAACGGAATTCCTTTGCCGATATATTGACGACAGCAATTGCCGCAGGTGAAAAAGAATTAAAGCGGACACCACAATTATTACCGGCACTGAAACAGGCAGGCGTTGTTGATGCCGGGGGGAAGGGCTTGTTGGTTTTTTTAACCGGATGTTTACAGGGACTAATCGGTGAAGGCGGTCCGGAAGCAAATATTGACAGCGATTTGGTGCCGATTGCTATTAGCAATAGTGACCAGGATGCAGTACATCCTTATTGCACCGAATTTATCGTAAAAGGATGCAGTATAAATGAACACGCTGCCAGAGCAGAACTTAATAGTAGTGGTGAATCACTAATTGTTGCTCAGGGCGACGGCCTGCTGAAAGTACATATTCACACCGCTAACCCCGGTTTTGTGTTAGAAAAAGCTCTGACTTGGGGTACATTGCACGATATAAAAATCGATAATATGGCTGATCAGCATCGCACACAACATGTATCGGTTGGCAAGAGCGGGGTAGCGGTAATTAGCGTTGTTTCCGGTGAGGGCTTAATGCAAATAATGCGCGAACTGGGTTCGTCGATAATTATTCCCGGCGGCCAGACGATGAATCCGCCGGTTGAAGACTTCGTCGAAGCAGTTCACAACGGTTCGGCTGAGAAATATATTATTTTGCCAAACAATAAAAACATTATCCTAGCTGCAAAACAAGCCAAGAAATTGCTGGGTGACTTAGTGGAAATTGTGCCGACAGCAAATATACCGCAAGGTATGGCTGCGTTATTGGCATTCGACCCTGCAGTTGAATTTGCCGAAAATACTAAAAATATGAGCCAAAGGATCAATCAAGTAACAGCCGGTGCGTTGACAGCGGCCGTACGTGATAGTCAAATTGACGGATGGGATATCAAAGCCGGCAACTATATTGGTATTAAAAACGGCAAAATTGTGGCCAGAGCCGGGCAAATGACAGATACACTTATGGAATTGCTTTCATCCATGGTTACGGCGGACAGCACGATGATTACACTTTACTTTGGCGAAGAAGTAACCGAACAGCAGGCTCAGGATATAGCCGGGATTGTTGAAGAGCGGTACACAGTTGCTGATGTAGAGGTTTACAAGGGCGGTCAGCCAAACTATTTGTACATTATTAGCGTAGAATAGCCGGGAGATGCTGTTGGAGGATTAAGATGGAATTAATTTTAGGCAGTTTAATTATGGGAGTTACAATTGGGTTTAGCGGAAAGGTTCCAATACGGATATTGGCGAAATTAAATAAATTTACAACCATATCCTTATTCTTTATGCTATTTGCGCTGGGTGCGCAGATCGGCAGTGACTCACAACTGATGGCAAATATTACGGTATTGGGCGGACGGGCTTTAACCATTGCTTTATTCGCAATTGCCGGGAGTATAGCGGTATTATGGGCAGTAAGCCGATTCTGTGGTTTGGCAGTTGCGAAAGGGGAAGAATAATGGCTGGATATATCGCCTTGACAGTGATTATTGGTGCCATAATCGGACACTTTATTATTCCCGCCGGTATCAGGCCGGGAATTGAAAATATAGTAACGTTTGCTCTGGCTTTTATGGTCTTTACTGTGGGTATTGATATCGGTGCGAATCGGTCCGCTTGGCAGCGAATCGGCCAGTTGGGATATAAAATTTTATTAGTGCCGATTTGCGTTGTTGTCGGCAGTTTACTTGGAGCAGGTGCGGCTACTATTGTCCTAAAAATGCCGTTAAGAGAAGTCTTGGCGGTGGGTGCGGGGCTCGGCTGGTATAGCCTGTCGGGCGTGTTGATCGCAAAAATATATAGTGTGGAACTGGGAGCTATAGCGTTTTTAGCCAATGTTTTCCGGGAAATATTAGCTTTTGTTATAATTCCTGTGGTTGTCACCTATTGCGGCAAAATTGCTGCGATTGCGCCTGGCGGCGCCACGACAATGGATTCAACGCTGCCGTTGATAACAAAACTGACTGATTCACATACGGCAGTTATTGCTTTTTTAAATGGACTTATTCTATCTTTTATAGTTCCGGTGCTTATTCCGTTATTTTTATCATGAAAAAGATGATATGTAGAATAAAGGCAGCCAAATTGGCCGCCTTTATTTTTTACCACAGGGATTAAGAGTTGTCTGGTGAACCGTAGCGAGCAATAACTTAAGTTTTTGTTCAGCAGCCGGTGTTTAGTAGTTTAATTCGTCTCAGTTTTAGGTACTTGTTTCAAACTGAGTGCAATTCGGTTGCGAACTTCGTCTACGCTTAGAATCATGCAATCAATGATATCACCAACCGATAATATGTCTAGCGGATGACGAAAATGTTTATAGCTTAATTCCGAGCGGTGGATAAGACCGTTAGTTTTTATACCGATATCAACAAACACACCAAAATCCGTTACGTTATGTACGGTACCTTTTACAATACTACCCGGAACTAAATCGGTAAGCTTCACAATTTTCTTGCGCGTTAACGGCAACGGCAAATCTTCGCGGGGATCACGTCCGGGTTTACTTAGAGCACTGATTATATCACGGATCGTTGGTTCACCTGCAGACAGCTGCGCAGCCAATTCAGCGGCTTCGGCCTGATTCAGCTTATGTTGTAAATCTTTTAGTTCCTGTTTGTTTTGCAGAGCAGCCAGCGAGAATCCAAGAACCTGCAGAATTTGTTCGGCCAACGGATAGCTTTCCGGGTGAACCGGAGTATTATCTAACGGGTTATCACCATTTTCAATACGCAAAAACCCGGCACATTGAGTGAAAGTATTTTGGCCAAGACGGGAAACTTTAAGCAGTTGACTACGATTGCTAAAGGTGCCATTTTCGTTGCGCCAAGCAACAATGTTTTTGGCTACTGACGCGTTTATACCGGATACATAGGTGAGTAGAGCCGGCGATGCCGTATTTAATTTTACGCCAACGTGATTTACACAAGATTCAACAACTGAAGCCAAGGTAGAAGAGAGGCCTTTCTGGTCAACGTCATGCTGGTATTGGCCGACCCCTATTGATTTAGGATCGATTTTTACCAACTCGGCTAACGGGTCTTGAATCCGTCTGGCAATGGAAACAGCACCCCGCAAAGATACGTCAAGATCAGGCAATTCTAGCTGGGCTAGTTTCGAAGCTGAATAAACCGATGCACCTGCTTCGTTAGTAATAAGGTAATGAATAGCCAAATTATTTCTATTGATTAAGCCGGATACAAATTCTTCTGTTTCATAAGATGCAGTACCATTGCCAATAGAAATGAGCGTTACATTAAACTCAGCGAAATATTTCAATAATAGTTGCTCGGCATGATCCCGTTGCTGCTGGCTATGGGTCAGGTACAATGTATTTGTTGCCAGAACATTGCCGGTAGCATCAACGATAGCCATTTTGCAGCCGGTGCGGTAGCCGGGATCTAAGCCCATTACGACATGACCGGCTAATGGAGCTTGCATTAGTAGTTGCCGCAGGTTGAGACCAAACAAGCGGATCGCTTGTTTTTCAGCATTTGCAGTAAGTTCGGACCGGATTTCCCGTTCTAACGATGGGAAAATCAGGCGTTTATAACTGTCGGCAACTGCTTCTGACAGTAAGTCGGAAAAGATAGATTGAGCAGTAATAATTCGGCGGCTTATCAAATCGATGTTAGCCTCATGCGGACAGATCAGATGCACTTTTAACATCGCTGTTTTTTCGCCACGATTGATTGCCAGTATGCGGTGGGGGGCAATGCGGCTGACTTGTTCACGATAATCTTTATACATCCAGAAGTCTTTGCCTTGTTCTTCGGATACGGCCAGTTCGGAAGCAATTTCACAATTGCGCCAAAGAACTTGGCGTAACAGTGCTCGGATTTCGGCGGAATCACTAATTTGTTCGGCAATAATATCCTTGGCACCGGACAGAGCTGCTTCGGTTGTTTCTACGCCCAATTCTTGGTTAATAAATGGTGCTGCAATTTCGGCCGGTGTTCCGGCTGTTTGCTGTTGCAGCAGCAAAATCTCGGCCAGCGGTTCTAATCCCCGCTCCTTGGCCTGTTGGGCGCGGGTGTGCTTTTTGGGACGGAAGGGTAAATATAGATCTTCTACTTCTTGAAGCTTAGTCGCATTTAAAATGGCTTGCTCAAGCTCAGGTGTCAGTTTATCTTGGGCTTGGATTGATTCCATAATTTCAGATTTGCGTTTTTCAAGATTGCGCAAATATGTAATTCGCTCAACAATGCTGCGGAGATGATCTTCGTTCAATTCATTGGTAGCTTCTTTGCGATAGCGGGCAATAAACGGGATTGTGTTGCCTTCGTCTAGCAGTTTTACGGCTGCTGCGACTTGATGGTGTTTGATATTAAGCTCAGCGGCAATAAGCAGAAAAAATTTGTTTTGCATAGTTTCACCATCTTTTGATTAGTTTGCTGATATTATACCATATCTTCCCTTAAAAGGTTAAATGCAGTATCGGAAAATCAGTGTTTTAAAAAAGGGTTAGTGTGATTTAAGCGGCGTGATCATTTGCTTAGTAATGAACCGGATTTACTTAATTAACTGGAGGCAATGATACGGCATAAAAAGCACCTTGAGTGTACATGCTAATTTTGATGAAAGGGGGGATAGGTATGTTAACAGTAAAAGAATTAATGCATGTAGAAGACATTCTTGGTATGGAACAATGCGCAGTAAACACCTTTAACTATTTCGCTAATCAAGTGCAAAATCAACAGAGCAAAAAGCTGTTACAACAAATTGCACAGCAGAATCAGCAGCATTTTCAGACAATAAGTAAGCATTTGAATGCAGGACAAACTTTACAATAAGGAGGAACAACAACTGTGGCACAAGCAAACAGCGGCCAGTCAGGCCAAGGTTCCAATCTTTCGGAACGCGATATTCTGCAAGTCGTACTAAATGAGACTAAGCATATGTCCGAATCATTAAACACCTATATATTAGAAGCAACCGACGAAAAACTCCGTCGTGATTACATGACAGTCCTTGGCGACTTGTATAGTCAAGAAAAGCAAGTATTTGACCTTATGCAACAACAAGGTTACTATAATGTTAAAAATGCAAATCCTCAAGACATTGCACAAGCAAAAAATAAATTCTCCGGGCAGGGAATGCAGCAACAGGGAACGCAACAACAAGGAATGCAATAACCAAATGGTTTCGCGGGTAACCGCGGAACCTTTTGTTATATTTTTCTTGACAGATTCTATCTACCAATTATAAAATGGATTAGAAACTAGCGGATAATAATTTTCCGAAAAGTCGATTCTTTTATGAGTAGGTGTGAGGAGATGGACAACGATATTACTGTATTACTCCGGTCGCGTGGATTTAAGGTCACACCCCAAAGGCTGGCGATATATGAAGTTCTTTATAACAGTAAAGAGCATCCCAGTGCTGAAATGATCTTTTCCCGCTTGCAGTCAGTGTATCCGACAATGAGTTTAGCAACTGTATACAAAACAATTGAAATCTTGCGGGAAATTGGATTAGTACAAATATTAAATGCCGGAGAAGACAGTTTTCGTTATGACGCAAATACCGATAACCATCCGCACATACGCTGTTTAATATGTGGCCGGGTAGATGACCTGGAAGGTGTCGATAGTCATCATTTTATTAATATGATTGCCAAACAAACAGATTATAAGATTACCGGGCAACAGTTTTATTTTTATGGTATATGTCCCGAATGTCAACAAAAAAGCAACTAGTCTACGCTTATATTACAAAACCCGGTATTTACCGGGTTTATTTAATTTATGAGGAGTTGAAAAATGATGGAATTGGCACAGTATATTGATCATACCTGCCTAAAGCCGGATGCTAAAATTGAAGATATTATTAGTCTGTGTGAGGAAGCAGTAAAGTATTCCTTTGCTGCGGTGTGTATTCAGCCTGTCTATGCAGCATTGGCAGCCAACCGGTTAGCCGGTACGAGTATTAAGGTGGCGACGGTAGTAGGATTCCCGTTAGGAGCTTCAGTCCAAAAGGTGAAAGTTGTGGAAACCAAACATGCTATTTGCGATAAAGCTAATGAGATCGATATGGTTATGAATATCGCCGCCGCTAAGAATGGTCAATGGCGGGCAGTTGAGGAGGATATCCGGCAAGTCGTTAATGCGGCTGAGGGAAATATAGTAAAAGTAATTATTGAAACCGCTTTGCTGACTGACGAAGAAAAGCGGCGGGCGTGTGAAGCTATAATACTGGCCGGAGCTCATTTTGTGAAAACATCGACCGGGTTTGCCAAAGCCGGGGCTACCGAAGCAGATATCCGCCTGTTTAAGCAAGTAGTCGGTGATAGCATCCAAATCAAGGCTGCCGGCGGTATAAGAACTAAGCAGCAAGCACTGGCAATGATTGCGGCCGGTGCAGTACGATTGGGGACAAGCGCAGGAGTCGCAATCGTAAGTGAGCATACATAAATTAACAACCCTAACGTCAGAGTGGTTGTGGTATACTGGTGAGAGACAGATAAAGCTGTAGAACAGCTATTGAGTATTGTTGGTGGTGTTAAGGGAGAGGAGGAAGTACAATGCGCAATACAAGTATGTCTACTAATATGATGCTGGTCACACTGATATTGGTGGCACTATTTGCAATTAGTGTATTGCGCCCGCAGCAGCGTTGGTTGTATCCGTTAGTTCGGATGGCGGCATATACTAAAATGGATATGCAGACAAATACTATGCTAAGTAAAGAAACTGAACATTTTATCATTAGATATACTCCGGACGATGAACAATCAGTGGCAATAGTTTCAACTGCAGCTGAAGAAGCCTATTCACATGTAGTAAAATCATTTCAATATAGCCTTAAGCGCAAACCGCTTATTATTATATATCCGACAAAGCAAGACATGACCAAACTAATGGGGCAATTAGGCAGTGAAGGGGCCATGGGTGTTTATTGGGGAGGAGTAATCCAAGTTCTCTCACCTAAGGCTTGGCTTAAGAGTGATAAACTAGACCAGGATTATATTACTAATGGACCAATGGTGCATGAATTAACTCATTTAGTATTTGATTATATGACTAATGGAAATTACCCGCGCTGGTTTACCGAAGGGTTAGCGCAGTATCAGGAATATAAGGCCTATAATTTTGAGTGGATTACGGCTAATAATGATTTGACTAGGAAAATATATTCAATGGAAGAACTGGATAAAAGTTTCGATGATTTGCCCAACCAGTCGTTAGCATACCGTGAGTCTTTGGCAGCGGTCCGCTTTATTGCCGAGGTTTATGGTGAAGAGAGTTTGCGGCTGATTATTAAGTCCCTGCAGGCCGGCAACAGCCTGCCAAAATCGATTAATACCATACTGGGAATAAGCTATGGGGAATACGCGCAATCATGGCCGGAATGGGCCAAAATAAATATGAAGAAATTTGCTAAATAATTTGTTACTGCTACAGACTGGCAGTAACTTTGTCTATCATTCAAGTTGTAGCTTAACTCAGCGAATGGTACAATAACGGTGAGAATCGAAGGGAGTAATATATGGGAATCTATCAAGCATGCGACATTCGCGGTGTGTTTGGCAAGGATCTATCGCGTGAGGAAGCCGAACGTATATCCTTGGCACTAGGGTTTATTCTAGCGGGTAAAACAGTAGTCGTCGGTGGTGACTACCGGCTTTCCACTCCTGAACTAATGTCCATTTTAGTACAGGGCTTATGTGAATCAGGATGTAAGATACTTAATATCGGACAGGCAGCTACCCCGGTATTTTATTATGCTCTTAAACAAAGTAATGCGCAGGCGGGGATAATGATAACGGCTTCCCACAATCCTGCTGAATATAATGGTTTTAAGCTGGTATTGGGCGATATGCCGGTTAGCGAAGATGACATTCAGCGAATTGCTGCTCTTGCGGCCAATGGTGTCCGTCTGCCGCAGCCGAACGGAATTGTACGGGATTATCCGGTTACCGACGAATATTTGGATTTTACGGCTAATATTGGGCAGGCCGGCAATCTGCATATTGTTGTTGATGCCGGTAATGGAGCAACATCACTGATAGCTCCACGCTTATACCGTGCATTGGGTTATCAGGTAACCGAGCTGTTTTGTCAGCCGGACGGCAACTTTCCAAATCGTCCGCCCAATCCGGCATTAGCTCCTAATCTAAAGCAGCTGGGGGAAAAGGTCGTTGCTGTTAAGGCCGACTTTGGGATTGCGTTTGATGGTGACGGAGATCGGGCCGGCTTTGTCGATGAACACGGCCGACCGCTTGATAATGATGATATTATGATTATCTTAGCGAAACAGTATTTGCGTAAGCAGCAAGGTACCATTATTTATGACGCCAAATGTTCAATGGTGGTACCGGAAGAGATAGTCAAGGCCGGGGGACGGGCCATAATGGCCCGAGCCGGGCATACTTTTGCCAAGGCGGCGTTTATTAGTGAGAATGCCGTATTTGCCGGTGAGATTAGCGGGCACTTCTTTTTCCGTGAACTGGGCTATGATGATGGCATGTTTGCCGGAATTATGGTGGCGCAGGCCGTAGCCGAGCACGGATCTTTGGCCGCAATGGCGGATAACATCCCTAATTATTATTTAACACCGGATATTAGGGTACCATACTTACAGGCCGATAAAGAACAGGTTATCGCACAGGTGGCTCACAAGCTGTCGGCATATTTGGTTAATCGTATTGATGGCGTGCGGGTGGAATTTAGTGATGGCTGGGGTATGATCCGGTCATCGGTGACTGAACCGCTATTTACGCTGCGCTTTGAAGCAAAAAGCCGGCCGCGAATACAGGAAATTAGCGCGATACTTATTGCTGCTTTACCTGTTGAACTGCAGAATACAGTTCAAGCCGAGGTAGAAAAATATCTCAGCAGGGTTTGAAAAATTGGTGCAGAAATATATAAGGACGAAATGGCAAAGGAGTTTGTTATGGAGTTACATGTTTTAGCCAGCGGCAGTACTGGTAACGCTATGCTGCTGAAAATGGGCGATACCAAATTGCTGATTGATGCCGGAATCAGCGCCCGACGCATAAAAAACGCGCTGCAAACTGTTAATACTGCGGTAGAAGATATCGACGGTATACTTATTACCCATGAGCATCGCGACCATGTCAATGGATTAGCCACATTAATGAAGAAATACGATATACCTGCTTATGCCCGTCCGGATACTTGGCAGGCAATTTCCTGCCTCAAGGATTTACCTGGTAAACAGTGTTGTATTATTGAAGACAGCATTGATATTAATGATGTAAAAATTGAGAGCTTTGATATATCGCATGATGCCGTAGATCCGGTGGGGTTCTGTTTTTTTCACCGGCAGCAAAAATACAGTGTGGCAACTGACTTAGGTTTTGTTACGGATAAGGTCAAAAAAGCATTAGCTTTGTCGGATGTTCTGGTGTTAGAATCAAATCATGATTTGGATATGCTCAAACAAGGCAGCTATCCTTGGTACTTAAAACAACGCATAATGAGCAATCGGGGACATTTGTCGAATATCGATGCCGGCTGGGCGCTGGCCCGTTTGCCCAAAAAGGATAAGATGCAGGTTTGCTTAGCTCATATCAGTAAAGAAAATAACCGGCCGCAGCTTGCCCAGGATACAGTCAGTGCTATTATCGAAGGGGCCGGATTGGATAGACAACAGATTGAGCTGTATTTGACCTACCCGGATAATACAGCCAGTATAACTACAGATATTTTGGAGTGAGGAGGAATTTGTTATGTACAAAAAATTTGCGCCCTTTTTCCTTGTTGCAGTAATTGGAGCTTTAATTGGAGGCAGTTTAGTGCTGGGATACGGCGGAAGATTTTTGGCCAAACCCACACCACAAATCGAGTCACAACAGAATTCACTGCTTCCTCCGACCGCACAGGCCAATAACATTTCCGAAGCACGGAATACGCCGATAGTCAAAGCTGCTCAAGCCGTCGGTCCGACAGTTGTGGGTATTACTAATAAGGCCTATGCGAACGACATATTTAACAACCGCAAAATTCTGGTTGAGCAGGGAACAGGATCCGGTGTGATTTTTGATGCCAAAGGGTATATCGCAACCAATTATCATGTCGTGAAGAATGCACAGGAAATAACTGTTTCGTTATCGGACGGTCGTAATTTCCCGGGAAAAGTTCTGGGGGTTGATCCGGCTACTGACTTAGCTGTAGTAAAAATAGAAGCAACAGGCTTGCCGGTTGCCGTATTAGGTGATTCGGACAGCTTGCTGGTGGGCGAACCGGCTATTGCTATTGGTAATCCACTGGGACTGGAGTTTCGCGGCAGTGTAACCGTAGGTGTTATCAGTGCTTTAAACCGCTCAATTGAAATCGGTGAACGCAAATTTAAGCTTATTCAAACCGATGCTGCTATTAATCCCGGTAATTCCGGCGGTGCCTTGGTTAATGCCGACGGTATGGTCGTGGGTATAAACAGTGCCAAAATTGCCGTAAGCGGGGTAGAAGGAATCGGGTTTTCCATTCCTATTAATACCGCCCGGCCGATTTTGCAGTCGCTTATCGAGAAAGGCCGGGTTATCCGAGCCTATTTGGGCGTTGGAATACTTGATCCGGTAACGGCAGCGAGATATGGATATCAGCTTAATATTGACAAGGGTGTATTTGTCGCAAAAATTTTCCCCGGAGGTCCGGCCCATAAGAGCGGGATTACCGTCGGTGATATTATTCTTAAAGTTGGCGGCACAGAAACCAATCGGGTTGTTGACTTACGGTCGATATTGGAGAATTATGCTGTTGGCCAGAAGGTACCGGTGCTGATCAGCCGGGACGGTCGGGACATAACAATTAACGTATTATTAGAAGAAATGCCGACTGAATAATGAAAATTACAATTGCGGCGATTGGTAAAATAAAAGAGAAATATCTTCAGGCGGGTATCGCCGAATATCAAAAACGGTTAGGGCCTTATTGCAAGCTGGAATTTGTGCAGGTAGATGAAGAACGCATGCCGGCTGAGCCGTCACCCGCTGAAAAAGAGCAGGTATTAAAACGTGAGGGGGAAAAGCTGTTAAAGCAGCTTTCCCCCCAAACTTACTTAATTGTTTTAAATGTTGCCGGCAAACAAAAATCTTCCGAGGAATTGGCGGAAACCTTCGCCAAATTAGCACTGGCCGGTAAAAGCGATATTACTTTTGTTATCGGCGGCGCGTTCGGCTTATCACCGGAAGTACTTGCCGCTGCTCACGAGCAACTGTCTTTCTCCAAAATGACCTTTACCCACCAAATGATCCGGATGATCTTGGTGGAACAGATCTACCGCGCCTTTAAGATCAACCGGGGCGAACCGTATCATTGGTGATGGTGCAAAAAGGACTCAACCCAATACGATAGGGTTGAGTCCTTTTTGGCTATTTTCTTGTGATGGGTATCCATATTTCGCTCTTAAAATTCGGCGAGGTTACATCTTTATGCTCATTCCATAAGATTTCTGGGCCTTCTGCTAACTCATAATTTGTGGAAGGGAACCATTCGGAATAGATACGCCCCCAAACGTCTTGAAGCGTTTCTGGAAATGGTCCAACTGCTGTAAATACGGCCCATGTTAAAGCCGGAACCTCAAGTTGAGATAAATTATCTGGACAATTATTTGTTGTTGCTACGCCGATATAATGGTCAAGTTCGCCTTTTTCCTCCATTCGACCTTCGGAAAAATTAGTAGAAGCACTAATCAGTCCCGATGGGTGAATATTTGAAAGGCTTTTCAGTTTATTTATGGTTTCCATATCTAATGATTGCCACATAGCAGCAATATCTGGATTAACCCCGTTGAAAAGAATCGAAACTCTTTTCTTGATGCCAATAATTCGAAATGGCTCCTTTTCTACGATACGATAGTTCATTTCAATACCTCCTTTAATTGATAACTGAAAGGTCATACGGGGATAGGATATTAGTGACTGCCCCAAGTTTTTTGCTTCAGACGGGTTTATCCCATGTAAACTTTGAAAGGCTCTTGTAAATGCATCTGGTGAGTTGTACCCGTATTTAATAGCGACATCGATAACTCGAATATTACTATTAGTAAGTTCCTGTGCTGCAAGAGTGAGGCGTCTGCGTCGGATGTATTCCGATAAACTAATGCCTGCGAGAAAAGAAAACATTCTCTTAAAATGATACTCTGAGCAACAAGCTCGCCTAGCAACTTCTTTAAAGTTAATATTATCGACTAGGTTTTCTTCAATATAGCACAAGGCTTCATTTAGTTTTTCAAGCGTATTCATTATGCTGAGATCACCTCTACAGATAGAATAACAGAAAGCTAAAGTATCTATCCGACAATCTGTGCACAGTTATGCAGGATTTGTCCTTGTGTCAAGGGGACGGGGTTGTTGACAACATTTTTGCTCTGGAGTAAGATTAGCCGGGGAGGTGGATTTTATGCCGCGAAAGGCTAGAGAGAAAAGTAAAAGCGGAATTTACCATATAATTATGAGAGGAATAAATCGTCAGACCATTTTTGAAGACGAAGAAGATTATGCTCAATTTCTTCAAACACTCCAGCGCTATAAAGAAAAAAGTGGATATCAAATCTATGCTTATTGCTTAATGGGAAATCACGTACATTTATTATTAAAAGTCGGGATAGAGGCATTGGAACAAGTAATGCGTCGGTTATGCGGCAGTTATGTGTATTGGTATAATTCTAAATACCAAAGAGTTGGCAATTTATTTCAAGATCGGTTTAAAAGCGAACCGGTAGAAAACGATCAATATTTTCAAATTGTACAAAGATATATTCATCAGAATCCAGCAAAAGCGGGACTGGTAGAACAGGTCGATGGATATAAATGGAGCAGTTATTATGAATATGTAAAACGAGCGAACATGGTCGATGTAGAATTTTTACTTGATATGATAAGTGATGACCGAGAAATGGCAATACAAAGTTTTATAGATTATACCAATGAAACGAGTGAGCATGTGTGCTTAGATATAGAGAAAGAAACTAAACAGCGGATTAAGGATGAAGAAGCTAAAGCCATAATAAAAAAAGTATGTAAAGTAAAGCATGTAGTAGATTTACAAAAAATTGATACAGCAACAAGAAATACATACTTAAAAGAGCTCAAAGAGAACTATAACTTATCGATTCGACAAATTGAAAGGCTTACCGGTATTAATAGAGGTATTGTTTTGAAGGCATGAGACATTGTCAATAACCCCGTCCCCTTGACATTTTCCCCTGACATTTTAAGAAGATAGGCGGTATACGTAATGAATATTTCCAAGAATGATGCGTTGATTTGGTTTGATTTTTTTTCGCAATTGCCTGAACAAGAGGAAATTAGTGTAAAACATGAAGAAATTATTTACTCTACCTTTGCGCAAATTGAGGCCGCAATTGATCATAGAAATGATATCTTGATGTCGGATATTAAAAATTTAAAGACATTGGAAAATAGAACATTCTTTGTGGGAAATGAAAGCAAATTCCCCAAGGGATGTCGTTCTTGTCTGTTGGGTACTGGTTTGAGTGCAATTAGGAAAACGAACAAATGTAATTTAGAGTGTAAGTTCTGTTATAATTATGGCGAACTAGAAGATATTCATCCAGTTGGAGAAGGTATGTGGGAAATTGGCGGTACCAAATTTTACGAGAAGGATATTGATTTGCTTCTTTCCATTTACCAAAAACCCACTGGTATTTCTTATGTTTATTTAGAGCCATTCATGGAAATTGAAAAATACTACCCGGTTATAAAGAAATTTTGTGAGGCGCAAATTCATCAACACTTATACACAAATGGAACTTTAGCTACGGAAAAGACATTGAAAGCATTGGGTGAAGCCGGCCTTGATGAGATACGTTTCAACCTAGGTGCCTCTAAGTGTTCAGATAAAGTAATTGAAAATATTGGCTTAGCAAAAAAATATATCAAAAGTGTAGGTATCGAAACTCCAATGACTCCTGAGTTTTTCGAACTGTTCTTTAAGAAAAAGGCAGTAATCCTCGCGACAAAACTTGATTTTATCAATTGTGCGGAATTACATTTAAATGAGAATAACATAGGCAATTATTATGGGGAAAATATGTATATTTCCCGACAGGGCTATATATCTCCAATTTGGAGTAGGGAATCAACTTTGAAATTCATGAAAATAGCTGATGAAGAAAACTGGGATTTAGCAGTGCATGATTGTTCAAACTACACAAAGTTTGCGAGAGGTTTAAACTTGAGCAGCAAAGCGGGTATGTGGTTCGGAGCCAGTAATTATGCTTGTGAGTTTTCTACGATTCCATACGAGATATTTATACCAATACTGAATGATGACAATTTTCAATTTTTAAATGAAGAAGAATTGCCTGACGATTATAAACCAGAAATTATAGATTTTTAGATGGTGTGTGTTTCTAGGGTTGTTTGTTGAATTTTGCACGGTATTATGATACAGTATTTACAGATGAAAAGGATTGGAGTTGAAAAGATGTTGATTCTTTCTTGCTAATTATCCAAGCATAATAAAAAATAATGGGCAGAAAAGGCCTCTTGTTTTGTTATGCTTATGCAAGAAAGATACAAATTCTTTTCACGCACATAATATATCCTCGTCATGCCCGGTAGGGGTATTGGCGTTGCTGTGTATTTATGAGCTGTAAGAATGGACTTTCTTGCAGCTCATAATTTTTCATACAGGAGGATGAATATGTCGCTAATAAACGTTACCAATCTGAGTTTTGGTTACGACGGTAGTTATGACAACATATTTGAAAACGTGAGTTTCCGGATAGATACGGATTGGAAATTGGGCTTTATCGGGAGGAATGGGCGGGGCAAAACCACATTTCTCAATCTGCTGCTTGGCAAATATGAGTACAGTGGCGATATTTCGGCCACTGTAAATTTTGAATATTTCCCCTTTATGGTGACTGACCGGGAGAGCAATACCGTCGACGTAATCGAGAGCATTTATCCGGATTACCTTCTTTGGCAGGTAATGCGGGAGCTTTCATTATTGCAGGTTGCGGAGGATGTTTTGTACCGGCCTTTTACTACGCTTTCCAACGGAGAGCAGACAAAGGTGTTGCTGGCCGCTTTATTCCTTAAGGAAAATAGTTTCTTGCTGATTGATGAGCCGACCAACCACCTTGATATGAAAGCAAGAGAAATCGTTAGTAATTATCTCAGCCATAAACGCGGCTTTATTTTAGTATCTCACGACAGAGCATTTCTTGATAACTGTATTGACCACATTCTTTCAATCAACAAAACTAATATAGAAATACAAAAAGGCAACTTTTCATCGTGGTGGGAAAATAAAAAGCTGCAAGACAATTTCGAGCTTGCAGAAAACGAAAAACTCCGCAAAGATATCGTTCGCTTGTCATCAGCTGCAAAACGCACTGCCAATTGGTCGGATAAGGTGGAAAAAACTAAGTATGGCACCAAGAATTCAGGCTTGAGGCCGGACAGGGGGTATTTAGGCCACAAATCCGCCAAGATGATGAAGCGGGCAAAAGCGATTGAAGCAAGGCAACAAGCGGCTATTGACGACAAGTCTAAGCTTCTAAAAAATATTGAAAGCTCCGGCAGCTTAAAAATATCTCAAATTAATTATCATGCCAATCGTCTTGTAGAACTTGAAAAAGTATCAATATTTTATGGTGGTAAGACCGCATGTGAGAGCATAAGTTTTACCATTGAACAGGGTGACCGGGTAGCGCTCCACGGTAAAAACGGCTCCGGCAAATCAAGTATTATTAAACTGATTTGCGGCGAAAATATCACTTTTAAAGGGACTTTGCGAAAAGCGAACCAGTTAAAAATATCTTATGTTTCGCAGGATACTTCACACCTCCGGGGTAACTTAGCTGACTATGCCAGAGACAATGATATAGATGAAAGCATTTTTAAAGCAACTTTACGGAAATTTGGTTTTTCCAGAATTCAATTCGAAAAGGATATGGCTGATTTTAGTGGTGGGCAAAAGAAAAAAGTGTTGATTGCCAAAAGTCTTTGCGAGAAAGCTCATCTGCATATTTGGGATGAACCGCTTAATTATATCGACGTTATCTCTCGTATGCAAATCGAAGAGTTGCTGCTTGAATTCTCGCCGACTATTCTATTTGTGGAGCATGACAGTAAGTTTTGCCGCAACATTGCTTCAAAGGTTGTCGAACTGTAATGCAGTTGTTCATTTGGCCTGGAGGGGGCACTGCTTTACTTGGTTCTTATTTCTAGTTTGAACCTTGCTCTGACAGTTGATCTGGCAACTATTCAGTTCGTTATTGACACAGCAGAAGCTTACACATATTAATCTATAAAGGCATTATTTCATCGAATAAGATGGCTGAAGATACGTTGAAGCAAGCAAGATTCCGCTTTATGTGAAAAACCGTATCACTGGTGATGGTGTAAAATCTGTAGTTTAGGGTTTACATGGGATAATTGACAGGGAGGACACTAAGCTTCGAAATAGGTAATGAGTTTGAACGTTGTCAACAACCCCGTCCCCTTGACACAAATAGGGGGAGGAATAAACGGCACCTTTGATGAATTAAAATATAATTGCTCGTTATATAGTTATGGAAAGGAGAGGGTTTATTTGATACGAAAGAGATTTTTAGTCAAGACTTTCATTAGCTTTTTGATTTTCATGACTTGTTTTGGAGCCATAGTATCGGCGGCTAGTATTAGTGAAAAACGGCAATCTATTCGGGATATGGCTGATCAAACACTAGACAGATTATATAAGGTGCACCCGCTGGCAAAGACGGCTATTGAGAATTCAGTAGGATATGCAGTATTTAGCAATTACGGAGTAAAAATTTTTGTGATTGGTGGCGGCCGCGGTAAAGGGATAGCTGTTAATAGTGACAGTGATCAAGAAGTCTTTATGAAAAAGGCTGATGTTGGTATTGGATTAGGGCTGGGGGCCAAAAATTATAGTGAGGTTTTTGTTTTTGAGACCGAAAAGGCCTTTAATCGTTTTGTTAATCGCGGATGGGAATTTGGCGCGCAAGCTACTCTTGCGGCAACTGATGGTGTAAACGGTGGTGCTTTTCAAGGAGCCGTGTCTATTTGGCCGGGGGCATGGTTGTATCAGCTGACCGATAAGGGGTTAGCCGTTGAAATCACCGGGCAGGGAAGCAGATACTACAAAGATAAAGATTTGAATTGATACTAACATCGGGCCTGTAAAGCAAAAAGATGACAGTGGGGACCGTCCCCACTGTCACCTTTTTTTATGATAATGGAAGGTAATTTGTGTAAAAATAAAGGAAAAATAAGTTTTATATGAGAATTAATGTAAAATATTAAACGAGAACAATAACTAGTGGGAGGCAGAGGCTTGTCCAGGCTAGATTTATTTTATAAAAACTTACAGCAAGATCTAAAACTATTTATATTTATCTGGTTGGTTTTGGGTATATTTAGGCTTAGTTTTATTGCTATTATGTATGCTGAAGTACGTGATTTTATCAGTTTGGAGGATGTGGTAGTTTCACTTTATTATGGTGGAAGAATCAGCTTAAAAAGCGCCGGGCTACTGGCAATTAGTACGTTTCTTTTTTGTACTGCAACAAGTTTAGTTTCAACAGACAGTAAGCATTTGCGCAAATTACGATTTATATTAGGTAGTGCTTACGTTTTTATTATTACACTATTATTTCATGTGAGAATACCTTACTATCGCGAATTTGCTTCAGGATTTAATCAATTTGTATTCAACATCTTTAAAGATGATATATGCGCACTATTCAATTCAACGATCCAATATTATCATATCTCAGTCTACATAATTTCTATAATATTTGTTTGGTTTGTGTTAAGTCAATTATTAAAACTATGGCTGCAAGTAAAAACATTTGATTTTCCTAAGTTTTCAAGGACTTATTATACTTCATTATTTGTAATAACCATGTTGGTTACTGCTATTTTTTCAGTAAGATTTATACGTTTTGGTGGAAGTTTATTGCCGGCTAATGCAATAAACTGGGAAAATGCTGCTAAAACTAATAATTTATTATTAAACGAAGCGATATTGGACGATTTACAAGCATTGTATAGAGCGTACCAAACATATGAAATTCTTCATCAGGCTAAAGGTTTGAATCTTAGTTCGGAAAGAATAGACCAGTTTGGAATATTACTGTCAAGAAAGGTAATACAAGAAAAATATTTGGAAGACTATTTGGCTAAATTTTCGCGTGGAGCTAGAATAGCCAAACCTAAGCATGTATTTTTAATTATTGCCGAAAGTTATTCCCAATGGCCGCTTATGGCAAAATATGAGAAGATACGTATATCTTCAGGTTTAAAGTCAATAATCACTAAAGATAATGCTGTTTTGATACCTTCATTTTTACCTAGCGGTAATGGCACAATTGGAGCAGTAAATTGTTTAATTACAGGATTAGCAGAAGTAAATGTATATCCAAATTACCAGTCTGAAACTTTTAAAACACAGTACGCTACTGCTCTAGCTGTTCAAATGAAACAATTAGGATATAAAACCAACTTTTGGTATGGTGGATATGGATCATGGCAGAACATTGAAAAGTTTGCATTGGCGCAGGGATTTGAGAGATTTTATTCGAGTGCAGATATTTTGAATAAGAGCGGGAATGCTTGGGGAATCGAAGATAAATACTTTCTGAGATTTATTATGTCTAACATCAATGATAATAGCCCTAGCTTTAATATGATTTTAACCAGTTCCAATCATCATCCTTATACTATTAATTTAGATCAGGAGGGCTTTTATGATTCAATTGCTTTTAAGGATCTGCCTGTTACAATAAAACGAGATGAAGAAAAAGTTGTTAAGCTAGGCCATTTCTGGTATGGTGATAAGATTTTAACAAATTTTATTGAGTCGGTGAGAACAAACTATCCAGATAGTTTATTTATTATTACAGGAGACCATGCTGATAGAATGGGGATTATATCCAATCCAACTTTATTTGAAAGATATTCGGTTCCCTTAGTGATATATGGAAACGGGGTGAATAAAAGCATACTTCCTTCGAATGCTTGCGGCGCTCATATTAACATTATACCTACGTTAGTTGAACTGATTGCTCCCAAAGGATTTAAATACTATTCGTTAGGTAAGAGCTTAACGCAGGAAAACACGGTAGGAATACATCAAGGGGCTTGGATATGCGGGAATTATATTGGAAAGTATAACTATGATGCGTGTGAATGTTTACAATTTATCATAAATGATAAATTGCAGCCTGATTTGGGCCAAGTAAAGTCAATAACCGATGCTGTGCGCGGATTATCTTGGTGGCGCATAATAAACGGGAATAAAATACATTAAACATGCATTCAAGATATATTATGATCAGATGACCAAGTTTACAGCTAAAACAACTTAGCTGGTGCTTGGTTATTTTTTATGACAGGGTATGCTGCCGTTGATAAAAGCCAGTTGATTATAGATGCCGGTCCTATCCTGTCGCATTTTTGTTTTAGCGGATGAGCAGCTTATAATAATAGAATAAATTATAGAAATCATGGTAATCCTTATAACGATTTATGTAAATTATTTGACGTTAAGGTCAACATTGACCGTTTAAATTATATTATATATTAGATGGTATTTTGAGAAAATTTGAGGGGGTGACGTATTGGCCATTTTCATGGAATTCCATCAAGTTCCGGTTAACGCTGAATGTTATCCCGGTCATATCAGAAAAACAGTTCAATGGGTACAAGACATCCTATTGCCGAGATATGACGATAGATTGAATATATCGCTTGGACATAGTACTAATAATGCTTTACCACATTGCCTGGATATTAGGAACATGAATGCGAGAAACATTGTTATTGGCTTTACAGCACATGGTTTTTTAACTGGCTGGGGTGTATATGACGGCAGTTGTGTGGAAAAATATAATCCCCTCACGGCGTATTTGAATGGGATTAATGTAAAGCAGGGAAATCTTGAGGTGTGTTTTCAGTTCGTAAACAGTGAATTAAACAGATGGGTAGAGGCTGGTACGATAGGATTAAGAAACATAAGATAATTCGCTGGTTCCGTTTAATCGTCCAAATAAAATAGTATTAAGTCATGTGCCGCAACAAAATAATAGAGGAATTGACACTTAGTGAAGAGAAAATACCCGTAACTCGCCATTGTAGTTATGGGTATTTTTTATATAATAACTGATTTAATTGAGTTATACGGTGACTAGTTTTTAAGCTAGTCTCAAGGATTTATGCTGTACAAACTATCGCCAGCAAGGTTATACTGGTGATAAAATATGGCATTGTTGTAGTTGAGGAGGGTAATATTGCTAACGGATGTGTACATTTTTGCAGTTTTTATTTTAGCTAGTTTTTTGCAGACGGCGACAGGTTTTGGCTATGCAATTGTAACGGCACCTCTATTGGCTTTAGTTTTGGGGTCAAAAGAGACTGTTATGATTACCATACTGACAGGTCTAATTATTAGGTTGTTTATGATGAAGGTTACTAAAGACGATGGAAGTTTTAAAGCTATATTTCCACTTTTCACGGCAAGTATCATCGGGGCGATCCCCGGAGCCTACGTTATGACTAAATTAAGTAATGATGCTCTAAAAATATTTATTGGCGTAGTTCTATTAATTGCAGTTACTGCGTTATGGAAGAACTATCGGCTGCATATAAGCCGACAACGATTTGCCGAGACAGTTGTAGGAGGATTGAGTGGTTTTTTGGCTACTACAACTGGTATAAACGGGCCGCCCATAATTCTTTATTATCTTAATTCCCGGGTAGAAGAAAACAAGAGTATTTTCCGCGGGAATCTGACCCGTTTCTTTTTATTGATAAATATAGCATCAATCGTAATTTCATACTTTGCCGGTACACTTAAAATTAAAGAGGTATGGTATCAAACCCTGCTGGCGATTCCCGCGCTATATATCGGGTTTCAGCTAGGGGAAAAATTTTTTTACCGCATAAACGCAGAAACCTTTAGGAAGGCGGCGCTAATTATGGTATTTTTAAGCAGCCTAGCGATAATCAGTGCAACGCTTTTAAAAAGATGGTAGGAATAGTTGGATGCTTATTACCTTTACTATTGCAGAGATGATTGGTAGTTTTAAAAGCAACATTTCCCTTATGCAATGAATAGCCTTAACCCTTGGTATTGGAGGGTTAAGGCTATTTTATTTCTAGTAATAAATTTCACAATTTTGTCATTCTTTTACCATCATTTTGTCATATTTAACAGCTATGATTATAGTAATTAACTGAGGGGGTGTTACTATGAACGGTCTATTTAAAAAGACGATCATATATTCACTAATAGGGATTATGCAGTTTGGTACGGGTGCCTCTGTTTTGGAAGCGGCGGAGCGTTTTCAAGATGATAGCTTAGTGCGGCAAGAAATGCGTTACGGGGACCACCGGCAGCGGGAAGAGCAGCAACGGCATGAACAGCAACGCAAACGAGAAGAGGAAAAGCGTCGTGAAGATGAACGTAAACGGCATGAGCAAGAACGCAAGCGGGAAGAACAGCGGCGTGAGGATGAACGTAAACGGCATGAACAAGAGCGCAAGCGGGAAGAAAAACGGCGTGAAGATGAACGCAGACGGCACGAGCAGGAACGCAGGCGCCAGCATGATGAACGGCGTCGTCAAGAAAATGAACGGCACGAAAGAGAAATGAAGCGGCGTCGTCATGAAAGTGAGTGGGAATGGCGGAGAAGACAAGAACGGGAAAGAGACCGTCATGAACATGCGTTGCGTGAAATTGCAGCATTATTAATTGGTATTTTAATTGGCTCTTCGGATCAATAGAACGGTTAAGACAGTAAAAAGTATATACATTCGGTATGTAGCAAAGGCCTTAATCCTTGGATATGCAAGGATTAAGGCCTCTTCGGTATATTCTGGATTGTATGTCTACTATTGATTATTCATACATTTGTGATAGAGTCATCGGTTCCAGTTTCATCTGTTTAAGCAGAGGCAATAATTGGTCCAGTGCATCCACGGTATTCTGGCGAGTTCCGCCACCATCATGCAGCAAAATAATGCTGCCAGGCTGAACTTGGCTAATAACTTGTTCCACCATTTTGTCAACAGGAGGCTCCCGCCAATCGTTACTGTCGATCGACCATACGATCATTGTAATTCCTTGGGCTTGGCAGGCCGCAAAGTAAGCCGGGCTTAACTGACCGTAAGGAGGTCGCATATACTTAATCTTTTGCTGTGAAAGTCTCTCCAACAGCCTAACTGATTCTAGTACTTCTTTTTCCAGTAGAAGTAAGGTTGAATTATTAGAATCGGGATGAGTCATGGTGTGGCTTCCAATTTCGTGCCCTGCGGCCAGAATCTTTTTGACTAGAGCCAAGTTGCGCTGAGTCTGTTCACCGACGAGAAAAAAAGTTGCTTTAACGTTATATTTAGCGAGTACAGCTAGAATCTTTGGCGTATAAATAGGATCTGGCCCATCATCAAAGGTTAAAGCAATTGCTTTTTTGTTAGTTGGTCCGCTCCAATAAATAGGAGCGTCTTTCGGCATATAATAGTATGAGTTTTCTTGAGCACTGACCCCCGGAAATTGGTTGATATACGGGTAAATAAGTAGACTAAGAAGAACAAGCAAAAATACTAGTGTTCTTAAGTAAGGGTTCTTATTCATAAAATTACCTCTCTTTTTTCCGGAATCGGGTCCAAACTATTTTGGGTTATTAGGTTTGCGGTAATTGCATACTGTTTGCCGGTACGCTTGACTTTATGCCAGTTATGTTTATCAAAAAAATACAGAATAGTTCCTAGTGAGCAAAAAAATATTCCTAAAATACGGAAACTGATAGGTTCAATTAAGGAGAACAGAAAGAAACGGATGTAATCGAGCCAAGAATAAGAATACCCAAATCGCTTGCCGATAAGCAGTGAAGTGATACTTTGCAGAACTCCTATTGCAGCTGCGGTTGTAAAAAAAATTAGGGACAATAAGTTATCTACAAGGTTAAACATAAATGCTACATAAAAGATAATTGTTGTAAACGCTGATATAGTTCCAAGCAGCAACCCATCAATAAGCATATAGATGGATATACCGGTTCCTAATTCTTTAAATAGATTGAACCAGTATGTGATGATACAATCGACAAAGCATTTTTGCCAACGGAACCGCTGCCGAAATAAATCCCTGAGATTTTCCGGACATTCGGTATAGCAAACTGCTTGAGGGATATACATTATATTTTTGTCGGTATGAATAGTCTGAATAAGCTGATGTACCCTCAGGGTGATATCCATATCTTCACCTATCGTTTTACGAAAACCTTCAAGTTCATATAGAACAGACTTCCTAAATATACCAAACGCGCCTGATATGACAATAATACTGTTAAACTTATCTTGAGTAGTCCTAAATAAGTAAAAAGCCGTGAGATAGTTAATAATTTGATATTTGATCAATGCTTTTACCTTAAAGCTATGTAAAAAGGCGGGGTTGGCATTTGCTACTCCTTGTAGTATATGGACAGTTCCACCGGCGGCAATAATGTTTTGATTTTTGAAGCAGGAATTAACAGCATGAATAGAATCAGCAGATAGGACACAATCAGCATCAAGAGTAACTACAAGTTCGCCGGTGGCATATTCAATACCGGCATTTAGGGCATCCGCTTTGCCACCATTAATTTTATCAATTACAAAAATTTGGGGGTATTTAGATGATTGATAGCAGTTTATAACAGATTGATGCGGAATGAGATTGGTTTTGGTTATCGCAGAGGGCTTTAAGCGGAGCTCGGTTTGTAAAACGCCTAATGTGTTATCGGTAGAACCATCATTTACAATAATAGCTTTGTAATTTGAATAATCTAGCCGGCATAGTCCTTGTACACAGGTTAAAATAATGCCTTCTTCGTTATAAGCTGGAATTAGGAGTGTAACTTCTGTTTGGTCCTGTATTGCTATAGGCTTTGGTGGATCTCTTATTAACTTTATCGCTGGAATAATTAGATATAGAAGTTGAAAAAATACAAATATGGAGAAGAAAAACAACGTTGCAAATAACATCACTTTGATCCCTTCTTGTTACTCAAGTATGATTTTTGGTTTCCTTTTGTAATGAGATAATGAGTCTTTTTTGTAGTCTGAAGCTAAATGTTAAATATATATGTTAGATTGGAGAAAAATAGCCTACTATTTTAAAATGAGCAGTCTAATTGAGATTAGTCATTGGCTGAACCAAGAAAAAGCCGTTTTAACAGGAAAATAAAGTAAAACCCTAGGAGCTTTAAGCTGCTAGGGTTTTACTTTATGGTCTATGGATTTGAATTTTTATATTGTAACAGAAGTAAGCTGGTAACCATAAAATAAATTAAGTAATAATACTAAAATTACTGAGATAATAGTTTGCCGAATAGGTATTATGGGGGGGACAAATTAATGACAGAATTCAATGGTCAGCCTCTTACATCGTTAGATCTTGATAATGATCAAAAAACTAATCTGACGCTTACCCGGCAATGCGTGGGAGAGACTTGTACCATAAGCGACTTTACGGTGTGTTTTCCTGATCAGCAATTACTCCCTAATGGAACAACGCAGTCTAATCCTTTTTATGACGATGTAAATCGAAGATCATATTGGACCTATTATATTACTATAGATGCCGGAAACAAATATGAACATTGGTCGTTGGAAATATGCCCCATATTTGCAAGTGAAGGGACTAAGGACGATTTTTTTATTGAGTTTTCTGACGATGATGGTGTTATGTTTACTACTGTCAACGGGTGGCAATTGTTTTCCAATACTAATACGTTGCGAATAAATGAGTCAAGAAATCCGCCGCCGGCGCCGTCTACCCGTATTTATAGAATTGTTATATTAAACGAAAATTTTTATAATTTAGTGGCAGATCCAGGAACGGTTATTGTCACCAGGCAAGGTGTTGATGCAATCTTTAGCCCAGTTGCTTGCAGCATTGCGCCAAACGAGCCAATACTTACTCCCTCGGTACTCTGTGAAATGCGGCCCAAACCGCCGGTGCCACCGATTCCGATGCCTAAAGTTATAGGTCAGTGCGAAAAAATTTTGGCAAAAAAAGTTATAGCAGACCAGTTATTTATCTGCAACGACACTTTAGTAGTGGATCTCGGCCAATCCTTTTCACCGCTGGCTACGCTGTTTAGTACGATGGTGATGTTAGACGGAGTGGATTGCCAGCCTTACTTCGATATTACGACCAATCAAATAACGGTTATTCTATTTTATCACTTTCGGGTAGGAGCAATTATAAATGATCCAAATCAGATAAATGTTTCGGCCGAATTTGAACTTGATTGCCGACAGATATTTTGTGGGGTACCGGCTGATGTTGTTTCGGTCGGAGACTTTTTCCAAGTAGAGTGCGAATCGCTTCGAAACACATATTCAGTTGTTCCACCTATCCTATTTAATCATTCGGATCCGGATTTTAGCGATAATGCAACCTTGTCAATCAACATTTCCGCAACAAGCAAGATTGTACTGCTGTTAAAAGAGATGTTGGTTGTGGGCGTATGTTCCGGAAAAAACGCAGCAGAGATTAGTATTGCGGAAACAGGGTGTGATTTATAAAAATATTTTGCTGATACAAGCGGTAGTTCAATTAAAGCCTCAACCTTCGGGGATGTTGACCGAGGTTGAAGCTTTAATTGTTGATCCAGTGCGCAAAGTCAGGCTTAATGCAACCGGTAGCTATTTATAGGGTATTCCTATGACATAGAAAATTATTGGTTATAATGATAATATTCTTTGTGCAGCGTTTAGGACGTCTATTGGCTGTATGCTTTGCATGCATTTATTATTAGGACAGTTATTTTTTAAGTCTTCATTATGCCAACATGGTGCGCAGGGCGTTGGCTTAGCTATAACAACGTCGCAGCTTTTCCGGGGTCCCCAAACACGGGGATCAGTAGGTCCCATTAAAGCCAAAACCGGAGTTTGAAAGGCCTGGGCAATATGCATTGGCCCGGTATCCACTGTAATAAGGAGATCAGCTCTGCGGATAAGCGCTGCCAGTTCCCCCAATGATAAGCTGCCACCCAGAACGATAGCTTCGTTGCTGACACAATAATTTAGGAATCTTAAGGCCGGTAGTTGAGCGCGGGTGCCTATGAGAAAACATTTAGTACGGCGGGATAACGTCTGCAGTATGTAAGTGTATCCGTCATGCGTCCAATTTTTTTGGTCATCATTACTGAATGGACATAACAGGACCAAAGGTCGCTGATTTCTTGCCAATGACGGGAGCTTCCTGTTTAAGCCGGTTTCGTCAGCGGAACTGATCGAGAATTCAATGCTGGTGTCGTCGGTAGTGATACCAAGCAAGGAAAGTACTTGAAGTTGATTATCTACTTCGTGCCTTATTATAGATGGGTCCGTTGATACAACATGTGTTAGATACCTATCCCCTGCGTAAGCAGAAAAACCGGCACGATATACTGCACCGCTCAGCCAAGCTATCATTGGATTAGCGGAGCCGTAGCGGGAAGATAATGCTAAATCGTATTTTTGCTGCCGTAATGTTTCGATCAAGCTGATTAGTTTAACTCGGTCCTGCTGCCAGTCCTTAATGTCATAGGGAATAACCTTATTAATATATGGATTATGAAAAGCGGCTTCTCCTTGAGGCATGCTAACCAGCATATCGATTTCTGCATGGGGGTAGGCCAATTTTAGGGCGCGGGTGGTGGGACATGATAGAACAATATCACCAATGCGCGCAAGATAAACCATTAATATTCTTCGTAACTGATTTGGCGGTTGCAGTATAATAATCACCTCGTAATAATCATAAAGCTGCTACTTGACTATTTTTGCGTAGCAATTATCCAATGATTGTTGATAACTTCTTGGCGAAGTTGCCGGCTATCTGCTGCCAAGCAAAGCAGGTTGTGACTAATTGATAAGCATGGCCTGCCAGACATGCCGCCAGTGCAGGATTATTAAGCAAATTAAGTATGTGAGAGGGCATATCCCGGCATTCGCTGATGATGAAGTATTTATCATTATCTTCCGGTAATCCCCTAGCTCCCAGCAGGGTAGTAATAATAGGGATACCTGCAGCCATATATTCAAACATTTTTAAATTTGTACCGGAACCTGAAAGAACGGGGTTTAAGGCGATGTCGGATATACTTAAGAAATGGTATTTAACTTGTTCTGAAACTACACCTAGCAGTTCAATGTTTTTAGGCAATACTCGCTCATTGAAGACGGTACATAAACTGCCCAAGATTATGAATTTGGCAGCAGGCAGCTGTTCCGCAATTTCAATTACGCGTTCAGCTGCCTGAATATTGCAACGATAGCAGCTCCCAATGTAGATTATCATTGGTTGTAATATTTTATAGGCTGTTTTGAGTGATTTGCGCTTATTAAAGGCGACAAATGGGATCGCCTCTGTAGCGGCACCATTGGGCACAATAATGAATTTGTTCTCTTTAATACTATAGAGTTCGGCAATTTTGCCGGCATCCTGCTGACTGCAGGTCGCGATAAGTACACTATGTTCACAGGCTGACTTTTCTGCTTGGTGAATATCTGCAAGCAGGTAACCTAGACTAGTAGGCAGGATTTGCTGGTGTAAATCATATTCTACATTATGGGCATCGTAGATGATGGGAATATTGCTATGCATGCTTTGTACCACATTATAAAGATAAGGATGAGATAGTACGATGGCGCTAGCGTCTTTGGCTTGTTCATTAAGTACATAAGCATACTCCGGCGTAAGATTTGCAGCACGAAGGGTGATAGCGCAAGTTGAAAAGCCGGCTTCGCGATACATTGCTAATTCCATTTGGCAATGAGCAGGACTTTTAGGAACCAAGATTTGCACAAGTCCTGGAAAAATAACTTGGCATGATCGTAAATCAGCAAAACATATAATTACAACATTATACGTTTCAGCAAAATGCTTATATAAATGAAATACACGCCCTTGGCCGCCACTTAGCGGTGGATATACTGGGAAGGGGTTGAGAACGACAATTTTAGGTTTGGTCGTAGGATACAACAAGAACACATCCCTTCAGTTATGGCAGATTATTATATGTAAGTTGCAGCGTAAAATTTCGTGAACGGGATGGCATCATAGTAAAAAATGCGGAAATACCGCATTTTTTTTGCTATGCCTGAATATAGATGGACTGCATTCATGCGTAAGAAAGTGTAAACACTCAGAGGGGAGTGAGGAGCTTTGCGCATATTATTTCTAGAAAATCATTCTATGTGGGTTTATGGCTTGCCAAACGGATTTCGCGATGCCGGCCATAATGTATTAATATCCGGTGCACTAACAGAACAAAATATTCCGGCACTGATTTCTAGTTTTAATCCAGAGCTTGTGTTGATGTTGGGCTGGACTGAAGAACACGTTGGTATAAAAAGAAGATGGGTCAGGGACTATGTCACTACTACTAATATTCCTTTTGTTTATTGGGCTACTGAGGATCCTATTCATACTCATATATTAACCGTACCATTCATTAAACAAGTACATCCTCATTTTGTTTTTACCGTTAGTAAAGAGATGGTGCCATATTATGAAAAAATGGGATTTCCGGCTGCACACCTTGATTTTGCCTATCATCCCTGTATTCACAGGCAGGATGTAAAGGTTGATAGCTATGCCTGCCAAATAGCAGTATTGGCTAATGCATATCCCGGTGTGATTAAAATATATTCACAGTTTTATCGATTAGAATCATTGCGAACGTTAGTAACACCGTTATTGAAGGCAGGCTTGCGGGTCGATTTCTGGGGCTCGCGGTGGAATGAGATGGCGGAGATATTAGACTGTAAAATCCCGGAGCAATGGATACATGGCTATTTAGACTATACTGAAGCGTATAAAGTATATAATTCAGCTGATATAATGCTTGGACTTCAGAATACGACAAGTCAGGTGACAATGCGTACGTATGAAATCCTTGGTTCGGGGGGATTTCTGCTGACGTCAAATACACCGGCTGTATTAGAACTATTTGTACCAGGCCGTCATTTAGTTGTGGCTCAGACCCCTGAAGAAACATTAAACCTAGTCCGATACTATTTAAATCATCCCGAAGAACGGGAAACAATTCGGCAGCAGGGCACAACTGCTGTGACGTGTCACAGTTATCGGCACCGTGCAGAGTGCATCCTGCAGATACTTCGGCAAAGAGGGATCCTTTAATAGATCAATTTATTGTTTTGCTCATATATTAAATAAAAGCTAAATCAAATGGGGGGGAGGTAAATATATGGAATATAATGAAGAAAGCTTTCAAGATTTACAGCGGCATCTATGTCAGACGGCGATTTTTTACACTGCAGACGGATATGCTTACTATGCAAAAATAAAAGAGTTTGTCGGTGGGAAAATTGCATTATTAGTTCCCGGTGCAGGGCAAACAAAAGTAATTATACGGCACCCGGATCAAACTTTTTCACCACAAGGTACGTCAATAATTCGGGAAGAATATACTTATGTTGACTTATGCACAGTCGTTGCTGTTACCAGCCCTTTGTCGGCAATACCATCTGGATTTGCCTTGGGCTAATTTATAGGAAGGAGGAGTATCGGTGGGAGATCATATTGGTGATAAGACCCAGAGTATTTTCCGTAATATTCTAGAACAGCAGTTTTTAGATCAATTAGTTAATGTTAGAGTATTGGGTGACTGGATGTTTACCGGTAAATTGGTAAAAATAATAGCAAAACAGGGAATTTGTTTGGCGGATGTAACGGTTACGTCATGTGGAGGACTGACGTTATGCTCTTTTGATGTAAACAATGTCAGTATTCAATTGGAAGATGTAACCTCAATAGGTAAACCTGCCTAATTAGTAATTGACTAGAGAACGAAGTACAAACGGCAACTGATTCGAAAAGATAGTTGCCCTTTGTACTTGCGACTGTTAAGATAAAAGTAGTTATAATTTTTTTATCACAAAATATTTTGGCTGAGTTTACTTATGATTGTCTTTAAATTAGGAGGATATATGGCAACGATTGTATGTAATATTCACAGATTACTAGTTAAGCCTTTACTAAAGCCGCTATGGCGGGCTTTTGTTCAGCCTATGGTGTCCCGGACATTGTCGACCAAGATTTTGTATTGGATAGTGACCGGCCGACATCTGAATCTGGCTAATCCGGAGGATTTCTATGAAAAACTGCAGTGGTTGAAGCTAAATTGGCAGCAACCACTGGTATCGCAGTGTGCTGACAAGTACGCTGTAAGAAAGTATGTGGTAAGCCAGGGCTGCGGAGATGTTCTTAATGAACTGTATGGAGTTTATGAACGAACTGCAGATATTCCTTGGGAATCGTTGCCTAACAAGTTTGTGCTTAAGTGTACGCACGGCTGCGGATATAATATTATTTGCGATGATAAGGATAAGCTGAACAGGGTGTTTGCATGGCTCAAGCTTGAATGGTGGTTGAGATCCAATTATGGATATCGCTATGCCGAATATCATTATTTGGCAATTAAGCCCCGTATTATTTGTGAACGGTATATTGAGCCGGCGGGCGGTTTCTTGCCAGCGGACTATAAGATATTTTGTTTCAACGGGCGGCCGTATTATGTGGCAACAGCCACAGACCGCGACACCCAAATCAAGTGGCATTTCTTGGATATGGAGTGGAAGCGGATAGATATTGCTTTACCCGAGCATACTCAAGGAGAACTACCTAAAAGACCTGCTTGTTGGGAACGGATGGTTGAGGTGGCTGTCAAGCTTTCACAGCCTTTTCCGTTCGTAAGGGTCGATTTTTATGATGACGACGGACGTGCTGTTTTCGGTGAAATGACTTTCACCCCAGCCGCAGGTTTGATGCGGGGATATTACAGCGAAGCCGGTTTGAAATACGTTGGCAGCCTGTTGAAGCTGCCGGAAAAACAGCAGCAACCCATGTAATCCAGGAGTTGCTGCTGTTTTTTGATGCAAAATAAGTGTTACCTGCTGATTAACGAAGTTAGAAATATATTGGTGACATGTAATTATTAAACTGAATGAGACTGAATTTCGATAAATCAGCTATTGTAAAAAAACGAAATATATTTCATAATATAGGAAACAGAAGGAGGAATTACATATGAATGAAGCGGTTAAGGTTGGTATCATTATTTGTGACCGTTATAAATCCTGTGCAGGCGGCAAGTGTTTCCGGGCGTTGCAAAACAGAGAAGGTGCTTTTTCCCGTTATCAAGGTCAGGAGGTAGAGGTCGTTGCCTATACAAGTTGTGGTGGCTGTCCCGGTGGCAACATCGAATATGCTCCTGAAGAAATGAAAAAGAATGGCGCACAGGTCATTCATTTAGCTACCGGTATGATTGTCGGTTATCCGCCGTGTCCTCATATCGCCGATTTTTGTTCTTTTATCAGCAAGAAGTATGATTTAGAAGTAGTAGTCGGAACTCATCCAATACCGCAAAAATATTATCTTACTCATGAAGCCCTGGCAACTTGGGATTCACCGGAATGGCAGAAATTTATTGGTCCGACGATTACTGATGAGAAGATTCGCCTAGCTTATGACTAACTATTTGAAAACGAAGTTATACTTTTTCTATATATAAACAAAAAGGGTTGCTTATATTCGCTGGATTTTGGATCAGTGAAAGATCTTCCGGATTCATAAAGTTGCTGTTTATTTCGGGTGATTTAAGTGTCAAACATACCAGAACATACTAGACATCTAATGTAAAATAGACTATAATAACTTTCAAGTTATATTTTAAAAAATAGGATAGAGCAACGGTCGCTCTGAAGTTAGTATTTCTAAATACTACTTCTGGGCGGCCTTATTTTTTTACCTGATGTGAATATAACAGTAACTTTAAAAAATATTGTTCCAATAAGTGGTGTGTCTTTAGGAGGTATATATCATGTACCCTGAAATTCGTATCAATACAAGCCGGTTATTGCACAATGTAAAGGTCATGGTAAATCTATGCAACCAATATAACGTCAAAATTACCGGAATAACCAAAATGTTTGGTGCTGACGTTAATCTGGCACAGATATATCTTGATGGCGGTATTCATGTGTTAGGTGATTCGCGAATAGAAAATCTAAGTAAATTAACTAAGCTTGAAGCGGAGAAATGGCTTATTCGTATTCCTATGTTAAGCGAAGCAGCTGTAATAGTAAAATCTGCTGATGTTTCATTAAACTCAGAATTGTGTACTTTGCAAGCATTAGATGCTGCGGCTAAACAGCAAAAAAAAATTCATAAAGTAATTTTGATGGTCGATTTGGGCGATATCAGGGAGGGCTTTTTTAACCAAGAGCTATTGTTGCAGACCGCTAAAGCAGTAAAAAAGATGAATTATTTACAGCTATACGGAATAGGGACAAACCTTACTTGTTTTTCGTTTGTTCATCCTGACAGTGAAAAACTGCTTCAGTTGCAAAAGCTGGGCAGTATGATCGATGGTGGACTGCAAGAATTGATTGTTAGTGGTGGAAACTCTGCGACTATTGAATTGATGATGAATAGGGGATTGCCTAAAGGAATTAATAATCTCCGATTAGGTGAATCACTATTGTTCGGCCGCGAGCGCGCCAGTTATCGATACATAGAAGACACGTATTCTGATGTTTTCGTTCTAAGGGCCGAAATTGTGGAACTTAAAGAAAAACCATCTTTGCCTTGGGGCAAAGTTGGGGTCGATTCCTATGGCCGCCGACCGATTTTCGAAGACAGAGGCTTACGAATTAAAGCAATTTGTGCTGTTGGCAGACTGGATATTGATATCGAAACAATGCGACCGCTGGACCCTGGGATTCAGATTCTTGGTGCAAGCTCGGACCATTTAATGTTAGATATTACCGACAGTGAGTTTTCATATAAGATTGGCGATTTAGTAGAATTTGTGATGGGATACTTTTCAACGATGCGGGCTTTTGCCTCCCGATCTGTGGCAAAAGTATATCAATAGTTTAAAGTGATAAAGGTACATAAAGAAGAAGGAAGCTCATTAGTACCAAGTAAAGAACTTCCTTTTTTATAAATAAAAAATTCAATGGAGGGTCAGAAAATGAACAAAAAACGGGTATCAGTTATTCTAATGATCACAGTTCTGTTAGTAAGCCTGCTGGCAGGATGTGGCAAGGGAGACAAGGGCAGCACCGCTTCCAGTACGGCTGCAAAGGACAAGGTTTATATTATAGCTTGTGATGCTAAGTATGCTCCTTTTTCGTTTGAAGAAAATGGCAAATACAAGGGCATTGATGTAGAGCTTATTGCTGCAATTGCCAAAATAGAAGGGTTTAAATACCAATTGAAACCAATGGATTTTAGCGGAATTATTCCCGCGCTTAAAGCTGGGCAGATTGATGGATCTATCGCTGGTATGAATATTACTGAAAAAAGAAAACAATCAGTCGATTTCTCTGACGGATACATCAAATCTGGTTCTTCGATTGTAGTCAGTAAGAATAATACCGACATTAACTCTTTGGCAGATCTTAAAGGTAAGACTGCTGCCGTAAAAAAAGGAACTACAGGGGCTATTTTTGCCGAAACTAATGAAAAGAAATATGGATTAAAAATAAGCTATTATGATGATTCTCCGTCGATGTTTCAAGCTGTCAAAAACGGTAATGCAGATTTCCTGGTAGAAGATTATCCGGTTATTTCTTATCAAATCAGAGTTGATCCAAAGATGACATTGAGAGTTGCTGTACCGGAAATAGAAGCAGCCCCGGAAAACGGCTTTGCCGTAAATAAAGGCAAAAACGCTAAATTGCTGGCCATGTTTAATTCAGGCCTTAAAAAAGTAAAAGCTAGTGGCGAATATGATCGCATTGTTGGGCAATATCTACCTCTGAATAAAAAATAATTAAATAGTTAGTGTAGTGCAGCAAATCATACAAAAATGCGCTTTTTAGCAAAGGGTGTGTTTTAGTATGAGCTGCTGCATTTTTACACTAAATTATGCTAGGAGGAATAATGCTTTGATACATTATTTTCAATTATTTCAGGAATGCTTGCCCAGCTTACTAAACGGCTTATCTGTCACCATAATTATGGCGGTATTTTCAATATTTTTGGCCTTTATACTCGGGGTGATACTCGGAATTTTTAGCATTAGTGATTTCAAAGTATTACGCGTTATTTCCAATACTTATATATATATTGTTCGTGGTATTCCCCTAATGATTTTGGGATTGTTCTTATACTTTGGCGTTGGAGCCGTCTTAGATATTCGGTTCAATCCATTGGTTGCAGCTATTATTGCCTTAACCATCAATGCCAGCGCTTATATGGCAGAAATTTTTAGAGGTGGAATTCAGGCAATCGACATTGGGCAAACCGAGGCTGCCCGAAGCCTTGGTCTTGGATATTTAAAGACAATGCATAAGGTTATCCTGCCACAGGCAATCAAAATAATGATCCCGGCTTTCCTAAATCAATTTATTACAACTCTTAAAGATACCTCAATACTGTCTGTAATCAGTGTCCGGGAATTGACATTAAACGGACAAATAATTATTGCCAGAAATTACTTGCCGTTTGAAGTATATTCCTATGTAGCGGCTATGTATCTTGTTATTATAACTATGTTGTCATTAATAACTAAAAAAGTCGAGAGGAGGTTGAGCTATGATAATAAGGGCAAGCGGGATTAGTAAACGATTTGGCAAATTGGAAGTACTTAAAGGGATTTCGCTCGAAGTAGCGGAAGGTGAAGTATTATGCATTATTGGCCCGTCCGGATCAGGCAAGAGCACTCTTCTCCGTTGTCTTAACCGGCTGGAGAAAATTCATGATGGCAACATAACCATACTCGAAGAAGATATTGTAAATACAAAGAATATAAATGCACTTCGCCAAAATATTGGCATGGTATTTCAATCCTTTAATCTTTTCCCCAATTACACTGTATTGGAAAATATGGTTTTAGCTCCGTTGGAATTAAAGAAGATGACCCGCAAAGAAGCTGAAGAAAAAGCCATTGCTTTATTGAAAAAGGTTGGTCTTGAGGACAAAAAGGATGTATATCCTCATACTTTGTCAGGTGGTCAGAAGCAGCGTGTGGCAATTGCTCGGGCCCTGGAGATGAATCCTAAAATAATGCTGTTTGATGAACCTACATCTGCGTTGGACCCTGAAATGGTAGAAGAGGTTCTCAAGGTTATGAAAGATTTAGCTCAGGAAGGTATGACGATGGTCATTGTAACTCATGAGATGGGATTTGCCAGGGATGTGGCGGATCGGGTCATTTTTATGGATGAGGGCTTTATTGTTGAAGAAGGTACGGCTGAACAGGTTTTTTCAGCTCCCAAAAGCAGCAGATGTCAAGACTTTTTATCTAAAGTATTAAGCGCTCGCTAATTAAAAAAGAAAATTTATGCCGGAGGTTATGAGACGAGCTATTTTCTATTTTATAAAACAGATGAAAGGATTTTTATAATGAACATTGATTTTGAGAAGATTCTGGAACGAGCGGATTATTATAAACCGGCGATGACCAAATTTTTGCGGGACATACTGGCGATTCCGGGTGAAAGCTGTCATGAAGAACAGGTGATTCAGCGAATTAGGCAGGAAATGAATTCGTTGCAGTTTGATGAGGTCCGGATAGATCCGATGGGGAATATCTTGGGCTTTATTGGTCATGGACCGCGTCTGCTGGCGTATGATGCACACATTGATACAGTGAAAGTAGGAGAGCCGTCTTTATGGCGCTATGATCCGTATCGCGGCTATGAAGATGAAGAAATTATCGTCGGACGAGGGGCCAGCGACCAGCGCGGCGGTATGGCAGCAATGGTATACGCCGGCCGTATTATTAAGGATCTGGCGCTGGCAGGTGATTATACTCTTTTATTTACCGGTACTGTGCAGGAGGAGGATTGCGACGGTCTCTGTTGGCAGTACATTATTGAGGAAGATAAACTCCGTCCGGAATGCGTTATTCTGACGGAACCAACCGACTGCCGGATCTATCGTGGTCATCGGGGCCGCATGGAAATAAAGGTCACGACTACTGGAGTTGGCTGCCATGGCTCAGCTCCGGAACGTGGTGAAAATGCCATATATAAAATGATTAAAATTATTAAAGAACTGGAGCATTTAAGTACAAATTTTATTAGTGATGCTTTCCTTGGACAGGGCAGCTTGACAGTGTCGGAGATATTTTCTGATTCACCATCCCGATGCGCCGTAGCTGATAAATGTTGGATTTCAATTGATAGGAGGCTTACTGTCGACGAAAGCGAGGAATATGCCTTGGCTCAAATTCGTAATCTGTCGGCTGTTCGCGAAAGTGGCGCGATTGTTGAAGTGTATTCCTATGATCGACCTTCTTATACCGGTCTGAAATATCCGGCTTCTTGCTATTTTCCGCCGTGGAGCTTAAAAGAAGACCATTTGCTTTGTCAGGCTGCAATAAAAACTTATCACAGCTTGTTCCAAACAACGCCGCTTGTTGATAAATGGACCTTTTCTACTAACGGTACGGTAATTATGGGACAACATGGTATTCCTTGCATTGGATTTGGCCCAGGTAAGGAACAAGAAGCACATGCACCTAACGAAAAAACGTTTAAAACTCACCTCGTCAAGTCGGCGGCACTGTATGCAGCACTACCGAGTATATATTTCAAGCAGGGTTAGACCCTCTTTTCGTGAATGCTATTATTTATTCAAATAAATTTTCGCCGTTTCCAATGATACGAAAGCTACATTACGTATTATTGGTAACGGCGAATAAGTGACAGTAAGGAAAAATTATCTTTGCACTGTTTTTATTAATGTTAAGAACTCTTGCCTGATTGTATCAATTGGCAGGAGTTTGTTAATATCTTATGAATATAGCTAATATTAGGATTAATACCAAGGTTGTACTGGAAAACTGGTGATAATCTACGAAGAAAAGAGTTCGGATAATTCAATATAAAGCAGATACAAAAAAGACTATGGCTTCATCTAAAGATTGGAGGAGAAAAAGTATGAAAACCATCGGTCTAATTGGTGGGCTAAGTTGGGAATCATCAGCAGTATACTATCGTATTATTAACGAATCTATTAGGGCTAAACTGGGCGGTACCCATTCGGCAAAATGTATTATGTATTCTGTTGATTTTGCTGAATTTGAGAAGCTGCAGCAAAAAAATGAATGGGGCAAACTTACGGATCTAATGATCGATGCCGGAATAAGCTTAAAAAACGGCGGTGCGGATTTTATGGTTATCTGTACAAATACAATGCATAAAATGGCCGAAGAAGTCGAAGCGGAAGTAGGTATTCCGCTGCTGCATATTGCTGATGCCGCGGCCGACGAAATAAAAAAAACAGGGTTGCGCAAAGTTGCATTGCTGGGGACAAAGTTTACGATGGAGCAGGATTTTTATAAACAGCGTTTAGCTCATAACCACGGGCTGGAAGTATTGATACCTGATCAATTTGATCGCGAAATCATCCATTCTGTCATCTACCACGAACTGGTAGTAGGCAAAATCATTGAATCGTCACGACAGGCCTTGGCGAAAATTATTGAGCGAATGTGTTACCAGGGAGCAGAAGGAGTCGTATTGGGTTGTACGGAAATTCCACTCCTAATTCGTCAAGTAGACAGTATAGTGCCAATTTTCGATACTACCCGAATACACGCCTATGCTGCTGTTGAATATGCGCTACAATGATATATGGCGGCGTATAATGTTTATATAGATGAAGGATTATCTGAGTTAATTTGGAACATATGAATGTGTTTGCATAACAACTGATAAAAGCACATTTTGGTTGTGGTAAGTGTGGTTCGTAGGGCAGTCACAAACTGGGCTTATTTCAGTTTAGGTACTTATTTATTCTAAGATTGGAGATTGCTATTATGAATAAGATTATTTTTATTTGTTATCCGAAATGTACTACCTGCCAAAAAGCACAAAAGTGGCTAGATAGTAACGGCATAACGTACGAACAGCGGAATATCAAAGAACAGAACCCAACTAAAGCGGAACTGAAAGAGTGGTGGGCTAAAGCCAATATTCCGCTCCGTAAATTTTTTAATACCAGCGGAATACTGTACAAGTCCCTAGCGCTAAAAGATAAATTGTCAGCAATGTCTAATGACGAACAGCTTTCGTTGCTAGCGACTGATGGGATGCTTGTTAAACGTCCGCTGTTAATTACGCCGGACAACATATTTGTCGGGTTTAAGGAAAAGGAATGGGAATCTCTGATGGTTAAGTGCGGCTTAAGACCGAAATAGTTGGCCGCCGCTAGACAGATGATGATCAAATCCTTTTAATGTAAGCTGTTGCAAAGTAAATAAGGAGAGAAATAATTATGCTGTTATTCAAACGACTATGTTGGAAACTGGTGTGTACTTTTTTGCTGATTTTTGTTCTTGGTAGCTCTGCGATTGGTTATTATGCTGTTGTCAGTATGCAGGGAAAAATTGTAGCAGCGTCCCAGGAAAAGCTTCGCTCCGATTTAAATGTGGCAAAAGAGTATTTTGATAATAGACTTCCCGGAATGTGGGAAGTGAAAGATAATAAATTGTTTAAGGGTAATAAATTAGTTAACAACAGTTCTATTGTCGATAAGATAAAGGAAATGACGAACAATAATGTTACTATTTTTTTATATGATACTCGGGTAGCTACAACTATTCGTAATCCAGAAGGTATCCGGGCGATTGGAACTAAGGCTTCGCAACTAGTAGCGGATACGGTGCTTAAAAATAATAATAAGTTTTTAGGAGTAGCTGAAGTAGTTGGTGTTGCAAACCAAGCAGTTTACGAACCGATAGTAAATGCCGATGGAAAGGTAATCGGCATGTTCTTCGTGGGCGTTCCTAATACTCTTTATGAAGCAATGATTGACGATTTTGAAATTAATTTATTATTTTTTATTGGTATTGGAGCGTTTGTTTCAATTGTGATAATTTATTTTATATCACGTAGGCTGGCAAAGCCTATTGAGCAATTAGCGGTTGTCGCAGAAATGGTGTCAGCAGGCGATTTGACGGTTGCAGTTGACGTGGGTTCAAAGGATGAAGTTGGGACTTTGGCAAATTCGATGAAAGAGATGATTGTCAGCCTAGCTTCTCTTATTAGACAAATAGCTAAAACTTCTGAACAAGTAGCTGCCGCTGCAGAAGAACTTACGGCCAATGCCGAACAGTCATCACAAGCTTCAATTCAAGTTACAGCTGCAATCGGTGAAGTAGCACAAGATGCAATAGGACAGGCAAATGTTGTTGATGTTACTGTTGCGGTAGTTGAACAAATGTCAACCGAATTTGAGCAAGTAGCACATAATGCTAATACTGTTTCAGATATGGTGGATAAAACCACTAATGCGGCTAATCACGGCAATAAGGCGGTAGAGGCGGCTATAAATCAGATGCAGAATATTGAAAAATCTGTTTCCGATTCGGCCCAAGTGGTTACTAAACTCGGCGCGCGGTCCGAAGAAATTGGACAGATTATTGATACTATTTCAGGAATTGCGGCTCAGACTGATCTATTGGCGCTAAATGCAGCCATTGAGGCGGCCCGCGCAGGCGAACAGGGCAGAGGATTTGCCGTAGTTGCGGAAGAGGTGCGTAAACTGGCAGAGCAGTCGCAGGAAGCTGCGAAACGAATTGCCGGTTTAATTGCAGAAATACAGAATGAAACGAATAATGCTGTGGTTTCCATGAATGACGGCACGCAGGAGGTAAGGATTGGGACTGAAGTAGTAAAAACTGCCGGTCAATCCTTCAAGCAAATTGTGGCGCTTATTGATGAGGTCTCAGTGCAAATCAGGAAAATATCGGTGGCCATTCAGCAAATGGCCACAGGAAGTCAGAAAATAGTAGTATCAATACGGGATATTGATCGAATTAGTAAGGAAACTGCGGTACGAGCACAGAGTGTTTCAGCTGCAAATGAGGAACAGTCAGCTGCAATGGAAGAAGTTGTATCCTCCAGTCAAGCGCTAGCAAATATAGCTGAGGATTTACAAAGGACTATTCTCAAGTTTAAGCTATAATCTTCAATCTTTTTTCACTTGGCAATTTGATACATTAGTTTTCACGAATTAGGCCAGCCGAAAATGAGCGCTGGCTTTTTTCGCTGCTACCATAGTTGCCTGATATTCAGAATACACATCCACCCTATTGCAGATGGTACAGTACTCCAAAAATGAGGTTAGTTGGCGAGCTGCGTGCTTATCCCCTGTTCGTAGTTGTAAAACTGTAGCAGTTATAAATAGTAACATTCGTAACCATAGTCATAATTTTTTTGACCATAAGTTCATATCTTCAAATCTACCGCAGATATCACAGTTATTGATGAATCTTCCGTAATAGCTATATCCATGGCGAAAGAAAATCGCATTAATACCAAAGGAGGTTGCCCGCGCAATTGTATACACGGTTGTAAGTCCGATGCTGCGGGCAGCAACTTCTAAATGACTGACAAGATGGGACATGAGACTTTGTCCGCGATAGTCAGGTAAGGTAGCACAATCGGTTAATTCAGCACTGTTTGTATCCATATCAAGGTCCAAGGAGGCTGCACTGGCTATTTTACCTTGAGCTAAAACTATTTTAAAATGCATGTTGGTATGGATAGCCTTCTCAATATACTGAGGATCATCCATAGGCGTTGGATATGAATGAAAGACACTCGAATACAGTGAAACTAACTGGGGAATATCGCCGATATCAGCTGTACGAATTTGATAATCCATTGGCAATGGCTTGTATTGTGCAGATAATTGGCGTACTTGCTTAAGAATATTTTCTGCAGCATCCCAGTGCAGTGAATTGCGACGTTCAGCTGAACTAAATTTAGACAAATGGTAGCCGGGTTTACCTGAGAAAAAAGTCGGGTGCAGCGCTTCTAAACAAAACCCGCGGCTGAATAACGGTTGCCAATCCGATTCGCCAGCAACCATAATAATTTTTCCTAAACGGTATTTTATGAGTATGAAATCGAGATACTGCGAAAATAGGTCATAGTCATTTATTATATAATTCAACACTTTTATGCGCTGGTTGAAAAAATCCACATAAATTTTAACTGAGAAGCTATCTGTTTCTTTAAACAGGTAACTTCCTCTTCCGGATATGCTTTCAGTGATGTGTTGTTCAGATTCTAGCAATTCATTGCAGTATGTCATTGATTTACCTCCGGTAAGAAGTCAAGTTTTATATTGCGCGCGCCGCTCGCCACGGTTATTATCATTTGGTATCAGGCTAAGTTTCTTGTCGCTAAACAGTTTTGCCAAGCCGGCTTTAGGATAAAGTTCGCGGAAACGGTCACAAATTCCACATTCTTGGCATTCGCTGTGGCGGTCCTCCGGCTCCGTATAGGAACAGATTATGCCTTCGTAGTTGCGTAAAATGACTTTCTTGTCAGACATGGAAAGCAAGTATTGGGGGCTTACCGGTATTTTACCGCCTCCGCCCGGCGCATCTACAACATAAGTAGGAACGGCAAATCCGGATGTATGGCCGCGCAACAGTTCAATAATTTCGATACCTTTGGCGACGGAAGTTCTAAAATGCTCCAATCCTTCCGATAAATCACATTGATACAAGTAATATGGTCGGACCCGCATTTTAACAAGATCATGAACCAATTGCTTAATAACATAAGGACAGTCATTTACATTTTTTAGCAGCACGGTTTGGTTGCCAAGTGGTATGCCGGCATCTACCAAACGTTCACATGCTGCTTTGGCTTCTTTGGTAATTTCTTTAGGATGATTGAAGTGTGTGTTGATCCAAATCGGATGGTATTTCCGCAACATGGTACACAATTCTGGTGTGATGCGTTGAGGGAGTACTACAGGGGTACGGGTTCCGAAACGAATAATTTCTACATGTTCGATTTTGCGCAGACGTAGTAATATATTTTCAATAATATCATCTGATAGCAGTAGGGCATCGCCACCGGACAATAATACATCGCGAATTGCCGGGGTCTTTTCAATATAGTCAATTGCTGCATCGATTTCATGCTGCGGACGGGGCCGGTCAGTTGTACCGGCAATGCGTCGGCGGGTACAATGCCGGCAATACATGGCACATTGATCGGTAAGCAAAAACAGGACACGGTCAGGATAACGATGAGTTAATCCCGGTGTGGGCGAGTCGACATCCTCAGATAATGGGTCTTCTAAGTCGCAGTGAGCTTCTTCAAGTTCCCAAGTCACCGGAATAGCTTGTTTGCGGATGGGACAATTGGGGTTTTCCGGGTCCATTAGCGAAGCATAATAGGGAGTTATAGCGATGCGCAGTTGGTCTAAGCAGGCTTTAATTCCTTTCTCTTCTAGGTCGGTAAGTTTGATAATCTTTGCAAGCTCTTCCAACGAAGTAATTCGATTTGCAAGCTGCCAGTGCCAATCAAGCCACTGATTCGTTGGGATATTATCCCAGGGAGATGTCGGTTGCATAGAATGTTCCCCCTCGTGCAGTTAAATGTTTAAGTAACAATGTTATTATGCATTAAATCGTTCTAATCTATATAGAGAACAAAAAAAATAAGCCGTATTCTAAGAATACGGCAGAGAATCAACGGTGATGCGGACGATGATAACCGCGGTGGTCACGGTCAAATTCAACATGAACCCGATAGTTACGGTTTATGTTTCTTAATGTGTAGTCGTGCGAACGTCCGGCGTTTCTTCCGTTTATAACAACTCTTCTAACAAAATAGCCTTTAACAGGCCTAAACGCAATATGTATTGTCTGTCCTCTTCTTACTGTCATATGTCCTTTGGGTGAAACATACCCCCGGCCGCTGGATGTGATATTGACCGAAAATCTATCATTCCGATCATGTCGATTATGATGTTGATTATGTGACGGTCTATTATGGTGCTGAGATGGATAAGCAAAAGCGGTGAATGATACCGAACATACTAATAAGATAGCAATAATTATACTTCTAATCATTGTCATACCTCCTCTCTTAATCTATTGGTAAATTATGTTTCTCTATTTCATATTCGATGAACAGCTCTCAATTCCTTCTACAAAGTATGACGCCTAGTGCGGCATTATACCGATAACTAACTAATTACGCTTCGCCGACGAGTGACATTGACTTTGTTTAATTTAATATCACCGTTCAGCTGCTAGCAGTTTAAGCCCCAGCAGAACATATATACCTCCGCAGAATTTATTTATTATGGTCCTAGTTTTACTGTTTTGGCGGAGAAATACAGTGACGGTAGAAGAGAAAAAAACCAAACATAGACACCATAGTGTGCCAGTGGTTAAAAAAGTTATACCTAATAACAAAAAAGGTATAATTCCATAGCTGTTATGCGGATCAATGAACTGAGGTAAAAAGGATAGGAAGAACAGAGTAACTTTAGGATTTAGGATATTGGTCAATAATCCTTGCAGATAAATAGACTGATTGGTCATAATATCTTGCGGCGAAACAAATGGGTCGGTTTTGTTAAATAGGGTGGTGATTCCTAAGTAAGCTAAATAAAGCGCGCCGGTTACTTTTAATAATGTAAATGCAACAGTGGATTGACTTAGAATAACAGATAGACCTAACGCTGCCAGCAAAGTGTGGACGGCACAACCGGAACTAATACCTAAAACTGAGTATATACCTGCCTGACGGCCTTGTGAAATGCTGCGACTGAGAATATATATACTGTCTGAGCCGGGAGTAATATTAAGAATAATACCGGCAAATAGGAATATTTCGTAATTAACGATGCCAAACATGGGTATCACTCCTTGTTGGTTCAATATAGTAATATTTTATGACAGGCATAATGTAGAAGCAAGCCGTAGGCGCGATAAATTGAGCCGGCTTGTTATGAATAGATAGAAGTGGTATAATTTACTTAGAGGTATTTATTGAAAATACCTCTAATCGTGTACTCGAAATTTTTTGAATTGCCAGACAATTCAAGCCCTGGCATGTGTAAAAGGTAAAAATCTTTATTTGGGCAAGTTATTTATCTTAACCTACTTATATTATAAACAGTGAGTAAAAAGGAGGGGTTTTGATGGCGAAGGTAAGAATCGGGCTTTTTGGTTTTGGTAAAACCGGTAAGATGATTGCCAGTGAATTCTTAAATGACAATCAATTCTCATTAGCTTGGGTAGTGCGCAACAGCCGTGAAGATCGTGGCAAATATGCTAGTCGGCTGCTCGGATATGAGTTTGATGAAGGTAAAATATTTTCTACTGATGAAATCAATGATAGTTTTTTTAATGAGTATCCGGTTGAAGCTCTGGTGGACTTTTCGGATGCCAAAGGAGTATATTTGTATGGAAGAGCAGCACAGCAAGGAATTCGCGTAATATCGGCTATTTCCAAATATGAACAAGCTGAATTGGATCTATTAAAGTCCTATGCCAAGTATACTTCGGTACTATATTCTCCCAACATTACATTAGGAATTAATGTGTTGATGGTCGCAGCCCAGATCTTACAGAAAATAATCCCTCATGCGGACATTGAAATAGTTGAGGAACATTATAAAGGAAAGGCGGAAGTATCGGGCACAGCCCAAAAGATAGCAAACGCTCTTGGTCTTGATGTTGAAGAACATTTAAATTCTGTTCGTGTTGGCGGAATTGTCGGACACCATGAAATTATCTTTGGACTGCCCAACCAGATAATTCGCTTGTCGCATGAAAGCATTAGCAGAGCAGCTTTTGGCCAGGGGGCAATTTTTGCAGTAAACCACTTACTTGGTCAACCGCCGGGAATGTATACGATGGAGACAATTATTACCGAAATGTTTAGAAAAAACATACCTGTTTATTAGTTAAAAAAGTAAACTCAAGTAGATATCAGGCTAGCGAGTTATTCTGAAAATAACTCGCTAGCAGCAATTAAGGTTTAATTTGATAATTTGCTTCACGGACGTGTTAGCCATATCTAAGCACAAGTTATTAAAATCACAATAAACTTAAAATATAGACTAATTATTTGATGTAATGTTAGAATTATATTAGTACTAACAAAAAATATTGGCATACTTTTCGAAAGAGAAGGACGCAAAGCCATGGGTCTAAGGATAATTATCTATGATTGCCAGGTTGCAAAGAAGAATAATCAAGCAACTTGCTTGGTTATTTTTGTTTTGGGGGATAGGTCGGCTGCTTTAATAATAAGTATGCAAGGAGGAATTAATTGTGGCTCAAGCTAAAGTTATTAGGTTTTTATGTTTATTCCTGTCTTTTGTATTTTTATTGATAGGGTGTGCAGGACCTAATAAGCCAAAGCCTATTCCGACTTCTGCTAGTAGGGAAGCAAATATTGTCAGGAACTTAAAAATTTTACATATTATGAGTTATCATTCGCCTTGGGAGTGGACCGACACTCAATTCAAAGGGTTCAAGGATGCTTTGCAGGGATTAAATGTTGAGTATAAAGTTTTACAGATGAATGCAAAAAATAATAGTTCGCCGGCTTGGAAAGAAACAATGGGTAGGTCGGCGAGGAATCTTATTAATACCTGGAGGCCCGACCTTGTTTATACCAGCGATGATGAAGCCTTACGATATGTAACCAAATATTATTTAAATTCAGATTTACCATTTGTATTTAGCGGGGTAAATAATTTGCCAACTGAATTTCAGTCTGCCAGCGCAAAAAATGTTAGTGGTGTTTTGGAAGTTGAGCATTTTATAGAGAGTGCCTCCCTTTTTTCTAAAATAGCACCAAATGCGAAGAGAATTGCAGTTGTGTTTGACAACTCCCCTATCTGGGAGCCGGTACGCCAAAGAATGCAAGAAAAAGCAGTATTGCTGCCTATGCTTGACTTTGTATACTGGGATACAATACACACCTTTGCGGAGTATCAACGAAAGATAAAAGAATATCAGAAGAGCGTTGACGGAATTTGTCTTGTCGGAATTTTCAATTTTAAGGATAGAAACGGAAATAATGTTCATTACCGAGATGTGTTGCAATGGACTGCAGCTAACAGCAAATTACCTGATTTCAGCTTTTGGATCGATAGAATTTCTTATGGAACACTAGCTGTGGTATCGGTATCCGGTTATGAACAAGGTTTTGCCGCAGGTAAGATAGCGTGGGAAATTATTACCGGGGGAAAAAGTCCGGCTGACTTGCCGGTGAAACCAACAGTTAAAGGCCGGCCAGGCATCAGTTTAGCCCGTGCCAAAGCACTGGGTCTCAAAATTGACAGCAAAATACTTCTAAGTTCAAAAGTAGTTGGAAAGTATGATTGGGAGAAAAAATGATACTTGTAAATAGACTTCAAACTAAAATCTTATTGATACTGGTTATTGTTTTGTCAACGACAATAAGTGTAAACTACTTGCTTAGCAGCCGTATGCTTAAAACTGAGTTTGCCAAAACGGCCAAATCTGAATTTACAGCAATAGGTTACGGTTTAAAAATTCAAGTCGAGCGGTTACTTAGTTATGGCTTGACTTTGGATGATATCGTCGGTTTTGATGATATTTGCAAGGAAGTTGTCCAAAAATATGACGGTGTTGCTTTTGCCGCAGTTGTTGATACCAACGGTGTTGTTTTATTTCATGATAACGTAGAGAAAAAAAATAATGTTATCAATGTGCCTGAAATCATTGCGGCGTTAAAGAACAGGGAAGATTTAGTTATTGATTATAAAATTCAAGATAAGGACTATTTCGGATTTGTAACACCGATTATTGGAACTGATAGAAGTTATTTAGGCGCAGTAGTTCTGGGTTTTCCCCTCCAAGGTTTAGCTGAACGGGTAGCAGTATTAAGTAGGACTACGGCAATTATGTCATTTGGATTACTGATAGTAGCGATTGGACTTATCTCATTAGCATTACTGCGTTGGATAACGAGACCCATTTTACAGCTAAGCAATTTTACCAAGAAAATTGCACATAGCGGCACAGATGATATTGAGTTCGTTAATATTTCCTCGACGGATGAAATCGGACAATTGGCGACTTCCTTTAATGAAATGACCGCCAGGCTCAAAAAAACTACTGTATCAAAGGAATATTTAGATAATATTATTACCAGTATGACTGATAGTCTGATTGCTGTTAATTCTAAATATCAGATAGAATCGGTCAACGAAGCGGCGCTTAGCACTTTGGGCTATTCACACGATGAACTTATCGGAATACCCATTGATGCAATTTTTTACGACACATTATTCCAGGATAATTTATCGGAAGTACTGATTAAAACAGGACAGCAGAAAAATTATGAAACCGTATTTAAAACAAAAAACGGCAAAAGAATTCCTGTGCTGTTAAGTTGTTCAGTCGTGCAATCAGATTCAAATAGTTTTAAATACATAGTTTGTACGGCCAAAGACATAACCGAAATGAAAAGGGCGGAACAGATCATGTATGCTCAGGCCAACTATGATGCATTAACTGGTTTGGCCAACCGTTATCTATTTGAACGTCAAGTTCGCGAAGCAATTGAGGAAATTGGATGTCATGGAAATAAGCATGTATTGCTATACCTTGATCTAGATGATTTCAAAGTTGTTAATGATACCTGCGGACATGTAGTCGGCGATCGGGTCTTAAGAGAAATAGCAGTGCTGATAAAAAGGATGTTTCATGATACGGACATTATCGCCCGGCTCGGAGGTGATGAGTTTGCAATTCTTCTTGAAAATACTACTTTATCAGCGGGTGTTTCCATAGCAAATAGACTTTGTGATGAGATAAGCAAATTTCGTTTCATATGGAGCGAAATGCCATTTACATTCGGAGTCAGTATAGGTATTGTTGAACTGTCTCAGAAGAATCAGATTTACGAAGCAGCGCTTAGTGCAGCCGATCGAGCTTGTTACCTTGCTAAGGAAAAAGGTCGAAATAGAGTCTACATTTTTGCTAAAGATGACCCGCAACTTACGGAGCAACATGATGAAATGCAATGGCTCCCTAAGTTGATTAAGGCTATGGAAGATGACCGATTTTTTCTTGTTTATCAAGAAATAGTACCGGCCGCGACCAACTTTGATCATAACTGGTTCGAAGTTTTAATTCGGTTGATTGATGAGAAGAATGGAAATGTTATTTCTCCCGGTGTTTTTCTGCCGGCAGCGCAAAGGTTTAATATGATGAATGCCATTGACCGTTGGGTTATAAATAAATTTGCAAAAACATATCAAGATATAGTTAGTGAGCTGTCGGACGATGAAAAACCACTGTTTAATATAAATATATCCGGAGCTTCCCTCAGCAACGCAACATTCCTAGATTTTGTTTGTGAGAAACTAGAAAGATATTGTATACCACCGGAGTCTATCTGTTTTGAAATTACTGAAACGACCGCTGTATCAAATTTTGAAGGCGCAAGTAAGTTCATTAACAAGCTAAAATCATTAGGGTGTAAATTTGCTCTTGATGACTTTGGCAGTGGCTTATCTTCTTTCGGATATTTAAAGAACTTACATGTGAATTACTTGAAAATTGATGGTGAATTGGTTAGAAATATCGTAAATAGCCAGGTGGATTATGCGATGGTATCTTCTATTAATGATCTTGCACATGTTTTAAACATAGAAACAATAGCGGAGTTTGTGGAACATCAGCGGATTTTTCAAACTCTACAACAGATTGGAGTCGATTATGCTCAAGGCTATTGGATCGGCAAACCACGTATTCTTAAAAAAATAAGCCGGAAGACTAAAATACCTGCAGGGTGACGTACTCTACAGGTATTTTAGTTGAATTTAACCGAACAAAGCCAACCTATACATAATATTTAAATTAATAGCATAGTAACTATTGATTTAAAATTTTTTGGTAAAGGGGGGAATATCGAATGGGCAAAATGCGTGGAATTATTATGCTGATCACCAGCCTAGTTATCTTAAACTGTGCTTCGATAGTATCTGCTGCAGAGCTTGATCAATCTTATGTGTCCGCTTTCGGTTGGGGATCGATAGCTGTCTCAAATTCTTTTCCGGCAAAAGATCACTATAGTCCGAGCCAGTTTGACTACAGAGACGGAAAATTTTATATTGCCCGGGGGCCGTTTGATTTACGGGTTTTAAATAATAATGGCCAAAACTATAAAGATTTGTTAGATGAGGTTCGCAGTGCGCAGAATGCCAAATATAATAACATATTAGACGATAATATGCTCTATGTTACCGTGTGGCTGTCTCACTCACCCGTCGGGGTAAAAGAGAATGGAATTTGGCCGCAAAGTTCTGCTGAGATTCCCAATTGGAAGCCGTATGGAGAAATGAAATTTTATCTCCAAAGCAACTTTCTTAATTATAATACATCAGGATACTCTTGGCAGGATGAAATAATTGACCACATACCCGGTCTGTCTTCGTGGATGAATTATGCTAAGCCCGGCTATCGAATTTTTGTTGTCGCAAGGGTGGGATTCAAGCGTAGCGCTGTAGAAAATAAACGTTGGGATCCTGCACAAGGACGATATGTAATTCCGTGGGAGTTTATCCGGTCAGCGCCGATCGCAGCCGCAACCATTGTAATAAAATAATGTAGGCTTGTGACTATTAAAAACTATTCACATAATAGGCTAGTTTAGTTATTGTAACAGGATGTGGGCTTGAGGCTAATTGTCTCAGGCCATTTCATTTTAATTACATGGAAAAAAAGGAAAAAAATAGCTTTTGGCGAACTAGGCTTGAGCAATGTTTTAATTAGCTACGGGAGGCATAAAGATATGGGTCCTACTGTTTCAATTGTCATGCCTGCATACAATGTATCTTCATATATAGCGGCAAGTATAAATTCCGTACAGGGCCAAACTTATACGGATTGGGAACTGATTATTATTAATGATGGTTCAACTGATGATACGGAGGACATAGTAATGTCCTTTGCAAGCCAAGATCAGCGTATAGTTTACTACAGGCAAACTAACCAAGGGGCAGCGGCTAGCCGTAACGAAGGATTAAGATTAGCCCAAGGAGAGTTAATAGCATTTCTTGATGCTGATGATTTATGGCAAACCACTTTTTTAGAAGAAATGGTTGCTAAGCAAAAATCGGCCAATGCAGAATGTGTTTTTTCCCAAAATGACTGGTTGCTGCAAGATGGGCGGCGGATAAGATATTCTATAACAGTAGACCCCGATGATAAGGACCTGCAAAGCAATGTTTTACTGTACTTCATGCAAAAAAAATTATCCATTCATATCTGTGCGATAGTTGTTAAGAAAAATACGCTGACTGCCAATAAGATTAATTTTACTGAAGGCTGCTTGATGGGCGAAGATACTGAGTTTAAGTGCAAACTATTGGCAGTTGCAACATTAGCCCATGTTCCCAAGTTATTGATGACATATCGGCAAAGAACAGACTCAATAACTCAACAGCGCTGGGAATGGACAACTTATATCCATTCGATTCATGCTTTTGAACGGGGGGTAAGTTTTGTTATACAAAATTATAAAGGAAAAAACAGGGAACGAATTCTGCTGGAATGTCGGAGAATGAGTGATTTTAAAATATATCGATTTTTATATATGATGTTAAAAGAGGGATGTTATCAAGATATTCATCGTCTGATGAGAAATTCATGGTGTGAGGCTATTCAAAGAGTAAGCTCAGGCGAGTTCGGAGTCGGGCATAGGTTAAAGGCTACCCTGATTTTAAAGAGAAAGATTTGGGTGTGGCGAATATTTAGCTGGTGTTCACAATTAGGGGGAAAGTAATTTAACCAGTACAGACTTTGATGATTGGGGATTACACTGTGATTAACTTTAGAAAAGTCCGCAGAGAGTTACATCGAATATGTGAACAAGTAAATAATTACTTTCCATACATATTGATTTGGTATTGGAAAAGGTGGCGTAATCAGTCTGACGGGGTAGTCGCTTATTTATCATTGCCAATGCATTATGCTGCTTTTGAAAACATTCACCGCTATTTACCGGAAGTTACGTTGATTGCAGCAAATTCGGAAGTTGCTGATTATTTGCAAAAGCGAAATATTCCGTACAGCCGCAATAGACTATATCCACAAATTGTAATTATGGCTGACTATTTTCAACAGAAATATCCGGTTAGTTTAATAAAAAAAGTGCAAATATTTCATGGGGTAGGCTGTAAGAATTACTTTTATGGAAGGATCAGCCGCGATCAGTATTGCTTGGTTCCAGGTGAGGCGTGGGCGGCAAAACTTCAAAGGCTTGGTGTCAGACAGTTAGCTGTTATCGGTTATCCTAAAACAGACAAACTATTTGCGGATTGTTGGGATAAAGAAGAACTGTTAAGAAAATATAGATGTTCTCCAGGGAAAAGAACAATATTATTTGCGCCAACATGGGCAAAATTTAGTTCAGCTCCCAAGCTTAAGACCGCAATTGGCAAGCTGGCTCAATCATTCAATGTTTTAGTTAAGCTTCATGATAATTCATCTCTTGAATGGCGGCAGGACTATCAAAATATACCTGGTGTAATTTACTGTGAAGAAGCGGATGCGACCTCATATTTATATGTAGCAGATTTGCTTATTAGTGATTTCAGTAGTATAATCTTTGAATTTGCCCAATTATACCGGCCAATAGTGGTGTTTGGTATCAGTAAGGATGAGTTGTCAGCCAATGCACCTGATCCGGCATGGTGGGATGTTGCAGTGATGGTAGATAATGCGGAAATGGTAGAAAGCACGGTTACAAAGCTTCTTGACGGCACATGGCAGCCTAATGAAAGCTATCGGAGGATAGTAAATTCTATTTTTGCCTATCGTGACGGCCGGTGTGGAAAACGTGCTGCTGAGATTATGCGGGCAATAATGACCCAAACGGAGGAGGATTCTCATGGAAGCGATTATTCTTGCTGCGGGACTAGGAAGTAGATTGAAGGAACATACTCGTGATACTTCAAAATGCTTATTGACTGTCGGCGGGGAAACTATTTTGCAGCGTATGACCAAGATACTGTTGGCAGAAGGTTTTGATAAAATATTTATTGTAGTCGGTCATGCTGCAGATAAAGTAATAAACTCGGTTCACCATGATCAAATTCAATACGTGTTTAATCCGGACTATGCCACAAGTAATTCGATTGTGTCTATGGCCCGCGTTCTTCCTTTTATTAAGGGTGATTTTGTTTCGCTGCCCTGTGATCTGGTATTTGAGGAAGCTTTATTCAAAGCTTTTTTAAGTAAAAAAGGTGATATCGTAATGGCGGTAGATCGCAGTACTCCTTTCAGCTTAAGTGCAACCAAGGTCAGTATAAAAGGTGATACAATTATGCGGGTAAGCAAAACTATTCAGCCTTATGACAATAACGGAGAAATCACCGGTATGCAGGCTTTATATGGGGAATCGGTCAAGCTATATAAGGAGCATGTTTTCAATCATGTTGCATTAGGTCACACCCAATGGCTGAATAGCGACGTTGTCAATGATCTGATTGTAAAAAACTATTCCAAGGTCATTATGGCGGATATTACCGGATTTAAGTGGTGTGAGGTCGATACGGAGCAAGACTTAATTAACGCCAGATCGATTTTTTAACTATTTAAACAGTGGCTAGAATACAGAAAAACAGCGCAAAATAACTGAATTTGGCTTATTGCGAAAAGTTGATTAGTTAATACTGGCCGCTGAAGTTTAAGAACATGGATAAAAAATAACGATAAGGGGTACTTACGGTGGATTTAGCGGTAATAATTATTGCTCGTAATGAAGAATTAAATATTGCAGATTGTATTCGCAGTGCCGAATTTGCTGATGAAGTAGTGGTGATAGATTCCGGTAGTACAGATTGTACCGGGGAGATCGCCCGGTCATTGGGAGCAAAAGTTATAATTCATCCAATGCGGGAAGGCTTTGGGCAGCAACGCAATTTTGCCTTAGAGCAAACCAAGGCATTGTGGGCAATGTTTATTGATGCTGATGAACGAATTTCGCCTGAGCTGGCAACTGAGATTAGAAGCAAGATTTTGGGCGAACCTAATTGTGCCTATCAAGTTCCGATGCAAAATGTTATCTTTAATAAACCATTACTTAGTAATCGGTTGAGACCAAGTTATAAAACCCGCTTAGTTCCTCGCTCCCAGTTAACTTATCATGGTTTTGTTCATGAAAGAGCAGTAACCCTGCTTCCTTCGAAAAAACTTTCCGGAAGACTGATCCACTATCCGTATGCTAGTTGGGACCATTATTGCAGAAAAATGAATTTATACAGTACAATGATGGCCCATAAATTGTATACAGAAGGTAAGCAAGCAAATTTATGCGACATTTTTGTCAAACCATTTTGGGCGTTTATACAACACTATTTTTTGAAATTGGGTCTGGTTGATGGTAAATTAGGTTTTATCTTGGCAGTATTCCATGCATACTATTACACGTTCGCAAAATATGTCAAGCTAATTTATTACAAAAATACCCAAGATGAGTATAAGTACTATTAGACAATCAACTATTATAATTATTAGGCGGGCCAACAATATCCAATGTGAAGAGGTTGTGAGAAATGAGAACATGGACTGTAATAGCGCTATGTCTTTTTATGCTTGCCGGTGCGGCATATGCGATGACGCTGCCAAAGTACGATATCGTCATTCGTCAGGCCTTGATTATTGATGGCACAGGTACTGAAGGTGTGATCGGCGATATTGCGGTAAACGGCGGTAGGATTGTCAGAGTAGCCACCAACATTGCGGCTAAAGGAGCAGAGGAGATTAAGGCCCAAGGACTGGTAGCTGCTCCCGGATTTATTGATATGCATACGCACAGCGACCGATCAATTTTTTCCATACCGCTAGCGGACAATAAAATCCGTCAGGGTGTGACAACTGAGGTGATAAACAATTGCGGCGTCGGTCCATTTCCGCTTAATCCTGATAATAAAAAAAGATGGCTGAAGGTATACCGGGATAACGGCTATGACCCGCGTACGAACCAAGCGGAATGGTTTAACTTTAGACACTATGCAGCGATTTTAGAACGCTATGGGATTGGTGTAAATTTAATTTCCTTAGTTCCGCATGGAACACTGCGGTCGGCAGTTATCGGCTTGGATGACCGCAAGCCGACGGATGAGCAATTAGCTAAGATGGAACAGTTGCTAGAAGAAGCGTTGCGTGATGGGGCTTGGGGCTTATCTACCGGCTTGGCCTACATCCCGGGCTGTTTTGCTAAGACGGATGAATTGATCAGCCTAGCGAAAGTGGTGGCAAGATTTGATGGGCTATATGCCAGTCATGTTCGCAGCGGCGCTATGTATAAGGGAATAAATGAAGCAATACAAATTGGCAGGGCGAGCGGTGTAAGGGTCCAGATATCACACCTGAAGGCCAAAAATGGCCAGGGGTCGGCCGTATTGGCCGAATTGGCAGCCGCCCGGGCCGCCGGATTATTTGTTTATGCTGACCACTATCCTTATAATGCTTCGTATACCGGATTGGCCCCAATGGTTCCTCCTTGGGTGAGGGCCGGCGGAAATGCGAAGATGCTAATCCGCTTGGCGGCACCGGAATTGCGGGAGCGGATACTGCGGCAAATAAGCCGGCGGATAGCAGCGACAGGCGGCCCGGAGAAAATTGTGGTCATTCCTGGTAAAAAATCCGGAAAAGCCGGTAAAAACGCTGAATTGGCCGGTAAACGGCTTTCCGAGATAAGTAAGCTATGGAGCTGTTCTCCGGCGGAAGCGGTCTGTCGTTTGCTGCTGGAAGAAAAAGGCACGGTGGGGGCTATTTACTTTATCATGCAAGAAACTGATGTATTGGAAATTGCCGCTAATCCGAATGTCGCCGTCGGGTCAGATGCTGGTGGGATAAAAGCGGATACTCCGGGTAATACATTAGTACATCCGCGTGGCTATGGAACGTTTGCTAAATTGCTTGGAGAATTTACCCGGGAACGAAAAATTTTAACGTTACAACAGGCTATTTATAAGATGACGGGATTGCCGGCTCATATCTTGGGGCTTAAAGACCGGGGACTAATAAAAGAAGGTTTGGCTGCCGATTTAGTTCTGTTTAATCCGCATACGGTCGCCGACCGAGCTGATTATAACAATCCACACCGTTATGCAGAGGGTTTTTCGTATGTAATGATTAATGGGAAATGGGTAATAAAAAAAGGAGCTATGACCGGTGTGAAGGCCGGAAAGATTTTACGTAAGAACTGACAAGATACATTAAAATCCCTCCTGCTGATTTTGAAACATGGTTGCCAACTAGTGTAATGAGGCCTGAATATTATTAAAATAATTCAGGTCTTATTTATTTTTTGTCACAGATCATTTTGGAACAATGTTCTTAGTGGCTATTTGATTACAGAATCTTATTATTGGAACTTTTACATAGTAACTTACATATTTTATAGTAGGCAGAATGCTAAAAAAAATCATAGGGGTGAAATATATCTATGGGTTTCGAAAAATTTTTTAACTGTGCCGGATGTGTAGAGATAACTTTGATTTTGCGTGATTACAAAACAGTGACCGGAAGATTAATAGATTTGAAAGATGATCGTAATCCGCTGCCGTATTTATGTCCGGGGATCCAACCGGACCATAAAAAAGACAAATGTGACGACAAAAAGAAAGACGATAAGTGCTGTGAAAGATGCGAATTTATTTTACTGGAACTGACAAGAGATGCTGAATCGGTTAGCTTGCAAGAAGTCGAAATAAATGGAACTTTAGAAATCGAGTGGGTAAATGTAGAATTCCCTAGAGGATCATGTATTGCTGTGAATGTGTGTGATATTATTTATGCCGGCGCTAATGCGGAAATCGATGAAGAAGAAGTTGAAATTGGCATTGCTACTGCCGCAAACACAGATACTACTGAACCAACTGAGCCATAGTTACCAATCAGCAAATATTAAAAATAGCCCGGGCAGAATTCCTCAACTTGAGGGTCTGACCGGGTTTATTTTTTAGTTACTCACAGCTAAATCTTCTTTTGCAGAGCCATTAAATTTGTCCTAACCCAATGGGTATTGTCGTAAAAACTTAGTCCGGCAGAATTATTGCAGTCAGCTAATAAATCCAGACGCTTGGCCCCCTGTCCAACAGCCCATTCTTGAATTTCGGCGAGCAGCTTTTTGCCGATCCCTAATCTGCGATAACTTTCGGCAACAACAACATCCTCGATTAGTGCTTTCCAATCGCCTTCAGCTGTTGAAATTAATAGTTGTGCAGAGCACATACCAATTATTTTTTGCTGATATTCGGCAACAAGCAGACATCTCCCGGATGGATTTTCCAGGATCATTTTCAGGCCGCGCTGTTGTTTTACTTGATCAACGGAAAAATCATCCTCTACGGCAAAAATTAATTCAATTAGTTCCGCCATTGAATCAATATCTTGCGGTTGGGCGTGACGAATAATAATATCCATATTCAAAACCACCTTATTATTCTATTTTAACTGAACAATCCATATTTCTATTGTTATACCAGATAAGTATCCGAAAGGCAATACTGTAAGTAAAATAGAGATCTTTATTGAAACATCTCTTTGTCGGACCGCGGCGACGCAAAGTATGCATTCAAATGATTGGCAACTGATCCGAAGAAAAATTGCTGCCTGAAAAAATTAAAATCATAATTATTAATAAATTTTCTAATATTTTAGCAAGTAAGGAGGAAAATAATGGACCTGCGTTCTATATAGTAAGATGAAAACGCCATATTAGTACTTGTTCTACATTGACGGCAAGATAGTCTTAATATGGACAAATCATGAATAGGTGGGATACCAATGAAAAAAATCAAACTTATCGGCGTAGGTACTAATTTGATTATTGCTAAGGAGCTTCTTGATGGAGCTATGCAGATTGTAGGGGATAAAGCGGAAGGACAGACAATGGAATTCAAGAATCTAACTGATCATCAGAGCGGAGATCTTTTTGTATGCAGTCCGGGATTTACCAAACAATTAGTTAAATCTGTTCCACCCGAGAAAGTTCTTGGATTTGAATTGGTTCCGGCAGTAGATTTTTATCTTGCGGTATCCAAGATCCCGACCGGTGCAACCGTCTGGGTGTTTAACGCGATATTCTCCGGTGCTGAGCGGTTGGTGCGCTATTGCCAAGAACGTTCAATAGACAATGTTACGTTCGACGTTATTGCCTATAGTGAAATGACAGAAAACGAAGTTATAAAGCGGTTGCAGACAGCCAAATATATCATCGGTAACGATTCGATCACTAACAGCGAAGGTTTGCTGCAAACCAAATACGGCGGCTATCTTCAAGAAGATGTGCAAATAATCGGGGCTAAAAGAGTGGCCAGTATCAAGTCTGTATGCGATATTATGGGCTGGATTACTTCCTATGATTATAAAGAAATGGCTGCAGATATATCAAATATTGCCAATAAATTGTTTGGACAAATACAAACAATGAATTCCAGTACCGAAGAAGTTTCCAGTTCGATTGTTACTACTTCTCACTCGGCACAGTGCATTACGCAAAAATTGCTTACAGAAGTCAATAAATTAAATAAGGTGACCGAAAAAGCTCAATATCTCTCACAATCCGCTAATAATATCGGCGGTATTGCAGCTACGATCAAACATATTTCAAGTCAGACCAATTTACTGGCACTAAATGCTGCAATTGAGGCGGCTCGCGTGGGGGAAGCGGGGCGAGGATTTGCGGTTGTTGCACAAGAAGTGAGAAAACTTGCGGAAGAAAGCAATTCCTCAACAGACACAATCAGGGTTTCTATTAATGAAGTCCTTAATATAGTAGGAGAAGTAACACCGGCATTGACTGCATTAGCCTCGGCAATGATGACTGCACAGAAAGAAGTAAGTGGATTGGCCGATACTACTATTAATGAAAGTGCTTCAGTATCTGAAATAGCCAAGGGCTTAGCTGAAATCACCAGTGTCAGCGAGAGACTGCTGCAACTTACCGACCGGATGACGAAATAGTAAATAATATATGGATTACATGATTATTGCAAAATTAAGAAATAACCGAGTAGTGGATGATAGCTGACACAGTACGTATTTGATATTGGCCAAAATTTATATCGGAACGGAACGTGAGATATGTGAGTAGAGTGGTTGTTTTGGCTGAATTGAATTGGATTGGACACTTTGAAACGCAAATGAAATTATTTGTTGAAATAATTTTGAAATGGGGATGGCGAGTTATTGTTTTGTGTCCTGAACCTAAAGTTATGACCGACTGGGTAAATGATAATATAACAGAACATAAACAACAGTTTTATTCCTTGTACTTTACGGGTGACAAAAACAAAAGGTTTTTAAAAAAGATACTTACCTGGAGAAAATTGCAGAAATGCATTGCTTTTGCTGAAACCGCAACCGGCTGGACGGTCGATATTGTGTTATTAACTTGGCTGGATGGCTTATTGACAAGAACATTATGGGAGTCTTTAGTTATACGTAGTTTCTATTTGACTTATCCATGGGTCGGCTTATATTTTAAACCAAAGCCATTTATAAAAAAAATTGCAATGGATAAGATTAAAAAAAATTTCCAAATAACCAGACATAAATTAATATTTCAATCGCCGAATTGCCGTGGAATTGCGGTATTGGATGAGGAATCTTATTGTGGATTGTCGGCAGAAATTAATAAGCCAATTTTTCTATTGCCGGATGTAACTGATGAACAATTGCCGCATAGTCCTGCACAGTTTATTGACGAAATACGTGAAAGGGCTGGTACCAGACCAATTATCGGTCTTATCGGTGTATTAAGTCCACGCAAGGGGGTTCTAAATTTTTTACGTTCAATATCGGTGGTTGATCCCTCGCAAGCCTTTTTTATTTTGGCGGGCAAGTTGACAGAAGATGAATATGCACCCGCTGAAAGAAGCGAGTTGGCGAAATTGCTTTTGCAGGGGAATAATGAGAATTGTTATTTCCATTTGCAATATATTTCGGATGCAACGACAGTTAATTCTTTGATAAACCTGTGTGATATTTTGTATTTGGTGTACGAAAAATTTTATTATAGCAGCGGCTTGTTGACTAAAGCTGCAGTATTTAAAAAGCCGGTTATAGTAAGCAAAAAGTATTGCATGGGCCAACGGACGGAACAGTATAAGCTCGGAATAACTGTTACTGAAGGAGATTTGGTGGAAACTATAGAAGCAATTAAGTATTTGCTTAATGCCAATAATCGGCAATTATTACTAGCGCAAGCCGAATTTGAACGATATTGCGGTTTTCACCAATTGCCGATGTTGGAGCAGACGCTTGGCCAAATTCTTAACTTATAATTGAAAAGAAAAGGGGAGGACGACAATGCGGGCTCTGGTTACCGGTGCGGGTGGATTTATCGGCTATCATCTTGTAAACAGATTAAAAGAAAACGGATATTGGGTTAGAGGCGTAGACTTAAAATATCCTGAATTTGCTGAAACAGGTGCTGACCACTTTATTATTGGTGATTTACGGACCCCGGATGTTTGTTTAGACCTTATGGAGGGCAATATTGATGTGGTTTTTCAACTGGCTGCTGATATGGGGGGAGCTGGATTTGTATTTACCGGCGATAACGATGCAGCTATTATGCATAATTCGGCAATGATAAATTTAAATATGTTGGAAGCATGCCGATTAAAAGGAATTAAGAAAATATTCTACTCTTCTTCGGCCTGTATTTACCCTGAACATAATCAACTTGATCCTGCCAATCCTATTTGTGCTGAAGAATCCGCGTATCCGGCTAATCCGGATAGTGAATACGGCTGGGAAAAGCTGTTCAGCGAACGGTTATATCAGGCTTTTCACCGAAATTACGGGATAGATATTAGAATAGCAAGGTTTCATAATATATTTGGACCTATGGGAACATGGCAGGGCGGAAGAGAAAAAGCTCCGGCCGCACTATGCCGAAAAGTTGCAATGGCTGATGATGGCGGAACAATTGAAGTATGGGGTGACGGACAACAAACAAGGTCATTTCTGTATATTGATGAATGTATTGATGGAATAATGAAGCTGATGAACTCATCCTTTACTAAGCCTATCAATATTGGTTCAGAGGAAATGGTGACTATTAACCAACTAGCTCAAATGATAATAAAAATATCAGGTAAGAATATTTCGATAAAACATATTCCCGGTCCGCAGGGAGTGCGTGGCCGATGTTCCGATAATCAGCTTCTTAAAAAAGAATTGAATTGGGCACCGCAACAGCCGCTGCTGGAAGGACTAAAAACAACATATAACTGGATAGAAAAGCAGATACATGCGCTACCAAATAAACTGACCAAGTAAGGTCAGTTTTCAGTTTATAATGTTACTATTGGCTTATAAGTGCATTTATTTTTTAATTCGTTGTAATGTACACTGAATGTTTACAAAAGTTCCGGCAGGACATATGATTGAGTACAAAGAAAATACTTATAGCGATTTGAAGCTCGCTCTTCACATAACGATGAATTTGAAATAAGGTGACGATCAATAAAATGAAAATCATACCTTTTGAGCGGTTGGCCAATCGTCATTATCTTAGTGAGGATATGGTCCAATCGAAAGTCGCGATAGGGATAGCAGTTTTGTTTTGTCTCGTTTTTTCGGTAGGCGATTATTTGAATTTTGGTTTTGGCAACAAATATTATATAACAATAATTGCACGGATTATATTTATTGTTTTTTCGGCTATTGTATTGATTAAAATGACGCAGATTAATCGTGTCAAGCAGCATAGTAAAATTATGTTTTGCTGGGGATTGGTTTTTGTTGCTTTGACTTTAGTTGTTAATATATTACGACAAGCGAACAATTTAAATTTCACTTACTTAGATAATATAATTGTTTTGTCGCTATATTTGGTTATGCCTAACGGCTTGATCCAGAAGATATTGCTTGCCGGGATATTAACGGTTGGAGATATGAGTGTTATTGCGTTCTGGAAAGACCCAACCGATGGCTTGTTGTTTGTTACGATTTTTCTTTCGTATATGATAGCCAATATATTGGGTATCTTTATTTCAAGCCGTTTATCAAAATTTCGGCAAAACCAATACAGAGCTCTTAGGCAAGAACAGAATACTAGAGAGGAATTGGAAAAGGTAGCATTCTTAGATTACTTAACAGGCGTATATAACAGACGGAAGTTTTTTGAATTAGGCAATATTGAGTTTAGCAGATTTAAACGCTATGGGTCGGCGTTTTCAATAATAATGTTGGATTTGGATTATTTTAAGAGATTAAATGATGAATACGGTCATGATGCCGGTGATGTGTTCTTAAAAGAGTTTGTTAATGTTATTTCAAAACACAAAAGAAGTAGTGATATATTAGGCAGGTTAGGCGGAGAAGAATTTGCCGTAATATTACCGGAAACAAATCTCGAATTTGCTCAGCAAGCTGCCAATCGAATACTTTCCCATTGCGGAGAGGCGAAGATATCCTATTATAACCAGTGTTTGTTTACTACTGTAAGCATTGGGATTACTGAGGCTGAAGCAAGTGACCGATCATTTGCGGAAACAATGAGAAGAGCTGATAATGCATTATATAAAGCCAAAAGTGAAGGACGTAATAGAGTAATAGTACAATGATTGATAGTGAACTCGTTTCAGCAAAGCTGAAACATCGGGGGTTCAGGTGGAGAGTCAACTCCACCTGAACTGACGCTGCCTATAGAGGCGGGAGCCTTAACTAAAATACCAAGAATCCTGCAGTTTTAAAATATCTGCAGGATTTTTTTTACTGTCATTGGAATACATAGCGTAGAGGTGCTAGAACAGCTTTTGTTGCAACCCACAATACTGATATCAGGAGTGAGGGTATAGATGATGATACGTGAAATGATTATTGAAGATATTCCTGGTTTAGCCAGTCTGTACTCGCAGTTTTGGTGAGAGGAATCCAGCATTGAGGCTATGCAAAGGCAGTTTGTCAAAATACATAAAACCGGTACCCATGTATTATTGAGTGCTGTTGAGCATGGACAGCTGGTTGGATCCGTAATGGGAATAATTTGCGAGGAATTATATGGCAATTGTCAGCCCTTTATGGTTTTGGAAAACATGATTGTTGACAAAAATTATCGCAACCAGGGAATCGGCAAAGCTTTGCTGGCTGAACTGGAGAAAATTGCAATTATGAAAAAATGCATACAAATAATACTGGTAACTGATGTACATAGAGCCGAGGCTTGCAAGTTTTACCAATCGGCAGGATATAGTCTTGACACCCATAAAGGATTTAAGAAAAAACTATTTACGCATTAATGTAAATGATTATTTAGCCGGTAATCGACTTGTTGATATTGTGATGAAACCTGATACAAACTGTCCTTTAAGGGTGCTACCCTTGACGTGCAGGCGTAACGGATGCCGATAAATTCGGCCAGTTCTTTATCTACAGTAACTAGATCATATTTATTTAACTCTTGAAGTGATTGCTTCCCTAATGCCTGTGCCGCCAATTTCATCTCCGAATTGCAGGATTGTAAGAAGTTTGCTAAACTGATAGCCGCTTTATCAATATCGAGTTTGTCGATCATTTTACCGCTATATAACATCAGCTGGGCCGGAGGTGCTTGAGGCAGGACTTTTACTGCTTGAGCCTGCACAGCGGCCATTAAAGCGATAGAACCAATATAAACAGCATCGGCACCTAAAGCCAGTGCTTTTAGAAAGTGGCCTGGTGTGGACAGCCCGCCGGTTATTATGATACTAAATCTGTTTTTGAGATTGTTTGCCTCCAGCCAATTAACTGTTCGTACTAATGAATGGAGCGTGGGCAAGCCAATATCATCTTGGAGCGTAGGCGGAGAGGATGAAGTTCCGCCTTCGGAACCGTCTATTACAATATAGTCTGCTTGGGTTTGGGCAATAATTGCCAATTCATATTCCAAAAAGTCAGTTCCGGCAATTTTTACACCTATCGGCACATCATATTGGGATTTCATTGAATTGATCATGGTTATATAATCCTGAGTGGATTTTTTGTTCGGCATTCGGGAATAAATGGTTGCTCCTTGGTTTTCCGAAAGCTGCCAGGCTTCAACCAGATGGTCATCTTTCTTATGTGTAACCGGTTCTTCAACTGCTCCTCCCCATGCTCCTTGCCCGAGTTGAATCTCGATTGCATCAAGCTGACCTAGCTGTGGTCCGCTTAACCAGCCGCCGCGGTGGTATTGTCCGATAAGCAATGTTGCAGCTCCGCGTTCTTCCTGCGTAACTGCAGATTCACCGGTATTTGTAGCAGTGCCAGCCATGGCTGCACCCTTGGCTAATGCTATTTTCAAAGGAAGGCTTAATGACCCGCCGTAAGACATTCCGGTAATCATAACTGGTATCGCTAATTTTAATGGTTTCTTAGCTCGGGGGCCGATAACCGTTTGAGTAGATATTTGTTGGGTACTTGGTGTTGGTAATTCAAAAAGTTGTTTAGGGTTTAGCAGCAGCTTGTTCCACGGTGACAGAACTACCGGACTGCCTAACGGCCGGGCTAGTTCTTTCCCAGTCTCAGCTCTCATGGCTGCTTCAATTATCGCCCGTGGTGTTAATTTGTCGGCAACAGTTACTAATAAAAAGGGATTGTCAGCATAGCCTTCTGTCATCATTTTAACCATAGCTTCATCCAACATAGGATCCATCATCTTCATAGCCATCCAGCTTAGCAGCATGAAATAATCACCTCCGAGATTCATACTAAATTTATTGTTGCCAGGAATGCGAATAATATTATTTAATCCACCAAAGATGGTTAAAGCGATAACAACGAGTTTATATTTTAAGGGAGGTGTATATAAATTATGGAAATATACAAGCTTACTACGCCTAATTTTTTACTGGATTTGAATTTGCTTGAGCAAAACATAACAGCAATGGCTGATATCTGCCAAGCTAATAAAAAGATGTTGTGTCCGATGGTGAAGACCCATAAAAGTATGGAAATTGCTGCAATGCAAGCTAATCATGGCGCAGCCGGTTTTTTAGTAGGTACTCTTGATGAAGCAGAAAAGTTGATTCAAGCAGGTTTTACAGAAATTATGCTGGCTTATCCGGTTGCTGCCAGCGAAAATATTATCCGAGTGATTGAGCTAGCTAAACAGGCCCATATCATATTAAGCTTTGATGGTGTATGTGCCGCAGCGCAATTTCAAGAACATCTCGTATCAGAAGATTTGGTATTAGACTATTTGATTATCATCGACAGCGGACTGCACCGCTTCGGCGTTGAGCCGGATCAAGTCCTGAAACTTGCCTGCGATTTAAAGCAGTTTGCAAGCTTGAGGTTTAAAGGAATTGCAACACACCCCGGTCATGTATACGGAAAAGGTAACTTAGCAGAAGTTGAAATTGTTGCTCGGCAAGAAATTGATACTTTAACTGCAGCCCGAGAGTTGCTGACTTTAGCCGGGTTTGAAGTAAACATAGTTGCAACCGGCAGCACACCTACGGCAGTTTACGTAGGTAACAGTAATATTATTACAATGCTAAGACCCGGCAATTATGTTTTTTACGATGCCATTCAGAGTGCATTGGGGGTAGTTTCGCCCGAAAGATGCGCGCTGACAGTACTGGCGACAATAACTTCGCAGCCGAGCGGCGATATTTTTATTATTGATGCCGGCAGCAAATGCTTGGGTCTGGATAAAGGTGCTCACAGTGTTTCGCTGATTAAAGGCTATGGTTTAGTAAAAAACCATCAGGAGTTAATCATTGAAAGTCTATCGGAGGAAGTAGGCAAGATCAGAATTGCCGGCAAGACCAGCCTAAAGGTAGGAGATAGACTGGAAATTATCCCGAATCATGCCTGTGCAGCAGCCAACATGACCAGTCATTTAGTGGGACACAGAAATGGCAATGTTGCAAGAATTATCAGTATCGATGCCCGCGGCGGAACAACTTGCCCGCGAATTAGGACAGGTAGGTAACTGCTTTAGAATTGGAGGTATTTTCATGGAAAAAGTTTATCAAGAACGCTATGCAAGATTACGTACACAAATGATTGATAAAGGAGTGGAATGTGTTGTTTTGTGGCCTTCTTCCAATCTCTTTTACCTTACCGGGTATTCGCCAAAACGGGATGAACGGCTGCAAGTAGCAATTATTCCTGCAGATGGCGAGCCGATATTGATTGTACCTAAACTATATGCAGGAGAAGCAAGAAACCAATGTTGGATTCAGAATAAAAGAGAATGGCAGGACGGAGAAAACGTATATGATCTGGTATTGACTGTTGTAAAGGAAGCTGGTATTCAGAATGCTAAAATAGCTATTGATGATACCATGGGTTTTTTGCAAGTCGATCCGTTACTAAAAGCTTGCCCGCATGCTTGTTTTGAACTAGCGAGCTCCGTGTTATTGCCGCTGAGAAATAGAAAGGGTACCGAAGAAATCTTTCTAATGGAGCAATCAGCAAAAATAAGTGATGCGGTTATGGCGTTGGCTATTAACGCCTGTACAATTGGAAAAAGCGAATTGGAAATTAAGGAATTAATAGAGACGGAAATGAAAAGGCGGGGGATGACGGGACCATTTAGTAATTTGATCGCCTCGGGGCCTAATAGTGCTAACCCGCATCACGTTTCCAGAGACCGGATTCCCAGCGAAGGCGACGTAATATTTCTCGATATAGGTGGCGCGTTTAAGCACTACTGGTCGGATATAACGCGAACCGTCTGCATCGGAAATCCTCACCCAAAAGTAAGGACAGCTTATCAGCATGTTCAGGAGGCTCAGCTAATAGCAAAAGAGACAGTAAGGCCGGGTATTACTGCACAGCAAGTACATGCTGCGGCATATGACTACTTAGCCTGCCAAGGATTAGAGCAATATTTCATTCATCGCACCGGTCATGGAATCGGTCTGGATGGTCATGAACTGCTATCGATAAGTTCGAATAGTAAAACAATTCTAGAACCAGGTATGACCTTTTCCGTAGAACCGGGGGTATATTTCCCCGGCGAATTTGGCATTCGTATTGAAGACTGCGTTGTAGTAACTGAAACCGGCTATAAATCATTGAATAATTTCGATCATGATTTAATTATGCTTTAATAAGAATTCAAATAAGGCAGTTACTGTTGCAGTGTAAACTAACAATTACAGAAGGAAATAGTAGCATTTTGTCGAAAGACTTGTAACAAAATACCCATTTATTACTAGGGGGTTTCAATTGCCATGGAACTAAATTTGTTGGAGTTACAAAAGGTATTACAAGGTTATGGTGTTTTGATAAGCTTTTCCGGTAGGTTTAGCCAAGAGATTATTGAAGAACTTGGTGATGCGGTCAAAAAGTATTTAGAAACAGAAGCTATGTCCCGCAATGACACTTATAATGTATTTTCGGTGTTCATCGAGCAGACTCAAAATATTAAAAATTATAGTACCAGCAACGATGGTCCGGTTGGGGAGCGAATAGCCAGCTCGGGAATCGTGGCGATAGGAAAATCAGAGTCAAGCTATTTTGTGTCTTCCGGCAACTTAATTGAGAATAAAGATATTCCTTTGTTAACGGATAGATTAGCTGAAATTGCTAATTTAGATAAAAATGGATTAAAAAAGTTATATAAAGAGCAAATGAAAAAGGATATTTCGCCAGGTAGTACCGGAGCCGGTCTTGGCTTAATCGATATGGCGCGGCGGGCCAGCAAGCCTTTACATTATTCGTTTGCCAAAGTAGATGAACAAGTTTCATTTTTTACATTGAAGGTCTATGTTTAGGAGGATTTAAATGGAAAGTTTACATATTGAGAAAACAAAATCAACACCGGCAATATATTTTGACACCGATAACCATAAACTTAGTATTGAGGGACAGTCTTATCCGGAAAACGCCTTCAAGTTTTATGAGCCGTTGTTTAATTGGCTAGATAAATATTTGCAGCAAGAACAGCAAGTGGTTATCGAAATTTATTTTCATATGCCTTATATCAATACCAGCAGCTCAAAATGCGTGATGATGTTGCTGGAAAAGTTGGAAGATGCCTATAAGGCAGGAAAAAAAGTTGTTGTTCATTGGTACTATGATGCTGAGAATGAAACAGCTTTAGAATGTGCCGAAGAATTTAAAGAAGATCTAGTTTTACCGTTTGAGATCACTCCGGTGGAGGCTGAGAAATGAACGGTTCTAACAACGACCATAAGCTGCGGTTTTCAAATACCGGCGAGGAAAGTATTATGTACGACAGAGGTACGGTCAAGGTCGTTGTTTTTGCTTGTTTTATAATTGTATTGGCAGTGCTTCTTACCGGCAACATTAGCTATTTTATAACCCGTAATGCCGTAGTAGATAAGTTGAAATCACGGGATTTAGTATATATTATTGAATCAATCGCTACCAAAGTTGACAGCCGTATTGGGCGGGCTCAAGAAACATCGCTTATTTTGGCCAAAGATCCCACGATAGTTCAGTGGATCGACGGGGAAGAGAAAGATGAAGTGCTGGGCAGATTAGCTAAAGATAAGGTAAACATTATTGCTTCTGATTTTGATTATGCCAATTCATTTATTGTCAGTGCCAAAACCAACCATTACTGGGCCGAAGGTTCAAGGCTCATCCAAGTGATGTCTGAGACCGACCCTAATGCAAGCTGGTTCTTTGAAGCACTTAAATCAGGAAAGTCGATCAATTTGAACATCGATTACAATAGTGGGCGGCAGGATACGTTTGTATTCTTAAATGCCTTAATAGGAAATTTGCAAAAACCAATTGCGGTGACCGGGGTGGGCTTGAGTCTTAAGGATTTAGCCCAAGAATTTCAACAAGATAAAATTGGTAATCAAAGTAATTTATGGCTGGTAGATGCAAACGGAAAAATACATTTGTCAGATGATTTAAGCCACAATGGCAAATATCTGAATGATTTTGTCCCACTTAATGTGTTTACACAGATTATTAAAGATATAAGCAATACAGCTGATGCTCCCAAAGTAATCGAATATGTAAATGGTGAGGGTGAAAAAGTTGATTTGGTTTATCGGACAACTAAGTCGACTGACTGGAAATTAGTGTATCAATTACCTCGCCGCGAAAGTATTGCACTTTTAGGCAGTATTAAGTTGAATACTGCAATCGCCAGTCTTATTGCACTAATATTGATGATATTTGTTTTTTATATTGTATCAAGAAGAATAGCTGACCCGCTAAAACGGGCACTTTTGATAACTAAGGAGATGGAAAAGCAAGTAGCTGAGCGGACACGGGAATTGGCTGAGCAGAACCAAAAAATCATTGATAGTATTGATTATGCCAAGCGGCTGCAGGAATCAATATTAGCAACAAAGGACGAACTTGAGAAAGTTCTAGGCGATTATTTTATTGTGTGGAAACCGCGCGATCTAGTAGGAGGAGACTTGTATTGGGTACGTTCAGTGAGCGCGGGATGCAGCCTGGTGGCAGTTATCGATTGTACCGGACATGGAGTTCCGGGTGCTTTTATGACGATGGCCGTAAATTCAATACTGAATCACATTGTTGATCAAAGCAATTCCAATCCTGCCGATATCTTGACCGAGTTGAACCGGCAATTGAAAGCAACGCTTCACCGCAATGATCTGAACAAGTTAGTTGATGATGGCTTGGATATCGGAATTTGCCGCATTAATAACAAGGAATTAGTATTTGCCGGTGCAAAAATACCGTTGTTCATCAAGCGTGGGCATGAAGTTCATACCATAATGGGGGATAAAAAAAGTATTGGTTATCGCCATTTGAGCGATGATCTGGAATTTACTAATCATACTTGGCAAATAGAGACCGGCGACAAGTTTTTTCTAACGACGGATGGTTTTATTGATCAAAACGGAGGAGAACGGGATCTGCCGTTTGGCAGAACGAGATTTATTCAAGCTATTCTTGACCTAAATGAGAACGAACTTTTTCAACAGCAGTATGAACTGGAAAGAATACTGGCCGAATATATGGGGACTGAAGTACAACGGGATGATATAACTGTGATTGGTTTTGCTGTTCATTAAAGGAGTGTTAGTATGGTTAGAGGATCTAGAAAAATTGATGAAAATCTGTTTGACGCAGAACAGAAGATACTGCAGGCTGCGCTAAACGATATAACTAGTGGCAAGTACGGTGACAGCGAATTGCTGCCCCGGTACCAATTAATGGTTAGTAGCTACCAGAAGCTACTGCGATTAACCCGTAAGATATTTCGGATCAGTGATAATCAAGGCCAGGTATTACAGCGGCATCAGAGCGAAATACAAAATTTATTGGATAATGCTAATCAAGGCTTTTTAACGTTTGGACGGGATCTGAAAGTCGATCAGCAATATAGTGCTGAATGTACGAGGATATTTGGTAAAAAAATTGCCGGGTTACCGATTAACGAGCTCCTGGCCCAAGGTGATACTCATACTCAAGACGAATTAGCCGGAAGATTTGAGCAGGTATTTATTGGCAGTAAAGACTTAGCGCAACTAGAATTGCAGCAATTTCGGAAGACCTTTCAAATAAACGAACAGGATGTGCGGGTAGAATGTAAATTGATAGCGCAAGCCGACGAGCAAGATGACCGAACTTTGATCATGATGATCTTAACGGATATAACTGACCGAATTAAAGCTGAACAGCAGATTCGTTTTCTCAGTTATCATGATAAGTTAACCGGTTTATACAACCGCGCCCATGTCGAAGCGGTATTGCCAGATTTAGAGAACAGGGAATCATTACCTTTAAGTATTATTATGGCTGATATGAATGGTTTAAAATTAGTCAATGATGTTTTCGGGCACCAACAAGGGGATCTGTTGTTAATTGCCTTAGCCCAAGTATTGAAAAAATCCTGCCGGCAGACGGATGTTATTGCCAGATGGGGTGGCGATGAATTTTTGATTTTACTGCCCCGTACCGACAAATATGCTTGTTTGAAAATTTGTGAACGCATTCGGGAAGCTTGCGATAAGGTTGTTGATTATGCGATACCGTTAAGTGCGGCACTGGGAATGGCAACGAAAGAAAATGAAGGAGCTCATCCTGCCGAATTATTTAGTATTGCCGAGAATAGGATGTACAGCGATAAATTAAAACGCAGCAGCGAAGTCCGCAAGGATATTATTGCAACAATGGAAAAAATGCTGCATGACCGCTGCCTTGAGAGCAAAAAACAAAGTCAGCGCATTGAACAGTTGGCTGGCTGCTTCCTGAATTACTTGGGCTTTGATCAAGACAGCAGCGAGAAGCTGCAAATGAGCCAATTAGCCAGACTGCATGATATCGGCAAAGTTGCTTTGCCACAGGAAATATTAACGAAGCCTGAGCCATTGACGCCCAGTGAGCAGGATATATTGCAGAACCATAGTGATATCGGATATCGGTTGGCGCAATCTATCGGCGAGCGGGCCGTGGCGGATCTTATATTAGCTGTTCATGAACGATGGGATGGCACCGGATATCCGTTTGGGATCAACGGGGAACAAATCCCGTTTTTGGCACGAGTGTTTGCTATTATTGAGACATATGTCGGACTTACTTATGAGCAGACAGGTAACCTGGTTATAGACGAGAAACCGGCCTTGCAAGTAATCAAGGCCGGCATAGGTCGTCAATTCGACCCGCTTCTGGTTAAGCAGTTTATTGAATTTATGAATAGATAGCAGAATTTATTACCAAATATGCAGATAATGCTGGATGGCAAGCGAGGTAACAGCTACTGCAGCCCAGCACAACAGACCCAGCGCTATCGGCTTAAAGCCGTTGTTGATTAATTGTTTAAGATTAGTATTTAGACCGATGGCGGTCATTGCTACAATAATGAAAAATTTGCCGAACTGGGTAAGCAATTTACCAATGGCAGGAGAAACTGTTCCCGTAGTACTGAGAAGGGAAGCGGCCAGAAACCCAAGTACAAACCAGGGGAACACTTTTGCTAAATTAACCTTGGTTTCAGTATTCTTGCTTGCTGTCATTATAGCTAACGAGAGAGTAATTGGTATTATCATCAGCGTTCTGGTTAATTTGACTATCGTTGCATAGTCTCCGGCATTAGAACTATAGGTATATCCGGCAGCTACAACCGATGATGTATCATTGATGGCCGTTCCGGCCCAAATGCCAAAGCCAATATCGCTCATTTGGAATAAGTGGCCAAGGAAAGGAAAAAGAAATACTGCAACGATATTAAATAAGAAAATAGTAGATATAGAATAGGCTATTTCTTTGTCATTAGCGGATATAACCGGTGCTGTAGCGGCAATAGCGGAACCTCCGCAGATTGCTGTACCCACGCCGATCAGAGTTCGGGTGTTAGTATCCAGCTTTAAATATCTTCCGGCGATGTAAGCGGTAATAAACGCTGCAGACAGGGTGCAAATCATTATAGTCAGTGATTGACTGCCAACCTTTAAAATATTGAATAAATTCATTTCAAAACCAAGCAAGATAATGGCAGCTTGGAGTACCTTTTTGGATGAAAATAAAATCCCTTGTTCCATTATTGCTGGTCGATGCCAACAGGCTGCCACAATTCCAAACAGTATGCCCAAAACCGGTCCGCCGATCAGTGGCATCAGCTTGCCAAGCCACCAGGCCGGAATGGCGATGATAATTACAAATAAAGCGCCGGGTATTAATGCAGTAGTTTTATTAGGTTTTTCCATATTGTCCTCCTGGATCTAAATAATTGATTAAAACAAAAGCCACTGAAAAGTAGAATACTATTACTTTATCATAAAAATTAGTATGTTTCATCTGTAATTTAAGTGTTGGATATCGATGATGTTTCAAGTGTGAGTCAGAGTCGGCTTGACAAATTAATGCTTGACAAGCAGCCTAATTAAGCGTAATATAATTTTTGTACTAAAAAGTAAATACTTGTGTCCATATGAAGTTTGCGGAAATTATGGTAACCGCAAATGGATGGAACTCTGGAGAGCCCCTGTAAACAGGGCGCCGAAGGTGCAAATCGGCAGTTTATGCTGATGAATCTCTCAGGCAAAAGGACAGAGCATGGTTACGTTTAACAGCATTTTTTGTTGTGTAACTATTTGTTGTTCTTCAGAGTCAAATCATATGATTTGACTCTTTAATTTTTGCCGTATGCACTTTAGAAATGTATTTTGCGGGGCAGAAGGAAGTATTACAGCACAAAATTAGAGAAAAGAGGAGAACTTTACATGAGATTAAAAAATCTAAAGATGTTTACGGTAGTTATGATGATAGTTATGCTGGCTGGTGCGCTGGCGGGTTGTGGCAGTTCGGCTTCTAAGGATATCAAACTTGGTTTGTTGAATGAAATGACCGGTGGTAATGCTACATTTGGTACTTCTGCGGCTAATGGTGCGAAAATGGCAATTAAGGAAGCAAATGCTAAGGGCGGTGTGCTTGGGAAACAGATCCAAGCGGTAATTGCTGATAATAAGTCAGAACCATCCGAAGCGGCGAACGCAATGACCAAATTGGTTACGCAAGACAAAGTTGCAGCTGTAACCGGCGTATTTGCCAGTTCAAATGCAATTGCCGCTTCCAGTGTAGCCGAAGCAAGTAAAGTTCCTTTTTTGGCTGTTGGCGCCACAAATCCTAAGGTTACGGTAGATGAGGCCAGTAAAAAAGTAAAAGACTATACTTTCCGTGTTTGTTTTATTGACCCTTTCCAAGGAACGGTTGGAGCCAATTTCGTTCTAAATACGTTAAAACTTCAAAAAGCTGCAATCCTGATTGATAATAGTAGTGATTACAGCAAGGGATTATCAGCCTTTTTCAAAGATGCATTTACAAAAGGCGGCGGAAGTATTTTAGCCGAAGAAGCATATTTACAGAAAGATCAAGATTTTAAAACCATTTTGACAAAGATTAAAGCCTTAAATCCTCAGATTATCTATGTTCCCGGTTATTATGAAGAAGTAGGTAAAATTGTAAAACAAGCCCGTGAGTTGGGCATTACCGTGCCGATTGTTGGTGGCGACGGTTGGGATTCACCTAAATTAGTTGAAGTTGCATCGGCGTCGGCCCTTAACAACACCTATTTTACCAATCACTACTCGGTTGAAGATACCAGTCCTACTTCACGGTCATTTGTTGAGGCGTACAAAAAGGAATATGGTCAAGTTCCGGATGCCTTGGCAGTGCTTGGCTATGACGCAGCTAATATATTAATTGATGCGATTAAACGTGCCAATAGCGCCGAACCTAACAAGATTCGCGAAGCATTAGCGGCGACCAAGAATTATCCGGCAGTTACCGGATCAACTACTTTGAATAAAACTCACGATGCCGTAAAAAGTGCAGTTATAATTGAGATGAAAAACGGCAAGCAAGTATTTAAGGCTACTGTGAAACCATAGGATATTCAAACAAAACTAAAACTCCTGCGCAGGTCTGGTACCTGGCAGGAGTTTTTCTGTGCTAATCGGCCAAAATCAATTCGAGAAAATTCTTGGCAGTGGCTGAAAGATACCTGTTTTTTAGCCAGATTACTGATTTCTCGATTTTGAGCGGTGTATCGACTATTTCCCGATAGCTTAAGTGGCTGGAAGGGACAAGACCAATAGCCGATTTTGGTACAACTGCCAAGCCGATTCCGGAATCGGCCAGCACTAATAATGATCTGACGTCATCCCCGGTACAAAGTATCTGCGGTTCAAATCCGGCCTGCCGGCAACACTCAACAATCATTGCCGAATTATTGCGATGTAAAAGCAAGGGAACATCTTTTAGTTCATACAATTTTGCATATTTTGATTCGATTACTGAGTCACTCTTTACAGCAGCTATCATTGGTTCATCCGCTAGTTTTATTGATTGGTAAAGGTCGGTATCAAATATTGAGCGTACAATTCCGATTTCTATTAATCCGTTATTAAGAAGCTCTAAAATGCTGAAAGTATCTCCTTCCCTAAGTTGGAAGCTTACATTTGGATATTTTAAGTGAAATTTGTATATTAGATTAGGTAACAGGGTTACACCAGACGAAGCAACGGCGCCAATTGATAATATACCGAGATATCCTTGATGTAGTTCTCTTATTTCGGCAGCAGTTGTTTGCAGTAAAGTCATAATTTGCTCACTGCGACTATTTAACAAGCGGCCTTCTTCGGTAAGGCTGATTCCTTGACTGGTTCGTTCCATCAATTTAACCCCTAATTCATTTTCAAGCAGCTTAAGTTGATGGCTTAAAGGCGGCTGGGCCATATTCAACCGTTTAGCCGCACCTGTTATTGATTTTTCTTCGGCAATAGCTAAGAAGTATTTAAGTTGTTTGATATCCATGTGCATCCGACCTTTTAATTCAGTTATTATTAATTAGGATTAAACCAATCAGACAAAAAACGACGCCTATTATTTTATTAAATTCAAAGGTTTCTTTATAAAATAGAAGCCCGATGGGAATCAACGCAATTGCCAGCAGAATATTCGCGACTAAAGAGCCTATACTAATATTCCAACCGGCCCGGTAGGCCATAATATAGCCAAACTCCAAGCCAACAATAGAAATACCAAGTGCTATGCTTGTCCAATTCAAATCCTTTATTGACTGAAGAAATCCCTTATCTGTGGTATAAAAATTGGCTGCAATTATTGTAAAAATTGCGGCAACCAGATAGGTTATCAGGAGGCTGGAAAATGGATTTACATCTTTCGGAGTGGATTTTTGGCATATATTATAAAGAATATTAGAAGCTACGATAAGAAAAATTGAAAATACATACATAAACATGGCGGTATGACCTCACTTGATTCAACTAGAAATGTATTATTAAACATTACCATTAATAATTATACTAGAAATATTAATCATGGTGTAGTAATATTTTGCAGCCAATAAAACTCCTGCGCCGGCAGCTAGCGCCAGTGCAGGAGTTTTATCTTATTCAGCGTGTTAAGACTCCCGCCTCTATAGGCGGTGTCAGCTCAGGTGGAGTTGACTCTCCACCTGAGCCCCCGATGTTTCAGTTTTGCTGAAACGAGTTCACTAGTTTCGCTTATTTTTTTGTTTGCCAAATGCTCTGGCATTTTTAAAGCCGCCCATTCCGCCGAACATTTTATTGATTTTTTCCCGTTCAAGTTGGCGGGAGTTTAATTCCTGATACTTTAGTTCGGTCTGCAGCTTCTGAAAGCTATTGAGACGTTCAACTGATAACATGCCATTTTTAATAGCGTTTTGAACAGCACAACCAGGTTCATGCTGATGGCTGCAATCGTGAAAGCGGCAATTCTGAGCCAATTTATCTATATCGGCAAATGATTTGGCCAGATCGGCAGTTTCGATTTGCAGTTCGCGCAGACCCGGTGTGTCAATCAAGATCCCGCCGCCGGACAGTATGATTAGTTGACGGTGGGTAGTAGTATGACGTCCTTTGTCGTTATCGCCGGTTTGCTGAGTAGCGAATATTTGTTTACCGATCAAGTTATTAATCAAGGTTGATTTGCCAACGCCGGATGAGCCGATGAACACGGCAGTTTTGCCTGGGCGGATAAATCGCTTAATCGCTAAATATCCGTCATCATCCATGACCGTAGTTGCAAGGACATCAGCGCCGATGGCTACTGACTGAACGACAGAAAGTTTAGTCGGCAAGTCAGGGCAGAGGTCGGATTTAGTCAGAACCACTACCGGAGTAGCCATGCTGTCCCAAGTGATAGACAGATATCGTTCTAAGCGCCGTAAGTTAAAATCATTGTTCAGGGCCATACAGATGAAAACAGTGTCTATATTAGCGGCAATAATTTGATTCTGGTTTGCCGTGCCGGCAGCTTTGCGTTGCAGAGCACTATGCCGGTGTATAATATGGTGAATGACAGCATCGCCGCCACTATCATCGATACGATCGATCATAACCCAATCACCGACAACCGGAAGATCAGCGACAGTACTGGTCAAGAATCCCATTTTACCGGATATTCTGGCCTTTATTTCACCGTTGGCGGTAATTATCTTATATATATCCTTATACTGTGCTGATACTCTGGCCAGGTACAGATTCTGATAACTATCAGCTTCCCGGGCAATGCGGTCAGTCAGTCCTATATCAATTAAACTGTATTTTGACATTATATTGTCCTCCCGTTTTTTAGTTCGAGATAATGGGGGAGGGCAGACATAGTCTATCCTGCAGACACCTCCCCGCTTAATACCGATTGCAATTCATATGTTTTATACATCAACATCGACTCCTTTCAATTAGTATTATTATAACATGCACATATAAAAAGTACAGATTGCAAGCGTGGTTTATCGGCCCAAATAAGTAGATAGCTTGAATTTCGCTATTTAAATTTATACTTGGTGGTATTTTTGCAGGTTATGCGGAAAAATAAACGAATAATAAGTAAATATTATCATCATAAGCTCAAAATTGTACCAACACCATTAAAAAGGCAGCAGGGAGGAACTATGACGTACTGGATCGGAAAACAATTCGGCAGAATAGTTAGCTATCTTCCGGCGGTAATACAAAAAAAGATAGCCGAATTACTGGGGTGGCTTGCCTGGGTGGGATTATCTAAAATAAGAAAGAAGACGGCGGTCGATAATATCTGCGCTGCTTTAAATGTTGATGGGGAAGAGGCGCAAAAGATTGCCAAGGCGAGTATTACCCGGTTTGGGCGAATGATTATAACATTGTTTCAGTACCCCAAGTTTACACCCGAGGTAGTTCGCAAACTGGTAAGGTTTCACGGTCTGGAGTATTTGGATCAAGCTTTGGCGTATAACAAAGGCGTTGTCTTGGTCTCCGGTCATTGCGGCAATTGGGAATTACTCGGCTCTTCTTTACAGTTCTTGGGATATCCCATGGTTGGAGTGGTACGGCCCCAAAGAAACCATGGTTTTAATAAATTAATTCAAGAATATCGCGGATTGACCGGGGCAGTTGTTTTAAATAAGACTGATGTCCGAAGTATAGTAAAACAATTAAAAAGTAATCGGATACCGTTTATTCTGATAGATCAGAATGTCCGTGAGGCAGGAGTATTTGTGCAGTTTTTTGGACGATGGGCCTCTACTCCGCCGGGAGCTGCGGTCTTGGCAAGGCTAGCCGGTTCGCCAATAGTAACAGCCTTTATTACCGAAGCAGCTGATGGAACCCATGACGTGACATTTAGTTCTCCGCTGTTTGTCAGTACTGAAGGTGATAAAGATGAAATCGTGTATAATATTATGCAGCAGCTTACCTGGCAATTAGAGGAACATGTTCGGCGTCATCCGGATGAATGGTTTTGGATTCAGGACCGTTGGCGGACTAAAAAGCCTGCTGAAGATAACGACCAAAGCGACGGAGTGTTTGGATTAAACTAATAGAATGATTGAAGTCATTTTTTTCTGGAGGTATTGATATGAGGATGAGTGATTTGGCACAACAGGTAAACGCGGCCTCTATAAAACTGGCCGGTGCTGGAACCGGCTTAAAAAATAAAGCACTGGCTCAAATTGCCGATGCATTGATGAAATATAAGGATGATATTATTAAAGCGAACCAACAGGATTTACGGCGTAGTGAGCAAGAGAATCTGGCTGAACCGTTATTAAAAAGATTAAAGTTTGATGAAGCGAAGATAGAAGATGTAGTTGACGGTATCCACAGTTTGATAAAATTGGAAGATCCGGTCGGCAAGACGCTGCTGGCGACTGAACTTGATGATGGACTTGAATTATACAAAGTAACTTGTCCGATTGGGGTTATCGGTGTTATTTTTGAATCCAGACCGGATGCCTTAGTGCAGATTTCGACCTTGTGTTTGAAAAGTGGTAATGGTGTGCTGCTTAAGGGCGGGTCTGAAGCCAAGGAAACTAACCGGGTATTAGCGGACATTATTATTAAAGCTACTGCCGAAGCCGGCATACCGGCAAACTGGTTTGCGCTGCTGGAAACTCGTTCTGATGTTAGTGAAATGCTAAAGATGGATAAATATATTGACCTTATTATTCCCAGAGGTTCAAATGATTTCGTGCGACATATTATGGATAATTCGAAAATTCCGGTTATGGGTCATGCTGATGGCGTTTGTCATTGCTATGTAGAGGCGGATGCCGATATTGAAATGGCAGTAAATATTGTAACCGATTCCAAAACACAATACGTTGCAGCCTGTAATACGGCTGAAACTTTGTTAGTGCATGAACATATTGCCAAAGACTTATTACCTGAATTGAAAGCAACTTTAAGTAAACAGGGAGTGGAACTTATCGGCTGTGAAAAAACAAGTTCTATAATTGCTGTGACTTCAGCTAGTGAACAAGATTGGAATACAGAATATCTTGATTATAAACTAGCGGTCAAAATTGTTTCCGGTATCGACGAAGCAATCGAACATATCAATACCTACGGTTCCGGACATACCGACAGTATTATAACCAGTGCTAAGGATAAGGCAGTTCAGTTCATGGAATACGTAGATTCCGGGAATGTCTTTTGGAACTGCTCAACTCGGTTCAGTGATGGTTTCCGCTATGGCTTCGGTGCAGAAGTAGGCATTAGTACCGGCAAGATACATTCCAGGGGACCGGTAGGGCTTGACGGATTAGTTATTTACAAATATAAACTGCTTGGCAATGGGCATATAGTTGCCGATTATTCCAATAGGATTAAGAAGTTTAAGCATCGTAACCTTATTAATCGAGAATTTGAACGTTAATTTGACCAGAAGCTAGGGAGAGAAAGTGATGGAGTCTTTCGTGCATGGAGTTATTTTGGCGATAGGATTAATACTACCGCTGGGAGTACAGAATTTATTTGTGTTTAACCAGGGTTCGATACAACCCAGTTTTATCAGAGCAGTACCGGTAATAATCACGGCTTCGGTCTGTGATACTTTGCTTATAATATTGGCTGTACAAGGAGTATCATTATTTGTATTAAAATTTTCTATGTTCAAGGTGCTGTTGATCGGTGCGGGATCTGTATTTTTGTTCTACATGGGATGGTTGTCATGGAACAGCGGTTCAGTTCAACAGAGTGATGTTTCGTCCCAAATATTTACAACAAAGCAGCAAATAGTTTTTGCTGCAACGGTTTCTCTGCTGAATCCTCATGCTGTGTTGGATACAATCGGCGTAATCGGAACGAGTTCAGTGAACTATCAAGGCAGTGACAGGTTGTTATTTACGTTAGCATGTATTTTAGTTTCATGGATATGGTTTTTCTCTCTGGCCGGGCTGGGGCGGCTGTTTGGCAGACAACGAAGATTTGCAGATGGAATCGTATTAATTAACAAGGTATCCGCGGTTTTTATGTGGGGATCAGCGCTATATATGTCATATTCTTCAATATGACGTGTTATAAAAAGACCTGCAAGTTTAGCTTGCAGGTCTTTGGTATCAGGAAGTATACTTAAAGACTACATTCTTCTTGATATCGGGATGGAGGCTGTTATATACAGGACATTCTTTGGCGGAAAGTTCAAGAATCTTTTTTTCTTTGGCGCTGTAATTGTTATGGGGAAATGTAATTTCCGTAATTAATTCAGTAATTCGGCGCGGATTAGTGCCCATTACTTTGGTTGTGCTGACCAGGGCGCCGTCAATATTAAAGCCATGGGTTTGAGCGGCAATACCCATAATTGTTAATACGCAGCACCCGTAAGCAGTAGCCATGAGGTCTGTTGGTGAGAATGCTTCCCCCCGGCCTTGATTATCGGTAGGGGCATCGGTTATTAATGTGTTTCCTGATTGAAGATGTACTGATTCTGTACGAAGTTGGCCAAGATACTTTGTCTGTACAGTTGCCATAATTAGAACTCCCTTCATTATAGACTAAAGACATATTAAGCTGATTTATTTACAAATTCTCTGTAAATTATCGATTTCCTTTTAAGCTTTACTGCGCAGCTAATAAGATTACATGTACATAATAATTCTTAAACCGGCTGATCATTATTAAAGGCGTGAAAATATGTGAAACACTTGCAACAATAAAACTGACAGACTAGAATATGAATAAGACGGTAACGGCGTTTGTGCAATGATTGGGAAAGGCGGGAGAAGATGAAAATACTGGCGCTTAACGGTAGTCATCGTGGCGAAGCAGGCTTAACACAATGGCTATTGAATAAAATTGCGGAAGGTGCCGTGCAGGAAGGCTCGGAGTTTGAAACAGTTGCGCTTATTAATAAGAAAATCAACCCTTGTACGGGGTGCGGAATATGTACAACAGAAGCTAATCGCGGCCATTGTATTTATGAACATGAGGACGATGTGCAAGAAATTTTTGCTAAAATGAGAGCAGCCGATATTTTGATATATGCTACACCGGTATATATTTTTACTATCTCCGGAATAATGAAAATTTTACTCGATCGCTTTAACAGTACCAGTACATCCGGAGAAATGTGTTTAACGGACAGCGGACTTTTTCTGCATAGAGTTGATAAGCAGATATGTTCCAAGCCTTTTGTAGTATTAACTTGCTGTGGTAATGTAGAGAATGAAACAACTAAAAATGTATTGTCATATTTTCGAACATTTTCAAAATTTTTAGATGCGCCAATTGTGGGTACATTAGTACGAAAAACAGTTGGGATGCTAGAGGATGTTAAGACGAATGGGATTGATAAGCAAAAGCCGGAAATTCAAGCTGTGGTGAATGCTTATGTGCAAGCCGGAAGAGAACTGGCTACGCAAGGAAGGATTAAGACCCAGACTGAAAAACAGGCTAACAAGCAAATCCTTGGCATTCCATTTATAGATTTGTTACTTAAGTTTGCATTTGTGAAAAAAATTGTAATTGAGAAAGAACGGCAAAAAGCCAACAAGCAGCGGTAAGAGTTTTTTACTATAGTTTTGCGATATGATACACAGCGCAAAACTACCGGTTTGATTAGGTCAGTGAACTCGTTTCAGCAAAGCTGAAACATCGGGTGCTTAGGTGGAGAGTCGCCTGAACTGACGCCGCCTATAGAGGCGGGATTCTTAACTTGCTGAATAAGATAAATTTATTGTTAACCTTCAACATTGTTATACGGGTCCCAATGTTTCAATTGTGACAGTTCACTGGCAGACTGCTGGATTTGCTCCAGCAGTTTTTGTTTATCTTTGGGGAGAGTGGCGGCAAATGAAACGTGGTTGGAGATATGATTGCTGCGAAACAGACAATGATATTCAGGTGATAATTTGATATTGGCGATTATTTCGTATAGTTCGTTCATAATTTCGGCCGGTGATAATATTTCGAATTTCCCCCGTTCATATTCTTCCAGCAATTCACTGCCCCGGTATAACATTAGGGTTAGGGCGCTTAACATATTGGGATTAATAGCATTTATAGCTTGTGCAGTGTTATAGGCATGCCGGCTTGAGCCGCTTTTACCTGCTAAGCCGAGAATAATCATTAAGGAGAGTTTAATACCGGACGCTACAATTTTTTGCCCGGCTTCAATTGACTGTTGGCCGCTAACACCTTTGCAAACGTGTGTTAATACCGAATCGTCGCCAGACTCCATACCATAGTACACCAGCTTAAGCCCGGCTTCACGGAGCTGTTTAAGCTCAGCCAAACTTTTTCTTAGAATATCTTGTGGTCCGGCATAGCAAGCAATTCTCTGCAAGCGGGGGAAGCTCTGCTGCAAGACATTAATAATTTGAATCAAGGTGTCAGTTTTAAGGACTAAAGCATTGCCATCGGCCAAAAAAATACGGCGGACATAATTGCTATATGGTTTTGCCCGATTTATTTGCTGCATGATTTCGTCCATTGGACGAATCCGAAAAGCAACATCACGGTACATGTTGCAATAAGTACAGCGATTATGAGAGCACCCAATAGTAACTCGGATTATTAAGCTGTTTGCCTCGCTAGGCGGTCGAAAAACAGAGCCTTCGGCAGTGTCAAAATACATAGTTTCCTCCTAAAAGAATATATTGGTCGGCCTAGAATAATTTAAACCGGCAGAGCATTAATTCTGCCGATAGTTTGCTGGGATATATTTTACTTCGGCATGATTTTTAATTAGTAATTCACTTGCCAAGATTTGTCCGGTTGATTTCTTGTCAATTTTATTACGCCAGATTTCGTTCTGACGATAATATTTTTCGCCTATTTTTAGAAAACGATGATTTTTTTCGTAAATATGATAACTATAATCTAACTCTTCACTTATCCGCAATTCACCCTCTAGGCATTTGGCTGACAACCAAAGGTTGATTTGAAAAGTGTATGGGGTGTTATTAGAAAACTGAAAATCGAGATAATTATAAAAAATTGTTGCGCCGCTGCCGAAAGGGAGTACTCTGCCGTCATCAGGAAAAGGATCAAAACTATGATGATGTCTTTCAACAATTGTGAGCGGGCTATGTATTACTAGCCAGTGGATTAGGTTTGAAATTTGACACAGCCCTCCGCCGGTACCGGGCCGGGCTTTGCCACAAGAAAGTTCCATTCCGGGGAGGTACCCTTTGCTTTTGGTCGGCAACCCGACCAGCTTGCAAAAGGAAAATGTTTCGCCTGGTTTTATTATTATTCCATTGATTCTTGCTATGGCAATTTTCAAATTAGTAATTTTATTATATTGAAGATACATTTCGCTGTCACCGAGTTTTCTAATTAGAACCGATTGGTGTTTTTTGATTCGATAGGGGTAAAGACGGTCTTTGGTGATGGTTGCGGCAAATTTTTTAGAGCCGAAGTACCAACTAATAAAACGTTGAAATCGTTTTAACCAAACTGCCAAAAAATATAATAAGGGGTGCCGTTGACTCAATAATTTTCGGCTCATGTAAAATCAACTCCGCAAAATGTATATTGTATCAATGTTCGTTTTTATTTTGCATTATCCTTTAGCAGTAAAAAATGATATTTGCTGGATAAAGCATACAGGATTTGTGGCTTGCCTGCTGAATACATCAATTTAACTAAAGCAAATGAAGATGTTGGAAGGTTGATATCTATGCATAGTAAAAGCGAGACAAAACTTTCTCTCGACGAATTTTTCTATTACCAAATGGTTTTTGTTTATTATTTTGCTGCAAAAATTGTTAGTTTCTTTTACCAATACAGCGAAATAAACAATGCCAGATTTGCATTAAAGATGAAGAAGCTTTGCTAGAAATCCAAAAGAGACTAATATTATTTCCTGATTATCAAAGATCAGCAAGCCAAACCGGATCATCGGTTTTAATGGGACTTCCAGCATTATTTGTAATTCGTCTGGGCGGTGATGAGATTCTTGTGTGTATGCCGGGTGCGACAGTTGAGCAAGCTGAAAAGGTGTGGCAGCAATTGATGATATTATTAAGGAAGCCGACATAAAAATGTATGACGAGAAGAAAAGAATAAAAAGCATTGATTTTATGGCAGCTAAGTGGCAAGTAATTTGAAACAGTGAGGTGTTAAAACATCTATGGAAACTAGATATTCAATCCCATTTATTCCGCTGGATAAACGGTTGGCAACAGAAGCGCCGCAACTGTTACCGGCTTTAGAATCGCTGAAAAATGCATTGGGCCCACAAAATTTTGAGAAGTATATAAACTCGTTAGTCTCATTACGTAGGGTCGATGATCAACTACTTATAATTACAAAAAGAGAAATGAACCGCTCTATTATCGTTAGCCGGTTTTTACCGGCTATTATGGCTAGCTTTGCTGTTAAGGCCGTTAGGGTCATTAATCAGTAGTGAACTCGTTTCAGCAAAGCTGAAACATCGGGGGCTCAGGTGGAGAGCCAACTCCACCTGAGCTGACGCCGCCTATAGAGGCTGGAGTCTTAACTCGCTGAGTAAGACAAAATATATAAAGGAAGATGGTGAATTTATGGGCTTGTCAGACAACAAAATAAAACAACTGTTGTATCAAGGCCGAACCGTAAAGGGTAGTTTTATTTTTACCAGGGAGCCGGCATGTGTAGAAATACTTGGGTATGCTGGGTTTGACTTCGTTTTAATTGATACGGAACACACCCCTAATACTTCGACAGAGGTCGTGAACTTGGTAAGAGCCGCCGAAGTTGCCGGTATCGAGCCGGTTGTCAGAGTACGGGCAAATGATCCGGCATTGATTTTGCAAGCATTGGATGTAGGAGCTAAAGGAATACTGGTGCCCAGAGTAAACACGGCTGCCGAAGCTCAAGCAGTTGTGCGTGCAGCTAAATATGGTCCGACCGGCGAACGGGGAATAGCGGGAATTGTAAGAGCAGCTAAATATGGATTTGCGCCGACTGAAAAATATGTTGTGAATGCCAACAAAAATATTTTTATTATGATTCAAGTAGAAGAAGTGGAAGCAGTTGATAATTTAGACGAGATCCTTGGGGTAACAGAGGTAGATGCCATTTTTATCGGACCAGTTGATTTGTCACAGTCGATGGGGTTAACCGGTCAATTTGATCATCCTGAATTCCGTGGAACGGTGGAGAGAATTATTTCCCGGGCAACAATGGCAAAAAAACCGGTGGCGATGTTTTGCTTAAATAGCGAAAATGCCAAAATGTGGGAAAATACAGGGGTTTCTATACTAACTATTGCAAGTGATACGATGCTGTTAGCTGCAGCAGCTAAAAAACTATTGCAAGATCTGGACGGATAATTATTAACTATGTTAATTCCGATTTCAATTGTCTTGATAATTTATACTTTGCAGATGGTGGACTTTTTAATGCTTTATAACCGATGAATGGTAGCGAACTCGTTTCAGCAAAGCTGAAACATCGGGGGCTCAGGTGGAGAGTCAACTCCACCTGAGCTGACGCCGCCTATAGAGGCGGGAATCTTAACTCGCTGAATAAGATAAACTATTCTGGGGGGAACATTAATGAGTGTAAATATTGCAATTATGAGTTACAGCGGGTTATCATCGTTAATCAGCGGAATTGCATATGTTGCCCCACCGGAAGTAAATATTCAAATTTATAATGCAATTTTTGACGAAGCATTATCTATGGCCAAATTATTGGAACAGCAGGGTGCGGTAGACGTTTTTATTTCAGCAGGCGGTAATGCCAGATTCTTAGTTAAACATTTAAACACACCGTTTGTAGAAATCGTAGTAACCGGTTTCGATATCTTGCTGGCAATTGAAAGAGCACAAAAGACAGCAACAAAGGTTGCGATTATTACCTATATGGATAAACTGCCGTATTTGGATGAAGTATTGGCAACAATTACGGTTGAATTAAAACAAGTTACCTACTGTGATACTGACGAAATTGATATTGTTTTAGAACGCTTATCAGTCGAAGGAATTACGACTGTTATCGGGAGCAGCCTTGTTATAGAAAAAGCCCGGCAAAAAGGAATGAACGGCTTTTTTATTTATTCACAGGACGGAATTGTTCGGGCCCTAGATACGGCAATTCAAGTGGATCTTACCAGAAAATCTGAGGCCAAAAGAGCCGAAGAACTTCAAACGATCTTGAATTTTGCTTATGGAGGTATCATCGCAACTGATAAACACGGCTTTGTTACAGTTTTTAATCCCAGCGCTGAAAAGATTACCGGTATCACTCGTCAGTTTGCTTTAGGACGCCATATCACCCAAGTATTACCGGGAACCAGAATGCATATTATTATGAAAACGCGCCAATCGGAATTAAACCAAATTCAACTGATTGGTGATATCAAAATACTTACCAACCGTGTTCCAATTATTATTAACGGCGAAGTTACGGGATCTATTGCCTTGTTTCAAGACATTGGGACGATTCAGGAGGCTGAAGAAAAAATAAGAGAAAGGCTCTATCATAAAGGCTTTCTGGCCAAGATAACTTTTAACGATATCGTTGGAAAAAGCGAAGTGATTTCCCAGGTAAAAAAAGAAGCCGCCCAATTTGCAAAAAGTGCTTCAACAATCCTAATACGGGGCGAAACCGGCAGCGGCAAAGAACTTTTTGCGCAAAGTATACATAACGAAAGCGCCCGGTCAAAACGCCCGTTTGTTGCGATTAACTGCGCTGCTTTACCGCAAAATCTGCTAGAGAGTGAATTGTTCGGCTACGAAGAAGGGGCTTTTACAGGCGCCAAAAAAGGGGGTAAGCCCGGTCTGTTCGAACTGGCCCATGGCGGTACTATTTTTCTTGATGAGATTGGGGAAATACCAATGGCCATTCAATCCAGACTGCTGAGAGTATTAGAGACACATGAAGTATTGAGAATTGGCGGCGAGCGAATAGTTCCTGTTAATATCCGGGTGATTGCAGCAACTAATAAGGTTCTTTGGGACTTAGTGCAGCAGGGGGTTTTTCGGGAAGACTTATATTATCGGCTTAGTGTCCTAAAAATAGTATTACCGCCATTGCGTAAACGGAAAGAAGATATTCCGTTGCTCAGTATGGAGCTATTAAAAGAGATTCGCAAAGATTTACCGCAGCATATTATGCAGGAAATTTCCCGGCACTCGCTGCTGCAAAATTACCAATGGCCTGGTAATGTACGGGAATTACGCAATATCTTAGAAAGAGTTGCCGTATTATATAAACAAGAAGTTGCCGTTGATTCATTGCTTTCCATTGTTTTAGCCAACGAAGACCAAGATAAGATCGACAAGGAAAGTGATTTATTGTTCAAGGCAATTGAAGAAGCCGGGGGCAATAAGACCAAGGCAGCCAAGAATGCCGGTATCAGCCGGACAACATTATGGAGGCGTTTAAAAAAAGAGTAAGATATAGCCTGAAAAAAATTATCGTTAAAAAGGCAGCATGTATCAAGTCCTAGGGAACGGATAAAACAAAGTGGAACAGGAAAACGGTTTTGAAACGGTGTTGAAAGGAATGCTGAAACAATCGGTATTCAAACGCTGATTTTCGTTGAATTTTCCTGAGAAACTTTGTTTGTTTTTTTTGGCACGATTTATGCTTTGAAGTTAGAATACTTGGCTTGCGAGAGGAGTGGTTACCAGTGATATGATCTGAGGGGATTATGCAATTGCCGGCTAACAAGTATTTTGTACGTCAAAGGAGGGAAGAAAAATGGGCATGACAATAACTGAAAAGATCTTGGCCTTTCATGCGGGTAAAAGATACGTTGAAGCCGGAGAATTGGTAACGGCAAAATTAGACGGCGTAATGTTCAATGACATCAGTGGACCATTAGCTATAATTGAATATGAAAAAATGAACTACCAGAATGTTTTTGACAAGGAACGTATTTATATCGTATTGGATCATTTTACGCCAAACGCCAATATTAAGGCTGCTGCACAGTGCAGATTATTACGGAGATTTGCCAGAGATAAACAAATTAAGCATTTTTATGATGTTGGGTTAATGGGTATTGAACATGCTTTGCTTCCGGAACAGGGGCTGATTGCACCGGGAGAGTTGGTTATTGGCGGTGATTCGCATACTTGTACTTACGGTGCCCTTGGTGCTTTTTCCACAGGGGTAGGTAGTACTGATTTGGCGGCAGGGATGGCCTTGGGAAAATTATGGTTTAAGATACCGGCAAGTATAAAGTTTTCTTATCAAGGAAAGCTGTCCCCCTTTGTTACCGGCAAGGATCTGATTTTATATACCATTGGCAAGATCGGGGTAGATGGTGCGTTATATAAAACCATGGAATTTACCGGTGAAGCAATTCAGCAACTGACAATGGATAGTAGATTTACGATGTGTAATATGGCCATTGAAGCCGGGGCTAAGAATGGAATTGTGCCGCCGGACCAAGAAACTGAAAGGTATTTTGCCCAACACAACTATTGTAATCGGCAAGCATTGTTCTATCAAAGCGATGCTGATGCTAAGTACAGTGAGATATTTGAATGGGAAGTAAGTAGTCTGGAACCGCAGATTGCGATGCCCCATTCACCGGGAAATGTAAAGGATGTAGGTGAAGTGGGAACCATCAGTATTGATCAGGCTATTATTGGTTCGTGTACAAATGGAAGATTGGAAGATCTAAGAGCTGCTGCAAAATTATTGCAAGGGAAGAAAGTCCATCCTTATGTACGGACTATAATTATTCCGGCAACTCAATCAATTTACCGTCAAGCAATAAAAGAGGGATTGGTAGATATTTTTGTTGAAGCCGGCTGCGCAGTATCAACACCGACCTGTGGACCGTGCTTTGGCGGGCACATGGGTGTGTTGGCCGAAGGTGAACGGGCAGTTTCGACAACGAATCGTAATTTTATCGGCCGCATGGGACATCCCGCATCAGAAGTATATTTGGCTAGTCCGTTAGTAGCGGCAGCTTCAGCAATCACAGGTAAAATTACTCATCCGCAGGAGGTGAGGTGATGGGCAAGGCCTTTATTTTTGGTGACAATGTTGATACCGATTCAATTGTACCCGGACGGTACTTAAGTGTCTCAGACCCACAAGAATTAGCTAAAGTATGTATGGAAGGCTATCAACTTGGTTTTATCAGCAAAATTACAGCCGGGGACATTTTTATTGCCGGTAAGAACTTTGGCTGCGGCAGTTCACGGGAACATGCACCGGTAAGTATTAAAGCGGCCGGAGTAGCCTGTGTAATTGCCCAGAGTTTTGCCAGAATCTTTTTTCGAAATGCAATAAACATAGGCTTGCCGGTTGTTGAATCTGATGCAGCGATTAAAGACATCGAACAAGGCAACGTAGTTGTTGTTGACTTTGAACAGGGGAGAATTGTAAATTTAACCAAGCTGCAGTCCTATAGCTTTGCTCCGTACCCTCCTGAAATTAAGGCGATTATAGACTGCGGCGGGCTAGTAGCCTATGTTCAGACCCATCAAATAAAAATTTAAGGAGGTATCTCTATGGCCCCCAAATATAAAGAGCCAATCCAATATCCGTGGATATGGATTGTTATTATTGTGATCTGTTTGATTGGGGTTCCGTGGTATCTTCCCCAGGGAACGATATATCCAATTATAATAGGTCTGCCTTACTGGGCGTTCATTTCGCTAATTGCTTCAATTGCATTGGGACTGTTTTTAAATTATGTTGTAAAAAACTGCTGGGATATGGAGGCGCTTAAAGACGATAAGGATGAGGGAGGGAGTGATATATGAACAGTGAAGTTCAATTTATTGGCTGGCATGGTATAGCGGTATTGTTAGTATATGCGGCGTTTTTGCTGGGAATGGTCATTTATGCCGCTGCCCGCAGAGACATTCGTGATAATATGAAAAGTTTTTATCTTGGCGGCGGAGGACTTGGTGCTTTTTTGCTGTTCTTCACAATGTATGCAACACAATATAGCGGTAATGCTGTTATCGGCTATGCCCCTAAAGCTTACCGGCTAGGTTATGCTTGGCTGCAGTCAATACCATTTTTAGTAATGGTTATTACTGGATATCTTTTATTCGCACCAAGGCTGCACATTTTCGCTAAAAAATATAATTTTGTAACTCCTTCTGATTGGCTGCATAAACGGTTTAATTCCAAATCGGTTACTTTAGTAGGAACATTACTAATGTGTTACGGGTTAGCCAACTACTTACTTGAACAATTAGTGGCTATGGGTCACGCAATATCCGGTTTGACAGCAGGCGCTATTCCTTATATATGCGGGGTACTGTTTTTAGTAGTTATAATGTTTGTATATGAGTGGTTTGGCGGAATGAAAGGAGTTGCTGTAGCAGATACAATTAACGGTATTGCATTATTGATCGGAATTATTGGATTTCTGGTTTTGACACTGCAACATGTCGGTAGCTTTGCTGAAACTGCACAATATATTGCGATGACGGCGCCTAAAAAAATCGGGGTGCCGCCATTAAGCACTTCGATAAATTGGCTTAGCATGTATTTGTTGGTCGGTATAGGTGCTGCCGTTTATCCTCATGCTATTCAACGCATTTATGCAGCGAATAGCGAAAATGCCTTAAAAAAATCACTGTCCAGGATGACTTGGATGCCGTTTATTACAACTGGGGTTATTTTTATGATCGGTATTATCGGAATTATGGCATTTCCGGGGTTGCAAAAAGCACCGTCCGAAAAGTTGGTTGGTTTGATGGCCAATGTTATTGCCAATAAATCTGTGTTAAGTTATTGGATGATGATGATACTATATACGGGTGTAGTCGGCGCAATTATGTCAACTACTGACTCGGTCATTTTATCGCTTTCGTCACTTATTTCCAATGATGTTTACGGAAGGTTCATAAACCCTGCGGCAGCAGAAAAAGATAAAGTTTTTTGGGGGAAAGTGGCCGGGATTGCAATTGTTTTGCTACTTTTGATAGTCGCCTGGAAGCCGCCGGCTACTTTATACGAAATATTTGTTTTAAAGTTTGAAATATTAATACAGGTAGCCCCAGCCTTTCTCATTGGCCTATATTGGCAGAGACTTGGAAAGAAACCTGTGTTATTAGGGATGCTGTCAGGGGCTTTGGTTGCCTCGGTGATGACATTCATGGGATTAAGAGCTCCGATGGGTATCCATGCCGGGATTATCGGCTTATTAATAAATATTATTGTTTGCATAGTAGGGAGTATAGCAATACCATTATCGAAAGAAGATCAGCAAACAGCAGCAATGATTGACTTTCGCAAAGTTACCGGCTAAGTGAACTCGTTTCAGCAAAGCTGAAACATCGGGGGTTCAGGTGGAGAGTCAACTCCACCTGAACTGACGCCACCTATAGAGGCGGGAGTCTTAACTCGCTGAATAAGATAAAAACATTTTGTAGTTATGCTGACAAAAGAAAGGAGATCTTTACAATGAAAAAGGAACAGCTTCGGCAACTGTTAAGCAACCCTGGAATTATTCGTGCTCCCGGAGCGTATGATGCCTGGTCGGCACGTTTAATTGAACAGGCCGGTTTTCCGGTGGTTTATATGACTGGTTATGGAGTATCCGCAAGTTTAATTGGTCGTCCGGATATTGGCTTATTAACAATGACGGAAATGGTAACCCAAGCAAAAAATATGGCTGCGGCAGTAAATGTGCCGGTAATTGCCGATGGTGATAACGGGTATGGCGGGGTCTTAAATGTGGTACGCACTGTCCAAGAATATGAACAAGCCGATTTAAGCGGTATTCAACTGGAAGATCAAGTTTTCCCTAAACGGTGCGGCCACATGGAAGGCAAACAAGTAATAGGCAAAGCTGAGATGGTCGCCAAAATCAAGGCTGCCGTATATGCTCGTAAGTCTCCGGATTTCTTGATAATTGCCAGAACTGACGCCCGGGCGGTCAATGGTTTTGAAGATGCTTTGGATCGGGCACGAGCTTATGATGAGGCCGGTGCGGATATAATTTTCGTCGAAGCACCGCAATCTGAAGCGGAAATGAGGCAGATTGCCAGTATTACCCGGAAACCGTTAATTGCTAATATGGTTGAGAAAGGGAAGACCCCCTTTTTGAGCGGAAAACAATTAGAGGAGATCGGTTATAAAATCGCAATTTATCCCGTGTCCGGTTTGTATGCAATAACTAAAGCATTAAATAATATGTTGCAAACACTTAGGAGAGATGATTCCACCATTAATTATTCCGAAAACATGGTAAAATTCCCGGAGTTTAATACTTTGATCGGACTAAATCAAATAAGAGAGTTAGAGCAGAAGTTCCAATGAGTTACGGGATATGACTGAGCGAATTAAGATTATTAGCACTGGTTGACGAAGCAAATTTTGCCTGTTATAATCATAGCAGAAATAAATATCCGGTTGAGGTGCCGCCCATCTTGGGTGGAGAATAGGGAAGTCTGAGCATGGTCTTTCATGCATAAGCGCGGGCCCGCCACTGTACCGATAAGACCTTACAATGCCACTCGCAAGGGGAAGGCGTATGTGTTGATGAGTCGGGAGCCAGGAGACCTGCCTTAACAACGGTTTATAATCCTTCATGGAAAAGAAGGCTTTTTGAGATTATCAAAAAACGCCTTCTTTTTTTATTATGTTCAGAGAGTTAACATCCCGTCTTTATAGGCGGCATTAGCTTTGCCGAAACGAGTTTATTCATTCGATAATCAGACTCATGCAAGTTAATACCGGAATAATAATTATGGAGGTAATAATGAATATATTACAAGAAACTTTAGCAAAAATTTATGAACCTGATAAAGAAGTAATACAGCAGGTAAAAGACCGACTGGACAATTTTATCAAGCCTCGCAGGAGTCTCGGCAAACTGGAAAATATGCTAGGACGGTATGCCGGCATACTAAGAAAGCCCAATCCTCCGCTGCCATCAAGTTGCATGATAATAGCTTCGGCTGATCATGGTGTAGCCTGTCAGGGTATAAGCGCATATCCAATTGAAACTACCAGGCAGATGACTGCCAATTTTCTTGTATCCAAAGGAGGAAGCGCAAATGCTTTTGCGAATTTTTGCGGGTCTGATATGGTGGTAGTAGATATGGGCGTTGCCGGTGATTTATCAAATGTTGCCGGGATATGGCAGCGAAAAATAGCCTATGGAACGCAAGATTTTACTCAAGGACCGGCAATGACCCGCGAGCAGGCAGTAAAAGCAATTGAAACCGGAATTGAAATTGTCAATGATCGTGTTAATCAAGGATATAATTGCTTTAGTTTAGGGGAGATGGGAATAGGCAATACAACAGCTAGTGCTGCAATGGTTGCTGCATTTACCGGATCATCACCTGAACAAGTTACCGGACGGGGAACAGGAATATCAGATGGGCGTTTAAAAGTTAAAATAGATGCAGTCCGTAGAGCATTGGCCGTAAATAAGCCTAATGCTGCGGATGGCATTGACGTATTGGCTAAAGTCGGAGGGTTTGAGTTAGGGGCGTTGGCTGGAGTCGTTCTCGGTGCAGCGGCTAATAAAAGTGCAGTTGTTGTTGACGGTTTAAATACTACGGCAGCGGCAATGATTGCCAACGCTATACAACCGTTAAGCAAAGAATATATTTTAGCTTCCCATTTATCTGCTGAACCTGCCCATATTATTGCTTTAAAGTATTTAGATTTGGAAGCTTGCCTGGATATGGGAGTAAGACTAGGCGAGGCTATTGGAGCTTCAATTGTAATTAATATGTTAGAAGTATCGGTTAAGATGCTAAATAAGATGGAAGCTGTTAATGGCGAATTATTGCGAGCGGCTTGCTCGTTGCCAAAGGAGGGCTACGGTGTTAGATAATATTATTTGCCAAATTAAGCCGTTAGATAATGACTCGATGGAGAAATGTCAGTGTAGACTTGATAATCTTACCAAGCCGCTTGGCAGCTTGCACGCTTTTGAACAATTGGCTTGCCAAATAGCAGGCATTACAAGAGAAGTCCGCCCCAATAATTTGCCGAAAAGTCTCGTGCTTGTGACTGATGATATAAGAAAAGCGATTGAAATGACCGCGCTGGAGGTTTTCGCCGACCATATTGCTGCTAAATTAGTAACGGTTGATATAAATAGCTTAGTTGATCAAACAGAAATAAATAATGGGAGTATAATGAACAGTGAACAGGCAATACGCTTAATTACAGCAGGGATAGATACTGCGCGGCGGGAGATTGCCCAAGGGTCCCGCATTATCGGATTGGGAACAGATGTAGTAAATTCCGTTGACTGTAGAATAATTCTTGAATGCTGTAATAGGAAAAATCCGTTAGAAACATTATGTCAGTTAAAAGAATTTCATCTTGCAGTTTTGGTTGGCATAATATTGGGCGCAGCGTTAGACAGAGCTGCAGTGGTATTAGACGATTCCACAACAAGCCTTGCAGCGCTGATAGCCGTAAAATTAGCGCCTAATGTAAGGGATTTTTTGGTGGGGTCTCATTTTTCGCCGGACCCTGTACATAAATACATTCTTGATCAGATAGCTATTCCTGCTTACCTGCATTTGGATTTAGGCGTTGGTCAGGGAATAGGAGCCGCATTGGGGATGTCGCTTATTGATGCCTCGTTACATGTGTTGAATGATATGAAAACTTTTACTGAAGCACAGGTAGCCATAGCCCAAGACGGCCCGGGATCTCTCAAACAAACAAAACAGTAAGTTTGCCGATAATTGCTGAAAATATTGATAGCAGGGAGTATTAATCAAGAAAAATAGCAATAAAAAAAGATTGGCAACTATCGGTAATGAGATTTTTGCCAATCTTTTTTATTGGTAGCGAAGCGTAAACGTTTGCATGACAACCTAAGCTTGGATAAAAATTTGCAGGATTTCCGGCGAGTAGTGTTAAAAGATTTATCTTATTCAGCGAGTTAAGACTACCGCCTCTATAGGCGGCGTCAGCTCAGGTGGAGTTGACTCTCCACCTGAGCCCCCGATGTTTCAGCTTTGCTGAAACGAGTTCACTATCTTTCTGGAGTGTTGCTTAATGAAAATAAAGAATTTAATTATTGCCATTATGGTTATTAGCGCATCAATCTGGTCACTCCGGCCGCTATCTTGCATTTTGTTGGAGGATCTTAATAATGGTCAAGTAGTTTTTGTTAAGGCCATGGGAGCGCGGGACGAACTTACTATTGGCTGGACCCATTCGGTAGAATTGCTTCCTTGGGAAGAAATCTTCCGAGTTGAACATAATAAACTGATTATGGATCGGACCCGGTTTAAAACTTTCGGTGCGGGTGTACCGTCGGTATCGCTGGGAAAAAGCAAAATGGAAGACGGCTGGGTAGTGTACTATGATTTAAATCAAGTGATGCCCCAGTTAACATACAGTATATCAAAAAAAGGCCGACACATACTTAGCTATGATAAGCAGATAATACCTTTATATCAGATATTACCTGATGCTACACCGGTAAGTGTGTCGGTTCAGAGAGTAAGCAGGATTAGATTACTGCAGCTTTCTTTTTCTGCCATAGCTGCAACGAAGGAACAGCACCAAAGACTATGACAAAAAGATTATTTACCAATTTCTTTCAGATATTTTTCCGCGCCCGGATGCATTGGAACAGGCATACCTGCGCGTACTTTATCCAGTTTAATGGATTTAGCGGCTG
>JALHDB010000030.1 GCA_022840825.1 Negativicutes bacterium | reverse complement strand
ATAGCTGCCGGCATTTTCTCCGCTGTCCCGGCTTAACGCCCCGCTGAAACTATCGCTGTTGACCAAATTCGTGGCCGTATAGGTGAATGACGCGGGGTCGCTGTTCCCATAGATCTTATGCTGCCCGGCATCAACTGTTACTGTCGTCGGCCGCTGGTTAATCGTCAAATCACCGGCTGTATAGCTGATGGTATAGTTGTCGGCACTGGCTCCGCCGGCCGTGATGGCATAATGGCCAACGCTGCTGGTATTATTCGCAGTTGTAGCCAGATTTAGTCCGCTTACCACGCCTGCGCTGTCCCCATTGACCAGTCCGTCATAGCTGGCACTAAATACCGGATTGGCTTCACCATAGATCCGGCTCTTATCGTCGGCCGTGATCATTAATGCCGCTTTATCGATAGTAAATTGACTCGGGCTAATGGTTATTGTGTAATTGCTCTTACTATCCGTACCGTCCGCAACTTTGATTATGGTCATCAAACCGGCATTAAAATTGTAATTTCCCGCGTTTTCTCCTGCGTTGCGCCCTAGTGTTCCGCCATTGCTATCCCAGGCAGCCAAAGTACTGCCGCCGGCTAAGCTGTAGCTTAGAAGCGGATCGGCGGTGCCGTAAGTTTTGCCGGTATTAATGGCATTAACAGTTATCGGCCGAGCTGCGATGGTAAGATTAGACCCGGTATAGCTGATGGTGTAGTTGTCATTGGCCGCTAAATCACCCTGCCCAATGGCATACGGTCCGTCCACTACCGTCTCTCCGGCCGCACGGCTGAGTCCGCCGCTCAATACGCTAGCTTGCGTGTCGTTGATTCCCAAATTAGCATTGACGACCAAACCGGTTACCTGATAGGTCAAGCTCGGATCGGCATTCCCGTAAATCTTGCTCTTACTGTCAGCAATGATGGTCAGTGTTTTCGGATCAATTGTAAGTTTGGCATCATTGGCATCAAAGTGCAGGTTGTAGTTCGGGTTTTCTCCTGCCAAGGTCAAACTGCCTTGATCGATGGCATACGGCCCGCCGACTACTGTTTCCCCCGCCGCCCGGCCTAATGACCCGCTTAATACGCTGTCGGCCGAATCCTGTACAATA
>JALHDB010000018.1 GCA_022840825.1 Negativicutes bacterium | reverse complement strand
TTTACAGGGAGCACAGGCAGCAGGCGCCGAAACGTTAAATATATTTTTGGCGGAAAAAGAGATTCGATATTGCCGTGGTTGTTTTTCCTGTTGGCTGAAGACACCGGGGAGCTGTATCATCGACGACGACATGAAGTCTATCCTGACTGAGGCCGAGGGGACTGATGTGCTGGCTTTAGCCAGTCCGTTGTATATTGATACTATTTCCGGCATGCTGAAGGTATTCATGGACCGGTTGGTTGTCAAAGGCGATCCCCACTTCAGCAAAGTGGCTAATGGCGAGTCACGTCACTGGAAAAACGCGAAAGAAAAAACTCCCCGGCTGTTAATGCTGTCTAATTGCGGTTTCCCGGAGCGTTCGCATTTCCAGGCGCTATCGCACTGGGTGCAGCGTGTGGCATTGAATATGCAGACCGAGCTATTAGGAGAAATTTATGCATCACAAGGTAGATTGCTAGCATTGGACCTGCCACAGGTTAAATCTTATCTTCAATGGCTCAACAGGGCCGGCCGCGAAATCGCCCTGGGTCAGGCCCTCTCGTCGAAAACGCAGCAAGCGCTGGCGCAGCAGTTCTTGCCAGACGAAATATATATTCAAAATGCTAATCAATATTTTGATAATGTGTTGGGCTTGTAAGAAAGATATATTATTGACAGAGTTGCTCCCGGGCATGCAACTCTGTCAATTTATATGTGTGCCCCCGTCACTTTGACATCCAACGGGGACAGGTGAGAAAAATTGAAATTTGTGGTAAAATATTTTTAAAATTAACGAGGAAGTTTAACCTCCGGGGTTTCACTATGTTGCCCAATGATGTTAAACAACTCTATACCCGCAAATCACTCAGACAGTTTCTGCAGGGAATCTGGAATTATCCGCTGACGGTTGTGCAAGCGCCGATGGGCTACGGCAAGACCACCGCGGTACGGGAGTTTTTGAAGAATTGTCAAGCCCAGGTACTGTGGCAGACGGTGTTCGATTCCTCGACTGCTGCTTTTTGGAGCGGCTTCAGTCGCCTGCTCGGCAGACTCGACCCGGTTTGCGGCCGGAGCCTGGCCGGAATGGGCGTGCCTGGTGACAGCCTGCTACGGGAAGAAGCCGTCGAACTAATCGGCGCCGTGAAGTTTCCCCCACCCACGGTCATCGTCATCGACGACTACCATCTGTTGTCTTCCGTGGCTATCGATCAGTTTTTCCAGCGACTGATCCAGGCGGATATTCCCGGTTTGCATCTTGTGATCGTGTCCCGCCGCAGGTTCGGCGAAAACATGACCGAACTGGCGCTTAAAGGGTATTGTCTGCTGCTGGACAGACAGCATTTCGAGCTCACCGACGCTGAGATCGCCGAATATTGTGAGCTGTGCGGCGTCAGGCTGAAGCCAGGGGAAGCAGCGTTTCTTCGTTCTTATACTGAGGGCTGGATTAGTGCCGTCTACCTTTGCATCCTCGCTTACCGGCAGACCGGGCGGATCGAGCAACAGCCCGCCAGCCTTCGTGAACTGATCGACAAGGTCATCTACCAGCCATGTCCGGCGGAAATGAAGGAATTTCTTGCGGCCATATGCATTTTGGACTCTTTTTCCCTGCCTCAGGCTGAGCATATGTGGCGGAACGGCAACGCGGCCGAGATGCTGGCCCGGCTTACAGCAGAAAACACTTTTATTACCTTCGATTATGCCAGTCATAGCTATAGCTTGCATAACATCCTGACCGATTTCTTACGGCGGATTTTTGATCAGCAGGATAAGGAAAGACGCCGGGCCTCATGGCGAATGGCAGGCGAATGGTATAGAAGCGTGGGTGACTATAACCGCGCCATGGATTATTTCTACCGGGCTGCGGATTTCGAGAACCTGCTGGTTACCATTGACGACGCCCGGTATTTTCTTTACGCCCGCCAGCCCAAGGGCGTCCGTTTTGCTTATTTTCGCGAATGCCCGCGCGAGATTAAGGCACGGCATCCGGGTGCCGGGTTGACCTTTGCCTACGATTTCTTAGTCTCCAACGAGCCGGCAATGTTCGCTGCTCAGTGCCGGGAGGTGATCGACCAGATAGCGACTGCACCCGGACTGGACGACCACTACCGTCGGCAACTGCAGGCCACGCTGGAAATGCTGAAGGGCTATGCCGTTTTCAACGACATCGATGCCGCGGTCGGGCATTACAAAAAGGCTTGGCAGTTGCTGCAGGGGCCTCTGGACTTTGTCGACACCAGGGGGTCGTGGACAATGGGATCACCGTCGGTGCTGTACCTATATTACCGCCAGAGCGGGAAACTCGCGGACACAGTCAGGGCGGTCATCGAAGGTGCTCCCAGTTACTTTCGCCTGGCAAGGGACCACGGCGCCGGCGGGGAATATGTAATGGCAGCCGAATACCATTACTGTCTTGGCGATTTCGATAACGCGGAAATTGCCGTCCATCAGGCTCTGCACATCGCCAAGGCCAAGCAGCAGCCCTCAATTACCTTGGGTGTAATCTTTCTCAAAATTCGTCTGTCCCTCGTCCGTGGCGATTGGGATTATGTACAGCGCAGTCTGCGGAAGGCACGGGAAATCGTTAAGCAGCAGGAGCTATTTATGTATCTGCATACTTTTGACCTCTGCGAGGGCTTTGTTTTCGCTTGTCTGAATCGAGGGGAGCGAATCCCGGCCTGGCTGACCGCGGGAGAATTGCCGGACAACCTTTACCGGCAATGCCACGCATTTTGTCATATAATTAGGGCCAAAGCCCTTCTGATTGCAGGACGCTACCGGGAACTGGCCGGCATTGCCGGTCAGCTCATCGCCGACGCGGAAGCTTCAGCTAGCTTGCTGGCTCAGGTGTACATATATATCTGTAAGTCGGCCGCTCTTGCGCGCATCAGCCGACAGCAGGAGGCACTGGACTCATTGCGCCGAGCCATTGATCTTGCGTCCCCGGACGGGGTTATTATGCCGTTTGTGGAAAATGGCGAATATATCGCCGCATTGCTTGTCGTGCTGCAAACAGCCGCTCCTCAGCCGGACTTAATCGCCAAAATCCGCGAGATTTACCCGCCGGTGGCCGAAAAGTGGCGCGTTATTGCAGCGAAACTGAGCAGTGACGCCGACAGGCTCCGGCTCACCGAGCGGGAAGCGGAAGTTGCCGAGCTTGTCGCGGCAGGATTGTCGGATAAGGCGGTCGGAAAAACACTGAATATTGCCGAAGTCACTGCCAAAAAAGCGCTGCACAGCGCATACAAGAAATTAGGCGTCAGCAATCGGGCCGCACTGACCAGAGTGATGCTTGAGCATAAAGCCGATTGACGGTTTGCGCTGATTTTTGGGCTATAGCGTAAGCCGTGCTATACTTGTATTGATAAAAAATTAATTTTACTTTCTGACCAATGAAATATATCCGTTCGGATAGTTTTTTTTAAGTCCGGCTTGCTTTAAGCTTAAGTCAAGCTGGACTTTTTATGCCATAATGGAAATCTATAAAAGACTACCTGACCGGGAGGTGATTCTATGGGGAAAATCGCGGCGGTAATCCCCGGCGACAATTATTGTCTGACCGTCCGCCTGGACAACAATAATGAGGTAACTATCGACCTAAAAAGAAAACTATTCACCGTACGTTTTTCCGAACTTAGGGACAAGGCGGTATTCCGTGCAGCGAAAACCGACGGCGAATCGGTTTACTGGCCGGGGGGACTGTCAATCGATATCGGCGAGATCATGGAAATCGCCGTGAAATGAAACGTAGGAACAATGAATTGGCGCTGCGCCACCCGGCCGATCGTTGACAAAGTGCCGGGCAGATCATCGAGGAGCAGGTCTCGGCTGACCGGAGTGAAGTTAACGATTATATTGAAAGGAAGTCAAGCAATGGATCAGCTGCAAGAAAAGGAACAAACCTCTACCATGGAAAAAAAGCCTTATATTACCTTTTATGCCGGACCGCTTACCTGCAAAACGGATATAGTTGGGCTGGAATTTGACTTTAATTATGGCGCGAGAATCAATGTGCCGGAAGGTGATTGGCGGGTAAAGATCATCGACAACGACTGCTTTCTAACCCTCTATGATGCAAAAGCTTCTAATGTTCTTGTTACCAGTACCAAGAAATACTATGTAAACTTTCGCCTGGAGATATACCGGAATGACCAAATCATTCTAAGTCATGACCTAGACTTGAAGCGGAAAAAAGTTCTGATCAAATTCCCTGTCGGCACACTCGGCGATATCATAGCCTGGTTTCCCTATGCCCAAGTGTTCAAGTATAAGCACAACTGTAAGGTATATTGCGCTATGGCGCCGGAACTGGCCGAGCTATTCAAACCGGCTTACCCGGACCTGAACTTTATCGGCCCGGAGGAGCGTCCGGACGACATCTACGCTTCTTACTACATGGGGATATTTTTCCCGTGCGACGACCGCGTGCACCAGCCTGTTGACTGGCGGATCGTTGGGCTGCAAAAAACAATTTTTATCTTCTGGGACTGGACCCGGTAGAGATCCGGCCCAAAATTGTGCCGCAAAACCTGGATTCGCCGATAGCAGAGCCGTATGTCTGTATTGCCACCCAGGCTACCAGCCAGGCCAAATACTGGAATAACGGCACCGGCTGGCTGGACGTGATAAAACACCTTAAAGCCAAAGGATACCGGGTTCTTTGTATTGACAAGGAAATTTGCCACGGCTCCGGCAGCCGCTGGAATACCATTCCTTACGGCGCTGAGGATTTCACCGGCGCATTGCCGCTGCAGGAAAGAGCCGACCTGCTGTTTCACGCTGATTTCTTCGTTGGCCTGAGCAGCGGGCTCTCCTGGTTGGCCTGGGCGGTGGGAAAGCCGGTTGTGATGATCAGCGGTTTCAGCCTGCCGCTAACCGAATTTTATACGCCATACCGGGTAATTAACTACCATGTGTGCAACGGCTGTTTTTCCGACAGCAGTATTGAATTTGACCATTATGATTTTGCCTGGTGTCCGCGTCACAAGAACACCGACCGTCAGTTCGAGTGCACCCGCTTCATCAATGCCGAAAAGGTCTGTGCCGTTATCGACCGGCTCATGGCCGACCATAATTTCAAACCAAGAAGGAGGAAGAAATTATAGTGGCAAGGAAAAGAAAGCCCCAGGAGAAAACGATGGCTATTCTTATGGCCACCGCAAACGGCGTTACCAGCATGGCACCAGTGATGTTGCCGATAGCCGAGGCAGTGCGGGACATTCCTCCATATCTGCCTGGAACGCTTGATGAGAATATGGCGACCAGCTTCAATCGTGCCGGGCAAGTCCTTGACCGGTTATTCTTCACAACCGCCTATGCTGCAGATTGCAGCAATGTAGTGGTGAATAGCGGCAGCGTGTTGAAAGTAACAAGCCCTGACACTGCCACTAGTACAACAATAAATTCCGGTGGAGAGATGCAAGTTAACAGCGGTGCTCGCGGAATGTATAATTATATATCCGGCGGTCGTCAGTTTGTATATGGGTATGCAGCATACACTTATATTTCCGGGGGGTTACAGCAACTGGAATTTGGAGGAGATGCAGGCTGGACTTATATTTATAACGGCGGAATACAGCAGTTGTATGATAGCGGGACATATGTTGCCTATACGGAGGTGTATTCCGGCGGTAAACAGTACATCAATGCGGATACTGCAGCTGAACTTACCACCGTGATGACCAGCGGCACTCAGTATGTTGATGGAGGGATTGCCGCTGGTACCGTGCTGAGCGGCGGTATTCAGCTAGTCAGATATGGCGGGACTGCATTCGGTACCGACATCTATAACGGTGGGCAGCAGATTGTCAACAATAATTATGCGAGCGTTACCACCATTTATTCCGGCGGGAAGCAGAGCCTTGTCTCCGGCGGCAGCGCAACTTCTACCACCATCAACTCCGGCGGAGTACAGTATGTTGGTTCAGGCGGGTCAGGCGCTGCAACCAGCACCACCATCAATGCGGGGGGCGAGCAATATGTTATATCCGGCACTGTGACCAGCACTACTGTCAGCGCCGGCGGTACGCAATATATCGACACCGGAGGCCGGGCCACTGATACGGCCATCAGCGGCGGTATCCAGGAAAACCGCGGCAGCACAACCAATACGACCGTGACGCAGAGCGGAACCCAATTAGTGTATGACACAGCCGGCAATACTACCGTTCTTGAGGGTGGAACGCAGACAATCGGAGTAGGTGCAGTCACCATTTCAGGCGTAACCCAGTACTTGTTCGGCACTGCGACGAATACTACTGTGGGCAGCGGCGGCATGCAGGTCGTGAGCGCTGGGGGCACAGCAATTAGTACGACAATTACCAACGGTGGACAACAGCAAGTATCATCCGGCGGCCAAGCGGACAGCACGACCGTGGCAACAGGCGGGCGGCAGACGGTATACTCCGGTGGCAAGGCGGTCAGCACGACGGTAGAATCCGGCGGAGAGCAGCACGTAAGCGGCCTGGATGATCATGCTGCAATTTCCGGACAACAGTATATATCGGCCGGCGGGCAGGCTCAATATACCACAGTATTTTCGGGGGGAATTCAGCATATCAACAGCAATGGCAAGGCGGTCAGCGCTACGGTAGAATCCGGCGGGGAACAGCACGTAAGCGGCCTGGCTGACCACGCTGCAATTTCCGGGCAACAGTATATATCGGCCGGCGGGCGAGATCAATATACCACGGTGGCCTCGGGAGGAATACAGAATATTAACAGTAGTGGCACTGCGGTCAGCACTACCTTGCTTGGCACGCAGAAGATTTCTGCCGGCGGCCAGGCGTTATCAGCAGTCGTCGAGGACGGTGGGTTGCAGGAAATAAACAGTGGCGGGACGGCCAGCGGCAGCCTGGTTGAGACTGGTGGTGAGCAGCGAATCTTATCAGGCGGCAGTGCGGTGAATGCCTATATCAGTGGCACCAGTACCGGTACGGGATACCAGCGTGGCGGGCAGGCCGTGAGTTCCGGCGGCACGGCAATCGGGACTACCATTAGCGGCGGATTACAGGGGGTGCTCGGCGATGCTGTCAGCACCACTATATTAAAAGGCGGCGCCCAGGGGGTACTTTGGACTGGTGTTGCCTCGACGACTTCCGTATATGACGGTGGCCAGCAAGATGTATATTCCGGCGGCACGGCTGCCGACAGCATAATTTTCGCCGGCGGGGTCCAACTGGTCTATTCCCGCGGCACGGCAACTGCTGCTACCATACTGTCAGGCGGAACGCAGCACGTATATGATTCCGGCAGCAGAGCAACCGGCACTACCATTGACTCGGGCGGCCTGCAACTGGTCTATAGCGGCGGCGAGGCGGCCGGCACTACTCTTAACGGTATCCAGGGTGTGCAGAGCGGGGGCAGAGCTACTGAAACCACGGTTGGCTCCGGCGGTTTCCAATTAGTGAGCTCAGGCGGAACTGCAGCGGCTGCTACAGTAAACTCCGGCGGATATCAGGTAGTGAGCGCCGGCGGCAGTGCGACAGGCACTGAGATACAATCCGGCGGCAATCTGCAGATGCAGGATACGGCAGTCGTAACCAGTGCAACCTTGCAGGATGGTTACGTATTTCGCGGCTCTACCGATGGCGAACTGAGTGCCAACAATGGTGAGGTGATAATTTTTAACGGGCAGGCCGACAATATTACCCTTAATCGCGGCGGATATTACGGTGGCCAGGAATATAGCGGTCTCCTTAACATATTGGCCGGAGACGGTGCGACCTCAACTACCGTGAATGACCGCGGCAGGCTGGAGGTGCATGGCAGCGCCAACTACACGACCATCAATAGCGGCGGGACAGAAAATGTGTACAGCGGCGGTAGTGCCAGCAGCACGACGGTAAACACAGGCGGGACCCAAAATGTATATGACGGCGGTACGGCGGAGTACACTGTACTGACCGGCCAGCAGAATGTCTGGGGTTTGGCCAACAGGGCAACGGTTAACTCCGGCGGAATGCAAAATATCAACAGCGGGGGTCTGGCCAGCAGCACGACGGTAAACACAGGCGGGACCCAAAATGTATATGACGGCGGTACGGCGGAGTACACCGTACTGACCGGCCGGCAGAATGTCTGGGGCTTGGCCGGCACGACAACAGTCAGCGGCGGTGGTGTGCAAGTCGTATTTGACGGTGGGGCAACGTCAGGGACACTAGTTTACGACGGATCACAGTATGTGAGCGGCGGCAATGCTACCGGCACGACATTAAATAACGGCGGAACCATGGTATTCCTTGCCGGTGATGCGACGGATGTCACGGCAAATTCCGGTTCGGTTGTACAAATGGCTTCAGGATTAACTCTTTCCGGCATAACAAACTTGAATCAGGGGTCCATTGTCATGAGCGGTGCTCCCGGTTCTTATTCGATCTCCAATCTTGCTGCGACAAGTGGCAGCATCGTATATCTGGCCAACAACGGCACTGTGGGAAACCACCTTGTTGTCGACCGGCTTTCCGGCACGGCCATATTTGTAATGAACACCGACCTTGTTCATGGGCAAGCAGACACTATCCAGATCAGCGATACAGCCAGCGGCGACTACCAGCTGACCGTCATCAACTATGGCGGTATTCCCCAACTTCATCAGGTTGTCAAGGTGGTCGACCTGCAGGAGGGGGCGCAAAACACGGCAGTCTTCTCTGGCGGCGGCGATATTGGCGCTTATTATTACGACGTAGAAAAAGGCTCTGAAATTTCTTCCGTTAGTGGGCTGTCCGCCGAAGATTATTATTACTACGTCGCCGGACCATCTTCGGCCTCCAAGGCTGCCATCAGCATGAGCAATGACACTATCGTGGTCTGGTACGGCGAAATGAACAACATTAAAAAACGCATGGGCGACCTTAGGCTTGGTACTCAAACCAGCGATGACTTTTGGGTTCGGACCTACGCCAATAAATACAACGTAAAACCGGCAGGTTCAGCGGCTTACCGTCAGATCATGAGAGGTATTGAGATCGGCAGAGACAATCCGCAAAAATTCAACGGCGGCAAAAAATACACCGGGTTTGTTCTTGGAACCTGTGATGCTGACAATACCTTTGAGGACGGAACCGGCACTACTGTAAGCAACTATGTAGGCGCTTATGCAAGTTGGCTGTACGACAGCGGCAGCTATTTTGATCTTGTTGGCAAATACAACTGGTTCAGCCACAAATTTTCGACTTTCGGCGACAGTGGCAAATACCGCAATCGAGGCTTTGGCTTGTCAGCTGAACTAGGCAGGCGCTACGAACATGCCGGCGGCTTTTTCTTAGAACCGGCCGCTGAAGTGTCCGCGTTATGGGCTGGTAAGGCCGCCTATACAACTGATAACAGCATGACAGTTGATACGACTTCGTCCCGTTCTTTGCAGCTTAGACTGGGACTGAGTGCCGGGCGGAACTGGACGGGTGGTGATGGTGCCCGCCGACAATTTTACGGTAAAGTATCCTGGCTCAACGAATATAGAAGTGGCAACACTGTGACGGTTGATTCGGCCAGCTTTGATTCTAACCTCAAAGGTTCGCAGTGGGTTGGCGGCATCGGCTTCGTAGAAGACACCGGCAAGTACCAGTTTTATATCGATATGGAAAAATCATGGGGCCAATCAGTAAGCAAGGCTTGGGGTTTTAACGTTGGCTACCGCTGGAAATTCTAATATTTCCAAGATCAGTGAAATCCCGACAGCCACCTGCGGCAGCGATGCTTGCAGGCGGCTTTTTATGTGGCAGGTTTTTTGGCGTTTTGTAAAGAATATCCGCCATGAAGGTGATAAACTATGAAAATAGCTAGATTGTTAGAAATAACTACACTGCTGTTGATCCGGCGTACCATTACTTCCCGGGAATTGGCAGAACGCTTTGGCGTATCTGCCCGCACCATCTATCGTGATGTAGAGACTTTATCTGCCGCCGGAGTACCTATCTATATGAGTAAAGGCCACGGCGGCGGCATTTCTTTATTGGAAAACTACACACTTAGTAAAACATTGCTGTCTGAACAGGAAAGCGCCAGTATTCTGTTGGCGCTTAAGACCCTTCAGGCTACACAGTATCCTGAGATTGATAAAATACTGGACAAAATGATAGCAGTTTTCAGGAATACACAGGCAAATGACTGGGTGGATGTTGATTTTTTGCATTGGGGAAGCACGTCAAAAGAAAAGGATAAGTTTAATGCTATTAAACATGCTATTATAAACCACCAGGTTGTAACCTTTGATTATGTAAATGCGGATGGTGACAGAAACAACCGGGCAGTCGAGCCGCGCAAACTTATTTATAAAGGTGCTTCCTGGTATACGGTAGCCTATTGTCGCAGGCGCAATGATTATCGGCTGTTTCGGATATCGCGAATAAAGAATATTGTGGTGACAAACGAAACGTTTATCCCGCAGGATATGACCGACTGGGAAAAAGATGCCAGGGACAAGGCACCGCCGTTTATCAGACTCAAACTAAAGTTTCAGGATAAAGTTCTTAATCGCCTCTATGATGATTTTGATGACACCATGATTTTAAGAAATAAAGACGGGACTTTTGTTGTAGAAGTTGCGTTGCCCGAGAATGAATGGCTGTACGGCTACCTTCTTTCCTACGGTAGTTTTGTCGAGGTGCTGGAGCCGTCCCATATCAGAAATATCATTGTTGGCAGGTTACAGCAAACTTGCAAAATTTATGGCATTTAAAATTAAATATGACATACAGCTGTCATATTTGTAGTGCTATTATCAGACTAAGAAAGGAGCTGACAGTTGATGTTATGTGTTTGCGGAGCATGTTGTGAGGGCTGTTCCTATAGCGGAGAATGTGCCGGAGGTTGTGCCAAGCTGCAAGGGCGGGTGTTTTGGACGAGAGAGTTACAAGGTTAAAGGATGTTCGGTAATTAGGAAGTAAGTTATTGCGAAGGAGCGATGTTTGTGTTAAAAATTGAGTTAAGTGAAGAAAAGGCCCAGCCGGTATTAATGATAAGAACGACGACTAGGTTGGAATTGCTTCCTCAGGTTATCGGGGAAAGCTATGCCAAAATTATGACGTACTTAGCCGAGCTTGGTGAGCAGGCTGTATTTGCGCCATTCACCGCCTATCATAATCTGGATATGCAGAATCTGGATGTTGAAATGGGTTTCCCGGTTGCCAAAATGCTACCGGAAAACGACGAAATAAAAGCCCGTGAACTTCCGGCGGGAAAGGTAGTGGCATGTATGTATAAAGGTCCTTATAACGGTATGGAGCAGCCGTATAAGGAAATGGCCGAATGGATTGAAAATAACGGTTACACTGCTAGCGGAATTGCTTACGAATATTATTTTAATTCTCCGCTGGAGGTTCCTGAGAGCGAGCTGTTAACGAAGATTGCTATGCCGGTACGATAAGTACCGGTGCGGCAAGTCTGCGCTAGGCAGTTTCGCTTTAAATTTGCCTAAGCTGAAAAGGGATAAAGTGTTAATCAATAGTGACATTGACGTCTCCGGTAAAAGGGCTGCGCAAGCAGGCTATTGAGGTTGGTGGTTTGTATCAGGCTTTGGACATGTTATATAATATTTTTATAAACAGCTGGGAGATTGTCTGGTATGATACAATTTTATTGTGATAAAGATTTGCCGTTCTTTGAATTAAAATCATGTAATACAAGTGAATTGTCCTATAAAAAGCATGCTCATGAAGAATACTCAATCGGTATTGTTAATCAGGGCCGGAGTATTTTTTGGTATGAAGGTGAGTTTGAGGAGATAGGTCCAAATACCATGGTTTTTCTTCCTCACGATTTAGTACATTCCTGTAATCCAATAAATCAAAACATGTGGGAATATAAAATGATCTATATAAATAAGAGTTGGCTGCAAGGTTTAGCGAAAAGCAATAATAACCGGTCATTTAACGCTATTGTTATTAAAGATGTTTCAGACAGAAAGAATTGTTTTTTAGTTAACAAAATGCTCGAAAGTCTGCAGAGTAATGCCAGTCCACTGGAAAAGGAAACGAACATAGTAACTGTTTTTGAGCAATCGTTGGTGGGTGAAAAAAAGAAAGTTGAAATTAATAAGAAGGAATATACTAGATTGACAATAATTCAGGATTATTTACAAAGTTGTTTCGCAGAAAAAATTACTTTAGATCAGTTGGAAGCAGCTTCAGGACTCAATAAATTTCATATTATTCGTTTATTTAAAAAAGCATTTAAAATGCCTCCCCACGCATACCAAACATTGCTGAGGATAAATTATGCTAAAAAGGAATTGCGCCGAAATAGGCCATTATTAGAAGTTGCATATAAGTCAGGATTTTATGATCAAAGCCATTTTATTAAAGTCTTTAAATATTACACAGGTACAACTCCGGATAGGTATCAAAAAAATTTACTTAATTGACGACACTATCGCTAGCGTCGTCAATTTTTTACAATACAAAGCAGTTTTGGTTTGCTACCATTTGGATAAGAAGGGGGGATAAAAATCAGGTGAAAATAGCTATGGTCATTTCTAAAGACATTCCGTTGGGGTTAGTAGCAAATACTGCTGCGATACTAGGAATAAGTTTGAGTAAAATATTCCAACAGGATATTGTGGGGGGCGATATACGAGATGCTGATGGCAATGTTCATATTGGCATTACTGCCCAAACAATTCCAGTATTAGCTGGTAGTCGCGAACAGATTAAAAATATCAGAGATACGCTATTTGACAATGCTTATTCTGATATCACTGCTATAGATTTCAGCGAGGTTGCTCAAAAGTGCTTGGATTATGATAACTATGACAAAATGATGTCCTGTTTGCCCAGTTCAGACATTTATTATTTGGGCATATGCTTGTATGGCCCGAAGAAAAAAGTTAATAAATTAACCGGGAATTTGGGACTATTGCGCTAAAGGAAAGATACAAAGGGACGGTTCGTTCTGTTTCCTTCTATAAAGATTGATCGTGTTGTTAATGACTTTTGTCAACATTTACATCTAATTCTTATCGTTTGACAAATTCGTTTCATATCCACTGTATGCAGACGTTTTTACCTTCTGGTGCATGTGTTTCTTAGAGTGCGTTATAAAACGGAAATAGGCTTAAGTAGCGCGGGTTAGTGGATTTAGCAGCAGTTCATATGTGTGTTTGTTCGCCTAGATGTATGTCTAGGCTTTTTTTGTGCATTAAGGAATAAGTAGAGGATAATGGAAATCAAAGGAGAAGTAGTAAAAAAACTGTGATTATACAGAAACGTATTGACGGAGGTTTGGTCCGCTGTCACCCTATCCGTGTTCCGAATGTCAACTGGTATCGCGATGGATTTGGAGTTGTCGGCAGATGTGTTTATGGCATGTGTGTTCATGGAAGGTGGACTCGATGTGGGAAGGGCTGCGTGGAGTTTACGTCGGCGTTCAACTTGGGAGTGTAAAGCAGCAGCGGACAAGAAATTTTTTAGAAAGTGTGGTTTTTATGATGTTTGAAGCAGCAAAAAAGACAGTCAAAAGGAACATTGTTATAAAGGCACAACGGCATATAGTTCAGCCAATGTTTACTCCCGAAGGAGAAACGAAATGGCTGCCGGGATGGAAATATGAATCGATTAGATCGGATAATGGTGAAACAGTATTGGGGAGTATCTTTAGGACCAACCATCCGGTCGAAGGGTCGGCAGTTTGGATTTGTACAGAAATGGGTATAAATGCCGTTGAATATGTCAGAGTGGCAGTTGAGAATCTGGTATGCAAACTTCGTATCGAATTTGGGGTATGCAATGGGGATCTGTATACTGAAGCAAAAATCCAATTTGATTTTACCGGACTAACGGATAAAGGTAATGAGTTGATTTTGCAATATAGTGCCGGACTGATCGAAAACTATATTGACACATGGGCAGATTATTTGAACGAGTATTTCCAGTTAAAATACTAACGGAGCCAATTTTAAAGAGGGCTGAACCTCTATGCAAGACTCCAATGTCGTTGAAAAGTTTCAAGTTTTTATAAAATGGTACGGCGAGCCGGCAGATTACTCGATGCCGCAATGCTGAGCCGGTGCTATCAAGGCGACGCTTCCGTACGTCAGCTATGGAGGCATTATGCCTGTCACCGAAGACGGTGTACAAGATTGTGGCAGAGCAAGACGCAGAATAGGCAAGAGCCGGAAGAAAGACGGTTTCTACCGGCTCTTTTCGTTTCTGAGCCGAGATGGAGACACCTGACGGTTAAAGAGGTGCTATACTCCAAATATGTGACAAAGGAGTTTGCGGACGGTTTTCCCGAAGCGCTACGTTCGTCCCGCAGGAAAATATAAACTTTTCTTCGGCTAAGTGGTGGCGGGAACTGTGGAGCGAATCCAGGAAGAGCGTTGTGGAGCGGGCCGGGTGGAGTTTGCGCCGGAGTTCAACTTGAAAGAGACAGAATCATAGCATAAGTGGAAGAAGACGGTGGAGAAACAGGCAATTTTCACGTAAGTGTACGCAAAACTGTTGTTTCGCCTTTTCCAGAGTTTAAAGATACTATACTCAGTAATAAACTAAATAGGAATAAAAAATCTTTATTGAGGTGATATATATGAAAATAGATACTGTAAAAAATTGTGATATAGATGATTGGTTAGAATTAGTCCGGGAAGTAGAACCCTTATTTGGCCCAATGATTGGGACGGCAGGTTTTCAAGAGCATCTTATTGCGGTGATAGGTGAAGAGAGAGCATTCGGCATTCGTAATGATAGTGGTAAATTATGTGGGATTATCGTAGTGTCTTATGAAAAAAATGAAATTGAGTGGCTGGCTGTTGCAAGCAGTTACAGGCAAAATGGATTTGGAGAAAAATTGCTCAATCATGCAATTAACAAGCTGACCGTTCCAAAGCCAATTACGGTTCAAACTTTTGATAAAACAGTGCCGGCTGGATTGGGAGCACGAAAACTGTATATGAAATGTGGCTTTCAAGAAATTGAAAAAGCTGGGTTAAATCCTGCCGGATTTCCGACAGTTATACTAAAACGGGAACACGTTTAGTTACGAAGAAAAAACACATAAACGGTGAGCCGAGAACAGGGTTGCCAAAAGAATTTCAAAAAGCAAGATACCTTACACCGGAAGAATTCTATCTAGCTGCTTTAATTGCCTAAAGAGAAAAAGCAAATGTATGAGCTATTCTCTGCAATCAGAAGATATCTTTGCCTTTTAGGTGGCTACCGAATGGGGATAGCCGCAATGATTGATAAAATTTACATTGCTTATGGAGGAGCCTGCCTCTGTAACAGATGGAGGAAAAATGGTTAAGCAGAATTTATTAATTGAGAACATACCCGCCATTGTTTGGGGTGAAAAAAACACTAAAATTATGGTGGCTGTTCACGGGAATATGTCGAATAAAACGGATGTGCCGATTGTTATGCTTGCAGAAGAGGCAATTCCGCTGGGATATCAGGTGCTGAGCTTTGATTTGCCGCAACATGGAGATAGAAAAGAAGAACCAACGTTATGTAAGGTTCAAAATTGTGTTCATGATCTTTGTAAAGTTATGGACTTTGCCATGAAGCGTTCAAATGAAATTAGTTTGTTTGCCTGCAGTATGGGGGCATATTTTAGTTTGCTTGCCTATAAGGAGGTTTCCATACAACAAAGTTTGTTTTTGTCGCCTATTGTCGACATGAGCCGCATCATCGATAATATGATGACTTGGTTTCAGGTAAGTAAAGAGCAATTACAGGCTGACCAGGAAATCTCAACACCTACCGGTCAAACTTTGTATTGGGATTATTATTGCTATGTCCAAGAAAATCCGATTGTTTATTGGGAGAGTCCTACTGCCATCCTTTACGGAAAAGAGGACAAGCTTTGCGAATTTGATGTTGTATCTTCTTTTGCAAACAAATTTGATTGCAGTTTGGCAGTAATGGATAATGGTGAACATTATTTTCATACACCGGAACAATTGAACTTTTTTAAACAATGGTTGAAAAAATATCTTAATTAAATATTTATAGCGAGCAAAAAAAACAGTTCTTTATCCTTCGAGATGCCGTTCCTCTATTCTCGAGAAGAATCCCACAGCCATCAGTCCCACACCGAGAATAATTATCGTGTACGCCACGGACCAGTCCGCCAGCAACCCGATGAGCGGATTCACTACAACAATAGCCAGCGTCCGGCACATCGAAGTCAGGGATAATACCGTTGCCCGCTTGTCGGAAGGAATGTATCTATTCATGTAGGCGCTGAAAATCGGTATTCGTGGCAGACTGAAAGTGAAACCTACAACTATCAGTACAGCTACCACCGCCAGATGGCCGATCATGCCCAACAGCACGAACGCCCCACCGGCGACGAGCGTCGCGGACACCAACAGGGCCCGCTTTGATCCTAGCAATCCTTCCAGTCGTTCAACGTTACTCAGGAAAAATATTTGACCGATACAGGCCGCCGCATGAACTACGCCATAGTAGGCGACAGGGAGTCCTGCACTTGCCAAGAGTGGTTGAAATAGCCAGATCAACCCCCAGGCTAGTGCATTGGTGAAGGACAACTCAGCTGTAAGTAGTATCAGCACCGGACTTTTTACAAAAAACCGCCATCCCTCGCGAAGGATGGAGAAATAGCTCGGCCGGGGCGCACCCGCTGCTCTCATCAGCGGCTCTTTGAGTGTGCAGGCCAATACGCAGGACGCAATTGCCGGCAGGACGTAAAACCGCATCGGCGCATCATAGCCGAAATGTGCGGCGATGAAGCCGCCTGAAACCGTCGCCACCACAATACCGCCGAGTTTGAACGACTCCATGGCGGCCAATGTTCGCTTGGCACGGCTTTCTCTTTCTTTCTCCTTCAGGCTGTCATAGGCCAGTGCCTCGTCTGCCCCCGAGTGCAAGGTAAAAGACACCGCGAATAGCACCTCGGCCGCCAGGAAAATGTAGAAATCGGGTTTGCTTGCATATAGAAGCGCTGCGATTGCCGCAACTACGCTCCCTGTTATTAACGATATCTTTCGGCCCAGAAAATCGGCGACAGTACCTGTAGGCACTTCCAGCAGAAAAATCCACAACATAAACCATGAGTTCAAAAACAATACCTGTGATAGTTTAAGCCCGCCCCAATCTACATAGAACGGAATCAAGACCGCCGCGAAAAAGTGCATCCAGAACAGCAGGCGAATTCCTTTCAACTTCCACAGGTTTGTTTCATAGCCAATTTGTGAGGACATTTTTCACCCTCCGTTCCAAATTATTGTAAAAATTAGCTGTCTGATTACAAAAAAATCTCCACCTCCTAGACAAGTCTAGGGGAGATACTGAATGTAATAGATTCAAGACTTAAAGAAGTACTAGGCCAAAATGAAAATGGATATAAAATCAATGATGGAGCGGATATGGCCTTGTTATTTATTGACAGGCAGAATAAGCGGCTCGTATTTGCGGGAGCAAAATTAGATTTGTTTTTAGCTTCAAAAGGAAATGTTCGGATTATAAAGGGCTCTAAACGAAGTGTGGGATATTCTTTGAGTAAAGATAAACATTACGAGAATGTAGAATTACCTTATAACTCTGATGACATTTACTACTTTACAACTGATGGCTTGCTGGATCAAAACTGTGAAGAAAACAAAGGTGGACTGGGCAGGCGTGGATTTTTACTGCTTCTTGAAGGAATTTATCATCTGTCGATGGAGGAGCAGGAAACAATTATCAAAAATACTATTAAAGAAAGGCTTAGCCAAGCTCCGCAAAGAGATGATATTACTGTGATCGGATTAAAACTTTAAAGAGCCAAAGCCGGGGCTGTTATCCGGACCTTGGCCCTACGTGATGCGGCTTTTCGGCAAGACGGCTGGCAGTCATCACTAGTTTCGCGGAAGAATATGATGTATTAACCCAGGACGGTCGCCTGCCGCGGATTGACGGCAAGTTTGCTTGATGTACTGACGGCGAATGCATAATTCGTATCGTTTGTCTTAAATGACACTTCGAGTGCGTGACGTTGATAGTAAACGTATAGCCTGATTTCAAAAGGGTTTATTGCAGCCATTGAGTAGACTATGAGATCCAAACATTACTAATCGAACGACTCATTAAGTTGGCGGAATATCGCCAATGCCTTCTAGAACTAATCGGGGACGGTAGGGATATAGCTCTATTTCATTGCGGGTTGTGACGCCGGAGAGAACTAATATCGGATCGAGTCCGCTTTCAATGCCCGCTAGAATATCGGTATCCATGCGATCGCCGATAATGGCTGTTTCACCGGAATGAATACCTAATATTTGTAAGCCGGTACGCATCATCAGCGGATTTGGTTTACCGATGTAATATGCATTTTTACCGGTTGTAATCTCAATTGGCGCGACGAGAGCACGACAAGCCGGTATTAGGCCGCTTTCGGACGGCCCGGTAAGATCCGTATTGGTGCCTATAAGTTTGGCCCCATTTAGAACATGATTCATGGCTTTACAGATGAGGCTATAGTTGTAATTCAGAGTTTCGCCAATGACGACATAGTCAGGGTCGACATCGTTGAAAGTAATGTTTGCATCGTGCAGGGCGTTAAAAAGTCCGGAATCGCCAATTACATATGCGCTGCAGCCCGGGCTTTGCTGGCTTAAAAACGTAGCGGTTGCCAATGCGCTGGTGTAAAAATGGCTTTCATCTACTTCAAGTCCCATGCGCCCTAATTTTTGCTGCAGTTCGCGCGGGGTTTTGGCGCTGCTGTTGGTTAAGAATAAGAACTGTTTTTCTTCGCGGGATAACCATTCAACAAATTTTTTGACGCCAGGCAGCAGGTTGTTGCCTTTATAGATTACACCGTCCATATCACATAAAAAGCCTTTTTTTGATCGCAATGATTCCAAAATTATTGCTCCTTTCCACGCAACTTTTTTATTAGATTCAGGGGGCGCCTGTTGGCAGAGTTCGATATTTATGATGCCTCGCAACATAGTATTCTGCCAGCAAAGGACTTTTCCCTTTTCAAAAAGTTGAACTCAGATAATTAGCGATAAACATATGTGGCGAGGCGGGATTGGTTAAAGCTTTGTATGAAAAAAGAATGTTTTGAGTGTGCAGTTAGTTTGTGTAAGCTTTGTGCAGGAAAAGCATTATGACGGCAAGAAAATTTAAAGTCAAAGCTGAAACATCGGGGGCTCAGGTGGAGAGTCAACTCCACCTGAGCTGACGCCGCCTATAGAGGCGGGAGTCTTAACTCGCTGAATAAGATAAAAAATTGGCTACTTGTTAAAAATAGTAAGTTCATAAAATACAACAAGGTTTTTATTATTCTGGGCTGGATGTGATGTTATGTGGTTTATGAAATCCGTCGAAACCGTACTTGATGAATTCGAAGTAAATTCCGTCAGTGGCCTGAAAACACAGGAAGCGCAAGCCAAGCTAACCAAATACGGGCATAACAAACTGAAGGCTAAGCCTCCCAAAAGTCTGCTGAAAATTTTTGTGGCTCAACTGCGGGACACGTTGATTTATGTCTTATTTGGCGCGGCTTTAATTACATTGGCGGTGGGCGAATGGGTTGATACTATTATTATCCTAGTGGTAGTACTTCTAAATGCCGCAATTGGTGTAATTCAGGAAAGCAAAGCGGAAAAGGCGTTAGAGGCGCTGGAAAAGATGACAACGCCGCATTCGATTGTACGGCGGGACGGAAAAATTAAGGAAATCAATTCAGAGGATTTGGTCGTTGGCGATATAGTCATCCTTGAAGCAGGCAGTTATGTACCTGCAGACCTCAGGTTAATTGAAAGCGTAAATCTGCAGATTGAAGAGTCGGCCTTAACCGGTGAATCGGTGCCTGCGAAGAAGGAAGCGGAGACAGTCTTTAACGATTTACGGACACCGATGGGCGATCAGGCCAACATGGCGTTTATGTCTACACTGGTCACATATGGACGCGGCGAAGGAATTGTCGTTGCAACTGCAATGGATACCCAGATTGGCATGATTGCCAGAATTCTTGACGAAGACGGCGACAGCTTGACCCCACTGCAAAAACGCCTTGAGGAGCTTGGCAAAACGCTTGGCTACATAGCAATAGGGATTACTGCTTTGATTTTTGTTATTGCGATAATCCAGGGACGGCCCCTGTTTGAAATGTTTCTTACGGCGATAAGTTTAGCTGTTGCGGCTATCCCTGAAGGTCTGCCGGCGATTGTTGCAATCGTGTTGGCCCTTGGCGTTACCAGAATGTCCAAAGTAAATGCAATTGTTCGCAAACTGCCTGCAGTTGAGACATTGGGATCTGTCAGCATTATCTGCTCCGATAAAACGGGAACTTTGACCCAGAATAAAATGACCGTTGTTGAGTATTATACTGCCGGCAGTTTGATTAAAGTACCCCATGAGAGGACTGGGCTTACTACTGATAACAATGATGTGACTCAACTAATTAAATCGCTTGTTCTTTGTTCTAATGCAACACATGAACAAGGCGTAAGTACCGGCGACCCGACCGAAGTCGCGCTGATTGTGCTGGGTGAGAAGTATAATCTGCAACGCAATAACCTGCAGGCCGACTTTAGGCGGTTAGCTGAAAAACCATTCGATTCGGAACGCAAGCTTATGTCAACATTAAACCAAGAGGGAAACGGCTTTCGAGTTCACACTAAGGGGGCTCTGGATAACATCCTGAGAATATCGACGGCCGCGTTGGTCAACGGGGAGATTGTGCCTTTAACTGCGGCGCTGAAAGAAAATTACCGGCAAATTGCGGAGAAATTGTCCGATAGTGCTCTCCGTGTACTGGGGGTGGCTTTTCGGAATTCGGACACGGTTATCGGTCCGGAAGAAATGGAAAGTGATCTTACTGTTGTCGGTTTAGTGGGGATGATTGATCCGCCACGTTTAGAAGTGAAAGAATCCATCGCGAAAGCTAAGGGGGCAGGCATTACGCCGGTTATGATAACCGGCGACCATAAAAATACGGCGGTTGCTATTGCCAAGGAACTTGGTATTGCTTCATCAATAGCTGAAAGCATAACGGGCAGCGAAATTGATCAACTATCTGAGCAGGAATTTATTCGGCGGAGCAAAGAATTGCGGGTATTTGCCCGCGTTTCGCCTGAGCATAAGGTAAAAATCGTCAAAGCTTTACAGTCGCACGGCAATATTGTATCCATGACCGGGGACGGTGTTAATGACGCTCCGTCGCTAAAAGTTGCCGATATCGGTGTTGCTATGGGAATCACTGGGACGGACGTAGCCAAAGGCGCCAGCGATATGATTCTAACTGACGATAACTTTACCACGATTGTACACGCCATTGAAGAAGGCCGCAACATCTACAACAACATTAAAGAAGCAGTAATTTTTCTGCTTGCTTGTAACTTAGGCGAAGTGGTGGCCATATTCTTCGCGATACTATTTTCCTGGCCGTTGCCATTGCTGGCAACCCAGATTCTCTGGATAAATCTGGTTACAGATTCCCTTCCCGCGATAGCCCTCGGTGTTGACCCCGGTGATAAGGATGTTATGAGTAAGAAACCCCGAAATCCAAAAGAAAGCTTCTTCGCGCACGGCGCCGGATTACGAGCTGTAATGGGCGGTATATTGATTGGAATTCTCACGCTCCTGGCGTTTTATTTAGGTTTGGCTGAATATGGTTACAGTTTAAGCGCAGGCTACATTCCTGATCATGTATTGGCAAGAGCCAGGACGATGGCATTTGCCGTGCTGGCCGGAGCACAGTTAGTTTACTCGTTATCTATGCGCAGCCTTCATAAGTCAGTCTTCCGCAGCGGATTGTTTACCAATATGTATTTGATTGGCGCGATTTTTACCGGATTTGCTCTCCAGCTTGGCGTGATCTCGATTCCTCTATTGGCTAAGGCCTTTAAGCTGCATAACTTGCCCGCCCGCGATTGGGGGTTAGTTTTGGCACTAAGTGTTGTGCCGTTTATTGTGAATGAGTTAAGTAAATTGATTATGAAAGAGCCGAGTAAATTTTAGCGACCGTTTTTTACGGCGTTGAATTAATATAGCGGAAAATGAACCGGATCATTTTTGTTATGGTTTGTGCTATTTTGTAGGTTATGTTTGGCAGGAATGTTATAATGATTGGCCAATATACTAGGTATCTAGTATTTACAGCTAGAAAAATAGCACTGTTAGCGAAAGGGGCGTACACTTTAATGAATTTGAAGGGAACGAAAACGGAAGCAAATCTCTTGGCCGCATTTGCCGGAGAATCTCAGGCCAGAAATAAATATACATATTATGCTTCTAAAGCCCGTAAAGAAGGTTTTAATCAGATTGCGGACTTTTTTGAAGAAACAGCCGGTAACGAAAAGGAGCATGCTAAGATTTGGTTTAAGTTATTGCACGATGGAATGCCTGATACGGAAACCAATTTATTGGATGCCGCCGCCGGAGAGCATTACGAATGGACTGACATGTATGCCGGTTTCGCAAAAACTGCCAAAGAGGAAGGCTTCGAAAAAATTGCGTATCTCTTTGAAGCAGTAGCGGTTATTGAAAAAGAACATGAGGAAAGATACCGCCAATTGCTTGAGAATATCAAGACAGGTAAAGTATTCAAACGGGAGGGAAAGCAGGTTTGGGTATGCGCTAATTGCGGGCACATTCACTATGGCTATGAAGCTCCGGAAAAATGCCCGGTCTGTGACCATCCAAAGGCTTATTTTCAAATAAAATCTACTAACTTTTAAGACATTAAGAAAACGCAGCTACCAGCAAATGTAAAAAATGAGAAAACAAAGAGATGGTGTCATTGTGCTGATTTATGAACAGCAGGACAAGAACCATCCCTTTGTTTTTGCATATTCCTCCCTTGTCCTGGTATTATCGGTACCAATGTTCAGTGACAGGTATCGTGGTGGGTTTGAGCTTAAAAGCAGGCTAATCGAAATGGAGATTAGTCAGGAATAGGCAGAAGAATATCTGATGCGGCGTCGAATACCTTGGTTTAAACCGAATCTGATTTAGTGTATAATAAAAATATACTGAATATTAAGTATTTTGATGGAGATAATTCAAGGGATAGGAGAAAGATATGGAGAAATTAATTGATTTGAAGTCGCATTTTACCGGCGGTTTAGACTTAATCAAATATCGGGTAACCGAAATTCTGCTTATTTCTACTGAGTATGATGCATTTGTCCTTGAAGAAGACGGACAATTAGCTGAACAGATTTACCATCAGTTTAACGACCTGAGTATCCCATATATACCTAGAATCCACTGGGTTGCCAACAGGGAAGCGGCTTATGAAATACTGAAAAATGGAGCAATCCATCTGATTATTACTATGTCCCGTATCAGCGACTTAAACTCTTTTGAGTTTGAATCAACGATCCATGCAGCCTACCCGGACATTCCAATTGTCATGCTGTCGTATGACCGGTTGACTCCGGACATGATTGCCCGGATTCGGGCTATTTCTTGCATTAACAGGGTATTTTACTGGTCCGGTGATAATAAGGTTTTGCTGGCGATTATTAAATACATAGAAGATCAGCAAAATTTAGCCGAGGACAGCAAACTAGGTGTCCAAGCTATTTTAGTTGTCGATGATTCACCGATATATTATTCGCAAATATTGCCTATTATCTATACTGAAATTTTGACACAGATCCGCTATCTGGTGTTGCATGCCATGAACGTCAAACACGGTTTGCTTAGGGTCCGCTTGAGACCGAAAATTCTGCTCGCGGAAACTTATGAAGAGGCAATGCAAATTATTAATACTTATCATTCCAATTTATTAGGGGTAATATCTGATGTACGGTTTCCTAAAGATGGAGTGCAAAATCCTGCGGCAGGTTTTGAACTGGCGCAAAGAGTGCGGGAAATGATTACTGATCTTCCGTTTTTGCTGCAGTCCGAGGAATTGGAAAACGCTGAAAAAGCTAAAACATTAGAATTAAATTTTCTCAACAAGAACTCACCAAACCTTTTGCAGAATTTACGCAACTACATTTTAGAAAACTACGGCTTCGGGTCCTTTGTGTTCAGGTATCCTGATGGAAGGATTATTTGCGAAGCAACTGACATCACCAATTTGGAACGAATAATTCGCGATTTGCCGGATGAGAGCCTGTATTATCATTCTGCAAACAGACACTTCTCGCGGTGGTTTCGCGCTCGCGCCGAATTTGAGGTCGCTGAAAAATTAAGATTTATCGATGCGGAAGAATTTAGCAGTACTTCTGACATTCGGACCTATATTCTCCAAGTGTTAAATGATTATTTTCTAAAATACCAATCAGGTTTGATCCTTGATTTTGCCGGACTCTCTAAAAAAGATATGGAGAATGCTTTTATTAAATTGGGAACAGGCTCGTTGGGTGGAAAAGCCCGAGGAATTGCGTTTATGAACGCCATCATTTCTAAAGCCCACTTAACGGATAAATACGAAGATATGAAAATTAAGGTACCCCGCTCTTTTGTTATTTGTAGTGATATTTTTGAAGAATTTATAAAAGAGAATGACTTGTATGCTTTTCTGGCTGGTAATCCCAGTGAAGAGGCGATTGCACAAAAATTTACGCAATCCGCTTTGCCTGCAACAACACAAGAAAATTTGCGGGTTTTGAATCAATTCATAAAATGCCCGTTGGCAGTTCGTTCGTCGAGTATTTTGGAAGATTCCCGAATACTGCCATTTGCCGGGATTTATAAAACGTATGTTGTTCCCAATAGTCATACTGACCCTGAAATTCGCTTAAAACAACTTTCAGATGCAGTAAAATTAGTGTATGCCTCAGTGTTTTATGCATCCCCGGTGCGCTATGCCAAAAATGCTGATATCCGCATTGAAGAAGAAAAGATGGCGATTTTAATCCAAGAACTGGTCGGCGAGTGTCACGGTGATCTTTATTATCCGGCTATCTCCGGGGTAGCCCAATCTTATAACTTTTATCCGTATTATCCGATGAAGCCAGAAGAAGGAACGGTAAGTTTAGCTATGGGATTAGGAAATACAATTGTTGAAGGTGAACGTGTATATCGTTTTTCGCCGGCTTATCCGAAGCTTAACCCTTTAGTTTCCAGTCCCGCTGAGTATATGCAGAAATCCCAAAATATGTTTTATGCTGTTAATCTCAAATCTTCAGCTGACATCACGTTGCGGGCCGATGAAAGCTATGTATACGAGAAACTGCCTATTTCACAGGCTAATAAAGACCATGCATTGGAATATATCGGCAGTACTTATTCTATTGAAGACGACTGCATATATGATAATATATATCAATCAGGACCAAAATTGGTGACATTTGCCCCGATACTTAAATATAACCGGCTGCCGCTGACACCAATTATTCAAGATTTATTAAGTTTGGGAAAAAAATCATTTGGTGCCGATGTAGAAATTGAATTTGCGATAAATATTCCTAAGGATAAAAGCAAGCCCAAGGTTTTTAATTTCTTGCAGATAAGGCCGATGGTGGTGGGGCGCGAAGCTCTTCAGGTTAACCTTGAAGAATCATTGGAATCTTGGTGTTTCAGTAAACGTACTATTGGCAATGTGCTTTATCAAGGCATTAACGATATTATTTTTGTCGATCCTGAGGCGTTTAATTTACAGGAAAGCGTTCAGATCGCCGGCGAGATTGGTGAGCTTAACAAAATACTGTTCAAGGAAGGTCGCCGCTGTATTCTCATTGGCTTTGGGCGAATGGGGACAGCAGACCGGTGGTTAGGAATACCCTTGACGTGGGAGCAAATGTCGCAGGCTCTTATCATCGTAGAAGTTGACCGCCAGGAACTTCGCCCGGAGCCTTCACTGGGCAGTCATTTCTTTCATAATCTTACGGCCACTAACATGGGATATTTTCATATTCAATATGATAATGAGGCCGAGGGAAAGCTTGATTGGGAATGGTTGCTCAGCCAGCCTGTCCGGGAGCAAACGAAATATGTCAAACTAGTAAGAAGGGAGGAGCCGTTTAAAGTTAAAATTGACGGAAGAAGTTTCAAAGGGATTATTTACAAGTAAATGTGGGCTGCGCAGAAAGATTACAAGTCTTTTATTTAAAGTTATCGTTGTTACATATTTTTGTAATATTGGAAATATACTTAATAATTTAATTAAAATTCTGTATACAAAATACAAATTGAGTTATATAATGGAAGTAAATATGGAAAGTAAGAGCCCATAACAACAAAAGCAAAAATAATTAGGGGGATTGTGACATGGCTACAAATGCTCAGAAGTATTGTGACGAACTCTATCGTCGAGTTGTCGAACGAAACGCAAACGAACCGGAATTTCATCAAACAGTCCAGGAAGTACTTGCTTCTTTGGTAGATGTGCTTGAGAAACGTCCTGAATATATGGACCTGGGAATCGTTGAGCGGATCGTAGAGCCCGAACGGCAAATTATTTTCCGAGTGCCTTGGATGGATGATTCTGGCCGGGTAAGAGTCAACCGCGGATTTCGGGTTCAGTTCAACAGTGCTATTGGACCTTACAAAGGCGGCTTGCGGTTCCATCCGTCGGTTAACGTCGGCATTATTAAGTTCCTTGGTTTTGAACAGATATTCAAGAATTCACTAACCAGCTTGCCGATGGGCGGCGGAAAAGGCGGCTCTGATTTTGATCCGAAAGGTAAATCGGATGCGGAAGTTATGCGTTTCTGCCAGAGCTTTATGACCGAGCTGTATCGACATATTGGTCCCAATACAGATGTGCCGGCAGGTGACATTGGTGTTGGCGGCAGGGAAGTCGGTTATCTGTATGGACAATACAAAAGAATAAAAGGCAATTACGAAAATGGTGTTATAACCGGCAAAGGTCTTACTTACGGCGGCAGTCTGGCGCGTCCGGAAGCTACCGGTTTTGGTATCGCTTATTTCTGCCAGGAAATGCTGAAATCCAAAGGTACGTCTTTCGAGGGCAAAACGGTGGCCGTATCCGGCTTTGGCAATGTTACCTGGGGTACAGTCAAAAAGGTTACTGAGTTAGGCGGCAAGGTGGTTACCCTGTCCGGTCCGGACGGATATGTTTATGATCCTGATGGTGTCAACGGCGAAAAGATTGAATATCTGCTTGAAATGAGAGCATCTTGCCGTGACCGTGTTGAGGATTATGCCGATAAATATGGTGTTAAGTTTTTCCCGGGTGAGAAACCTTGGGGCGTTAAAGTGGATGTTGTTATTCCTTGTGCTACTCAAAATGAAATATATCTTGAGGATGCTAAGAAAATCGTCGCTAACGGAATTAAATTCGTTTGCGAAGGTGCAAATATGCCTTGTAAAAACGAAGCAATTGAGTATTTCTTGGAAAACGGTGTATATGTTGGACCGGCCAAAGCTGCCAATGCCGGCGGCGTAGCCGTTTCCGGTTTGGAAATGTCCCAAAACAGCATGCGGTTGTCCTGGTCGTTCGAAGAAGTTGATGCCAAGCTAAAAACCATCATGCTCAATATCTACAAAGAATCCAGCAAGGCGGCCGAAGAGTACGGCCATAAGGATAACCTGGTTGTGGGCGCTAACATCGCCGGCTTTATAAAAGTTGCTGAAGCTATGAAAGCACAAGGTTTGGTTTAAACAAAATAAGTCGTAGTTAGCCAGTAAGGGGTATTCGTGCCGAGTTCGGCTGCGGATATCCCTTTTTTGCGATATAATATAGGTACGGCCCTTTTGTCACATCTAATAACAACTAGGGATAAAAGCAAGTAAATTGCTATACAAGGGGAATAGTTGTTTGCGTAAACGAGATGACACTATTGATATTATCCGCGGCATCGCCATTTTTACCATGGTTGCGTCTAATTTGACTCCGTATGCACTAAGCGGCGGCAGCCCGTACTGGTTTCGTTTTTATGGCACATTTGCAGCACCGCTGTTTGTTTTTATAGCAGGAATGATGATTAAACTGGCGGGACAGTATCGCCAACATGGCTTTTGGTATTATTTAATCCGGGGATCGGCAGTTATGGCAGTTGGGGCCGGAATTGATGTGTTTGTTTGGGGACTTGTACCATTTCTGACTGTGGACGTTCTATACTTGATAGGTCTAGCTATGCCACTATGTTATCTTTTGGGTAAGCTGCCAATTGTGTTGCAGTATGTGAATACAATATTATTATTTGCCATTATGCCGTTTGTCCAAGAATGGTCTTCATACCGGTATGCTCCGGATAGTTTTACAATTGATAGTGGAATTACCCTTACTGAGGCTGTTAGCAAAGTATCTCTAGCACAAAGTTGGTTTGTTGACGGCTGGTTTCCGATAGTGCCTTGGCTGGGTGTGGCTTTTGCCGGTTATTTGGTCGGTGGAGTTCGAATACGGTACTCAACGTTTGCCAATGTTAAAGTGCTGATAACCGGTTTGTGTAGTCTGGCAATAGGGTCTTATTGGTGGCAGAATCAGCAAGTAGAACGTTTTGCCAGGGGCGGATATCCGGATTTGTTTTACCCGCCGACTAATTCTTTTTTCTTGGTTGCGGCCGGAATATTGATATTGTTGTTTTACTTTGTTGATTGTACTGCAACCAATCGTTTCCATATACCGTTCAAATTGTATGGCCGTTGCAGCTTATTGATGTATATTTTGCATTCGGCTATCATTGGTTTGTACTTTTGGCCGCAGAGCAAGAATGGTGTCGTGTATAGCTTCGGAAAGTTTTTTATGATATATCTGGTTTTCATGATCGGATTACTACTAGTTGCTTGGGCTGTGAGCAAAATTAAGCCTAAGGAACTTCATCCGATAATTCGATTTTTTATCGGAAGTTAAAATGTTTGGCTTGGCCTCATATTCGTCTAGACACACGAGTCTAGACGATTTTTGTTTAGTATTGGCGGCAGAATAATAATAAATGATCAGTAATATAGATAAGCGGTGGGTACAATTTTTAAGCCGGAGTGCAGTTGAAAGGGTGATTAATTATGTGGAAAAAGATCTTTCTTCTTATGTCTCTTTTAATTTATTGCCAGGCAGGTTTTGCCAGCCCGTTGGAGAATTTCTCTCCCGGTCATGCAGCACTTGATGTTAACTGGAAGCCGGATGCTTTCCGGGGTGGCCAAAATAAGTGGGATTTTAGCGGTACAGTGGGATTAAATGGTCGGTGGGCTATTAATTACCGCCAGTTTGATTTTAGTCCCAATTTTAAGGGTAACCAACTTGAGACATCAAATAAAGAAGTTAATCTGCTGTATAAGATTAATCCCAATATTCAACTCTATGCCGGTTACTCAATAGCTAAAGGTCATGAAATGTTTTCCGGACGGCGATTGCCGCAACAGAATATGGCTCAAGGTGGTATCATTGCCATGAAAAGTTTAGGCCATAGCACAACGCTATATACTATCTTGGGGCGTGGCGATAATTCTGCCAACGTAGAATTTGGGGTATCATATTTAATTCGTAAAAATCTGGAATTGAATGTTACTTACCGCCATCTTGAATTTAAAAAGCTAGGACCGGAAAAGCTGGAAGAAGATTTCCGTGGCTTTGGAATTGGATTTACATATAAGTATTAAGAAAAGGCTGTTTCGCCGGCAGTGAGACAAAAATTAAGAGAATCGCCAAATTGTAACGTGTTATGCACCTTAGAACTGGGATTCCGGGTTTCAAGGTGCTAAATTTTTTACCAATAAGTTTATTTGCCGCTATCGATACTTTTTTTGACAACGTACGTTTATAAAGTTAGATACATTTCATGTACATACAGCTAAATAAAAGGAAGGAAGGATAGCAAAAATGAAAAAACTGATAACTACTCTAATAATCTGTATATTTACTACTTCTTGGGCACTGGCAGGGGGGCTTGACACTCAACTCAAACAAACAGAGCTGTCCGAAAATTTGATTGCCAGTGGGTTATCATTGGAAAATGTGCTGGCGGTGTTAAGTGCACAGAGCGGTATTCATATACTGGCTGTACCTGAAGTAGCCCAGATGAAAATTAATATTAAGCTTGAGGCCAAGCAAACCTTAGTCCAGGCGTTAGCGCAGCTATGTTCAAGTTACCAGCTGAATTATAAGCTGAATAGTAAGAAGAACGCCATAATTGTATTTAAAGGCTCGTACTATGAGCGTCCATTGCGGCCGGCCCTTAGTTCAGTTCCGGTTAAGATAAGGACTGAGTACCAAGAGTCGCATATGTATACCACAGGCGCTTATCAACCTAATTTGCAATATAATACGGAAGAGTATAAACGAGTTTATGATAATAATTATCAGGCTGTATTGACTTCACCGGTATCTACTTTTTCGATTGATGTTGATACTGCTTCGTACAGTAATATACGACGATTCATCAATATGGGAAAATTGCCGCCGCCAGATGCGGTCAGAACAGAAGAAATGATCAACTATTTTACTTACGATTATCCGCAGCCAAAAGGAGGGCAGCCTTTCTCAGTAACGACAGAAGTAGCGATGTGTCCTTGGCAGTCTCAACATCAATTAGCGCTAATTAGTCTCCAGGGTAAAAATTTAAAGTTCGCGGAAGTACCGGCCAGTAATTTAGTATTTCTAATTGATGTATCAGGTTCCATGAATTACCCGAATAAATTGCCGTTGTTAAAGACAGCATTTAAGCTTCTGGTTAAACAGCTTCGCCCGCAAGATACAGTATCAATCGTTGTGTATGCCGGAAAAGCCGGACTAGTTCTTAAGCCTACTTCCGGCAGTCAAAAAACTAAGATAATAAAGGCGATTGAAAGTCTGCAGGCCGGAGGGTCTACTGCCGGCGGCGAGGGAATTAAGCTGGCGTATAAAATTGCTAAGGATAGTTTTGTACAAGGAGGCAATAACCGGGTTATCCTGGCAACCGATGGTGATTTCAATGTTGGCGTTAGCAGCGAAGGAGCCTTGGCGAGATTGATCGAAGAACGGCATGAAGACGGGATTTTACTAAGTGTTCTCGGATTTGGCATGGGTAATATAAAGGACAATAAAATGGAGACTTTAGCCGACAAGGGAAATGGAAACTATGCTTATATTGATAACGTACTAGAAGCTCAAAAAGTTATGGTTGGACAACTGGCCGGCACTCTTTATACTATTGCCAAAGATGTTAAGATTCAGGTAGAATTTAACCCGGCCAAAGTGAAGTATTACCGGTTAATTGGATACGAAAATAGAGTGCTAAACAATAGTGATTTTAATGACGATAAGAAAGATGCAGGGGATATGGGGGCTGGACATTCAGTTACCGCACTATATGAAATTATTCCTGCTGGGTCGGATGAGACGGTATTAACAACTAATCCGCTTGCTTATCAGCGAGGCACAGTAATTCCGAGTGAAGATGTGTTGCAGGTAAGTGTTCGCTATAAGAGAACAGATGAAAATACCAGTACCTTGTTACGCAAACGAGTTGGCAGTAGTGATATCTCTAACCATCCATCGGCGAATTTTAAGTTTGCGGCTGCTGTTGCGGAGTATGGTATGGTGCTGCGTAATTCTGAATTCAAGGGTGGAGCCGATTACGGAGAAATAATCAAATTGGCGAAAGAAGCAATCGGCAAAGATAGCGACGGATTGCGGGCTGAATTTATTAGGCTGGTGGAAATAAGTCAGTTATTGGATGAAAACTTTATAGGAATCAATCCTTAGGAGGTTATAGCTTGATAAAAGGTAAAGAAAAATTTCCCACCTTAATTACTAAGCGGCTGGTTTGCCGTCAACTCACAATAGATGATGCCGAAATACTGCATCAGTATTGGTCGGATGTAGATGTGACCGAATTTATGTCACTAGATCCGTTCAAAACTATTGAGGAAACTGAAGAGATGATTATGCTCCTAACTAGTTTACCTGAAAATAATCAAGGGATTAGATGGGCGATTACAAGAAAAGAAGATGACAAGATCATTGGTACCTGCGGCTTTCATAACCATAAGCCGGAGCATTTTCGGGCCGAAATGGGTTATGAGCTTGGCAGAGAATATTGGAATCAGGGTATCATGACGGAAGCATTACCCGCTATTATGGATTACGGATTTAATTGCTTGAATTATAATCGAATTGAGGCTTTTGTAAATTATGGAAATGTCAGATCGGCAGGATTACTGGAACGTATGGGTTTTAAACTCGACGGCGTACTAAGAGAATATGAATTTAACCGGGGCAATTTTGTTGACCAATATTGCTATTCGCTGTTAAAAAAGGACTTCAGTAGAAATCGGGATTTAAATGGATGAATGGCGGTCGTATAAATAAAATTTCATAAGCAGACACTAAATATGAATCTAATTAAAAAATACAAACATAAGGAGATAAAATGATACAGGTAAAAGCAACAGAAATAGGATGGAATTTTGTTAATAGTTATGCCCGTTTGCCGCAATTATTTCATAGCAATACCAATCCTACCCCTGTGATTTCTCCAAAGTTGGCTATTCTTAACTTGTCTTTAGCTGTCTCCTTGGGCTTGAATGTCGAGGCGCTGCAAAGTAAAGATGGTATAGCAATGCTTGCCGGCAACCAAATTCCCCAAGGTGCCATGCCGATTGCCCAAGCTTATGCCGGGCATCAATTTGGTTATTTTACGAAATTAGGGGATGGACGAGCCTTGCTGCTGGGCGAGCAAATTACTCCCCAAGGTGAACGGTTTGATATTCAGCTCAAGGGTTCAGGCGAGACGCCATATTCACGCCGGGGCGACGGCAGGGCAGTACTTGGACCGATGCTGCGTGAATATATCATTAGCGAAGCGATGCACTCTCTTGGTATACCTACCACCCGTAGTCTGGCGGTGGTAACAACCGGTGAGTCGGTATTTCGCGAAACAGAACAGCCTGGCGCTATTTTAGTCCGCATAGCTGCCAGTCATTTGCGTGTCGGTACTTTTCAATATGCAGCAAAATGGGGTACTATTGACGATCTCCGGGTTTTGGCCGATTATACACTACAGCGTCATTTTCCCGATGTTGAGGATGATGAGAATCGATATTTGACGCTGCTTCAGCAAGTAATCATACGCCAGTCTATCTTGATTGCCAAGTGGCAATTAGTTGGTTTCATTCACGGTGTGATGAATACCGATAACATGGCCGTCAGTGGAGAGACCATTGATTACGGACCCTGTGCTTTTATGGATGCCTATAATCCGGCTACAGTTTTTAGTTCTATTGATGTTCACGGCCGTTATGCCTATGGCAATCAACCGCCTATTGCCGAGTGGAATCTTGCGCGTTTTGCCGAAACCCTGTTGCCGTTACTGCATCCCGACCAGAAGCAGGCTGAAAGACTGGCTCAGGATACGCTAGCGGATTTTGCCGAGATATATTATTGCAATTGGCTTGCGGGGATGCGATCAAAACTGGGAATATTTAACGTAGAGGAACAGGATGAAGTTTTAATTAAAAGACTCCTCGATATAATGGAGAAGTATAAAGCGGATTATACTAATACCTTTCGCTCATTAACCTTTAATACACTGGAGGATATGACCTTGTTTGGTACTTCCGAATTTTCTCAGTGGTACCAGCTTTGGCAAACTCGGCGGGAAAGGCAGCCGGAATCGAAGGATTCGTCACAACAGCTCATGAAAAGCTGCAATCCAGCACTTATCCCGCGTAATCATCGGGTAGAAGCAGTGCTGGATGCCGCAGTAAAGCGACAGGATTACAGTCCGCTAGAACGTTTTCTAACAGCACTGGCAAACCCTTATGCGCATTCATTAGAACAAGCTGAATACGCTGTATTGCCTGAGCCTACAATGCGTCCGTATCGAACTTTTTGTGGTACCTGATGAAAGTTGCCATGTTAGGCTTTACTCGCAATGTGAAAATAATATGCTGCTTGCACATAATTAATTCTTCTGAGGCTGAGCTTACGCCGTCAAATAAGGAATGATCCTTACTGGTGGCGTTAAGTTTTGTGTTGCAGATAATTAATCTAATGCGGCATACTATTCGCTATAGAAAAAGAGAGTAGATTTTATACAGTTATAGATAAATAACTGGAATGCATTTTTATGACTAGGGGCTTTGATAATAATTTGCCGGGCTCCGCGCAAAGAACTTTGCCAATAGGGATCATCTAGATCACTTATTATTACTTTTTTCGCAGAGGAAGAGGCATGAATAAACTTGTGGTTACCAACATACAGGCCTGTGTGCGATATAGTTGGTTCAGCGGTGGTAGCGAAAAAAACGACGTTACCCGGTTGTAAATTATCTATATTCACCTGCCGGCCGACGGTTGCTTGCTGGTCGGCTGTACGAGGCAGCTCTTGGCCGAAATGGTGAAACAAAAATAATATGAAGCCGGAGCAGTCAAATCCGGTTGGCGAGGAACCACCATAGCGGTAAGGTACACCTAGATACTGCTTGGCAAATATGACTATGTCACTTTGAGGATAGTATTTATTTTCCTGTTTGAATAGAACATAAAACATTATTACAGTAGTGACGAATAAAATGACATAAGCAGTTATGATAATTGAAAATCGAAATCGCATGGCAGCCCTCCTTAACATCGTTGAATCATTTTTGTCATAGCCATATATATTCTACATAAGCGTCGGCTATGCAGCGCTAATTGCAGCCTGGGTTCGCGAGCCTGGATAAATAGCAAATCAAAATTGTATCGTGTAGGGCGATGCCAAAAAAGAAAGGAAGTAATAGTTTAATTTCTAGAAAATTTGCAATTCATTGACAAGTTGCGTATGGTATAATAACATCAAACTGAAAACGAATCCGGAGGGAGACTGTTATTATGCCGATGATAACAATCATTGCACCATTTCCGGGATTAGGGCAGTTAGCTGAAGAGGTTGTGCAGGAACACGCGGTTGAATGGGACAATCGTGTCAATGTTATGGTAGGCGATCTTAATGAAGGCTTATCTAAGGCATTGGAGGCAGTGCGGGCTGGCACAGAAGTTATCATTAGCCGTGGCGGAACAGCCTGCCTAATTGCAGCGCAGCTTGATGTTCCGGTAGTGGAAATAGATGTTACAGCATTGGATGTATTGCGAGCTTTACGGCAAGTTTTGGGTGTTGACGGAGCGGTAGGCTTAGTAGGCTTTAAAAATGTATGTTACGGTTTTGCCGGTCTTGGTGATATCTTAGGGCTGACTATCCGTGAAATTATTATCGAAGATGAAAGCCGGGCCGAAGAAAAAATTGTTGCAGCATTGGGGGAAGGTATCCGTGTCATTGTAGGCGATGCCGTATCAGTTCGCATTGCGCTGCGGCTCGGTTTGGAAGGCTGTTTGATTCAGTCCGGCCGGGAAACGGTCTTCAAGGCTGTGCAACAGGCGTTTAAAATTGCAGAAGTGCGTAAGCGGGAACAGGAAAGGGCAGCCCTGCTTAAGGCTGTTATCGACGGTTCAAATGATGCTATGCTTGCAATCAATTCAGAAGGTATTTTGACGATGATCAATTCCAATGCTGAAGATCTGTTTGGAGTTCAGGCTCCTGCCGTCATAGGCAAACGGCTTGCAGATGTTGTACCCGGATTGGCGATGCAAAACCTGATTGGCTCTAATACATTAAATTATGATGTTTTTTCCCAAGGAGAACGGACATTGGCACTACAGTGCCGGCCTATTACTATTAGGGGCGATCACGTAGGTACTGTTGCTATTTTTCAAAATGTAGGTCAACTGCAAAAGTACGAACAGATTGTTCGGCAAAAACTACATAAGAATGGGCTGTTTGCCAAAGCGACGATTGATGATATTATTGGTGATTCTAAACTAATAAAAGCTGTGAAGGCCAATGCCATGAAATGTGCCCGGACCGATTCTAATGTGCTGATAACTGGCGAAACCGGTGTTGGTAAGGAAATGTTGGCTCAAAGCATTCATAATCTGTCTCGCCGCAAAGCTGGTCCATTCGTGGCGGTAAATTGCGCAGCTTTACCGGAAAGCCTGCTAGAAAGTGAATTGTTCGGGTATGTTGAAGGAGCTTTCACCGGGGCACGGCGGGGAGGTAAGAGCGGCCTGTTTGAATTGGCGCATGGTGGAACTCTTTTTTTAGATGAAATTGGCGAGATGCCGTTGACTTTACAGGCTAGGCTGCTCAGGGTTTTGCAGGAACGCGAAGTTATGCGCCTGGGCGGTAATTCTGTTATTCGTATAAATGTTAGAATTGTGGCGGCTACAAATCGGAACCTGACAGAACTCATAGACAATAAAGTATTTCGAGAAGATTTATATTACCGTATTAATGTATTGCACCTTAATATTCCGCCACTGCGGGATCGTCCTAATGATATTCAGTTGTTGGCCGGCTATCTTTTGAAAAGAATTTGTAACAATCGGACAGTTCGTATTACGGTACCGGCGCTTCATGCACTGTCTTGCTATTCATGGCCGGGCAATGTTCGAGAATTAGCTAATGTTGTGGAACGAGCTGTTTTACAGGCTGAAGACGGCTGTATTGACGAATGCCACATTTGTTCATTATTGGAAAGTGTTAAAGCAGATCGCTGCCGTGCAGCAGACCCAATAACGCTCAATGAAATTGAACTGCAGACTATTGAAAAAGTGTTGCGGGAAGAAGGCTACCAAATGACCAGGTCGGCCGAAAAGTTAGGTATCAGCAGATCAACTTTGTGGCGCAAGTTAAAAAGCTTAGATAGAAAGCAATAAATGACGTAGCATAATGAAACATAATTTGTTTTATTATGCTACGTCATTTATTGTTATCTAGAGATTTTATCAGGATTATATTCTCCTTTCAATTGGCATGATTATTGCAATATATAATTATCAGAATATTAAGTTAGCGTGATTTGTGATTTGCATGCTGTACGAATAGGGGGATTGGTGTGCTGCTGGGAGTAATTGCTGATGATTTAACCGGGTCCAATGATACCGGAGTTCAGTTCACCAAAAAAGGGATGCAAACCCATGTGCTTTTAGATAGTAATTCGTGTGTACCGGTAAAATGTATATCTGATGTAATGGTTTGGAATACAGACAGCAGAGCTTTGTCGGCTCAAGAGGCAAAGAAAAAAGCAGTTGCCGCGGCAAAGGTTTGCAAACAGTTATCGGTTAAGTATGTATATAAAAAAGTTGATTCAACGTTGCGTGGTAATATTGGGGCTGAGGTTGATGGTATATTAGATGAGCTGGATTTACCGTTTGCCGTAATTGCCCCGGCCTTTCCAGCAAACGGCAGGATTACTGTTGATGGAGTGCATTATCTGTTTGGTGAGCCTGTTGCGCAGACAGAGATAGGCAGGGACCCGAAGACTCCGGTGTTGCAGTCGAGCCTACCCTTGTTATTAGCAGAACAATCGGAATATGTTGTTGCTCACATTGGAAGAAATGTTATTCGTCAAGGCTATGTCGCAGTTAAAAATACAATTGTTCATCAGTTACGGCAGGGAATTCGTCTGATAAGTTTTGATGCTGAGAAACAAGAAGATTTTACAAGTATTATTGCCGGGACATGTGCGGTGGGCAAATCATTGCTATGGGTGGGGAGTGCTGCCTTGGCCGAGTCGTTAGCTTCTTTTTACCATTGGGAAGGTTCAACATGGTCCGGTGATTTTACAGCTAGATCAGGTCCGATGTTAGCGGTGGCAGGGAGTGTGAGCGAAGTAACTGCCCGTCAAGTACAGTATTTTAGCAGGCAGCCTGGCGTAACTACTATTTTATGTGAGCCTGAAGATTTTTTAAGCCAAGAGCATGCAAGGTGGTATGGATATGTAACGGCTGGGAAGCAAGCACTCGCTAGCGGTCAGAATCTTGTTTTAACCACTCGGTGTGACCGTGTATCTATTATCAAGACTGTTCAGCATGGACTTGCAACTGGCTTATCTGCTGCTCAGGTCAGTGAAAGTATTGCTCAGCGATTAGGAATGATTGTCAGAGAAATGGGGTCTGCGAATCTAGCAGGTTTGTTTTTAACCGGCGGTGACACTGCTACAGCGGTTTGTCAGCAACTGGAAGCAGTAGGAATAGAAATTTTGTCGGAAGTTTTGCCGGGAATTCCTTTGGGACGGTTAACGGGTGGCGTTTTTCACGGCCTGCCGGTTATTACTAAGGCGGGTGCGTTTGGCAGTGAAGACGCAATTGCAGTAGCTGCGACAACACTTTGTGGATGCACACAGTAAAGAAATTTTTGGAAAAGGGGTAATAATACATGGCACAAGCTAATAAGCCTATGTTAGGTATAACTATGGGAGATGCAACAGGCTGCGGTCCGGAAATAATTGCCAAGTCACTTGCTAATCGCAGTTTTTATAATATTTGTCGACCGGTTGTAATTGGCGATGCCGGAATTATGCGGCGGGCGGCAAGCATTACTCAAATGGGTCAGACGATAAGAAGTGTCGACAGTATAAACGATGCCGGACTGTCAGCGGAATTTATCGATATTCTTGATATGGCGAATTTACCGGAGGATTTACCGTTTGCTAAGGTGGATGCCCGCGCGGGTAAAGCCGCTTATGAATATGTGGCTAAAGCAGTAGAGTTGGCTTCTCAACAAATAATTGATGCTATTGTAACAGCGCCTTTACATAAAGAGGCTATGAATCTTGGCGGGTATCATTTTGCCGGTCATACGGAAATTCTTGCTCATTTATCAGGAACCAAGCATTATGCCATGATGTTAGTAGGTGGTCCACTGCGGGTTATTCATGTTTCAACCCATGTATCGTTGCGGGAAGCATGTGACCGGGTGAAGAAAGAACGGGTGTTGCGGGTCATTGAATTGGCTCACAATTCTTGCCGCTTATTAGGTATTGAGCAGCCGGCCATTGCTGTCGCCGGTCTGAATCCGCATTCCGGGGAAGGCGGTCTCTTTGGACGGGAAGAAATCGATGAGATCATACCGGCCATAGAAAAGGCTCAACTGCAAGGCTTTAATGTAGTTGGACCAATTGCGCCGGATACTGTATTTTACCGAACAGCGTTAAAACAGCATTTTGACATTGTTGTTTGTATGTATCACGATCAGGGCCATATTCCCATGAAGGTTTTAGCTTTTGAAACCGGTGTTAATGTTACGGTTGGACTGCCTTTTATTCGTACTTCAGTTGATCATGGCACAGCGTTCGGCAAAGCAGGCAAAGGTACAGCTGATCACCGTAGCTTGAATGAAGCCATCCATTTGGCCGCCCGGATGGCGCGCAATAAAATGCAAAGCAAATGAATCGGCGCTTCAAGCGCTTAGGAGGATGATGACCGTGAAACAAGTCATAACATTGCCGTATGGGTCTACGGCAATGTCCGTAGAAGTACCCACGAAAAACTTGATTGGGGTGTATTCGCCCCAAGATGTGATACCAGTCGGCGATGTAAGAGCAGAAATCAAGCGGATATTGGCTAATCCCATCGGATCGCCGGCACTTGCCGAATTAGTGCGCGGCAAAAAAAATGTAGTTTTAGTTGCAGATGATAATACCCGCCTTACTCCAACCAATGTTATCATTCCGGTTATTCTGGACGAATTGAATGCTTGCGGTATGCCTGATGAACACATCAGTATTGTCATTGCTCTTGGCACGCACCGTTTTATGACTGACGAAGAAATACTGGCTAAATTCGGACCGGAAGTAATTAATAGAGTCGCTATAAAAAATCACCCGTTTAAAGACCCGGCAATGTTAGTTGATTTAGGCTGCACGGTAAATGGTACTAAGGTTCTGATTAATAAGGATGTCTATGAAGCTGATTGTAAGATCGGTATCGGCAGTATTGTTCCGCATCATATTCCCGGTTTTGCCGGAGGAGCCAAGATAATTCAGCCGGGGGTATCAGGAGAAGTTACCACTGCTCATACTCATTTATTATCTGTGCGTGCCCCCCGATCTTATTTAGGCGTATTAGAGAATCCGGTACGTACCGAGTTAGATGAGATTGCACGCAAAGTTGGCTTGGACACGATTCTAAATACTGTACTTAACCGGCATGGACAGGTGGTAAAAGCCTTCTTTGGTGATGTTGTTGCGGCTTTCCGCGCAGGTGTGCAATGTTCAAAAGAAGTGTATTCCGTACAGATTCCAGTCGAAGCTGATATAGTTGTGGCTAGTTCTCATCCGTGCGATATTGAATTTTGGCAGGCTCATAAAACTTTGTACCCGGCCGATCGCGCCGTAAAAGCCGGCGGAATTATTATAGTAGTTACGCCATGCGATGAAGGTGTGGCTAAAACACACGGAGATATTCTCGAGTTAACAGCTTTGCCGGCGCTAAAAATCCGTGAATTGGTTGACTGCGGGCAAGTGCATGATGAAGTTGCCGCAGCCCTGGCTATTGCTTGGGCGCAAGTAAAGGAAAGGGAACAAGTCTTTATCGTGTCTGAAGGAATTTGCGCGGATACCGCTCAGCAATTGGGCTTTACAAAATTCATGGACGTACAGTCGGCTGTTGAAGCAGCGCTTGAAGTGAAGGGTAAGCAGGCGCAGATAACTGTATTGACACATGCGCCTGACATGTTGCCGATAATCGGTACCGAATCAGGCAATGTATAAGAAGTATTCATTGCCTTTTTTGACTAATAAAAAATAGGAGGAGTAAGATGAAAAAGCTATTAGTTGTTTTCCTAAGCATTTTTTTGGCTGCCAGCTTATTGACAGGCTGCGGCGGAAGCAAAAAGACGGCTGAGCAAGCCAAGCCGAAAGCAAAAATCCTGCGTGTCGGGCATACCTTGACAGATGATTCCCATTATGGCGTCGGTTTGAAAAAATTTGCTGAACTTGTCAAAGCAAAAACAAAAGGTGCAATTGAAGTTCAAGTATACGGAAACTCCAAATTGGGTAACGAACGTGATTTGATTGAAGGCATAGCTTTGGGAACTGTGGAAATGTGCTTATCTTCAACCGGTCCTTTACCAAGCTTCTCCAAAAAGTTTATGGTTTTTGATCTTCCTTTTATCGTTCAAGACCGCGACAAATTTTATCCGATCCTTGACGGAAAAACCGGTGAAGATATGCTTGCTTCACTGAGTACCAAAGGAATCAAAGGCTTGGTGTTTTTTGAAAACGGTTTCCGTCATTTGACAAACTCACGCAAGGCAGTCAACAGTCCGGCGGATGTAGAAGGACTGAAAGTACGTGTAATGGAAAATCCGGTACACTTGGAAACTTTCAAAGTTTTAGGCGCAAATCCCTCGCCAATGCCATTCGGCGAACTGTTCACAGCATTGCAGCAAAAGACGATGGATGGGCAGGAAAATCCACTAATAATTATTAAAACAAGCAAGTTCTATGAAGTGCAGAAACATCTTGCTTTGACCGGACACTTCTACTCACCGGCCGTGCTCATGATTAATGAAAAACTATTTAAGGGCTTTACCGCAGACCAGCAAAAAGCCATTTTGGCGGCGGCAAAAGAAGCACGCGATTATGAACGTAAATTTATCATGGATAATGAAAAGAAAACAATTGAAGAGCTGAAAAAAGCCGGTATGGAAATAACTACACCGAATAAAACTGAATTCCAAAAAGCAACGGAAGCTGTATATAAGAAATTTGAAGCCGAAATTGGCAAAGATCTAATTGAAAAAATAAAAGGAAAATAAAACATTATACACTTGGAGAGGCGGGATGATTCAACGCCTCTCCTCAATAGGCACGAGAGGGGGGATGGAAATGTTACGCCGGCTAAACAATATTGAAGAATATATTTTAGTTGTGTTGTTTCCATTAATGGTTATAACCGTATTTGTAGCAACCTGTGTGCGCTACCTAACGACATTTTCCATACCTTGGGCGGAAGAGTTCGCCCGCTATTGCATGGTATGGATCGGCTATATCGGGGCGAGCCTTGGTATTAAGAAGAATTCTCATTTAGGTGTTGCGGTACTGGTAAATATGCTGCCGGGAGGAGTCCGGCGTATCTTTGACTACCTTCGCTATATGATTATTATTTTGTTTAATATCTTGATCGCCTACTACGCATTTCAGATCATCCAATCGCAAATTACTACCGAACAGGTCTCACCGGCACTGCGGATTCCCATTTGGTTTGCTTATGGGGCAATTCCTGTTGGTATGACGCTTATGACAATACGCTGCCTGCAAGCTGTGGCGAAAATGAGTAATAAAGCGGGCAACGTGGCGAAGGAGGCGTAACGATGGAACTAATACTTTTTGGCGTTTTTGTTTTGCTCTTGGCTATTAATGTTCCTATTGCAATAGCCTTAGGTATGGCCGGAATTATGGCGCTTATTTTGGGCGATATGCCTACACCTCCGTTAGTGGTCGCCCAGCGGATGTTTACCGCTCTCGATTCTTTTCCCTTTATGGCCATTCCGTTTTTTATGATTGCCGGGGGATTTATGGAAACGGGGGGAATGTCCAGACGGCTGGTTGAATTTGCTAAAGCATTGATTGGCCCGGTGAAAGGCGGCCTTGGCATTATTACAGTTTTGGCCTGTGCATTCTTTGCGGCACTGTCCGGCTCGAACCCGGCAACAGTAGCTGCTATCGGTTCGATTATGATTCCGGCGATGGTAGAAGCCGGCTATCCGTTGAGCTTTTCAGCAGCTATTACCGCAGCCGGTGGAACTTTGGGTGTTATTATCCCGCCAAGTATTCCGATGGTTACCTATGGAGTTGTCACAAATACGTCCATCGGGGATTTGTTTTTGGCCGGTATCGTACCCGGTTTACTTATGGCTACAGCTATTATCAGCGTTGTTGTGTGGAAATCTAACCAACTCAATCTTCCTTGCGGTGAGCCAACTTCTTTATCCCGAATATTCAATACCGGCAAAGAAGCGGCCCTGGCGCTGTTCATGCCGGTTATTATTCTTGGCGGGATTTATGGCGGGGTATTTACACCGACTGAAGCGGCTGCCGTTGCTACTGTTTATTCTTTTATCATTGGCGTCTTTGTATTTCGTGAAATTAAGCTTGGTGATATGTATAACATTATATTGAAGGCAGCAACAAGCACGGCAGTAGTATTGTTTGTTATAGCTACATCTTCGTCCTTCTCTTGGCTGCTTACATCGCTGCAGATTCCGGAAAAGGTTGCCGAAATTATGCTGCAAATGTTCAGTACACCAGCTATTATTATTTTGATTCTAAATATAATCCTGTTGTTTTTGGGATCATTTCTGGAAACACAGGCTATTATTCTGTTGGTAACACCAATAATATTCCCGTTAGCCCTGGAACTTGGAATTCATCCATTGGTACTTGGTATCTTAATTGTTGTAAACACTTCTGTCGGGATGATTACGCCGCCCATGGCTGTTAATTTATTTGTTGCTTGTAGTTTGACCGGTTTGTCGATTGAAAGAATAACCCGGCCTATTCTAAGCTTCTTAGCAGCTGAAGTGGTGGCGTTACTTTTAATCAGCAATGTACCGATCATTTCTCTTTATTTTGTTAGTTTACTTAAATAATAGTAAGTAGAAAAATACAGGGAGGGAATTGATTATGCGTAAAAAAATTATGATTCCGGATCTTTATAATATGTGGCATAACGGCGAGCCGATCACCATGCTTACAGCGTACGATTATCCACTAGCACTGTTGGAAGAAAAAGCAGGTGTAGAAATCATTCTTGTCGGTGATTCCATGGGGATGACCGTGTTTGGTATGGACTCAACACTTCCGGTTACACTGGACATGATGATGCCGCATGCTCAGGCTGTACGCCGCGGGGCTCCGACTGCTTTTGTCATCGGTGATATGCCTTATATGACGTATCAGATTAATAAGGATGAAGCTATCCGCAATGCCGGCCGGTATATGGCCGAGGCCAATATGGATGCTATTAAGCTGGAAGGAGGGCGGGATATAGCGGATACAATTGCCGGTATTGTTAAAGCAACTATTCCGGTCATGGGTCATATCGGCCTGACTCCACAATCGATTGCGATGCTGGGCGGTTTTAAAGCCCAGGGAAAGAGTCTTGATGCCGTTAAAAAACTGGTGGATGATGCTAAAGCTCTTGAACAGGCCGGCTGTTTTTCGATACTTGTTGAGGCGGTACCGCCCCAAGCGATGGAAGTGTTGGAAAAATCGGTAAACATACCGCTTATTAGCTTAGGCGGCGGATTGCATGGTGCGGGGCAGCTACTAATTGTTCACGACATGTTGGGTTTCTTTGACCGGTTCACGCCAAAATTCGTTAAAAAATACGCCGACCTCAATAGCGAAATTCATCGGGCATTGTCTGCATACGTTAAAGATGTAAAAGAAAAGACCTTCCCGACTGACGAGTACTGCTACCCGATAAAGGCAGAAGAAGCTGATAAACTCAAGACCCTCCTATAATCATTAAGACAACGGGACGGCGTTTGTACCTTTGCAAGTACACAAACGCCGTCCCGTTGCACTTTAGGATAGCTATTTTTTATTTTCTTCGGCCATTAAGGCTGCAATTTTATTGGCGAAAGTTATGGGATCATCTGGAATAAGACCTTCCATCAACAGTGCCTGACCGTACAATAGATCGCAATAATCTTTGAAAGCATTAGAAGAAGGGTCTTGTTCATATAGATCTTTTAGGACATGAAATACTTTGTGGTGAGGATTCAACTCTAAGATGCGTTGCGCTTTAAGAGAAGCTTTATCGATTTCAGTTAGAATTTGTTCCATAGAAATGCTAATTCCGTTATCACCGCTAACCAGACAAACAGGGCTTGATTTTAAACGATTGCTGATTTTTACATCCGCTATTTTACCTGTGAGTCGCTCTTGGACAGCTTTGAGTAAAGTTTCATTTTCTTTTGCCAGATTTTCAACTTCTTGTTTATTCTCCGAATCGGCGATTTCGTCTAATTTTAAGTCTCCACGGCTAATAGATTGAAACTTTTTATCTTTATATTCGCGCAGGGCTTCAATGGCAAATTCATCAACTCGATCCAATAGATACAGAACTTCAATTCCTTTTTCGCGGAGTAACTCCATCTGGGGCAGCCGTTCTACCGAAGACCGGTCCTTGCCGGTGGCATAGTAGATGACTTGCTGGGCATCCTGCATTCTGGCAACGTAATCTGCCAAGGTTGTTAATTCATCAGTGGACTGTGAAGAGGGAAAGAGCAGCAGGTCTTGCAGTTTTTCCCGGTTTTGAAAATCAGAATATATGCCGCTCTTTATTGCTTTGCCATATTCCTTCCAAAAAGTCTCATATTTTGAACGTTCTTTAGACAACATGGTCTCCAAAGTTTTTAACAAGCTTTTCTCCAGATTTTTGCCAACCTTTTGCAATTGACTGCTGTGCTGCAACAGCTCGCGAGAAATGTTGAGGGAGAAGTCGGGAGAATCGACCAAGCCGCGAACGAACCGCAGATAGTCGGGAAGCAGGTCTTTATAATTGTCCATGACGAAAACGTTTTTGGAATAAAGACGAATTCCGGATGTAGATTCCCGTTGATAGAAATCAAAGGGAGCATGGGCCGGGATGAAGAGAACGGTAGTATATTCTACCACGCCTTCTACTTTGGAGTGAATTATTTCTAAGGGATCTTCCCAGTCGTAGAACATAGTTTTGTAAAATTGATGATATTCTTCCTTGCTGATATCCTTTTTGTTTTTAGTCCATAAGGGAGTCATCGAATTTAAAGTCCGTACTTCGACGGTCTGTTTTGCCGGTGCGTCTTCAATAACTTTGCCGTCGGCATCCAGTGGCTTTTCTTCCTTGGTAAAGTTCATTTTTATTGGATAACGGATGTAATCAGAATATTTTTTTACCAGGCTTTGCAGAGTGTAGCGATCTAAGAAGTTTTCGCCGGAATGGTCGGCTGAGCAATACTCATCGTTCAGGGTCAGGATAATAATCGTTCCCCGTGATTCTTTGTCACATTCTTCAATGGTATATGTACCGTCGCCGGTTGATTCCCAGCGAACACCTTTAGTTTGGCCGGGAGCACGGGTGATTACCGTAACTTTCTTTGCTACCATAAAGGCGGAATAAAATCCGACCCCAAACTGGCCGATTAACTCGTTGGCGGTACCTTCTCCGCTATCTTTTAGCTTTTCTAAAAAGGCCTTTGTACCTGATTTGGCAATAGTACCGATATTTTCAATTACCTCGTCGTAGGTCATGCCCATGCCGTTATCGGAAATAGTGAGGTTTTTGGTGTTTTCGTCAGGAATTAGAAAAATTTCAAAGTCATTATTTCCCTCAAGTATTTCTTGGTTAGTCAAGGATTCAAAACGAATCTTGTCGATAGCATCCGAGGCGTTAGAAATTAATTCGCGTAAGAAAATTTCCCGATTAGTGTAAATGGAATGGATCATCAAATCTAACAATTGTTTAGTTTCAGTTTGAAATTCTCGCGTTTCTTTAGCTATGGTTGATTGAGTCATATATAGACCTCCTTAAAAATATTTATTGAAGTAATAAGAAATTGACAGGTAAATGCTCAGACAGACTTAGGCTGGGGAACTCTTAGAAGTAGGTTTAACTAATTAGACTAAAATAAACTTATTAGCAATCAATCACAGTGAGTGCTAATAAGTTTATTTTACATATAATTGCGAGGACTATCAACTAGATTTTTATAAAAATTTAGTTGATAGATTATATAGTCTCGGGCGTCACCCTATGGAACCGTTGTAGTGTCTATGTCGCTTAATCCAACCTAAAGAAAAACATAAACTGGGCATCTGAGTTAATAGTACTAATTTGTACTTGCTTACAATACTAACGTAAAATTTATCCAAATTTATGATATAATAGGATATAAAAACCAAAATTGTGGATAGAGGTAGATTAATGGATATTTCGTTAAATGCACAAATTTATAATGATTTGCGCAATAAAATTAACTGTAATGTTTATAATGAAGGTGATTTGCTGCCAACCGAACTGGAAATGCAAAAATTATACGGCGTCAGCCGGGCGCCGATACGTCAAGCTCTTGGCCGTTTGGAAAATGAGGGAATTATTGTCCGCCGGGCCGGTAAAGGAACTTATGTAGCCAAAAGACAGGATTGGTCCTACAGCCAAATGGGTGGTTTTCGCAAAGAATTTTTGGAGAAAAATAATGATTTATATTGCACAACCATGGTTACTAAGAAAATACATGCCCCCAGGGATGTTTGTTTGGATCTTGGCGTTTCGCTACAAACCGAGGTTATCTATATTGAGCGGTTGCGCCGTTATAAAGGAGAACCATTCCAATATTTAAAACATTATTCATTGTGTTTATCCGAAGAGGTCTATCGCCAAGCCGGCGATATTCAAAATATGCCCGCCTTTTTTGTAGAAAATGGAATTGTAATTGATTCAGCTGTGGAGGAAATTGATGCGGTTCCGGCCGATGCGGAGGTAGCCAAGGTCTTAGAAGTTGCTGAGGGTACAGCCCTGTTAAGAATTAAAAAAATTACTTATAACGAAAGCGAAAAAGCCATTGAACTAATGAGATATTATATTTTGAGTAGATATTGGAAGTATCGTGTAACATTCCACCGCAATGGGATTAAAATTAACGTCGAATAATTTAAAAAATTGTAGAAATTAAAAAAAGATTGACAATTTGCCCTAAAGCAAATATCATAATGTTATAACATTATGATATTTGCTTTAGTTTGTTAAAGATTATAAGCAAATACCTTATCGCGGAAGATAAGCAAGCTGTTCATTGGCAATGAAGCCCTGGTTTTTTATTAAATCGGGGCTTTTTCTGTTTATTTTTGTGATAAGTTAATATATAAATCATTATGGAAGAGGGGGACTAATATGCTGAAAAAATGCCACACTATTTCGTTGCTGCTGGTTTTTATAGCCCAGTTAATGATGTCAGCAGGAATGGCGGAAGCTGCTCCAAAAAAGGAAACTCCTATACTCAAACAGGCCGATATAACTATCATGTCGGAAAAGAACGGGTTTTACAAAGTTAAGGAAGATATTCAAATTATCAAGGCGGATTTGATCAAAAATGGCCAAGTAGAACATACGTTGTCTAAAATTAATAATGGTAAACCTAGCAACCTAACTATTACTGTTGGCGGGAAAAAAGTACAATACAACCTAGTTGAGGGAAAGGCATTAAGCCGATTATCGTTTACTATGCCGGAAAAAGCTAAGGAGCTAATTTATACTATTAAATATGATTTGCAGTTGCCGGCAGGTATTCATACCAGTGCTTTGGCGGTACCGGCGTATCCCAGCAGCGGCAAAGAGAATAATGTAACTATTGACTTTACGGCACCTAAAGGTAATTTTATTCACGAAAATTCTTTCCCTATTTTACCTAACCCACCGACTGATAACCATGTTACCAGTCACCTTGCAAATATTCCCAGTCATGTCAATTATGCTTATGACCTTCGGCCATCAAGCATGTTTAATTCGTATAACATGATTTCTTGTGCGGTATTTATTGTATTGGTAGCTATCGTGGCGAAGTGGATTATGACCGAAATGCGCAAGCAAGCGGCTTGAAGGAGTGAAAAATTATGATGAGTTTAGGCATGGTATATTGGGGATTAGTTATTTATGCCGTAATCTTTATTGGCGGCTATTTACTCTGGGCAGCAAATTCAAAGGAAGGATGAGGTGAAAGGAATGTTTGAAGTAAGCAGCACTTTTTATTATGTATTGATTGGTTATTTCGTAACGGTACTAGGTATTGGCTATTGGGCCGGTAAAGGTAATAAAAGCAGTGAAGATCATCTGGTAGCAGGCCGGTCAATTGGCTCGGTTGTTGGCGGAGCCGCTCTTGCCGCTACTCAAATGAGTGCCGGAACTTTTGTTGGCACGATGGGCGTTCATTGGATGACTGGCGCCAGTTTTGCCTGGTTCTGGCCGGGATTATGGGCCGGCTGGGTAGTATCGGCGTTATGGATTGCACCTAAATTCCAAAAGTTTAAGGCCTTAACTGTGGCCGACTATGTTGAAAAGCGTTATAACAGTAAACTTGCTAAAGCGTTGGCAGCAGTATTAATTTTAATTGCATATACGGTATTTTTAATCGGTCAATATGTTGCTGGTGGTATTTTACTGCAAACTGTATTTGGTATACCAAATACTTGGGGCAGCATTATTACAATTTGTATTACGATGGTTTATACGCTGAAAGGCGGGATGAAGGCCTCCACCTATAGTGATTTTGTCCAAGGTTTGATTATGGCCGGCTGCTTTTTTGCGGCGATTCCGGTGTTGGTTATGCAAGCCGGCGGTTTTGAACATATCGGTACGTTTATCACCGAACTGGATCCCCGCTTAACCGGCTGGTACTATAGTGCCAAAGATATTTTAGGTTTTGCTTTGGTGTTCGGTATCTCAATGGCCGTAATGCCTTATGAGTTGGCCAGAATGTACACGATGAAGAGTCAGCGGACAGTTAGGCTGGCTATCGGTTTTAGTTTTGTCTTCCAAGCAATTGTCGGTTTGTCTGTAGCGCTGGGTGGTATGACTATGCGGTCTTTGTTTCCTGCCTTGGCTACCGGAGACAGTGCATCTTCAGTTATGTCCATTACGGTTCTACCGCCATTGGTAGGGGCATTGATGGTTATTGCAATACTATCTGCGATTATGAGTACTGTTTCGGGTATTATGATTGTATCTTCAGCAGCGATTTCACATGACTTATATGGAATGATTAAACCTAACGCCACTGATGAAGAGAAAATGCGTTTGAATCGTATTTGCAGCGTAGTGGTAGGTATTATTCCGCTAATCTTTGCTTTGCGGCCATTTGATATGGTGCAGTTTATTGTTATGTTGCAATCTGCACTGGTGGCCTCCTTCTTTTTCCCTATCGTTGCTTTTGGTTTAAATTGGCGGGGTGCTACGACCAGCGGGGCCATGGCTTCGATGCTGACCGGTGCTCTGACGGTACCAATTTGGATTACGTTGGGCAAACCATTTGGACTGCACGAAGTATTTCCCGGCGTATTGTTATCGAGTATTGCCTTATATGTTGTGAGTAGAATGACTAAACCCGTACCGGCCGAGTGTTTAGAGCCGTTCTTCGGGAAAAGTAATTGAGAAAAGAGGCTGGGTTATGGAGATTCGGTTTGACCATCAAACGGTCATCGTTACCGGTGCTGCCGCCGGAGTCGGCAAAGGCATTAGCCAGGGCTTTCTTGAAGCCGGCGCCAAAGTTTTATTGGTTGATTATAATGAAAAATTGTTGGGCGATACTCACCGTGAGCTGGCTGGTAAATTTGCCGGTAACGTAGCGATGTTTACCGCTGATCTGCGACAAGCAGCTGTTGCCGGAAGCCGAATTGTGGCCTTTGCTAACGAGAAATTTGGGCCGGTTAATGTATTGGTCAATAACGCCGGTATTTATCCCTCCAAATTGGCACTGGAAATTTCCGAAACTGATTGGGATATGCTGTTTGATTTGAATGTCAAGGGCTATTTCTTTATGGCACAGGCAGCGGCTCAAAATATGATCGACAATGATATCAAGGGCAGTATCGTTAATATTTCATCAACGGCCAGTATTACGGCCAGACCGGGCGTAGTTCATTACTGTTCTTCGAAAGCGGCTGTTAAGATGATGACGCAGGTGTTGGCTCTGGAATGGGCGCAATTCGGAATCCGGGTAAATGCGGTCGGACCAGGGTTGATTGAGACGGAAGCGTTGCTTGATAGTTTGGATACGGATACTGCCAAGCAGGAACACCGTGAAAAAATTGCGATGTGTCCGTTAAATAGAGTGGGATTGCCGTCTGAAATCGCCGAGAGTGTAGTGTTTTTAGCCAGCAGTCACGCCGCATTTGTAACCGGGCAGAATTTACTGGCCGACGGCGGTTATACCGCCGGACGGGTGTTTAAATCTATATTAAAATGATGAGGGAAGGAAGCCTTAGAATGATCTTTAATGGTAAAGATGATGTTGAAAAGGTCTTGCTTGATGAAATAGATAAAAATCTAATGATGAAACATGACCAAGAAATTGCCTCGGTTATCCGGTTATCCGGCACGAAAGAGGAAGCTCAGAGCTTTGCCTATGTACAAAGTCAATTAGAAAATTTTGGCATTAAAACTGAGCTATTCTATTCAGACGGCTACATTAGCTTACCGGGCAAGGCAGAAATGACGGCCAACGGCCAGCCGATAACTTGTATTACGCACTCGATGGCTGTTGCCACGGCTGGAACTGAAGGAGAATTGATTTATGCCGGTAAGGGAATGGCGGAGAACTATAATGGACTTGATGCCGCCGGCAAGGTTGTGCTGATCAACGGGCTGGCTATGGGGCCGTTGGTAAAAGAAGCGCAAGACCGAGGGGCTGTGGCACTAATTTGTATCAATGCCGAATACACTCACGAGATGATTACGTCGCGGGTGTGGGGCAGTCCGACGCCGGAAACTATTGATTTGTTGCCCAAAATACCGATTGTATCTGTCAATATTCCCAACGGCGAGAAGCTGAAATCAATGTTGCAGGACGGTGCGGTAATCGTTAAGATGCAAACCGAGGTCGACACGCAATGGCGGAAGATTCCGACGTTGGTCGGCACTATTACCGGCAACGAACAACCGGACAAGTTTTTGCTGTTAAGCAATCATATCGACGGCTGGCATTACGGGGCCATGGACAATGGCTCGGCAAATGCGGCTATGCTGGAAGTTGTGCGTATTCTATGCAAGCACCAAGATAAGCTTAAGCGAAGCGTGCGGATTGCGTTTTGGTCTGGTCATTCTCATGGCCGCTACGCCGGTTCGACTTGGTATTGCGATACTTTTTTCGAAGACCTATATGAAAATTGTTTCCTGCATGTTAATGCGGATTCGCTGGGTGCAAAAGGGTCTTGCATTTTGACTCAGGCCAATGCCATGGCCGAAACGAAGGGTTTGGCTTATGATGTAATTAAAGAGCTTACCGGACAATTGTTTGAGGGGGCCAGATATGGCCGCGCCGGGGACCAGTCTTTTTGGGGTACGGGAACACCCTCCTTATATATGGGCCTTTCTGAGCAAGAATTAAAACCCGGGTTGGCGGCCGAAGCATTTGCTTCTTTATTTGGCAGCGGTAAAACCGGTGGTTTCGGTTGGTGGTGGCATACTACACAGGATACTGTTGACAAAATTGATCCGGAGTGCCTGGCCAGAGACTGTGCCGTTTATTTGCTAAGCGTGTATCGTGCTTGCGCCGATGAATATATTCCGGTCGACCAATCCGCCGCCGTTGACGAGATAGAGCAAATCCTCCACGGCTATGCGACAGTAAGTGCGGGCAAGGTGGATATGTCGTTGACACTGGCGAGAATTGACGAACTGAAGAAACTAGTGGCTGCTGCTTATGCTAATAAAAGCGCCTATAGTCCCGCTGCTTTTAATCGCTATATCATGGATATGTCTCAAGTATTGATTCCTTTAAATTATGTACGCGGCAATATTTATGAACATGATTTGGCAGTTCGCCAAAAAGATGTTCCATTGTTGACGGAGCTAACAAAAATGGCTGATATTGATCTAGATAGTGACGATTATAAGAGTATGATGGTGCTGGTAAGGCGTAAGCTCAATCAGGTAAATCATGCCTTGTTAAAAGCAATTCGGATCACTGCAGCATTGTAGGGTGAAGAGGAGTCGAGAATAAATGAAAATTACTATTATCGGGGCGGGCGCTATTGGCGGCATTTTAGGAGCCTATTTGGTCATGGGCGGTCATGAAGTAATCTTTGCCGACATTTGCGAAGAGCATGTAGCAGCGATGAAGAACAAAGGATTGACAATACAATTGCCACATGATAAAGAATTTACCGTCTCGGTGAACGCACTCACTGTCAATGAGTTAAAAGCCCGTAAAGAAAAACTAGGTATGACATTCTTGTGTGTCAAAGCCCAGGCAACTGTTCCGGCGTTGGATAATATCAGGGAGCTAATCGGTGAACAAACGGTGGTCCTTTCGTGCCAAAACGGTTTGTGCGAATATGACATTGCCAAGCTTGTCGGTGCTAAGCGAACTATCGGCTGCTTTGTAAATTTATTTGCCGACTATCTGAACCCAGGCGTCATAAACTATGGCGGTGAGGGGGCGGTGTACGTTGGCGAAATCAACGGAATAATGTCTATGAGGATAGAGGAATTAGTTGAAGCGCTGTCGGTTTGGGGGCCGGCCCATGCAACTAACAACATTTTCGGCTATTTATGGAGTAAGTTGGGTTATGCCGTTATGCTTATTGGCACAGCTTTGACTGATGAAACTATCGCAGATATATTCGAAGATAAACAACTACGAAATATCTTATTAGATACGGCGTCCGAAGTGTTGGCGGTAGCCGAAAGCTGCGGGATACGAACTGTCGGTTTTGATGATTGGAATCCGCAATGGTCTTACCCACCTGAGAAACGAGATTGGGCTGAAGTGGACCGTCAAATGGCTGTGCATATTGCCCGGTTGCGAACTTACACTAAAACAAAATCAGGTATTTGGCGTGATTTGGCTATACGAAAACGCAGAACCGAGGTATCCTCGCAACTTAACCCTGTTATTGAACGAGCCGAAACTGCAAATATATCAGTTCCCCGGTTAAAAAAACTGTTGGCGATGATTATTGAATTGGAAGAAGGAAAGCGTAAAATGACTAAAGATAATATTTGGGAATTAATTTAGGCTGGAAGATTCTGCTCAACCTGCGAACAGTTGGAAACAGGAGAAGAAGAGATTGCTTCTAGTGAAGCATCTCTTCTTTTTACAGGAAAAGATAAATACTTCAGCGGGAGTGGTGGTATGGAGAGAATGTCACGAAATCAATGCTATATTGATATTTTGAATGAAGAACTATTGCCGGCGATGGGGTGTACAGAGCCAATTGCTGTAGCTTATGCGGCGGCAATTGCCAAGTCAATTTTGGGGGTGACTCCGCAGCAGGTAACGGTGCAGGTTAGTGGAAATATTATCAAAAACGTAAAAAGTGTTATCGTACCTAATACTGGTGGAATGAAAGGGATAGCTGCTGCTGTTGCTGCCGGCTGCGTGGCCGGACGGGCAGAGAAAAAGCTGGAGGTGATTTCTGAGGTTAGCGGCAGAGAACAAGCGGCTATCAAGGAATTTATTGCTGCTGTGCCGATTGAAATCAAAGCGGCGGCTTCCCCTAAGGTATTTTACATTGATATAACGGTTGAAGCTGGTGGGCATTGTGCCACAGTGTGTATAGCTGATTATCATACCAATATAGTTTTAAAAAAACACGATCAGGAAGTATTATTTACTAAACAGGATGATTATGGAGCACAAGATATCAAGTCTGACCGAAGTATACTTAATGTGCAGGATATTATCGATTTTGCCAATACTGTTGAACTAGCTAAGGTGAAAGAATTACTAGATCGGCAAATTGCCTATAACACAACAATTGCTGAAGAGGGCTTAAAGAACAATTACGGGGCCAATATTGGTAAGGTCTTACTGGATACTTACGGCGATGATATTAAAATAAGAGCCAAGGCCAAAGCGGCAGCCGGATCTGACGCCAGGATGAATGGCTGTGAATTGCCGGTGGTAATTGTATCCGGTAGCGGAAACCAAGGAATTACCGCCTCCATTCCGGTAATTGAATATGCCCGGGAACTAAAGTTAAATGATGAAACGTTGTATCGGGCGTTATTAATATCTAATTTGGTTACTATTCATTTAAAGACCGGTATTGGCCGGCTGTCGGCCTATTGTGGGGCGATAAGCGCCGGATGCGGCAGTGGAGCGGGAATCGCTTATCTTTCTGGCGGCAGGTACCCGGAAATTGCTCATACTATTGTCAATTCGCTAGCTATTGCTTCCGGTATTATTTGTGATGGAGCCAAGGCCTCCTGTGCAGCTAAAATTGCCTTAGCGGTGGAAGCCGGTATTTTTGGATACTATATGTATGTAAACGGTCAGCAATTTCGTGATGGCGATGGTATCGTAACTAAAGGCGTTGAAAATACAATAAGAAATGTTGGTGAGCTTGCCCATCTCGGCATGCGGGAAACAGATAAGCAAATTCTTAAGATTATGTTGGGTAGGCAACATTGTTCATACTAAATAAACAACTAGAGTAAAAAAAGTTAGACTGCTTAAGGGGCAGTCTTTTTTGCCCAACAGATAGCGGCTGGCCAGCGAATTATATTTCTAGGCAGGCAAAAAATTCCTGCGGGAATGGTTTACTTTAGGGATTCGGCCAACTTATGCAATTCTTGCCGGGTCTTGCGGGCCTTAATCGTGACGTTTTGATCGGCAATTTTTACTTGAATAAAATTAACGGATTTTAAATTATTATCGGATGATTTTGCTAAGGCCGGCGATTTTAACTTATTGTGATTGGTGTTTCTTTCTTCGAACTGCTGGATAATGATTATTTCCTCAGAGGTCCCTTTGTGATAGATCTGGTACAATACTCTATTTTTCTCGTCAGTGAGCACAAAATCAGGTATTTGCCCGGGAATTATAAGCGGGGTCATAACCGGTGAAGAAGATTTCACTGTAGCGGGGTAAGGTTTGGATGGTAAGCGGGCTGCCTTAGACGGAACTGATTTTTCGGCCATATGGGGCTTAACTTCCTCGACAAGAGCCGGCATTTTAGTAGTCGGATTCTGGGTGATTGCTGGCTTTGATTTTTGCGGTTTGTTTTTCGGTAGTTGTTCATTAGTAGTTTTATCACCAGTCGCTGGCTTTGACTGATTTACTGTGACGGCAGGAATCAATGGGGAAGGCAGGGTAGTTTTTTGTTTCGATGTGCGGACATTAGGTGGTGGAGAGTCCGCAGGAGGCGAGGCAGATTGAAATTGCTGCCAAGATGGGAGTAAGTTCAGGAGGACGACTAAACATATAGCAACAGCTGTGCTTAATGCACTGGAATACCACCAACGCGAGGATTTGCGATTTACTTGGATCGATTCAAGGGCTTTGTCGACAGTTTGGTCTAATATATGTTTAGGAGGGGATATAGATATGTTTGCAGTCTTAATAAACTTCGCGACTGCCAGCAATTCGATTGTTTCAGGGTTTGTACATTCCGGCTGTCGGCCAGCATTAATTTCGTCCAATAATAAGGATAATTCTTCTTGTTCAGCGGAAGGGTTTAATCTTTCAGGCAACAGGTTCACCTCCATTCGCCTTTGTAATCAGCGATTCCTTGTTGGAACAGCAGCAAACGCATCGATTTTAATGCCCGTTGTTGCAGCATTTTTATTGCAGCTTCGGACTTGCCCATTGCTAGTGCGGTTTCTTTGATAGGCAAACCGGCAATTATTCTAAGTTCGATTGTTTGGCGCTGTTCGCACGGCAGTTTTTGTAGTAAGCTGGCGATGGCTTCACGTGTTTCTACGTTGATTGCCTGGATATCGGGTTGGTCATCTTCAGCTTCAGCTTCGTAGTAATCATTTATGTCAATCAGAGTAGGGCAGCGGCTTTTTTTTCGCCAGAAATCAATGATTAGATTATGGGCAATGTGAATAAGAAAGGTTTTGAAAGCACCATTATTTTTGTAGTTTAGCATCGAGCGGAAGGCTCGACAAAAAGTTTCTTGAGTCAGCTCTTGGGCATCTTCCGGATTTCCAATTTTATATGATATAAAACGAAATACCGGGTGCCAATAGCGGGATACCAGTTCGTTGACGGCATCGCGGTCGCCTGCTTGAGCCTTATAAATTAAATATTCGTCCGGCAACATCTCTTCACCATCTTCTTTACTGGTAAATTTATCATGAGAATTCGCCGTTTTGAGCAAAATACCTGTGATGATGAAGTTTAATCGTTGCTTTGTCAAATATTTGTTATTAGAATTGTGAAGAAAAAATTAAGCTGTAGGATGTGCGCGTACTTGTATTATGATTAACGATTATTCTCAGACAAAGTAACGTTTATACCATAATGCAGGCGCAACGTATGGTAGCCGGTCTATGGATAGCCACCGGTGGAAAAATCTTGCGGTATTCGTTAATTTTTTGGTCAAATCAGGTCGGCGGCAGCTCCGTAGTTCTAGTAGCCGGTATCGGCGTGGCGCATACTATTATTAGTGGATTAATCTAAAGATATGTGAAATATAAACATATAAACAGGAGATATTAGTACAAACATAAAAATTTGAATTTTTTACGAAATGAACAAGAATTGCAGTCACTAGAAGGTAATAGGGATTTTAACAGTTAACTTACTGTATAATTGATCTTTTAGAATTATTTGACTCAAAAAAATAAAACCAATATTGTTATTGACATAGTCGATAGAAGCTGGTATAGTTATAATTCCAATGCGGAAGTAGCTCAGTGGTAGAGCATCGCCTTGCCAAGGCGAGGGTCGCGAGTTCGAATCTCGTTTTCCGCTCCATACTTCGGGGCGTGGCTCAGTTTGGTAGAGTACCTGGCTTGGGACCAGGGGGTCGCAGGTTCGAATCCTGCCGCTCCGACCAGTAGTATATGGATTTATAGCTCAGTTGGCAGAGCATCCGGCTCATAACCGGCGGGTCCTAGGTTCAAATCCTAGTAAATCCACCAAATAATAACAGTTGACATAATGGTAGATGAATGATATCCTATAAAAGTCGCTGTTAGCGGCGGAAATAATTGGCACTTATAAAAGTGTTGACATAATCAGATATAAATGATATGATAAAGATCCGCCTTAAACAAGCAAGTGTTCCTTGAAAACTGAACAATGTAAGAACAAAACAAGCCAGATGTGCGGTTGGTTGCTCAAA
>JALHDB010000029.1 GCA_022840825.1 Negativicutes bacterium | reverse complement strand
GATTTTAAATTAGATTGTGTAGTTAAAAAACACAGGCGAGTGTTTATTGATAAAAATAATAATTTCGAGTTAGTTCTTGATAAAGTTGTTGGTCTTGGATACTTTATGGAAATTGAGTATGTTGGTAAAATGACGAAAATTAACGGTCAAAAATTTCAAGAGTTAATTAATTATCTTAACCTTAAAGAAAGTCAGATCATATCCGGTTGTGGTTACCCAGATTTACTAATGGAAAAAAATAAGATATAACTTATAACTTATACATATGAATTTTGAACAAAATAATAATTTGAAGAATGAATCATTGGAATCAAATGAGATAAGCGACCCCTCTTCTAAAGAAGTATCTAATAATGATTCTATTATTTCGGAGCAGGAGTTAATTGATTTAAAAAAGAAGGATGAAGAAAAAACAAATTTTGAGCTAGCTAAAATTAGGGAGTCTATTAGTGGTAATTTAGATAACGACAAAGAATCAGAAAGAGTTTTTGATTTAACAATAAAAGAAGGTGAAACTGATTTTGATTTTTTGGGACGCTTATCTAAATTTTTAGTTGATAAACAAGAAATACAAAATATTAAAAATAATCCTGACGGAAATGATAAAATAATTAAACTTTTAAAGAAAAAAGAAGATCAAATAAATGAGGTTTATCAAGATAAAGATAATGAAAAACTTATTAGGCTTTCATTTATTGAAGCAACGAAATCTTTAGGCAATAGTGAATTATTAAATAATAAGGAAAATGAAAGATGTTTAAATGACATAGATATTTCAATCAGTTCTAGAAATATGAGCTGGGATTTAAATGAAAAGTCTAAACATGAAGATAGGATTAATTTTTTTTCTGAAACAAATCAGGAGAGATCTTTCTTTCCGTCTCGTTACAAAAAAGATAACATTTACTATTCCGGCAGTCTTTTTAATGTCCACTCTAACTCGCCTGAAGCTAGAGAATATTTAAAGAATAAATTAGACGGAAAAGTTATATACCTTTTAGGTGGGGGTAAATCAGTGAATGACTTACTGCAGGACAATCAAATAAACCCTAAACAGATTGTAAATATTGACCCATTTATATCGGAAGAGGACATCGAAAAAAATAAAAAAGGTTTTTATAGGTCGATTCCCGAAAGGGCGGATAGTAAAAATTTAATAGAAAAAATTAATAACGAAAAGATAGAATTAGCTGATGAAATTTGGGCCTCTTATTCAGTGCCTTTTTATAAT
>JALHDB010000028.1 GCA_022840825.1 Negativicutes bacterium | reverse complement strand
GGGACAGCGGAGAAAATGCCGGCAGCTATGCCATTAACCAAGGGACATTGGATAATCCGAACTATGCGATAACGTATCAGGGAGCCAATTTCACTATCGACAAAGCGGCATTAACGATCACGGCTGACGATAAGAGCAGGGTCTACGGGGATTATAATCCGGCATTTACCGCCAGCTACAACGGGCTGGTCAACGGGGACAGCGCGGGCGTGGTAAGCGGACTGCTTCTGGCTACAACTGCGAATAATACCAGCAGCGTTGGCCATTATGCCATCACGGCCGGCGGAGCCAGTGCCGACAACTATACCATCAGCTATGCAGCCGGCGAGCTTACCGTTGAACGGCGGCCGGTAACTGTTACCGTAAATGCCGGGCAGACCAAAGTCTACGGGCACAACAATCCATCCGCGTACAGCTATACAGCCGGCAGCGGCAGCCCAGGTTCGGGCAGCGGGCTGGTCAATGGGGACAGCCTGACCGGAGCATTAACCAGAGCCGGTGGGGAAAACGTCGGTGCCTATGCCATTGAACAGGGTAGTTTAACGAATGCTAATAACGCCAATTATACGATTACCTACATTGGCGGCGATTACAGCATCACGCCGCGGACACTGACGGTAACGGCCAATGACCGGAGCAAGACATACGGCACAGCTGATCCGGAACTGACGTATGTGGTCGATGGTTTGGCAGACAACGCAGCATTGGGAATCCATGATACGGCAGCAAGCGTACTCAGCGGCGGTCTCAGCCGGGAGGCCGGGGAAACGGTTAACGGCGGACCGTACGTCATTGGACAGGGCGGTTTAGCGGCCAATGACAACTATACCATCAGCTATACCGGTGCCGACTTTACCATCAACAAAGCGACGCTGACGGTAACGGCCAATGACCGGAGCAAGACATACGGCACGGCAGATCCGGAACTGACGTATGTGGTCGATGGTTTGGTAGACAACGCAACATTGAGAATCCATGATACGGCAGCCAGCGTGCTCAGCGGCGGTCTCAGCCGGGAGGCCGGGGAAACGGTGAACGGCGGACCGTACACTATTGGACAAGGTGATTTAGCCGCTAATGACAACTATACCATCAGCTATACCGGCGCCAGCTTTACCATCGGCAAAGCGGCATTAATGATCACGGCTGACGATAAGAGCAGGATCTATGGTGAAGCCAATCCGGCATTTACCGCCAGCTACAACGGGCTGGTCAACGGGGACAGTGCAGACGTGGTAAGCGGACTGCTTCTGGCTACAACTGCGGAC
>JALHDB010000017.1 GCA_022840825.1 Negativicutes bacterium | reverse complement strand
CTCTATCAGAGCCAAGCTCCGGAATATACCAAAGAATATGACAAGCTGATTGCCGCTGCTCAAGCGAAAGGAGCGAGGTAACAATGCAACAATTACGTTTATCAGGTACCGGCGGCCAAGGTCTGATCTTAGCCGGTATCATCTTAGCCGAAGCAGCGCTGCTGGACGGCAAATTGGCCATCCAGTCCCAATCCTACGGTCCGGAAGCCCGGGGCGGTTCCAGTAAATCGGAAGTGTTGATTTCCGACCAGGTAATTCATTACCCCAAAGTTACCGAGCCGGATGCAGTGTTGGCCATGAGCCAGGAAGCCTGCAACAAATACACCAAAGACTTGCCGGCCGGCGGCATTTTGATTACCGACAGCTTATTCGTCGCCGAGCTTCCTGATTTTAAAGGGACTGTCTATCAACTGCCGATTACCCATACCGCTAAGGAAGAACTAGGCAAGACATTGTTCTCCAACATTGTGGCTTTGGGGGCAATTGTTAAAATCACCGGTGTAGTGTCGGTAGAATCCCTGACCAAAGCCGTATTAGCCAAAGTGCCTAAAGGCACTGAAGCGCTTAATGAAAAAGCATTGAAGCTTGGGATGGAACTGGTAATGTAAAAGAATATCGTCGCTTTTGGCGAAGATATTAAATATAAAGTAAAAGAAAACAACGGGATATTCAAGTCTTGATGACATGAATATCCCGTTTAATGATTTGCGTAAATATGATGTCTACTTCTACGGTAGTAGCATCAGAGCAAAGGTTATGACAAGGCTGCTATTAGTATTCCGCCAAGAATCAGCATAATGGCGCCGCCGATACGCGAGGAGATTTGGGCAAACGGCATAAGCGACATTCTTTTAGCAGCGCCAAGTACCGCAACATCACCGGTACCGCCCATATTAGCCATACACAGTCCGGCAGTAATTGATGCTTCGATCGGATAGAAACCCACAGCTTTTCCGACAATCGAAGTTCCGATAATGGAGCCACTAACGACCATGGTGACTAATAACAAATATTGCCAATTAAAGGCGTTCAATATTTGTCCCATGTCAGTATAGGCAACGCCTATGCCAACTAATAATGCTGCGGTAAAGTTTGTTGCAATAAACTGGAACCAATTACGGGCACATACTTCGAAGTAGCGGGGAATTATTCCTAAGCCCTTTACGACAGCAACCGAGATAATCATCCAGGCAAAGGCATGCACCTTGGGGAAAACTTTAGCAATACCCATGCCGATAATAAAGAATGTAGTGGCCAGCAGCAATCCGATTCCTAATTGTGGCAGGTCGAGTGAAAAATCTTGTTCTTTATTAGCCAGAGAATCATCTTTTACCGGCATTAGTTGGCCGTTGCCGGTTAGTGATGGCTTAGCGTTGCCAAGACGGTTAAGCAGTCCGCCGGCGACAATGGATAAGGCGTTGCCTAAGGCAACTGCCGGAATCATCATAGATAAAATTTTAGTTGCGTCTCCGCCGGTACCGGCGTAAATTTTAGCCAAAGGTACGGCGCCGGCACCCATGCCGCCACCCATGATCGGAACACCAATAAATAAAATGGCTTGTTTCCAACCGTAACCGATAATTTCACCGACCACACCGACTAACCCTAAACTTACGGCAACGCCGGCTAGAATGACCGGGATATAGCGCGCAACTGCCGCCAGTAATAATGCTCTGCTCATACCAAGGATTGAACCGGTGATCAATGCAGCAATGTAAAAGTCAAGAAAGCCCATTTTACTCATAAATGTTTTAATTAGGCCAATTGTTGGTGCCGGTAAAATTTTTAAATACACAAGGGTAGCCATGCCAAAAATTATGAATATTGGCCCTCCGCCCAAATAAGTATTGACGAGGGGAGTCTTTTCACCAGCTTCATTAAGGATAGCGCCAAGGACCATCATAACCGCAAACGCACCAATCATATTTTGGGGAAGCAGTACGGTATTTTTGGGGCCAAAAGGTATGAAGGAAGCAGCAATTATAATTAGACTGATAATAGCAAAAAGGGGCAGTGGTAATCCGGCAATGGTATATGGTTTTTTTTCAGCAAGCATTTTTTATCCTCCCGTTTTTTATTGTAGTTATTTCTATTTAAAACCTGCAAGCAGGTGGAAAAACTTATTTTGGTACTTGTCGAACGATATCAATGATCGTGCCGTCACGGTACTCCACAACGGCAACAATCTTGCCCTGTGAGCGGTTTGTTTGCGGAATTCCGGCAATGTCCTCTGCAATGCGTTTTAATTCAGAAATATCTTTAACTGGAAGTCCGGCGGTTTTAAACCGTTCTAATAAATCATTCCGCAGTGGGTTTACGGCAATGCCCCATTCAGTCACCAGTACATCAACCGTTTCGCCAGGAGTAGTAACAGTCATCACTTGATCGACCAGTATCGGCAGTCGGCCGCGTAATAGGTTGGCAACAATTATAGTTAATTTAGCACCGGCGGCAGCATCGCTATGGCCGCCTGACCCGCCCATGATAATACCGTCTGAGCCGGTAACAACATTGACATTAAAATTCGTATCAATTTCTGTTGCTCCTAAAATAACGCAATCGAGTTGATTTACGGTACAACCGGAGTTAAACGGGTTGGCGTAAAAGCCTGCACCGACTTCCAAATGATTAGGGTTGGCTGCCAGAGAGCGTACTGCCTCTAAGTCAAACCCTTGAACGTCAACGATTTTCTTAAATAATCCTTCCTCCAGCATTTGTACTAAATAGCCGGTAATTCCGCCTAACGCGAAACTGCCGACGATACCTGTTTCACGCATCATTTTGCGGACAAAACTGGCAACGGCCAATGAGGCGCCGCCTGCTCCGGTTTGCAGGGAAAGGCCGTCAGTGATCATGCCGGAGGCTTTAATGGCTTGGGCGGCTAATGACGCAATTTTTAACTGGACAGGATCTTTGGTGATTTGAGTGGTTCCGGAAACTATTCCCTTTGGATCACCAATGCGGTCAGTCTTGACGACAAAGTCTACCCGGGTCTGGGGAATTGAAATTGGCGACAGTGGATATTCTTCCAAATGATCAGTAACTGCAATTACATAATCCGCGTATTCGGCATCCGGGAAGGCATAACCCAGCGATCCACAGGCAGTAGGTCCGCTGACACCATTGATATTTCCATAACAGTCGGTTGCCGGCGCGGCAATGAAAGCTACGTCTATATGTAGTTGACCGCATTCGATTGCCCGGGCTCGTCCGCCGTGGGTTCGCAAGATAGTTGGCCGGGCCGGCAGGCCTTGTGATATGGCAGCGGCGACCGGGCCGGATATATAGTTGGTATCCAGAGCTGCGACAACACCAGATTTGAAGTGGTCGATCAAGGGAGCGTGGACGGGAAAAACCGAGCTTAACGCTACTGTTAAATTCTTTAAGCCCAGCTTGGCTGCTGTGGCCAGCACCATATTTACTACACCGTCACCATTACGGAAGTGATGATGAAAGGAAAGCGTCATGCCGTCACGAATCGGTATTTTGGTGAACACTTCCTCTAAATCATTTAATACTTTATGGTTGCCGGGACACATCCTTTTTACTTTTGGCGATTGCCTGGGCATATCCGGCAATGTAGCAAATGCGCCATTAAACGGTTTTATTTTACCGAACCCATCTAAATAATCAGGGAGTTCGCGTCCGACTGCATTAATCATGGTATGCCTCCTTTTGCAAGCCTAGTAATTGGGCCAGCATTATTATGCGCTCGGCCCGGTTGACGATCGGAGCGTCGATCATTTTGCCATCTACTGCAATTACACCGGTGCCCTGTTCTTTAGCAAGGGAAATGGCTTGAATTACTTTTTCGGCCCAGATTATTTCTTTGGCCGAGGGACTAAACCCAGCGTGAATATGCTCTACTTGGCGGGGGTTAATGGATAGTTTCCCTTTGAACCCTAACTGTTTCGCCAAGGCGATATCGGCAATCAAGCCTTCTTCATCAGCGGTATCGGTGTAAGGAGTATCGATGGCATCAATTTCGGCCGCGGCAGCGGCATTTACCAGCCAGCAGCGAGCCGTAAGAATTTCTTGGCCTTCTTTGGTACGGGTTGCTCCCAATCCGGCTGTATAATCTTCAGCACCAAACGCTAAAGCGGCTACCCGTGGATCGGCAGTAGCAATATTATAGGCTTCAGCCAATCCGCGGGGCGTTTCGATTAAAGCAATGATTTGTACCGGAGGCTGTTCAGGACCTTCAGCTGCCGCCATAAGCGCTGCTACTTTCTGAATATCCGCCGGTCCTTGAACTTTAGGAATCAGCAATGCATCTGGACGGCAGGGTACGATAGCTTTAATATCATCTTCAGTCAGACCGGTATCAAGCGAGTTGATCCGGACTACTTTTTCACTGTTAGCATAATTAACTGTTCGGAGTGCATGAGCCACCAGCCGGCGGGCGGCATCTTTTTCTAGGGGGGAAACGGCATCTTCAAGATCAAGGATGACTGAGTCGGCGCCGAATACTCCGCCATTCTGCAACATTCCCGGGTTATTGCCAGGAATAAATAACATACTCCTTCTCATGGTCATAAGTCATTGTCCTCCTTCAACTTAAAGCCGGCACGGGCTGCAGCTGTCAATAACCGTGCTTTAATAGTGCAGTCTAGTGCTCCACGGTCAACTGCTTTAACATAAATGTCAATTATTCCTTGATAGTTTAGTGTATCAGTAATCGTTTGCCTGATGGCATCGCCGTATTGCTGCATTACAATACTTTGTATTTCAATTTGCTGTCCGCTTCCCGGCGGTCTAACTGACAGTGTTATCATAATATCGTTCGATTCCAGTGTCCCTGAATGGGCAATCTGCGCAGTTTCCACACTTATCAATCCTTCCTGTTTTACTGGTTATGCAGTACATACTATTATGACTATTACAATTATTGTAATAGTCATATGTATATTAACCTAGATTAATGAAATATAAGTAATGATTATGTAATATATGTAAGGTAAATTGTTATTCTAAACCATTGCTTTAAACGAGCAGGTCTTTGTCATAAATTGTAGAAGTAAACCAAAATAATTGTTGCGGAGCGGTGTACATTGGAACAAATAAAATTAACGTTACAAAGTAAAATTATTATTCTTGTTTGCTTAGTTGTAGCCATATCGCTATTTGTAACTAATATATTTATTACTCGCAGCGTGGCGGAAAATGTCAGGCAGGAATTGGGCCGCAAGGCGGCAGATATTGCCAGGGTCGTATCCCGATCGCCGCTGGTGATAGCTGAATTGGCTGAAAATAGTACCAAACAGGCAATTCAGGACTATGCCGAATCAGTTCGTAATGCTTCGAATGTTGAGTTTGTAGTTGTAATTGATATGCAAGGTATCCGCAAATCACATCCGGACATTGAACGACTGGGCAAACATATTGTCGGCGGTGATGAGGCGCCGGCATTGCAAGGACAGGAATATCTCTCAGCAGCGCGGGGGACCCGCGGTCTGTCCTTGCGGGCATTTTCGCCGGTATTTACCAAAGAAGGAACCCAAGTTGGTGCAGTAGTTGTGGGAATTTTGCTGGGAAATGTGGAAAAAGCCGTAACCGAAAGCCAGATGATTATTTATCTGGCTACAGTCATAGGAATGTTGATTGGAATTGTCGGCGCGGTATTACTTGCCCGGAGCATCAAAAAAACGCTGTTTGGTTTGGAACCGCCGGCAATTGCCAAACTGGCTGAAGAGCGTAATGTAATGTTGCAATCAGTTCGCGAAGGTATTTTGGCGGTAGACAAAGGCGGAATTATAACTGTAGCGAATCAGGCTGCCAGACAAATATTGCAAACAGCCGGAATCTACGCAGATTTAGTCGGACGCAAAGTGGATGATGTTATTCCACGCACCCGGTTGAATGATGTTTTGCTATCCGGAGAAGCTGAGTTTGACCAGGAACAAGATATCAATGGTGTAATTATTTTAACGAACAGGGTTCCGTTAAAAGTTAATAACGAAACAGTCGGGTCAATCGCGACATTTCGCGACATGACTGAAATTCGCCGGATGGCGGAAGAACTGACCGGGGTAAACGCGTATGTTGAAGCATTGCGCTCACAAGCCCATGAGTTTTTAAATAAGCTTCATGTTATTTTGGGACTGGTTTGTTTGAAAAAATATGATAAGCTAGCCGACTATATCGCTAAAGTAGTCAATGAAGATGAGGAAGAAGTGGAGTATATTCGCGAACGGATCAAGAGTCCTTTAATTGCCGGTTTCTTACTAAGTAAGTTGAGCCGGGCTCGGGAACTGGATATTAGAATGATTCTCACCGAAGAGAGCTATTTGCCTGACCAAGACCGTGCGGAGCTTTCTACCGGATTAGTAACCATTATCGGCAATTTGCTGGACAATGCGTTTGAGGCCATAAATGACCCGGCAATACGGGAAGTTATCGTGTCTATTAAGACCGAAGCAAAAAATCTTATAGTACAAGTGTCGGACAGCGGTGCAGGAATTGATCCAATAATTATCGAACAAATTTTTGAAAAAGGATTTTCTACCAAAGCGGATAACCGCGGCTGGGGTCTATATTTGGTTTCGCTGACAATTGACAAATTGCATGGTCAAATCGACGTGTTTAAAGGATTAACACGGGGGACAGTGTTTAAAGTAACCATACCTATGTAGTTGGAGGTAGGCAATGATAAAAGTACTTATTGTAGAAGATGATCCGATGGTTGCGGAACTTAACAGCAGTTATCTGGCTCAATTGTCGGGCTTTTGTTTGGCCGGCATTGTTGCCAACGGCGAAGAAGCTATTAAGTTTTTAGCGCGGCATAAGGTTGATCTTATCCTGTTGGATATTTTTATGCCGACCATCGATGGTATGGAGTTACTAAGTCATATTCGGGCGGCAGAACGGGGTGTAGACATTATTATGGTAACGGCAGCCCGTGATAGCCAAAGCATTCAAAAAGCATTGCGGCTTGGTGTTGTAGATTATATTGTGAAACCGTTTAATCTGCAGCGTCTGCAGGCGGCATTACTTGCTTATAAAGAGCGTATTCAATTGATCAGACAAGGACAAAACTTAGATCAAAATGATATTGATCAGCGAATATTGCTAAAAACCGAAAATATTGCCGGCGAAATACCGAAAGGACTGGAACGGGAGACGCTTGCTCTGCTTGTTGAGCAGGCCAAAAACAGTGCGGATTTTTTTACAACTGAAGAAATGGCCCAGCAAATAGGAGTTTCTCGGGTATCGCTACGCAAATATCTTGACTATTTGGCAAAAATCGGTGTTTTGGAAATGAAATTAACGTACCGGTCAGTGGGCCGTCCGGTTCATATGTTCCGGATCATCACCAAAAATTACTCAGTATAAATGGCAAATTTGATAATGCAGGGGAGGTATTAGATGAACTGTAAGAAGACAATTACTTTAGTCTTGGCAGTTATCATAATTGTACTGACGACAACTTGCTGGGCCAAAGACGATTCCATAGGAATTACGTTGCCGGCTGACTGCTATGTTCTTGATAAGAGAATAGCTGATCTGACGGGTGATCAAGTCGATGAAGAAATTTATTTGGCCGGACAGCGGGATAAAAACAATGATAACTACTGCACTCAATTGCAGGTTATCGTTATCAACGGGAAGTCCAAACATCGACAAACGGTGTCTTTGTCCAATCTTGGCGGCTATCAGCCGAAACTGCTTGTTGGTGATTTTAACGGAGACAAAGTCAGCGATGTATTGATAGCCGTACCGGCCGGCGGCAGCGGCGGCCTTGTCAATTACCGAATTATATCTTTACACGGCACAAATGCTGCCGTTATTTTTGATCATGTCCACAACAGCGGGGTAAAGTTCCATGGTAAATTATTAAGTGGTTTTAAAGCAGAATTGATAAACGATAATACCGGCAAAACCGTGGTAATTGATATTAGCAGCAACAAAAGCCGATACATCGAAGAGAAAATTTATGACGAACAAGGCGGGATCCTGCGCCAAGTTCAGCCCTACGCATACCCATTTTCCTTGCTGGAAGCAATTGACATTGATCATGACGGGACTTATGAGCTGAGGGGGTATCAACGGATTATCGGCGCTTATGGAGCTGATACAATTTCTAATGTTGTATCCGTATGGAGATACAGCAATGTCGGTTGGGAACCAATTCAAATTGAGGTATCAAGTTTTCTAGTAAAATTTACGAATCGCCCGGTTGATAAAGTAATTGATGAGAAGAGCAACGTAATCCAGCAAATCAAACAGATAGACCAAGCTTTGCCGAAATGTAGAACCAGCGGCGGTCAGCGCGGCGGGGGAGATTTCCTGGCTATATATACAGCATATTATTATGACGGCAAACTAGTATATGTAGAAGAAAATCAAGATTTCGGCGAATACGGTTTGGCAGTGGTAAAGTATTATTTTAGCCAAGGACGACTGTTTGCTTATGAACGAAAAGGGCGACTGCTGATTTCTGCCGGTAATGAACAGCAGATACTGAGGCCGGTAAGCATTACATTATATTTTGATAAAAACAAAAAAGTGATTTGCGGATACCAAGCAATTAACGGCAGTGAGGCGGCAGTTCAGGATAGTTATGTAAAAGAGGCATTGGCTGCCGCCGACCAATTAAAAGCCCATCTTAATATAAAATAGATTAACTAAAGACTAAGCGATTTAATATTGCTTAGTCTTTATTGTAGGTGTGCTCTGTGGTGGGCATTTTCAGTTTAATCACAGTGATATGAGTAAATAGGCGGTAAACAGCAATTAAGTCAACATAATATTGCGGTAAATAATAAAGATTCAGAAAAAAGTACTAAAATATAAATTTTAAGGCAGGAATTTAAGGAGTAATAGAGAAGAATAAATTAAAATGGTACTATATATCATACAGTGAAACGGGGTATGCGGGCTGTGAAGTTACAAGCAAGCAGTGTTATTAAAACTGATATATTAATAATTGGCGGCGGGTTGGCCGGCATGATGGCAGCGTTAGCAGCGAGAAGTCATGGCTGCAAGGTTGCGGTTGTAAGTAAGGCGCCGGTTGGCCGGTCAGGAAATACGCTAGTTTCAGGCGGCGGGATTTCTTCGGCAACTGATGAGCCGGTAAATGATGCGGACACTTTTCTAAGGGATATAAATTTATCAGGGCAAGGTTTAAACGACGATGTTCTTTCGCGAAAATTAGTATTTGAATCCTTTGCTATGCTGCAGATATTGCAGAAGTATGGTGTTAATTTATTGCATGAGCAAGGCGGATACAAACGGCGGCAGCCTCCCGGGCACAGTGTGCCCCGCAATATCCCAACTGATTGGTCGGGGTTATCATATTTAAATCGCGGATTATCGTTTACACTGCCACTATTAGCAGAATTACATAAGCAAGAAGTGCAGTTATATGAAGGTATTCAGATTGTAAAGTTGCTAAAAAATGAAACAAGTGTAGTCGGCGCTTGGGGTTGTGACCGCAATGGCCAAGGCTATTGTTTCTATGCACAAAGGGTGATTTTGGCCACCGGCGGCGGTGGTCAGTTATATCTGCAGACCAATAATACCGGCGATATTACGGCCGATGGATTGGCGCTGGCCTTAGAGGCCGGCTGTAAACTACGTGATATGGAGCAAATACAATTTTATCCGACGATGATGTTTAAGCCCAGCAAAGTACCGGCATCAAATCCATTGTTCGGCGAAGGAGCAGTGCTGCGCAACCGGATGGGAGAACTGTTTATGCAGCGGTACGATCCGGCCGGGAATATGGCAACCAGAGATAGTATGGCTCGGGCGATATTTATGGAAATCAAAACCGGTAACGGGATAGATAACAGTGTATATTTTGATTGTACCGGAATTGCTGCAGACCGGCTGAAAACCCGTTTTAAAGATTTTTACGAATTCATGTGTTCTATGGGGGTAGATCCCAGTAAGGATTACATGCTGGTATCGCCATGTGTACATTATTTTTTAGGCGGAATTGTAATTGATGAATATTGCCGTACTGGAATCAACGGATTATATGCAGCCGGTGAGATCTGCGGTGGTGTTCACGGTGCAAATAGATTGTCGGGTGCCGCACTAATGGAAGCTTGTGTATTTGGCTGGCAGGCCGGTGAAACTGCCGCCGACGAGTTGGAGCCAAGAAAAGCGATTGGTATTGCAGTTGAGGAAGGTCTGTTATCTTCACAAAAGTTTGCTGCAACTCAGCTGCGTGCAATTCGTACTATCATGTGGGAGAATGTATCATTGATCCGTAACGAAAACGGATTGATGGCAGCTCTTGAGTATGTAGAAGCAGCAAAATATACAGCCGTTGCCATGACCGAAAAAGCAATGTTGTCGGTTGCTGAAACAATTATCAGATCGGCGTTGCTACGGCGTGAAAGTCGCGGCGCTCACTACCGGAGCGATTATCCTGATGTTCAGAAAAATTATCGGGGCAACACAATTTGCTGGCAGGATAATTCCGAATTAAAAGTCAATTTTCAACAGAATCATTCTGCGATATAGGGGTGAAATGTAGTGGGTTATACTTTTGCCGAAAAAATTATTAGTAAAAAAAGTGGTTGTCAGGTATCAGCAGGGGAAATAGCAATAGTTCAGGTCGATCTAGCTATGGCTACCGATACAACAGCTCCATTAACAATTCAAGCTTTTAAAGAAATGGGCGGCGTTCTGGTTAAGAAGCCGGCCCGCACAGTGTTTGTTATTGACCATGCAACGCCGGCGCCTAATGAAAAAATATCCAATCTGCAACAATTAATCCGCAACTTTGTATTGGAGCAGAATTTGGTTTTGTATGATCAAGGCGATGGAATTTGCCACCAGTTAATGGTTGAAGAAGGACATGTTCGATCCGGTGATCTAGTGCTTGGCGCAGATTCACATACTTGCACGTATGGCGCAGTTGGAGCTCTAGCGACCGGGGTGGGGTCAACTGATCTTGGTGCCGTGCTGCTCACCGGAAAATCCTGGCTTAGAGTGCCGGAATCGATAAAGATAGTATTGACCGGAGAATTAAACAGGTATGTTACCGCCAAAGATGCCGTATTAGCTATGGCCGGCAAGCTGACAGCTGATGGAGCAACTTACGCTTCGTTAGAATTTTGCGGAGACGGAGCTGCCAAGCTTTCAATCGATGACCGCATGACTATTGCCAACATGGCGATAGAAATGGGCGCAAAGAACGGTGTGTTTACAGCAGCAATCGAAGATGAAGACTTAAAGCCGGATCCCGATGCCGTATATATTAATGAATATCATTTTAATCTGGCAGAAATTGAGCCGATGCTGGCCTGTCCGCATCAGGTCGATAACGTGGCAACTGTGCAGGCAAAGGCAGGAATGGTTATTCAGCAAGCATTTTTAGGCAGCTGTACGAATGGAAGACTAACTGACTTAGCGATAGCGGCTAAGATTCTGAAAGGTAAGAAAGTAGCCCCAGGCGTTCGATTATTAGTAGCCCCGGCTTCCCGGAAAGTGCTGCTGGAGGCAATGGCCCGGAATTATATACAGGAATTAATACGGGCAGGAGCCACGATACTGCCGCCGGGGTGTGGACCATGTGTAGGTACGCTTGGCGGTATTCCGGCGGACGGTGATGTTGTTATTTCCACTACAAACCGTAACTTTAAAGGACGGATGGGCAATAACAAAGCATTTGTATATTTAGCATCGCCAGTGACGGTTGCTGTTGCGGCAGTATTAGGAAGAATTGCAAGGCCCGAGGAGGTCATACAATGAGCTCGATTAATAAAGCGCATGTATATGGTGATGACATAAATACCGACCTGATTATTGCCGGGAAATACACGAAGACCCTCAATATGGCAGAGCTAGCCAGTCATTGTTTTGAAGATATTGATGCAAATTTTACGACAAAGATCAAGCCGGGAGACTGGATTGTTGCCGGACGGAATTTCGGTTGTGGTTCATCACGGGAACAAGCGCCATTAGCAATTAAGCACAGCGGAATTCAGGGAGTTATCGCCAAATCATTTGCCAGAATTTTTTACCGCAATGCGATAAATGTAGGGTTATTGCTTGTTGTTTGTAATACGGATCAGATAACCGATTTAGACGAAATTTCCGTAGATTTGTTTAATGGTTCTGTGATTATTAATAAGAAACTTAAGATACCTTGTGAGAAACTTTCGCCGATAATGCAACAGATATTGGAGGAAGGAGGACTTGTTCCGTATCTTTGCAAGCGAGGCGACTTTTAAATAAATTTATACCGAAAAAATGTGAGGAGGAAAAGAAAATGCAAAAGAAACAATGGTTAGTTGCTTTAAGTGTATTGATGGTCTTGCTTATGGCCGTAATGGCTGGCTGCGGCGGAAGTGACGCTGCCAAATCAGGAACTGCAAAAGCTAAATTCTTGCGGATTGGTACAGCCAGTATGGGTGGAAACTTCTTCCCATTGGGAAGTGCTCTTGCTCAACTAATAAACGATAAGGTCCCTGGAGCAAAAGCCAGTGCTCAGGCCACCGGCGGATCTGCTGAGAATTGTAATTTCCTCGAACAAGGAGAACTTGAATTAGCATTAGTTCAGTCAGAGACACTTAGTGATGCATATAAAGGCACCGGTAAGTTCAAAGACCGCCCAATCAAAAAAATGCGTGGAATTACATCAATTTATTTTAACAGCTTTCATATTCTCGTAAGAAAAGATTCCGGAATTAATGATATTACTGATATTAGAGGCAAGCGGGTCGCTGTTGGACCAATCGCCGGCGGTATTGAAATCAACCATAATAAGATTCTCTCAACATTCGGCGTAAATAAGACCGACTATAAACCGATCTATGGAACTCGTGAAGAAGCGTCTGAATTTTTAAAGACCAATCGTGCTGATGTTCATATTTACGCAACCGGCAAAGGCAGCTCACAGATCACTGATTTGATGAGCACTGGAGATATTAAACTTCTCAACCTTAGTAACGAGCAAATCAAAAAGCTGATTGCCAGATATCCTGATCTGGGAACAAGTACGATTCCTAAAAATACTTATAAAAATCAAGACAGTGACATTCATACCGTTGTAGGCGGAACTTTATTTGTCACTACTGATAAAATGTCTACAGACCTCATTTACAACATTACAAAAGCGATATTCGAAAATAAGAAAAATTTAGAAACGGCTCATAAATATTTTAAAGAAACAAATTCCAAAACAGCAACAGAAAGTATGTCGATACCACTACATCCAGGTGCTGAAAAATACCTTAAGGAAATAAAGGCCATAAAATAATGGTCTGGGAGTGAATATCATGTCTGATAACAAACAACTTACTGCCGAATCGCAGGAGCTTGACCTCAAGAAAAGCGGCAAGCGTCGGACTTTCACCGGCACCATGAAAAAAATAATAACATGTCTTGCAATTGTTATGTCAATTTTTCACTTATATACTGCTGCTTTCGGGTTACTCATGCCGATTCAGCAACGAAGCATACATTTGGCATTTGTCTTGGTGTTAGTATTCTTTCTTTATCCGGCGACCTCTAAGTCAGATCCAAACAAACCGACAATCTTTGATTGGGGGCTGGCTGGCTTATCGGTGCTGGCAACGGCTAATATCAGCTATCGGTTTTATGATCTGGCCTCTTCCGGCGGTAGATATATACCATCAGACATATATTTTGGTATTCTGCTGGCGTTGTTAGTTATAGAGGCTGCAAGAAGAACTATGGGTTATATATTGCCGATGATGGCCGTAATATTTATCATTTATGGTTTTGTCGGTCAATATGTACCTGGTCCGCTTATGCATAGCGGGTTCTCCTATAATCGTATTGTCCAACATTTATATCTTACAACCGAGGGCATATTTGGCCAGATTTTAGGAGTTTCGTCAACATATATTTTTATGTTTATCTTATTTGGCGCATTTTTGACGGCAACCGGTATGGGTGATTTCTTTAATGATTTTGCCATGTCCATTGCCGGCCATAAAAAGGGTGGCCCGGCCAAAGTATCTGTTCTGTCCAGTGCATTTATGGGAACAATTAATGGAAGCACATCTGCCAACGTTGTAACAACCGGAAGTTTTACTATCCCGATGATGAGACGGATGGGTTACTCAGCGACCTTTGCCGGTGCTGTCGAAGCAGCCGCCTCCTCCGGCGGGCAGATTATGCCTCCGGTTATGGGAGCTGCCGCCTTTATTATTGCCGATACTCTAGGTATGCCGTTTGTCGATCTGTTAGCCGCAGCATTTATTCCGGCCCTGCTATACTTCTCCGGAATATGGGTAATGGTCGACTTACGGGCAAGCAAACTGGGTCTCCAGGGATTGCCGAAAGATCAATTGCCAAAATTCACGCAAGTAATTAAGACCAGAGGACATCTAATTGTTCCGATTATTGCTATTGTGTATATGTTAATGAAGGGCTACAATGCGCTATACGCTGCATTTTGGGGCATAGTTCTCTCAGTCATCGTCAGTTCGTTTAATAAAGATACCCGACTTAAACTCAATACGTTGCTTACAGCTTTGGAAAAAGGTGCATTAAGTGCAATTCCGGTTGCCGCAGCCTGTGCGATCATTGGAATTGTAATAGGCATTACCTCACTGACCGGCGCCGCTCTTACCCTTGGTAGTGCCGTGTTGAAGTTAAGCGGCGGGTACATGCTTTCAACATTAATTCTGACAATGTTTGTGGCTATAATTATGGGCATGGGCTTACCGTCGACTGCTGCTTATGTACTTACCAGTGCAGTTGCTGCTCCGGCGCTTATTAAAATTGGCGTTTTGCCGTTATCGGCGCACCTGTTCGTATTTTATTTCGGCATTTTATCGACGATTACACCGCCGGTTGCAGTCGGAGCATATGCGGCTGCCGGTATCGCGGGTACTAATCCTAATGAAACAGGGTGGACGGCAATTAAGCTGGCGTTGGCCGGATTCATTGTGCCATACTGCTTTGCGTATTCACCGGGAATGCTGATACTGCCGGCTAATCCGTGGTATCTAGTACTATATAATGCAACAACTGCCTTTATTGGTGTTATTGCCTTAGGATCAGCAATTGAGGGATTTTTCTATCAACCGATGAAATTATATGAACGGCTGATGGTGTTTGTTGGCGCTTTTGCGCTTATTTATAGCGGAGTGGTGACCGATGTTGTTGGTATTGGTCTGATAGCCATTGTGCTGCTTAAGCAATTAGCCGGAAAACGTAAGCTGCAGCAAGAGGAGGTATCGGCGTGATGAATTTAAGAAGAACAACAAGACTTAAGCAATTAATTTTGGCTAAAGAAATTCTCGTTATGCCTGGCTGTTATGATGCTTTAAGTGCTAAGCTTATTGAAATAGTTGGTTTTCAAGCTGTACAATGCAGTGGCTACGGTATTGCAGCATCTTTGCTGGCCAAGCCGGATATCGGACTGTTAACATTAACTGAGATGGTCAACCAGACTCGTAATATAACGGAAGCGATAAGCATTCCAGTTATGGCTGATGCCGACACTGGATTTGGCAATGCAATTAATGTCATGCGCACAGTAAGAGAGTTTGAAATGGCGGGAGCCGCCGGAATGAACCTGGAGGATCAGGTTTTTCCCAAACGGTGTGGTCATATGAACGGCAAACAAATAATTTCGTTGGAAGAGGCTGTTCTCAAGGTTGAAGCTGCCGTTGCCGCTAAAACCGATCCTGATTTTGTTATTAACGCCAGAACCGATGCAGTTGCGGTCATGGGTGTAGATGAGGCAATTAAACGGGGTAATGCTTTTGCCAAAGCGGGTGCAGATTTGATCTTTGTGGAAGCGCCTAATAATGTTGAGGATATTAAACGGGTAATCCAATCAATTGATGCACCGGTAAGCATCAATATGACTGAAGGCGGCAAAACTCCGTTAGTCTCCATTGAACAATTGGAGCAATGGGGAGCAGCGCGGGTATCTGCACCGGTTACGGCAATCTTCGGCGCGTATCGCGGTGTCTATAATGCTTTAAAAGTACTTAAAGAAAAGGGAACGACCAGGGATAATCCCGAATTGTTGGTAGGTTTTGATGAATTTTTAAGCTGTGTGGGTATGCCTGCCTATAAGAAGTTTGAAAATGCATACCTCCCGTCTGAAGTTTTGGCAGAGAAATACGGAGAAACAAAATAGTAACTAAGATCCTCCTCCCTATCAGCCATCCGTATGCAGTTACGCTGCAACCGGATGGCTGTATTTTTTTGAATATATAGTTGCTAATATTGTATTGTGATAAGGATAGAAACATTTTTGACTAACTGCAAATTTTATAATATTATGAAACTATAGTTAAGTATATAAGGAGAATAGTATGACGCAAGAAGTTATTATTAATTTGACGGCTGATCTACTTAAGACACTGGCTCATCCCGCCCGGATAAAAATATTAAAAATGCTAAGCTCCGGGGAAAGATGCGTTTGTGAACTGCAGGAACAAATGGTTTTAGAGCAATCGAACCTATCGCAACATCTGGGCATTCTCAAAAAGCAAAAAATAATAAGCAGTAGAAAAGAGGGAACCAAAGTATTTTATAGTATATTGTACCCTAATATTCTTCAAGTGATTGATACTGTTGAAGAAGTGTTAGGCCAACAAATCAATCATAGTCAATTTCTGCTGCGTCATTTAAAATAGTTTCGGCCGGCTGTCTATTTTGATATTTTGCTTAAATTAGCAGCGAATGGACTAAGTAATCAGCTAAATCAACATCTGCAAAGGATAATTATTTATGTTACTTACTACTCTGGCTACAACTGATAAAGTGTTCCGCTATCATCAATGTATTGTAATTCCGTTTACCGGTCTCCGGCGAGTTTTGAGTACAGCGCGCTACAATGGTGGTTTGCGGGATGATATCACCGCAATATTTAATCATGATTGTACACAGGGGCGCGGTATGCCCTGTAAATTGCTAGCTCCGACTTATGGCGAACATATCGGCAAGATGGGCTGCTATTTAGGATTTGATCCGAAAACAGTAACCGGTATGTGTACAGCTGCATCAATGGAAAACGTAGCAATCGTATCGGAGAATTATTTGGAGTTAACGGTTACGGCAATTGTGACCGGAGGAGTTGATGAGAACGGCGGCCGGGTAGGTGATCCGGCTAAATATTATGAGCCGTTGATGGACAACGCAGTTTATAAGCATGGAACCATTAATATTATTCTGGTTATCAACGCCGATCTGCCGCCGGGGACAATTACCCGAGCTCTGGTAATCTGCAGTGAGGCTAAAGCAGCTGCGCTACAGGAGTTGGCAGCAGGCAGCAACTATTCAACCGGTATTGCCACCGGCTCGGGAACAGACGAAACAATTATTGTTGCCAATCCGGAGTCAGCATTGACATTGGAAGATGCGGGTAAGCATTCTAAACTCGGAGAATTAATTGGAAAATCAGTTAAAGAAGCTGTTAAGAAGGCCTTGTTTTATCAGACCGGTTTATCTCCGCAGCGGCAGCATGATATTTTGTGGCGGATGAAACGGTTTGGGGTTACGGATGAATCGTTATGGTCCGTATATCAACAAGGAACAACGGTAAAATATAATAAGCCTGAATTTATCACTGCATTGGCTGATATAAAAAAAGATGATACATTGGTAAGCTATACAGCGTTAATAGCACATGTGCAAGATGAATATAATTGGGGACTGTTATCAAAGGAGGAAATGGAAACGACGATAGCTGTATTATTGAAGAATATCAGTAACTTATGGGATGTTCCATTTACTGTTACAGCGGCGGAGAATGACAATTGGTTGGATTGTTACAAGGCCACTATTGTTGCCATTGTATGCGAACATCTTAATAAAGTAAATCCGGCAGTAATTGGTGTAAATCTGGATTTCGATTAACTTGTGTATATTTATGGCGAATATAATTGACAAAGCCATAGTTCAAGCGTAAAAATGTCTTGCTTCCGCAAGATATTTTTATTACAATAACATATGAACATGTAGTCATATGTTGGGGGTGTATATAACCAAATGGAATTAGATCATGGATTGTGTGAAGAAAAAGTACTGCATGAACAAAATATCGCTTTAGCCAGGGCTGAGCTGCTCGATGACAGTACGGCCATTCTTGTAGCCGAACTGTTTAAGATTTTAGGTGATGCGACCAGAATAAAACTCATGCATATATTATCGAGGAGAGAAATGTGTGTATGTGATCTTGCGGCGGCAATGCAGATGGGTCAATCTGCTATTTCTCATCAACTTAGGGTGCTTCGCAATGCCAGATTGGTAAAATACCGCCGAGTCGGTAAGGAAGCATGGTATTCATTAGATGACGATCACATTAATTTGCTTTTAGGCCAAGGCTTAGAACATGTCGGCCATATTTAGGAGGAGATTATCAAATGCCGATAACCATGAAATCCTGTTCGTGTCAGTCCACAGCATGCAGCTCACATGCGGAGCCTGCCGGCGTTGTCCAGTCCCAATTCAATAAACCGCCGGGCGGGAATAGTTTGGATATCTCAATTAAGAGCTTTGATTGTGCTGATTGTGCCCAAAAACTGGAGCAGGCGTTAACCAAAATACCGGGAATTGTCAGCGTGAAAGTTAATTTTATCAGTGAAAGTGCCCATATTATATATGACAACGGCCTAGTCAAACCTGCCGAAATAATTACCTTTATTCAAAAATTGGGCTATCAGGCTATGCTGGTAGAAGCAAATGCTGCCGGTAGTAATCACAACCATCCTAAGACTGTATTCAGCGGAGATACATTAAAAATAGTAATCATTGGTTTAATGTGGGGGATAATGCTTGGTTTGGAATTGTTGGAACTACTGCCGTCTGCCGTTATCTTAATTAATATCATTATAATTAGTTTTGGCGGCTATCCAATTGCAAAGCGGGGAATAGGGAATCTACGCAATCGGATCATCGATACCAATTTATTGATGCTGATAGCTATTACCGGAGCCATTGCAATCGGTGAATGGAGTGAGGCGGCAACTGTTGTATTCTTATCCGGAATAGGCAATTATTTGCAGGAATATACTTTGGGAAAGACTCGCCAATCTATCAGGTCTTTGATGGAGTTGACACCTCCGTATGCGCGCGTTCTGCGTAATGGGCAAGAGTTGCGTTTGCCGGTGGAAGATATTACAATTGGCGAAGTGATTTTGGTCAAACCGGGAGAAATGGTACCGTTGGATGGCCGGGTTCAATGCGGCAGTTCAGCGGTTAATCAGGCTTCAATTACCGGAGAGTCAATACCTGTCGACAAGCAGACCGGTGATGATGTTTATGCCGGTACGATGAATATGCAGGGAGTATTAGAGGTAGTTGTAACTAAGTTTGCTCAGGATACTACTGCTGCCAAGATTATAAAACTTATTGAACAGGCCCAGAATAAAAAGGCAACGGCTGAATTAATTGTTGATAAGTTTGCCCGCTTTTATACACCAATAGTTATTTCGCTGGCAATTTGCCTGGTAGTAGTACCAACCGTAGTATTTCAGCAATCTTTTGTCAGCTGGTTCTATCGCGCGTTAGTTTTATTGGTTATATCTTGTCCCTGCGCCTTAGTGATATCAACTCCGGTATCGATCATCTCAGCTATTGGTAATGCCTCACGCCAGGGGATCTTGATTAAAGGCGGGGAATATATTGAGCAGTTAGGGAAAGTTGAAAATATTGCTTTTGATAAAACCGGGACTTTAACAATGGGGAGACTAAAAGTAGTACGTGTTGAATGCACAGGCAATTTATCGGAGCAACAGATACTTAATATAGCTGCAACGGTTGAAAAGTATTCGGAGCATCCGATTGCTCAGGCAATTGTTACAGAAGAAGCGGCAACGGATCTTGTGCCGGCCGTCAATTTTATTGCTCTGCCGGGGCAAGGGGCCAGTGCTGATATTGACGATGAAACTATCTATGTAGGAAATAAACGATTATTCTGCGGTCTTGGCCATAATCTAGAACAATATGAAACAATTTGGCGGGAAATTGAATTAAACGGAGAAACATATGTGTTGGTGGGTACAAACAATATACTGTATGGAATAATTTGTTTAGCAGACGTGGTTAATAGTTCTGGTAAGCAAGTTATTGCAGAATTGAAAAGGTATGGAATAGCTCCGCTAATGCTGACGGGAGATAATGAATATGCCGCTAAAACAGTAGCGAAAGCTGTTAATATTGAAAATTATTACAGTGATCTAATGCCGGAAAACAAGGCAGATATCATAGCGCGGCTAAGAAATCAAGGCAAAGTAGTTGCCATGGTTGGTGATGGTGTAAATGATGCACCGGCCTTGGCTGAGGCAACGGTAGGCATTGCAATGGGGGCTACAGGCTCAGATACGGCATTGGAGACTGCCGATGTTGCTTTAATGACTAATGATTTAGGAAAAATAAGTTACGCGGTAAAATTAAGTCGTAATACGGTTTCAATTATCAAGCAGAATATTTGGATTGCAGTGGGGCTAAAGGTAATATTTATAATTGGAACTGTTATCGGAGTAACCAATTTGTGGCTGGCAGTGTTTGCTGATGTTGGGGCGTCGATAATTGTGACGGTTAATGGAATGCGGTTATTAGCAGCAAAAAAAATCTAAGATCAATACCGGCTGGAACTTTTCAGCTGGTATTTTTTTCTTTACAATAATAACTAAAAATATCTATTTTCTAATTGACACCACGGATTAGTATACTTATAATAGACAATGTATACAAAATGCGTCGATATACATACCATGATTACAATTAGTGTAAATGATTACGGGTTTGTTGAATTAACATGGGTTGGAACGGCGTAAAGAAACGGGGGATAAAATTGAAGTTTACCAAGGTTGCGAGTGTGTTAACAGGGGTTGCAATGCTTGCGGTAGTGGCTGCGGGTTGTGGTTCAACAACCAAAACCAATACAAATGAGATCAAAATTGGGGCTAATTTTGAATTGACCGGAGGCGTTGCCCAATACGGCCAATCAGCGGCAAACGGGATTAAGCTGGCATTTGAAGAAGCTAATGCCAAAGGTGGAGTATTAGGCAAGAAACTGGTATTAGTTTCGGCTGATAATAAGTCGGAGCCATCCGAATCAGCTAACGCTATTACTAAACTTATAACCCGCGACAAAGTTGTTGCTGTTCTGGGACCGGCGGCCAGTTCCAATGTATTGGCAACAGTACAGGTCGCTGAGGACAATAAGATTCCATTATTGACGCCGACCGGCACAAATCCTAAAATTACATTTGAAAATGGCAAGGTAAGAAAGTATGTTTTCCGGTCATGTTTTATTGATCCATTCCAAGGAACCGTCATGGCTAACTTCGCTGCTAAATCATTGAAGGCTAAAACTGCAGCAATTTACGTCGACTCTTCTTCCGATTATTCCAAAGGTTTAGCAACAATATTTGAACAATCATTTGTCAAAAATGGCGGCAAAATAGTAACGCAGGAAGCATTTTTGCAAAAAGACCAAGATTACAAGGCTACTTTGACCAAAATCAAAGCAACTAATCCGGATGTAATCTATATTCCGGCTTATTATGAAGAGGTCAGCAAGATTATAAAGCAAGCCAGAGAACTTGGCATTACAGTTCCTTTGCTTGGTACCGACGGTTGGGATTCTCCTAAATTGGCCGAGATTGCCGGAGCTAAAGCACTTAATAATACTTTCTTCAGCAATCATTATTCCGCTCAAGACAAAGATCCGCGGGTTCAAAAATTTGTAGCGGCATATAAAAAGAAATACAATCAAGAACCGGATGCGCTGGCAGTATTAGGCTATGACGGTGCGCTGATGATGATTGATGCTATTAAGCGGGCCAACAGCGCTGACCCGGCTAAAATTCGGGATGCCTTGGAAAAGACAGCCAAACTGCAGGTGGTAACCGGGGTATTGTCTTTGGACAGCAAGCATGATCCGGTAAAAAGTGCAATTATTATCGAAATGAAAGACGGAAAACAAACATTCAGGGAAAAAATCAACCCATAATTGAGTATATCCGTTTATTTTACAGTTAAAGGATTGGCAAAACTAGCTTAGGCTAGCGGCCAATCCTTTTTTGTAGCCATATATAGTAAGTTAACACACATACTTTTACATCGAATTGCTTGTTTACTGCTTACGTAAGCAAAAAATACTATAATACCTAGGTATCCAATAATTCTTTTAAAGGGATGCCCAGACTTATACAGAATAAATATAGAGAAAAAATGGTGGGCTGAAAGAGGTATTGCTAATGAATAACGTCATCAAAGTATCTCAAAAAGCAGGACTGCCGCCCGGAAGTTTAATTCATGTCGGTGATATTCGCGGCAGTAAAGTCCAAATTCGTGTACTTGACTATTGTGCTGATTCTGTTAACGAGTATGAGTTTGACAATATTACTAAGGCCCTTACCAGTCCCAATAATGGCCACGTGCGTTGGATCGAAGTTGCCGGAATTCACCGTGTTGAAGTTATCGAGAAACTGGGGAATTATTATGATATTCATCCACTCATCCTAGAAGATATATTAAATACAAAACAAACTCCCAAGATTGACCAGCAGTCGGAATATGTGTTTATCACTGCCAAGAATCTCGCTTATCAAAATGACTCGGAACGAATCGCTGTTCAGCAGGTCAGCCTGATTCTCGGAGAAAATTATATCATTACCTTTTTAGAAACAGATCATGATTGCTTTCGATCAATTAAAGAGAGATTGAAGAATCCGAAAAGCAAAATTAGAACGCTGCCGGCTGATTATTTGGCGTATGCAATTTTAGATTGTATTGTTGACCACTATTATATGGTTTTGGAAGATATGGGCGAAAAAATCGAGCTAATCGAAAATTTAATTATGAAAGAGTCGAACCCGACAGTACTGCATACCATTAATCGAATAAAGCGGGAAATGCTTATTATCCGCAAAGCGGTATGGCCGCTGCGAGAGGTCATGAACTCAATCGGGCGCGGAGATTCACAGCTTTTTCACGAAAGCACATTGGTATACATTCGGGATGTTTATGACCATACTATTCAAATTATCGATACTATCGAGATGTATCGCGATATGGTTTCAGGAATGTTGGATATATATTTATCCAGTGTCAGTAATAAGCTTAGTGAAGTAATGAAAATTCTTACGATAATTTCAACATTTTTTATTCCGTTGACCTTTATTGTTGGGATATACGGTATGAACTTTAAAATGCCGGAATTGGAGTTTGAATACGGTTATGCCGGAGTATGGATCGTTATGATTTCAATTAGTTTACTGATGTTCCGCTACTTCCGCCAGAAAAGGTGGTTATAGGTATCTGCTTAAGAGTTGCTAAGCCCTCAGAGTCATCGAAGGGAAACAAATATCAAAGGAGGTTCAAAAATGATTAAAGAACTTATTGTCAAGAATAGGTCATATCGCCGGTTTTACGGAGACAGTCCAATAAGCCGGGATACGCTGGTGCAGCTGGTTGATTTGGCACGGTTAACAGCATCAGGAGCGAACAAGCAGCCGCTTAAGTATCTGCTGTCTTGCGACAAGAGTACGAATGATAAAGTGTTTGCAACGTTGGGATGGGCAGGATATCTGACAGACTGGCCCGGTCCGGTTGAAAGTGAAAGACCTACCGGATATGTTGTTGTGTTAATGGATAAGAAGATACAAATGGCCGGCGGTGCTGACCACGGCATTGCCGCACAAAGCATACTGCTGGGCGCTGTGGAAATGGGGTTGGGCGGCTGTCTTATCGGCAGCATCAACAAACCACAACTGCAGGCTGCAATGAATATTCCGGAACAATACGAGATTATGTTGGTTATCGCTCTGGGAAAACCTAAAGAAGAAGTAATAATCGAAGAAATCGAGAATGGACAGGACATAAAATACTGGCGCGATGAAAACCAACTGCATCATGTACCTAAGCGGAAACTAAAAGACATTATCATCCAGTAATTACTAAGCTCCCGGAGACAAGGCCGGGAGCTTAGCAGATGATGCTGTTTCCATTCGGTGCTGTTTCCATTTGATGCGCTGCGCATGGTCAACTGCGACGCCGGTTATAGTACCAGACTCCGCCATATACTAATGTTATGAGAATAATGAACAGCGCTAAGCGGTCCATGTTTTCCTGATAGGTAACTAAGTCATGGCCGATAATTACTTCCAACGCAGTTGATGGAAATTTTCCGACAAGGTTTGCAAGAATGTAATGTCTGACCGAAATACTGCTGACCGCTCCCAGCGCAGTTAAGATTCCGGAAGGAAAGTAAGGTAAAGTTCGGGCTAACAGCATAACCTTAAATCCGTTTTTACCGCTGAATTCATCAACCTTTTGCAAATAGTTGCTTTGGCGGATGATTTTTTCGGCTGATTCGCGCAGGAAGTACCGTAAAATCAAAAAACTTATAATGACCCCGATAGTTTCGGCCAGCCAGGAAATTATTATGCCGGTGAAAACACCGAATAAAACACCGTTTGCGGTTGAAATAAAAATTGAAGGCAAAAAGCCCAGCGCATTTATAAGAATATCGATTAATATACTGACTAAAATAGCCCAAACGCCAAAAGAACGAAGAAATTCAATAGTGGTATCAAGGTCGCCGCTGGTTGCTAAATACCATATACGGGGGTAAAATTCTGGATTAACGATATGAATGGCTAGTGAGGATAATATTAACAGCGAAGCGAACAGCAGTTTAATATATAATTGCTTATTGGCATCGGTAGACACAATTACGCTCTCCTTTAAGCAGACCTGGCGATAATAGAGCTTTCAGAATATTGTTGCGTAGCCATTGTATCATGTTCAGTAATCAATAATCAACTTCAATCATTCTTGAAGCCTGCAGCGCGACAAATCTCGATATAATATTGAAACATTCTGAACATTATGGTAAAATATAGACAAGGAAGGATAAGGGGGAAAAAGAACAAGCCCTGCAAAACGCGAGAGGGGTGAGTCCAGTGAAAATATCAGAGACCCATTTTAAAGTTGGACAAGGGGTTGATTCCAATGATTTTTTCAGACTGTATTCCTCAATTGGCCAAGCCGGTAATTTAACATGAGCTACGAGTAACTGTAGAAAGGGGGGAGATACCCCCCTTTTAGTTTTTTTTAGATTATGACTGGAAATAGAAGGAATTATCTGTAAATATCCTTGACTGATAGACATTTTTTCATTATGATTATAGTAAGTGAATACAGCCGAGATAGAGGTGCGGTATTTATTAGTACGGTCAGCAAAATGCGGTGTAAGTGCTGGCTCCGAAAGGAAATATCGCCGAAGTATTTGGTCAATGCCGTATGGCCGGATGCTGGGGCAGTATAGAATATATACTGCACTGTCGCAAATAGTTTAATAATTTGCGGAGCACTATCATTAAAGAGAAGGCATGACAATGTGTCTAACCCCTTGAAGATAGCTCAAGGGGTTTTCTGTTTACAAATAGTGCAGCTGTATTATTGTTAATCAAAGGAGGGTAAATATGAACAGAAGAAATTTGATTTTGGTTTTAACGGTACTATTCTTAGTTGTATTAACATCAACCGTATTGGCTGCCGATCCTAAAGTGGCGGAGGCTAATGCCCAAAAGTTTGGTTTTTGGACGATTACGCCGCCTTTCGTAGCGATCGTATTGGCGTTTATTACCAAAAATGTCGTACTTTCACTATTTTTAGGCGTATTTTCCGGAGCGTTATTATTAAACTTGCAGGGAGCTAATATTTTCGGTGCATTTACTGACGCGTTTCTCAGTGTTGTTGGCTTTGTATTAAAATCATTGTCTGACTCATGGAATGCCGGTATTATACTTCAGTGTTTGACAATAGGCGGTGTCATTGCACTCGTCTCCAAAATGGGCGGTGCCAAGGCAGTTGCCGAGGCATTGGCCAAAAAGGCTAAAACTGCCCGCAGTGCTCAATTGATAACATGGATACTGGGTATATTCGTTTTCTTTGATGATTATGCCAACGCCTTAATTGTTGGCCCGATCATGCGCCCGGTAACCGACAAATTTAAAATTTCAAGAGAAAAACTTTCGTTTATTATTGATGCGACGGCCGCTCCTATTGCCGGAATAGCGCTGATTTCTACTTGGGTAGGTTATGAACTGAGTTTAATAAAAGATGCGTATTCGGCAATCGGGCAGAATGTTAATGCTTATACTGTATTTGTACAAACAATACCGTATCGCTTTTATAATATTCTTATTCTTATGCTGATAGTTTTTTCAGCACTGTTTTTAAAAGACTTTGGACCGATGCTTAAGGCCGAACGCCGGGCTCGTTCAACAGGCAAGGTGCTTGGTGATGACGCTAAGCCGATGACCTCTGAAGAGTCAACAGACTTAGAACCTGAACAAAAAGTAAAATTGAATGTCTGGAACGCTATTATTCCGATCGGCGTATTATTGTTGGCCGCATTCATTGGTTTCTATACTAATGGCTATAATTCAATCATGGGAGGAAAAGACAAAGCGCTGATTGCGTTACTGACGCAGTCACCTTACTCTTTTGCCGGTATACGGGAAGCATTTGGAGCGTCCGATGCCAGTGTTGTTTTATTCCAAGCAGCATTATTAGCCAGTATCGTAGCAATGGTTATGGGAATCAGCCAAAAAATATTCAGCTTGAAAGAGGCAATCGACATTTGGATTCGCGGTATTAAGTCTTTAGCCATCACTGGAGTTATTTTACTGCTGGCCTGGTCGCTGAGCGGAGTTATTAAGGAACTTGGGACAGCTAAATATTTAGTATCGATATTATCTAATGCAATACCGGCATTCATTCTGCCGTCAATTATATTTATAATGGGTTCGATTATCTCTTTTTCAACAGGTACATCGTATGGCACAATGGGTATTCTAATGCCGTTGGCTATACCGTTGGCTCATGCCATTTCGCCGGACGTCGGCTATGTAGTTATTAATGTCGGCGCTGTATTGACCGGTGCAATTTTCGGTGATCACTGTTCACCGATCTCGGATACAACGATATTGTCATCAATGGGATCGGCAGCCGACCATTTGGATCATGTCAACACCCAATTGCCTTATGCAGTTAGTATTGCAGTCATAACCGTACTGTTCGGATATATACCGGCAGGACTGGGATTGCCGATCTTTATTGTATTGCCGCTGGCAATTGCGGTAGTTGGACTCATGATGTACTATTTTGGGAAGTCTCCGGATTTGCCGGAACAGACCGGGTATAGTGGAACCGTTATTAAGAAATAACTTTTAATATGAAACTCCGCTCCGTTGGCGAGGTGCTGTTAATCACTCGTCAATAGGAGTGGAGTTTTTTTTAATTATTCAATTACTTGTAGAAAAAAATATAATATTATAAATATTTAAAAAATGCCAAGATATAACAGGAAAAATGACGATAAAAGTGTAATATAACAAATATATAGCGAAATAGGGCAGCAAGATAAGGACGGATGTTGATACCAGATGGAGGTGGAGCTAGTTGAACAGTATTAAAACAAAATTTATACTGATGGTCAGTCTAATACTAATTTTAGCCATCGGCGCAGTATCTTTTGTATCGTTTAATAAAACACAGCAAATGATTAATACTACAGCCCAAGAAAATCTTAAAAAAGTCGCTCAGGCTTCTTCGCGCGAAGTTGCCGCATACTTGGAGAAACACATCGCCGAAGTGGAAACTTTAGCAGCAACGGATGTTATTAGCAACGGCGATAAAGCGGCCATTATTCAAATGTTGGAGCGGGAATTAAAGCGGATGCCCTATTACTCTCTGATTGCGATTGCCGATAAAAACGGTGATGTATTTGGTACCGGCAATGCTTCAGGCAATAGAAAAGACCGCGATTATTTTAAGCAAGTGCTTGCTACCGGCAAGTCATTTGTCTCGAACCCGCTTGTTTCGCGGACAACAGGGGAAACGGCATTTATAATTGCCGCACCGCTTAAAGCCAATGGCCAAGTTATTGGGATATTGTACGGCATGTTGGGTATTGACCGATTATACGGAATTCTTGGTGACATTAAAGTTGGTAATACCAGTGTCGTTGCCATGCAAAGCAAGAATGGCACAACAATTTACCATCCGCAAAAGGAACGGATCTTGAAAGAAAATTTGCTTACCGGCAAAGATGTTTCAGCAGCAATAAAGGGCTTGATGAAACAGCAGTTGACCGGAAAAATCGCTGTCCAAACCTATAGTGACGGTAACACCGAAAAAATAATGGGCTATGCTCCTGTTGGTCCAGCCGATTGGTTTTTAAACATCACGGTTAACGCTGATGAGTTTATGGAACCAATCTATGCAGCGCGTAATAATTCTTTGTTGGTAGCCTTAATAGCTATTTTGATTTCAATCGCCATAACCTATATGTTTGTTGGCCGCATGCTGAAACCTGTACTGCAAATGACGGTATTGACCAATCAACTGGCTGAAGGTGATTTCCGCACCAACTCTTTGTCCGACCGTGAGCTGGCAAATGATGAGATTGGTCAAATGTATGGCGCTCTGAATAAAATGTTTCTAAATACACGCTCACTCATTGCTCAAGTCCAAAACAACTCGGAACGAGTTGCCGCGGCCAGTGAACAATTGACGGCCAGTGCCGAGCAGTCATCGACTGTTTCAACTCAAGTTGCCGATACTATAGCGCAGGTGGCACAAGGGGCAGCCGAGCAGGTCAGAGCGATCGACAGTGCTAATGATGTTGTTCAGCAAAATGCAGCCAGTGTTCAGCAGGTGGCCGCTACCACAACTGAAGTATCGGAAACTGCCGATCGAATGCTGGAAACATCTTCGCGGGGGCGTACTGCAATAAATAATGTTGTGACAACTATGAGTTCGATTAAAGAGGAAGCAAGCAAGACTGCCGAAAGTGCATTAAGCTTAACTCAGAGCGCTGATCAAATTAACGAAATAGTAGATGTTATCGCCGGAATTGCCGGTCAAACCAACTTGCTTGCGCTTAATGCCGCCATTGAGGCAGCCAGAGCCGGTGAGATGGGCAGAGGCTTTGCCGTTGTAGCGGAAGAGGTTCGTAAACTGGCCGAACAATCGGCGGAGGCAACGGAACAAATTAAATCCTTGTTAAGTCAAATTCAAGAAAAAGTTAAGAATGTTAAAAAAGAAATCGACCACGAAGTCATCGTTGTTGATGATGGAATCAGTGTTGCTCAACATGCCGGAACATCCTTTGAAGATCTTGCCGTATTACTGCGCCAAACTGTTGAGCAAATTAAAGAAGTATCTGTCGCCATTCAGACCGTGGCCGGAGGAAACCAACATATCGTTACAGTTACTCAGGAAATTGACCGGATAAGTAAGACAACTGCCGGACACTCCGAAACTGTTTCGGCAGCGACCGAAGAACTTTCCGCCGGCATTCATGAGATCGCTTCTTCCAGCCAAGAAGTAGCACATATGGCTCAAGAGCTGCAGCAAGCAATTGCCCAATTCAAACTGTAAGATATAAGCCCCAAAATATTACTTAACTAATTTAAACGGGGGAATGCCGTAAATTGCATTCCCCCGTTTAGTGTATCAAGCGTATAACATTTTAGCAGATGCGCGGCAGCATTTCATATGTCAGCATATCGACAATACGGGTGCCGCCGAAGGCTGTTTCGACGAGGACCCGCCGGTTGTTTGATGGCAGTATCTTGCCGATGACAGCTGCTTGTGAATTGAATTTTTGCATGATTGCCAAGGCTTTATTCGCCGATTGCTCCGGTGCAATAGCCAGAAACCGGCCTTCGCAGGCCAGATAATAAGCATCCAGCCCTAAAATATCGCATAGTCCTTGTACTTCATTGCTGACCGGGATTTGATTTTCTTGAAGCAAGATATCACGGCCTGTTGCTTGCGCTATTTCGTTAAGAGCGGTAGCTAACCCGCCGCGAGTCAGATCTCTCATAAAATTTACTTCACAATTGCTAAGCAACAATTCAATATCATGATTAAGCAGTGCGCAATCACTGGCGATAGCGGCGGCGAACCCCATTGTGTCATTATGTGAATAAATACAAGCGCCATGGCGGCCAATATCGCCGCTAACGATAACCACATTGCCGGGCGCAATTTTGCCGATATCCGGCATATTATGCTCGTCAAATGGGATACCTATGCCGGAAGTAGTAACGAAAATTTCATCTAGATTGTTCTTTTCAACGACCTTGGTATCACCGGCAACGATTTTGATTCCGGCTAAATTGGCAGCATCAGCCATAGAAGCGGCCAATAATGCTAATTCTGACAAGGCAAAACCTTCTTCAAGCATATAAGATACATTAAGATAAAGCGGGCGGTAGCCGCATACGGCTAAATCATTTACTGTGCCGCAAACTGCTAATTTGCCGATGTCACCGCCGTTGAACCGGTAGGGTTTGACGACAAAACCATCGATAGAGGTACCAATGCGCTGGCTGTTTATTGTTAATGTTGCTGCATCATCTTGTTGCTGTAATGGATCAGTCTTAAAATTTTGTACAAATATATTTTTGATTAGCTCTTGTGTTTGTTTGCCGCCATTCCCATGGGCCTTAGTAATTTTCATTGATATCAAGTCCTTCCCTGGCGTAACGATAATATGCTGCACAAGCACCTTCAGATGAAACCATACAAGGGCCTTGCGGTGATTCCGGCGTACAGCAGTTTGCAAACAAAGGGCATTGGCGGGGCTGAATTTGAGCGGTTATTACTTGCGCACAGCGACATTGTGACGGTGCTTCGGGAGGATAGCTGCAGGATATTTCAAATTGCTGTAATTGTGGCCGCAGCCTCAGACCAGCCGCTTTGATAATACCTATTCCCCGGAAATATGCATCGCAAGGCTCGTAATACGCAGCTACCAAGGCTTGAGCAGTTGGATTTCCAGTAGTCGATACGACACGGGAGTATTGGTTTATTAAACAGCCTTGCTGAGGTTCGGCAAGTAAATGTTGAGTAATTCTATACAGACTTATTAATATATCCAAGCCGGTAAATCCGGCGATAATACAAGGAACTTGATAGTTGCGCATAAATTCAAAGCCGTTGACCCCTATTACGGCAGCAACATGACCGGGAAGCAAAATACCATCAGTTGACAGGCCGTTAGCCATCAGCATTTGAATTGGCGCCGGCATGGTTTTTAATTCGTTGACGAAAAAGACATTTTTTAATTTGCGTTCACTGGCCATTTTTATCGCAAGACCAAAGGCGGGGGCGGTTGTTTCAAAGCCGACAGCGGCAATAAGCGAATTGCCGATACTAGCGGCTTGAACGACAGCTTCCGGCGGCGAATACATAATGCGAATATCGGCACCGTTGGCGCGGGCTTGAGCCAAGGAAGAACAAGAACCGGGGACCTTAAGCATATCACCAAAGGTAAAGATAGTATGGGAATCAGATAACTCGATCAACTGATCGATATAGTGCTGATGAGTTACGCATACCGGACAACCCGGACCGGAGACGAATTCAAATTCTTGGCCAAAAACAGCGGGAAGTCCATACTTATAAATGCTTACCGTATGTGTGCCGCATACTTCTAAAATTTTAAGTTTTCTGCCGATAGCAGCTACGTTATTTTTTATTTGCCGGACAAGTAATGCACTTGTCCGGTCGGATAGTTGTTTCATTTGGCTTGGTCCTTTAGCGGTGATTCCGCAGCTGTTTGTAGTTCTTTAAACAACTCGAACAGCTCGGATGCTTCACTTGGAGATATTTTTTGCAAGGCGATTCCGGCATGGACTAAGACGTAATCGCCGACTTGGACAGCAGGAAGAAGCATTATATTGACTTCCTTACGGACACCTAAATAGTCAATGACCGCTGAACCGCCATTAATACTGATTATTTCAGCCGGAAATCCAACGCACATTATTATTCCCCCTTGTAATATTTGAGCAGGTAATTTATTTGTCCGGCTGCAATGCCGCCATCGTTAATTGGAATACGGTTATTATAATATACTGAAAACCCGGCTGCTTGCAAGTAGCCGATTGATTTTGTCAACAGATATCTATTCTGAAAAACTCCGCCTGACAATATGATTTGACGGATTCCGCAACTGCTGTAGATTTGTTGTGCTGCTGCCGATATTGTTCTGGCAATCGTATTGTGGAATTTTGCGGCTATAATATTCCTCGTTAGGCCGCTTAGTACGTCAGCGGCAATCAAATTGATCAGATCATAAGGAGATACCGTACAAATATCGTTTACCTTGCTTAGCTCCCAAGAATAATAGCCTGGTTCGGAACAGTCGATCAGGCTTTCCAGCTGCATGGGCAGTCTTGCTTCGTAATCGTTGTTATTTCCGCAACCAAGCAAAACGGCGACACAATCAAATAAGCGACCCATGCTGCTTGTTAAGGGGAAAATTTGGGCTGAGGCGGTCTTATAAATCGCTTCAAGGCGGGGATCGGCAAAGTTTTCAGCCAGGGGAGAACCGATTTCCTTAAGAAAATAATATAGTAATCGTACCGGTTCTTTAACCGCTTTCTCACCGCCAATCAGCGGGAAATATTGAATATGGAAAGCTCGACAAATATTGTTTTCAACAATAAAACCTTCTGATCCCCAAACTGCGCCATCCCGCCCATAGCCGGTGCCGTCAAAAGCAAAGCCAATACCTTGATCAAGCTTATGTTCAAGCATTGCCGATAGAACATGGGCTTCATGATGCTGCACCTGTATGCGCGGACAATTGTATTGTTCAGACAAGTCAAGGGACTTCTTAGTTGAGAAATAATCAGGATGATAATCAGAAGCAATTACTTGGGGATGACAGTCATAAAGAGTAAGAAAATGGTGAAGTGCTTGTTCATAGGCATTTGCATATTCCCATGTATTTAAGTCCCCCAGATATTGTGACAAAACAAGTTTACTGTTTGCTGCCAGGCCGATCGATACTTTTTCGTGGGCACCGACGGCCAATATATTATAGGAATGGTCTAAGGGTACTGTTACCGGTGCGAAACCGCGCCCTGGGCGGCTTAGAACGAACTTATTATCTATACAAAAGCCAACACTGTCATCACATCTGATTTCGATATCACGATTATGATGAACATTGAAATCAGCCAGAGCCGTCAATTGGTTGATCGCTGAGTCTTCGTCGATAATAGTCGGGTGTCCGCTCATGTTGGCTGAAGTGGCGACCAGAAAATCCAGTTTTGTTCTTTTTAACAGATAGTGGAGAGCCGGCGTGTAAGCCCGCATGATACCAATATAGGCAAGATTATCATTAACATGAGGGAATAAAGACTGATGCTGGCGTAACAGCAGAATGGGAGTTCGATTGGAATTAAACCACTCTTGTTCAGTTGCATTGACCTCGCAAATTGTTTTAACGACATCAATGTCGGCGGCAACCAGCGCCATTGGTTTTCCCGCCCGCTGTTTGGAATTATTCAACCGTTGAACTGCTGGCCGGTCATAAGGGCTGCATATTAGGTGATAACCGCCTACACCTTTGAGTGACACAATTTTACCACGGGTAAGTTGATCGGCAAGAAAGTCGAATAAATCGACATCAGATTTAAACGGGATAGGTTGGCTATTATGGAAAGAGTATAAGTTATAATGAGGACCGCACTGTTGGCAGGTAGTAGCCTGAGCATGAAAGCGGCGATTATCCGGTGTCGAATATTCTCGACGGCAATCACCGCATAGCGGGAACTTGTTCATAGATGTGTTTTCACGGTCGTAAGGAAGCCTCTTAACACAGGAAAAGCGCGGGCCGCAATCAGTACAACTGATAAAGAAATTCATAAAATGGCGATGATCAGGATCATAGAATTCCTTCAGGCAGGCAGCGCAAATACCCGTGTCGAACGGTACGGTGGTATTTACGGCCGTAGCTAAACTGTTTCGTATCGAAAAATCTCTTTCATTATTTACAAGGAGACAATCGTCAGCTTTGATATTGTCAAGCTGGGCATTAGGAGGGGCAAGATCAATTAGTTGTTTCTGAAAGTCAGTTATTGCTTGATTGGAGCCTTGCAGTTCGGCAATTACTCCATAGCCCACGTTTTGGACAAAACCGGTGAGTCCGCCGGAAACTGCGAGGTTGTATATGAATGGGCGAAAACCGACGCCCTGTACCAGACCCGACATTACTAATCTTACTCTGCGCAACGAAATTTCTCTCCTGCGCGGTAATTAAAAGCAGCAGTCAAGGCCTGCAGTCCGGCTTGGGTTTTAAAAGATACCGGGAAAAGGGGCGATTTGATCCCTAAGGAGCGGATTCCTTGTGAATAATATTCCAGGTCAAATCCGATTACATCCCGCACGTCGTCCTTAGATAAGATGATCATGTCGGCACATTGGAACATTGTCGGATATTTGTAAGGCTTGTCATCGCCTTCGGCAACACTGGAAATTAAGACGCGGATATCCTGCCCGAGGTCAAAGGAGGCAGGACAAACTAAGTTACCGATATTCTCCACAAAAACAACAGAATTTGATACCGGCGCAAGATCGGCCAAGCCTTGTAAAACGCTGTCAGCGATTAAATGGCAAGAGCCGCCGGTATTTATTTGAACAACATTATAACCATCGTCGGCTATGCGTTTGGCATCGATTGTTGAAGCAATATCTCCTTCAATTACACTGGCGGTGAATGACAGATGAGGCAATAGACTGCGAATAAAAGTAGTTTTACCGGCACCGGGAGACCCCATGACATTGACCAAAAAGATGTTTCGCTCTTGGCAGTAATGGCGGACCCGGTCGGCACTAAGCTCATTCTTTTCCAGAATATTTCTGACTATTTTGATTTCCATTATACATCCACCTCAATTGATTCAATATAAAACTCACGCCCCTGCTCAGTAAGAACTCCTTTGCGGCTGCAATTAGGGCAGGCATAATCAAATGTTTTATTAAAATGTTTGGCACATACCGGGCAATAGAGTTTGGCCGGAACTGTTTTAATAATTAAGTCTGCTTGGGCGGCAATGGTGTTTTCAGCAAGCAGTGGGAAATAAAAGCGAACCGATTCGTCAATAATGCCTGTGAGTTCACCGACAACTAGGTGAATTTTATCGATAGTTTTGGCTTGCTGTTTACCGGCTTCCTCACAGGCAATGGCAATGATTTGCTGAGTAACATAAAACTCATGCATGAGATTGAGCTTCCTCAACTACTTTTTTTTGACGGATTTTCTTTACTTTTGAACTTTGGGGATGAACATATTCAGAGTGAATAGCAATACTTTTCTTGGGACATATTTGAGCGCAAACGCCGCACAGAATACACTTATACGGGTTAATAGTCCAGACCTTTTCGGCGCGATTTACAACAATTGCTTCCGACGGACAGCGCATCTGGCAAGCTCCGCAATAAATGCAGACTTCCGGATCGTTGTCAATACTGCCGCGGACATTGGGGAAAAATTCGCGCGTTTGGTATGGAAATAAACGGGTCGAAGGTCGGGAAAACAAATTTTTAATTACATTTTTGACCATTGCAAACATAAGCATATCTCCCGTCTTTAGCGTTCGGTACAACTAATACATGGATCAATGGATAATATGGCAATTGGAATATCCGCTAGTGTCAACCCTTTTACCATTTTGAGCAAAGCAGGTATGTTAGCGAAAGTCGGTGTTCTAACCCGCAAACGATCCAAGTGATTAGTACCATTAGCCTTAATATAGTAAAGTACTTCACCGCGCGGTTGTTCCACACGGGTTGCAATTTCTCCTGAAGGGAATCCCTTAACCGGTGAAGCGATAGGACCTTCGGGCAGTTTGGCAAAAGCTTGCCTGATGATATCTATTGATTGATAACATTCCCTTAGACGGACCATCATACGGGCATAGCAGTCTCCAGATTGTTCAACAATCGGTTCGAAATCAAGCTCATTATAAGCGGCATAGCCGGTGGTCCGATAGTCAAAGCTAAGTCCGCTGGCCCGCATAACCGGACCGACAGCCCCTAATTCGTGGGCATCTTCCTTGCTGATGACCGCAACATCAACCAACCGTTTGTTTACAGTATAATCATCGGAGAAAACACGTTTAATATTATCCAGTTCTTCCTGCAGTTTATTAAGTGAATTTAAAATGAATTTTTGCTGGTCGGAATCAATATCCCGTCGTACACCGCCAAGTGCATTGGTAGAAATAATGACTCGGCTGCCGGCCGTCATTTCCATGATATCCATGACCATCTCACGGTTTCGCCAGCATTGCATAAATAAACTTTCAAAGCCAAAGGCATCTGCTAATAAGCCCAACCATAAATGGTGGCTGTGCAACCGGTGGAGTTCACCCCAGATTACCCGCAAAAAACGGCTGCGATCCGGAACCGTTATATTCATCAGTGACTCGATTCCTTGACAATAGCACAGTGCATGCATAAAGCTGCAGATTCCGCATATCCGCTCAACTACAAAAATGTTTTCCGCGATAGCCTTAGTTTCGGTCAACTTTTCTAAGCCGCGGTGTACATAGCCGATGGCAGGAATTGCTTCAACTACTATTTCATCTTCCATGACTAATTGCAGCTGAATAGGTTCGGGCAGTACCGGATGCTGCGGTCCGAATGGTAAAATTGTTTTTTTAGCCATAATCTACTCACTTTCCTTTGCTTTAACAACATATTGTTTAGTCATTGGCGCAGCGCCGACCTCATCTGTAATCAACAGATTACCACCGCAGTCTAATACTAATCCGGAGAATTCGAGACCAAATAGATCTTTTAATTCATTCTCAGTAAGCATGGCGCAAAAGTATACGTCGGATAATGACGGTACGATAGTTCCCTTAGCAACAGAAAACCGCATATTGTATATCTCGTATGCTTTGTCAAAATGATAGATAAGGTCAAAAGAATCCCCTAGATCCACACAAGACATCGTTATATAACGATAACCTTGATTTTTAAGCAGTAAAGTTTCTTTTTTCAGATCTTGCAGCTCGATTATTTTCTCATTATCCAGCATAGGTCTCACCCGTTTCTTTGCGTTTTTCCAGTACCTGTACTGCCTGAAGTACACCTTCCATAATGGCCTCCGGTTTGGCGGCACAGCCGGGAACATAGACATCAACAGGTATAACCTTATCAACACCGCCTAATGTGTTATAGCAATTACGGAAAATTCCGCCGGTTGAAGCACAGGCGCCGACAGCTACAACAGCTTTAGGCCAGGGCATTTGGTCGTACACATTACGTAAGACTCGGGCATTGCGGTAATTTGCCGTGCCAGATACAACTAAAATGTCGGCATGCTTAGGGTTGCCTACATTCAAGACACCAAACCTCTCCACATCATACAAAGGGGTTAGGCAGGCCAGAATTTCAATATCGCAGCCATTGCAACTTCCGCAATCAAAATGAACAATCCAAGGGGACTTTGTTGCTGCAGTTTGTAGTATTCCCATCATTTACCCCTCCAATCAAACATGATATTTAATATAAACCCAAACCATATTTACGACGGCAATCAATAATCCGGGGATCCAGGTGCTTTTCAGCATGATTTGCCACGTCAGACGAGCTGCAATATTATCGACCAAAATCTCAGCAAAGTAACATATCGCAATTGCTGCAACAGCTACGTACAGATTATTAGCGAAAAAAAGTCCGGCAAATAGCAGTAATAGTACCGTTTCGTACCAGTGGGCAATTTCAATCATGGCTAGCGACGGACCACTGTATTCGATAGTCAAGCCTTTAACCAGCTCTTGATGCCCATGATGCGAGGTAGAAAAATCAAACGGGGATTTGCGTAATTTTATTGTCAAAACATAGGTAAAGGCAATAAACAGCAGGGGCAGGTCAATAAACAGCATGCGGTCAATTTGGAGGATTCGGCTGATACTGAAACTGCCGGTAACAAAATACATGCCGACGACCGAACTGATTAGAATAGGTTCATAGGCTAGAATGGCAATTAATTCACGCTGGGCGCCAATTTTGGAGAAGGGAGAATTGGCCGACATAGCTCCTAATACCAGCGAAGCAACTGCTAATAATAACATAAATAAAATTAACAACAAATCCATCTGTAAGACGAACATTACAAGGGTAATAACATTAAACACCAGATATAAAACAGCATATAGGCTCTGGTCATTAGTAACAGCGATGTTCTCTTTACCAAGCAGTTTTAGAACATCGTAAAATGGCTGTAGTAAAGGCGGACCGACCCGATGTTGCATTCTGGCTGTAATAATTCGGTCAATACCGGCAATTAAGCCGCCGATAACCGGCGCAAGTAAAATGGTGGCAGCAATAATTTGTATGTTCATCTTAATATCACCCCAAACAGCACAATGAGTAACGCCGAAGCAATTGAATTCATTAGATAGGTCAGCTTATGTTCATTTAGAACAGACGAGAAGTAGTAATTACGGAATCCGGCATTAAACTTACCGTCACTCAGGCTATAAAATTGGTTATGGCCGCTGTTTTCACCCGATAAAAATGGCTGTACGTAGCGTTTGGGTTTTAACCAGTTGTAAAGAATAAATACTAGCAGCAGAGCAATAGCCGTAACAGCAAAAAATGCAGGCGGATAAAATCCGGCAAAGTCGGAAATTAACACGTTGGGTATGGTCTGGTCACTAGACCCCAAATAAGCAGAACTAATAAACGGTGCAATAAACATGTTGCTGAATTCGATCATAAATATACTGGTTATCAAAGCAAGAACAGCGATTATAGCCAATGGTCCCTGATAGGTTAAGAACAGAGTTTCGATCTTTTCAGCTTCCGGATTGTGGGATAACAGTTTACCAATAAATTTAGCCCAGAAGAAAACAGTACAAGCACTGCCTAAGATAATTAAAAACATGACCGGCGGCAGCGAAGCAGTTACTTCGATACCAATCCACTTGGTTATTAGCACACCGAACGGCGGCAACAGCATGGATATGGCGCCAAAAGTTGCTAAGAAGGCAGTTAAAGGCAGGCGTTGGCGGATTCCGTCCATATCCTCCAAGTCTCGTGAACCGATAGCTTGTTCGATAGTACCGACGCACAAGAACAATAATGCTTTAGAAACACCGTGCAGCACGATCAATAAGGCTGCAGCGTAAATAGCATAAATATCTAAGATACAAATTAGGGTAATCATTAGTCCTAAGTTGGAAATAGTAGAATAAGCCAGAATTCGTTTGGCATTGGTTTGCGATATTGCCAATAACGCAGCGGCGGCAAAAGTAAAGGCGCCGATCAATGCCGACATATCAGCCAGCCAAGTACCTAAAAAGACAGGGGCAAAGCGGAATATGAGATAAATACCGGCCTTGACCATCGTACTTGAATGAAGCAGCGCTGATACCGGGGTAGGGGCGACCATTGCACCGAGCAGCCAACTTTGAAAGGGAATTTGCGCTGATTTGGTAAAGCCGGCTAAAACTAATAATGCCATGGGGATTAGCAAGACAGATACATCTGAATAAGTTAAGATTTCGTGTACGGCGATAGTGTGCACACGGCTATAGATAAACATAATACCCAGAATAAAGGCGACCCCGCCAAAGAAATTAATTATTAAGGCTCGTTTGGCATTTGCTAATGCTGCTTCGGTCTGATCGTGGCCGATTAGCAAAAAAGAGCATAACGTCGTGACTTCCCAAAAGAAATGAATCCAGTTAATGTTATTAGCCATGACCAAGCCGTTCATTGCTCCGAGAAATAGCAAAATAGTGGCAAAGAAATAGTGCTGGCGGCTTGCGGTCAGATGTTGGTGATGCTCATGTTCTTGCATATAATGCAGAGCATATACCGCAATCAATGGACCAATAATATTAACCAGCAGCAACATGATCATACTGAGATGGTCAATATGGAATGCTTTTTCCACCCCGGCGAAATTGATTTGAATATGAAAGAGTACCAATGGTATGAGTTGAGCGATTGACAGTACAGCCAAGACAATACTGCGAAATTTAAAACCAAAATACAACGCAATCAGGGAAATTGCAACATCGGCAGCAAATATTACATAATCTAAAACTTCAGCTAATGTTCCATGAATTTCAACGAAGGCAGCACCGGTCTTGATGATCAATAACGCACTGACCATTAATATACCGCTGACCATCAAGACGCAAACATTGCGGAACCGGCGGTCGGTTACTGCTAAAACTACAGCAGCAAGCAGCATTGGCAGTAAAATCATCGCCAGTAATAAATAAGATACCACAATAAAACCTCCTTCCATGAAAATTAGATTATTAACATTTAAAAATTCAATAGTAATAAAATGTTTTCCTCCTAAAAACATTAGTTCATTTTTTCACTTGTCTAACAATTTAAGACAATTGAGAAAATATAAGGTAGATAAAGCAAAAACTCGCCGCACATCCAAAAACAAAATTTGAATGGCTGCAAGTCTGTCCACAACCGGTGAATTATCTTATTCAGCGAGTTAAGACTCCGAGTTAAGACTCCCGCCTCTATAGGCGGCGTCAGTTCAGGTGGAGTTGACTCTCCACCTGAGCCCCCGATGTTTCAGCTTTGCTGAAACGAGTTCACTTTTGAGGGGACACGAATGTAATTGTTGCTAGGACGATTTCCGGCCTGTTGCCAATACGCAGTGGTGGTCCCCAAGTGCCGTAGCCGCAGGAAACTATAATTTGCAAATAGTTTTTTTGCAAATATCCCCAATCGACTTCGTACATTTTTCTGGTGACAAATCCGTTAGGGAATAACTGTCCGCGGTGAGTGTGACCAGAAAATTGGACATCAATCTGCAGGTCGTCGGCTTCAGCAAGATCAACCGGTTGGTGATCAAGCAGAATCAGCGGCCGTGAGCGGTCCAACCCCCGGATAATTGACTGCAGGGATTGGCGCTCGCCGTTGGTAAATCTTCGGCTGGACAAGTCGTCACGGCCGATGATATAAAATAAATTATTTACGTTAGCCGAGTTGTCGCGCAACACTGTAATGCCGGCTTGAGTAAGGTGGTGGATTGCAGCTGCGGTGTTGCCGCCGATATATTCGTGGTTTCCTAATACGGCATAAGTCCCAAACCGCGGTGACAGGCGCCGCAAAACATCCGGCATGTTTTGTTCGGCAAAGTAATTAACATCTTCATCGATAATATCGCCAGGCAATAATACCAGATCGGGATTAAGGGCATTAATAGTTTGCACTAGTTGTGCCAAACGGTCAGTGCCAACAATATTGCCCAAGTGGATGTCCGACACGGCAACGACTCGCAAGTTGTCTAATTGCCCCGCGGTTTTGCCGATCTTTAGTTCATAGGAACGGATAACGGGGGTGCGGGCATTTATGATGCCGGCCGTTACAATAATCAGCGTGGTGATTATAATGGCAGCTCCGCCGCGGGGGGAAATGCGATTATACTTGGCCGGAACAATTTCTAACAGTAAATTTAGCAGCCGGGCAATTTCATAAAGAAACAGCAATATAAATAAATAATATACAATTCCCAGCCAGTATGAACCGATGATTATTATGGGCTGAGCAATAAATGCGGGCAAAATATGCTTAAGGAAACGTCCCAGCGGATAAAATAGGGCCATCATTGATAGCAGCAGCCAATAAAAAGCAGGGAAGGCGGCAAAGTATCTATTGAAAACCGGCTGTAAGCGCCGGCCGATATAGACGTGCGCTACAGTATAAATAGTAAGAAAAATCGTAAAGAATCCGATTACAGGTCTCATTAGTATCCGCCTTTCTGAGCATAGGAATTATATTAATTATTGTATCCGCAAAAACCTTTTCTGGAAACAGGCAGGAAAATAAATATTTTAGCGGCGAAATATGAAATCTGTAGTTTAGGGAAGTTTTTTGTAAGGGTTATTAGTTGGATAATATTGATAGGTGTGAAGCTAAATGAATTTGGTTGTAATTAATATCTTTGTAAGCATATTGTATTTTAGCGGACTGCTTTTAACTATTTTCAGTTTGCCGGGCAATTTGATAATATTGATGGTGGCCTTAGGATACGGCTACTATGAGGGCTTTGTCCATTATAATTACACTTTTTTAGCGGTAATTGGCTTAATATATCTTATTGGCGAAGGAATTGAGTTTTTAGCGGCGGCCGTTAGCGGCAAAAAGGAAAAGGCCGCCGGTGAAACTTTAGTAGCAGCATTTGCCGGCGCTGTAGTTGGGGCGATGCTGGGTACTGCCATCATGCCATTGTTCGGCTCAATGGCCGGGGCTGCCGTCGGAGCGTTTGCCGCAAGTTATGCCGTACAGTATTGGAAGACAAAGGATAAGCGCAAATCGATTGCAGTTGCCCAAAGTATTATGTTGGGTCAAATAACCGGTATGCTAATCAAGCTGTTGTTGGGAGCCGGTATGGCCGTGGCCTGCATTTATCAGCTGAACTGGGGATAAAAGTTGTAAGTTAATCTTATAAATTACCTATTGCCGGTCCGCCTAACCGGAAAGGTTATTCAGAGCTAAGTAACCGATATACGGACAGACCAATACTTGATGCGATAAGCAAATAAACACCTGCTGCACCCAGCAGGTTTTTATTTTGCTTAAGCCACAGGGCATAGGTAAAAGCATGAGCGGCAGCCAGCAGCAGAAAAATTAACGGGATATATTGCACGAAAAGTACACCTCCAAAATTTATCTTATTCAGCGAATTAAGACTCCCGCCTCTATAGGCGGCGTCAGTTCAGGTGGAGTTGACTCTCCACCTGAGCCCCCGATGTTTCAGCTTTGCTGAAACGAGTTCACTTTAACTGGCGGACAGGGGTTGTTCGCCACATTAGAGCGGTACGGCGAATTTTTACCGAAATGTTTACTTTATAATCAGCATTACGGTATAGTTGCCGCCAGTCTGCTTTCATGAAATCATCATAAGTCGGGAAAAATGGGCGGGCATAATAATTGAAGCCGACTACATCGGCACCCCAAGTTTTCGTCTTTTCAATAAAGCTATTGGCTTGATCTTGGAGCAGTTGGGCAAAAGCATGTTCCAAAATTTTACGGTTTTGCTCGCTTTCGTAGTTTATACCGCTGGGAATTGCCGTAACTTCTCCTTCAATTAAAACCGAGACGTCAAATGACAGCTTGCCGTTGGCCAGCCGGGCCTTAATTTTAGGCGGGCTGCCGATCCGGGCGTTAAGGTTAACAGCTTTATCCGGTTTCAAGGGGTCTTGCACAACTAAATACGCATTCTGGAAATCACCTTGCAAAATTGAGAGGATGCGGGTTTCCTCATTAGTCAGATAGCCGACCAGTTTATTACCTTGAAACACCGCGGTTCCGAGAAATTCGGCCGGATTGCCTACACCCTTGCGGGGAACGCCGCCCGGCAGATATTCGTCAACTTTCTCGCGCGGTGATTTTTGGGCCGACGGCTGGTAGCGGTCAAAGGAGTTTAACCCCACCAGCGCCGCATAGGGCGACATGCAGCCGGTTTTCATCCGCTGATAAAAATCATGAATTTGGGTGGGGCGGAAATAGCCGCTTTCCCGGGCCGTCAACATCATTGTTTCGATATACCTGGTCGGCAGAAATTCCAGCCGCGGTTTTAATTTATTGAGTAAATTGTAGGCTGAATCGTCTTTAACTACCAAGATATACATGGTTTCACGAAACTCGCGAAAGCGGACGATCGGGCCAACCACTTCGACCAGACCTTTTTTAGCCAGTTCATCGCCGATAATAATTGCTTTAATATGTGATAAGTTGGGCAAACGGGCCATGCGGGTATTTAATAAATTGCGAGCTTCAGCCAGATTGGCGGCTTCAATCGATACATTAACACTTGTTTGCTCACCGATCTTGCTGCCGGCTTCACCCAGCGAGCGGGGAATAGCGATTTGGTAAGTTACCAGCACTTTGCCTTCAATAGCGGATTTATCCAATCCTAAGGCCAGGATGTAAGCTACCTGATCGGTTTCCCGGGCTCCGTTGCAACCGCTGACCAACATTGCCATTACCATAACCCCAATGATGGGAAATTTCGATTTCAGCGACATGCATCCACCTTCTTTTTCTTTTTGAACCAGGCAGTAGTAATCAGAATTGCTGGGATAATATAAATTCCCCAACGGTAATAGGTGGTGACCATATAGCGATCCAATTCAATTACCGAGGCAACATCAGACGGTATCATGGCCAGTTCGACGGCAGTTATGGCCAATAATGGAATGATGGGGCGCAGGGACGGCAGTTTAAATAAACGGCTAAATAGATATGCGGTTAGGTAAAGGTTAGCGGAAATACCTAAAATCCCGGCAACTACCCAAATGATAATAAACAGCGCTTCGATCCGTTGAAGATAGCGGCTAAGATAGACCAGCCGTGACATTTCAAAGAACGGCAGAACTTTTTCCCGGCCTACCGCAACTCCGAACACCATGATGAACACCAAAATGGAAATGCTGACAATAACTGTACTGGCGCCTAGGCCATATACAGCCGAAGTCCTTACGGTTCGGTTGTTTTGGAAGGCCGGCCGTAATACCAACAACCCGAATAAGGCAAATTCGAGGCCGGCTGATCCGAATCCGGCGCTAATGGTCTTGCTGATTCCGTTGCCTTGCCAGGGTAATAAGTTATAGAATTGGTAGTAGGGATACAGCAGCAATAAGACCAACAGAATTGCGACAATTATTAACGGTAAAATAAGGTAGCTGGCCCGGGCAATTACTTCAATCCCCAAATAAGCGCTGATAGCGGCAATAGCGGCATATAGCAGCGTAACTATCGCAAACTCTACGCTGGGCAGCGCTGTCAGCAGAGTATTTTCCGCAAATTGCCGCAGTAATAATACGACGTTACTCATGAATAAGAAAATACCATAGAAGACAATCAGCCAACTAGCCGGCTTGCCCAGTAACTGTTGAGAGATATTGATTATATCCCCGGAAAAACCGGAAGTTGCCTGGTGCAGCAGTAAGAATATGCCTAATGCCGTAATTCCGGCTAATAACGGCGATAACCAACCCAAAGTAGCGGAGTTATCCAAATGGCTTACCGGAGTGGTCAAAAATACGCGGGGAAAAGTAAGGATGAAGGCAAGCGCTGTACCTTCGGCAATACCCATTTGGCCGGGTCGATAACTCATGGATTATTCTCCTTTCGGGGTTTTTTGTAAGCCCACTGGCGGCTAACCGGCGGCTGGCGCCGGTTATTGCGGGCATTCAGTTCATCCGGCCGCTGTCCTTGCGCAAACACGGAACTGCGCAGCAGGGCATGGCCGGCTGAAGAGGTTTTAGGTGCCGTAGGAGCCAAAAATGGTACGCCAAAAGATTTCATATAACATAATAACTCGACCATGATGAGCAGGCCGATGGCAATACCAACTAAACCGAAGGTTGCAGCCAAAAACAGGAACACAAATCTGGCCAGCCGCAGGGCAAAAGAAAAGCCGTAGTCAGCAACCGTGAATGAGGCCAGACCGGTAATGGAGATAATAACTACCATTATCGGACTGACAATGTTGGCGGCTACCGCCGCCTGGCCGAGTATTATGGCGCCGACGATGCCGATGGTGGACCCCAGCACGCCGGGAACCCGGACGCCGGCTTCGCGGATCAGCTCAAAGGAAAACTCCATTAATAGTATTTCGATTAAGGCCGGGAAGGGGACTTTTTCCCGCGCCCCGGCAATAGCCAAGACCAGTTCGGTAGGCAGGGCTTCCTGATGAAAATAACTGATAGCCAAATAAGCTGCCGGCAGAATCATAGTCAATATGGCTCCCATGATGCGCAAAAAGCGCATAAAGTTGGCTGCCGGTACCGATAAGCTATAGTCGTCAACAGTTTGAAAAAAGGTGTGCAGCGTAACCGGCACAATATGCACAAACGGCGTGCCGTCTAACATGATGGCCACACGCCCTTCCATCAGATTGGCGGCCGCCCGGTCCGGCCGCTCGGTGGCTAAGGACTGAGGGACAGGCAGCCAAGGCTGGTCTTCAAGAAACTGGTCGAGCAGACTGGTATTTAATATATAATCGGTATCAATTAATTTAATCCGGCGCTTTATTTCCGCCACTAGCTGCGGGCTGGCAATTGACTGCATATACATAATGGCGCAGTTAGTGCTGACTTGGTTGCCGACCGGGATTATTTCCGTTACTAAATCGGCGGATGGCAGCATAAGACGGATTTGCGCCGTGTTGGAGCGCAAACGTTCACTGAAGGCTGCTTGGGAACCGCGGATGGCCTGCTCAATTTGCGGACGTTCAATGCCGCGCTGGGGAAAGCCTTTAGTATCAATAATTAAAGTGGTAGTACTGCCGTCAACAATCAAAGCTGTATCGCCGCCGGCTACAGCAGCAATAAGGTCATTGAACTGATACACTTCTTTTACCTGATTGCTGGGCAGGCAGGCGGACATTACGGCCGATATGATATCATTACCGTTCGCGCAGTTGCGGCTAAGCAGCATTAACGGCTGTAAAACAGCCAGATTAATTTTCTGGGCATCGACCAGTCCGTCCAGGTAAACCAGCAATGCTTGCCGAGATGGTTCGGCCGGCAGTTCAAATTCGCGCAAAACCGGGTCTTTGTTAGTAGGAATATTATAGAGTTTCTTAATTATTTTCATATTCTGTTCAAGTGATGTACTAAATAATTTTTCCGGGTTGGGTACATGTTCATCGTAAGCCGACAGTAAGGGCTCCAGTTCCAGTTGGCGCTGCTTGAAACAGTCATATTTGGCAGTTAGTTCGGATAGTTCTGCCGCCGGCATATTGCGGCGTATTCCGGCAATTAATTCTTCGATGTACGCCGCTAATTGGCGGGCATAGTCCAGTAATTGCTGCGTATGTAATAACTGCTGCTGCAATTCTTGTTGAGCCGGTGCAGGCTTTGTTTTTTTGACAGGATCTTCTTCTTCCAGCACAAACGGCTCCGGCTGCTGCGGCGGTTGATAGGTTATAAGTCTTAAAATAGATTGTAAAACTTTAAGCACGGGATTGGATATCATGTGGCCACCTCGCCGCCATACAAAGTCACGGTTAGTATTCCCTGGAATAAGGCAAAAATTCAAGGCTGCCTGAATTCAGGCAACCTTGATAGATTACGGTATGTAATCAAGGGAAAAACGGCCAGACGACCGGTATGACAATCAACGAAACAATAAAGCTAACAATGACCAGCCCGGTACCGGCTTTGACATAGTCGATGAAATGATAGCCGCCGGGACCAAGCACCAAGGTGTTGGGCGGAGTACCGACCGGCGTGGCGAAAGCACAAGAGGCGGCTACGGCAATAGCCATTAACACTGCAAACGGGCTGGCATTAATGCCTTTGGCAATAGATATGCCGATGGGAGCTAATAACGCTGTGGAGGCAGTGTTGGACATGAATTGGGTCAGACCACAGGATAAAGCAAATAAAACTGCGGTTATCAACAATGGACTAGGATCGCCGCCCAGGATGCCGACAACGCCGTCGGCGACTAATTTACCGGCTCCGCTCTTATCCATAGCTGTTGCAATCGGCATCATTCCGGCAAATAAAAAGATTGTTACCCAATCGATGCTACGATAGGCTTCCTTTTCTCTAACGCAGCCGGTCAATACGCACAGCATGGCTCCCAGGATGGCGGCGACTTCCAACGGCAGAGCTTTTAAATCTAAGGCCATGACGATAACCACGGCCAGCAAAATCAGACCGGCGATCACCATTTTCACCGGGTCACGGGAAGTGACTTCAACTTCCTGCTTAATTTCCTGGTCGGCCGACAGTTGGCGCTTGGGCATCAAATGTTTACCGATAAACAGGATATATATTATGCCGGCGATAGTCAGCGGAACCCCGATCCAGGCAAATTCAAAAAAGCCGAAGGGACGGAATCCGGCACTTTTTAATGCTCCGGCGGCGATAATATTCGGCGGGGTTCCGACTAAAGTCATAATCCCGCCCAGCCCGGCGGCAAAGGCCATCGGCATTAATTGGCGGGAAGCCGGAATGTTGGCGGCAGCGGAGATACCGAGAACGACCGGCATCAGAGCCGCGGTTGTCCCAGTATTGGATGTGACTGATGACAATAAGGCGGCAATCAGCATCGTACCGATTAACAGTCCATTTTCACTTTTACCGAACATTCTAACCACAGACTCGCCGATTAACTGGGCTAATCCGGTATGGAACAGCGCGCCGCCAATGACAAACATACCGGCAAACAACACAACTGTAGAATTGGCCAGACCGTTAAAGACAGTGCCAACCGGAATAATGCCCAGCAAACCTAAGACAATAGCACCGCTGACCGCCGTGACGGCCAGCGGTATGGCCTCGGTAACAAATAACAGTGCTACAAATCCAAGTACTATTAATGTAGTGATAGCAGGTGACAAGTTTATATTCCTCCTTTAAAATTAAACTATTAGTGTAGTTTCTCCAGACGTAGAACTATTGACTTGGCCGGAGAGATTAAGACAGCTATTTCAAAGTTAAGATGACTCAGTTACGGTTTTTTTATACATAACGTGTACCAAGGAGTCTGGCACCTGATTTATATTATTCAGCGAGTTAAGACTCCCGCTTCTATAGGCGGCGTCAGCTTTGCTGAAACGAGTTCACTCAATTTCCTCCGGTAGCGGTTCATGAGTGATTCTAAACAAAGCAGCGGTAAATTCGGCAATATGCTCTTTTTCGGAATTCATTAGGTAACAAAACAGCTCTTTTACGCAGCGATTTTGGGCTTCATCCATATATGTCTGATACTTATTGGCTGCATGAAGTTCACCAACCAGCGCTTTGGTCAGATAGTCAATTGTTGGCAGGTCCCGTTTGCTGGGCGGCGTAATTTCTATGTCACAGGTATCAATCGGGCAGTTGTTTTCCGGTTTGCCCATTATACATTCCGACCATTTAGTTTTTTGGCAAGGATATGGTCTAACCGGCGTTAATACGGCTAAATCCTGTTCTTTTAACATTTCGGCCTGAATGGGGTCCAGCATGGAAATACAGCGCATGGTCTCGATATAGTGTTGCATTTCATCTTCGGCAGCACTGAAAAACAGTTCGGTCAAGCAGGTTTCAAAGCCGGCCCGTAAGTATAACGCTATTGCATCACGTTCATCGGCGGCGGCGTCCCGCAGTAGTATTAAATCAGGATGATTGGGGCATATGTCATGGTCAAGACCGGGGTTGTGATTTTTCGGATTAGGGTGTTCCGTTTTGGTACTGTACTTTTTTCGAAACATACTACACACCTCCTAGGGTTGCACTTAGTATATGTTATGCTGTGTTATGTAAAAATGCTATTGGCGCGATAGCTGAAATAATTTAAAAAATACTCTTGACAACTTTCGCTGGTGCTGGCATAATAAAGTACAACTCTTACAAAGACGTGAGAAAGTGCATCTAGGGTTCCGCTGTTTAATGCAGGCTGGTCCGAGCGATGCAGATGCAGTAATGCATTACACCGTGGGTATAAAAGACCCTGCGGAAGGTTTCTTACCAAATCCGAGAAATCTTCCGCAGGGCCTGTTTATACCCATTATTAATTTTTATAATTATTATTTGGAAATAATCATATTTTAATAGCAATGATTGGGATTAAAGCAATTGCGCATACTGCTGCAGAGAGCCGGTGGAAGCTGCGAACCGGTGCAGGGCAACTGCCGTTACATCACCCAGGAGCTCTTTTACTGAAAGTAAAATTACGCTAGGTAAAAGCGTTGCCGGTCGTTACCCGGAAGCAATTATGTGCTATTTAAAGTAAAATGTAGGGTGGTACCGCGAGCATAAGCCGCCCCTATCTGAGCAACGTTCAGATAGGGGCGGCTGTTTTATAACTAGTATTAGCATAGCAGAAAGGGGCTGATCAACCGAAGAGTTCCTCAGAGGGAGAAGTTGCCGTTTAAAAAATAAAAGCGAATGAAAGGATGAACAAAATGATAAGTTTCACACAGGGAAGGTTTGTAAAAATGCGATGGATGGCGGCGGTATTGCTAGTATTGAGTATGGTAGTAATGGCCGGTTGCGGTGGAAATTCAGCTTCGACCAATAAACAGTCAGCAAATACGGCGAAAATTGGTGTGCCGGCTTATCTTTCCGGAGCGGGTGCCGCGTATGGCGAGGCAATCCGTCAGGGTCTGGAATTAGCTCAGTCGGAAATCAATGCCAAAGGAAAAATTAAAATCGAACTAATTTTTGAAGATACCAAAGGACAGAAAAACGAAGCTATCAACGCTGTAAATAAGTTAATTAACAAGGATAATGTTGTAGCTATTATCGGTCCGACTTTGAGCGGCGAGATGTTTGCCGCCGGCCCGATTGCCAGCCAGGCCGGCGTAGTAATTATGGGGACTTCAACAACGGCTGAAGGAATTACGGAAGTCGGTGATTATGTTTTTCGTAACGCATTGCCGGAATCTTTAGCAATCCCGAATACTGTAAAAAAAGCTACCGCTAAATACAACCTGAAAAAGGTTGCCGTCATGTATTCTAATAATAATGATTGGGCGGTATCCGGCTATAAAACATTTATGCAGTCGTTAAAACAAAACGGAGTGGAAGTTCTTACGGTAGAAACTTTTGCCGATAAAGATACCGACTTTTCGGCCCAGCTTACCAAAATTGCTTCCCTAAATCCTGATGCGGTAATGGTTTCAAGTTTATATCAAGAAGCTTCGCTGATTCTTAAAAAAGCCAGAGAACTTGGCATTAAGGTTCCGTTTGTCGGTAATAACGGGTTTAATTCACCGCAATTAATGAAAATAGCCGGTGCGGCTGCCGAGGGAGCTATTGTGTCCAGTCCATGGTATCCGGGCAAAGATGATGCGAAGGTGCAAGCGTTCATAAAAGCATACCAAGCCAAATACAATAAGGCTCCCGACCAGTTTGCCGCACAATCTTATGATGCCCTGTATATAATGGTCAATGCGTTGGAAAAGGCAGGATCGACCACCGATCGCAAAAAACTGCGGGATAACTTGGCTCAAATTAAAGGATTCCAAGGCGTCACCGGGAAATTCGCCTTTGACGAAAAAAGAAATCCGGCTATGGAAGCAACCGTATTAATTGTTAAGAATGGTCAATTTACTGAATTAAAGTAAACTAAAGCTTAGGGGTGAAAAATTTTGTTTTGGCAACAAGTAGTGAATGGACTGACTCTAGGGAGCACCTATGCGTTAATTGCATTAGGATATACACTTATTTTCGGAGTTCTGGGCATAGTAAACATGGCTCATGGTGAAGTATTTATGTTCGGGGCTTTTGTCGGACTGCTTTTGGTGACAACCTTTCAGCTAAACATATTTGTTGCCATCCTAGGGGCTATGATTGTCGGCTGCTTACTGGGGGTTATTTTGGAACAAGCGGCGCTTCGTCCGTTGCGGCGCCGCTCTGTTTCTCATCTGGCTCCGCTTATCAGCACGATTGGTGTTTCAATCTTTTTAGAGAGTTTAGCTTTGAGGATATTCGGACCGCAAGCTCAGGCCTTTCCGGCTAGCGTGGCCGGTCAACTGCTCTCAATTGGTCCATTGAAAATATCATCCGTACAAATCTTAATTTTGGCCGTATCATTTGGCTTAATGCTGATATTACGGTTTTGGCTACAAAAAACCAGAATAGGTAAATCACTGCGCGCAACAGCTGAAAATATTGAAACCGCTAATTTGTTAGGAGTTAATACTAATAAAATAATTGTAATGACAGTTGCACTGGCTTCCGGATTAGGAGCTGTTGCCGGAGTTTTGGTCGGATTAGCTTTTAATGCGGTAGAGCCGACAATGGGTGTGACGATGGGCTTTAAAGGGCTGGCTGTACTAATTATGGGAGGTCTGGGCAATGTCACCGGTGCAATGTTCGGTGGAATAATTTTAGGAATAGCCGAAGTATTTAGTGTAGCTTACGGTTCTTCATCATATCGGGATGCGGTAGCATTCGGTATTATCATTATTATATTGTTATGGCGGCCGCAAGGATTGTTTGGCGCTCAGAAAGGGGGGCATTAAATGGACTTTATTCTTAATCCGTATTATTTGCAGATAGTAATGTTTATGGCCATTAATGCCGTCTTAGGGATCAGTATTTATCTAACCTTATCTACCGGGCAGCTTTCCCTCGGCAATGCCGGATTTATGAGCATTGGTGCCTATGTATCCGCTCTACTGACGATTAAAGCCGGTGCTCCGATTTTGGTATCGGTGTTATGCGGCGGCGTGGCTGCCGGCTGTATGGCCCTGCTAATCGGTCTGCCGGTTATCCGCCTGCAGGGAATATATTTAGCGATTGCTACACTGGGGTTTGGCGAAGTGGTCCGGGTCATCGTATTAAATTTAAAAATTACCAATGGTGCGTTAGGTATCTCCGGTATACCGTCAATGGCCGTAATATTCGGCAAGCAGTTGTCCGAAGTTGGCCTTAGTTCCGGCATGGGCGGCTTGACCTTGCAGCAAATTGCCAATTTGCTGGTACTGCTGGTTCTCATTGCTGTTGTTGCAGTCTTGGTATTTTTTTGCATACGCGTACACAATTCGCGGGTAGGTCGTGCATTGGCGGCTATCAAAGCAGATGAAAAAGCTGCGGAAGTAATGGGAATTGATGTGACTTACTATAAAATTCTTATGTTTTGTTTGGGAGCAGTTGTGGCTGCCATAGCCGGTGGCTTAGCTGCCCATCTAACTTTCTACATTGGCCCCAAAGATTTTGCGTATCATCGTGCTGTAGAGATATTGCTGTTTGCCGTACTTGGCGGCAGTGATGTCGTTTGGGGGCCGCTATTAGGCGCCTTCTTGCTTACGGCGCTGCCGGAAGTGCTGCGATTTGCCGCTGAATACCGCGAAATGATATATGGTGCAATTTTGGTAGTTATGATGGCTTTTCGACCGCAGGGACTGTTGAGTACGCAAACGCTGCGTTACATTAAGGAAAAGCTGGGAAGGAGCCGGGTCAATGATACTTCAACTCAACCAGGTTAGTAAGAACTTTGGTGGCCTCGCTGCCCTAATGAATGTTAGTTTTCAAGTAAATCGCAACGAAGTAATGGGTATAATCGGGCCAAACGGCGCCGGCAAAACAACTCTGTTTAACTTAATTACCGGAGTGCTTACTCCCAGCAGCGGTGATATTATTTACCAACAGCAAAGTATCGTCGGGCTCAAACCGCATAAGCTTACCGAAATTGGCTTAGCGCGCACCTTTCAAAATATTCGTATTTTTGGCCAATTAACGGTCTTGGAAAATGTAATGGTTGGTGCTCATGTCCGCAGCAAAGCCGGGTTATGGCATGGTTTGTGGAAAACGCCTTTTGCCAGACGGGAAGAAGGCAATATAAAGCAGCGGGCTCTGGAATTGTTGGACTTTGTCGGAATTAGTAATCATGCCGATGACACGGCGGAAGCACTTTCATACGGGAAACAGCGGCGACTGGAAATAGCCAGAGCCTTGGCGACCGAACCGGAAATTTTACTGCTTGATGAGCCGACCGCCGGTATGAATGAAACGGAAACAACTGAACTGCGTGATTTGATTCAGCAGATCCAAGTGATGGGAAAGACCATACTGTTGATTGAGCATGATATGCACTTAATGATGAGTGTCTGCGACCGGTTGGCTGTAATTAATTTCGGCAAGAAAATTGCTGAAGGGCAGCCTGACCAGATTCAGTCCGATCCGGCCGTAATTGAAGCCTATCTTGGCAAGGAGGCAGTATAGATGCTGAAAGTTCAAGGAATGGTAACAAGTTACGGTAACATAAAAGCTCTGCAGGGAATCGATTTGCATGTCCCGGCCGGCAGCATCGTATCCTTGATTGGTGCTAATGGCGCCGGAAAATCAACGGCGATGAAAACAATTGTCGGTTTACTTAAACCGGATGCCGGGCAGATTATATTTCAAGGGCAAGAAATTCAGGGACTTCCCGCTTATAAGACGGTTGCGCTGGGGATGTCATTAGTACCTGAAGGCCGGCAGATTTTAGCGAATATGACGGTTTTGGAAAATATGGAGATGGGTGCAAGTCAAAGACGTGATGCCGAAATTGATGATGATCTGGAAAAAATGTTCAAGCGGTTTCCGATTTTACGTGAAAGAAGAGACCAACTTGGTGGTACTTTATCCGGCGGGCAGCAGCAAATGCTGGCTATCGCCCGGGCGTTGATGGCCAGACCAAAACTGTTATTGCTGGATGAGCCGTCAATGGGATTGGCGCCGCTGGTTGTAGCCGATATATTTCAAGTCATACAGGAAATAAATGAACAAGGCACGACAGTATTACTTGTTGAGCAGAATGCCCGTCAGGCATTAAAGATATCAAATTACGCCTACGTTTTAGAGACAGGCAAAATCGTTCTGCACGGCCAAGCTGATGATATTGCGCAAAATCCCCGGGTAAAAGAAGCATATCTGGGCGGAACTAAACGCAAATAACTTTAAACCGGATGCCTGCAGCCATTTACTGAAATTTTTTGCCGGGCTGAACAGGGAGGAATCTGTTGTGCCGAAAAAAGCACCGACTGTAAATATATCTGATGAGATAAGTGATGAGACATTTATAATCATAGAAAAATTAATTGGCGATACAGTATTCGGTTCTGTTCAGCTTATTGTACAAGATTGTAGATTAATACAGTTGGAACGGCACGATAAGATTCGTTTAACAAATAATAAAGCGGTTAATCCAACTGGCCAACGTCCCACGGATGCAGTTCGCAGTCTTATTCGCACTAGAATACAACAATCACTGCAGGGAATAACATATGGCCAGGTATCATTGCACGTTCAACAGGGAAAGATTGTTCAGATTGAAAAGACCCAAAAGCAGCGGTTGGTAAATTTGCAAGGGTTGGATGGCGACGGAATCTAGGTGTTAATGCATTGACAATTTTTTAAGTCAGTGATATTATTAAAAAAATAAATCATATATAGATAGCTGATCAGACAAACTGAAGGCTAAAGCAGCAGTAGAAAAGCGGCTTTAGCCTTTTTTGCATATCAGCCATAATAAGGAGGATAAAATGAAAAATATTGCCGGCAGTCTGACCGAATTAATTGGTAATACTCCCTTGTTGGAATTAACAAATTTCAACGGCGCACATAAATTGCCAGGGACATTAATTGCTAAACTGGAATACTTCAATCCGTTAGGCAGTGTTAAGGATCGGGTGGGATATGCACTGATTACTGATGCCGAAGAAAAAGGTTTGCTTGATCAAGATACAGTTATTGTGGAACCTACCAGCGGGAATACCGGAATTGGCCTGGCTTTTATTGCAGCAGCCCGCGGCTATCAGCTAATTTTAACTATGCCGGAAACAATGAGTATTGAAAGACAAAAATTGCTCAAATTTTTCGGGGCTCAAATTGTCTTGACACCAGGCAGTGCCGGTATGCGCGGGGCGATAGCCAAAGCTGAGGAGCTTGTGGCCTCACTGCCCAAGGCCTATATGCCTCAGCAGTTTAATAATCCGGCATCGCCGGAAATACACCGCCAAACGACAGCTCAGGAAATATGGCGGGATACCGCGGGACAGGTAGATATATTTGTGGCCGGTGTAGGTACCGGCGGTACAATTACCGGAGTTGGTGAAGTGCTTAAACAAAACAAACCGGATGTAAAAATTATTGCAGTTGAACCGTTTGATTCGCCGGTTTTGTCGCAGGGGAGGTCCGGACCTCACGGAATACAGGGCATTGGCGCCGGTTTTGTGCCGGAAATTTTAAATGTTGATATTATTGATGAGATTATTACGGTCAAAAGCGACGAGGCCCTGGAAACATCGCGTCAGTTGGCTAAAACTGAAGGATTATTGGTGGGAATATCGAGCGGCGCGGCTGTTTACGCCGCTAGTGAAATAGCCATGAGAACAGAGAACAAAGGAAAGAAGATTGTTGTACTGCTGCCGGATACGGGAGAAAGATACTTGTCGACACAATTGTTTAGCTAAACTGTTATCTTATTCAGAGAGTTAAGACTCCCGCCTCTATAGGCGGCGTCAGCTCAGGTGGAGTTGACTCTCCACCTGAGCCCCGATGTTTCAGCTTTGCTGAAGCGAGTTCACTTATGCACGTTAGATCTTACTATTTCATAGGTAAAGCCAAAAATAAAAAGGATTGGCAGTCAAATTTTACTGCAATCCTTTTTTTGCTGATGTTGTATTAGCTTTGCTAGATAAAATAAAGACTGAGAGAAATAAAGCTCCTGTACCAATGGTCGCAGGTTCTTAGAGGGTTAATCGCATAAGACTATGTTACTGTTGGGCGTTGCTCCAACCAAATTGGGGTTCGGAAAATTCCGGCGGCCCAACAAAAAATGTTTCAACTTGTCCTTTGTTTCGAACTTGGATGTTGGTTGATCCGTAGCGGTTACCTTTGGCATCATATACTTTAATAATAAGATTTAATAATTCGTTTTTTTCAGTCCAAACGTCAATATGTCCGGATGATTTTCCTTGGGTGATAACTACTTGTGTTTGTTCGTTTTTAGCCATATCGCCATGGCTCCAGGTAAGTTTTACAGCTGCCGGTTTACCTAAATCGCCCTCTTTATTCAAAAAGCTATAGTTCCAAAAAATTTTGGGCTGGTAAATGTTAATTTTAACAACCAGCCGTTTTTGATCAGCAGCCGGTTTGTTAGGTGCAGCATGTACCGGGGAAAATACTGATACTGATACGGCTAGTACAGCCAATAGTACAGCACATATCTTTGAGAAGCGTTTCATAGCAAGACCTCCATTATCCGTTTACTATAGTAATTTTGCCAAAACTATGATTTACCCTTTATCTTTTAGCAAAAATGATAAAAAAATTTAATTGAGAATAAGTGGAGATTGTGGCATTTGTCATAAAGTATAGTAATGCTATGCCGCCTTGATGAATATTTGGCAGGAAAAAACAGATTGTTCTCGAAGCTAAACAGCATAGGCGTTAACTATATTTAACGGCCATTGGAATAGCCGTAAGGAGGTTGGATATGCTGAAATTAACAGTTGTTATGGACAATATTATTCCGAATGTCGGCGGCGCTCCTTGTTTTGCCGGTGAAGCCGGCTTGGCGTATTTAATTGAATATCAGGGCAAGAAAATATTATTCGATACCGGCCAATCGGGAGCAGTGGTCCATAACTTGAGCCTGCTGGGAATACAGCCGGCCAGTTTGGATATGATCGTTTTAAGCCACAATCATTATGATCATACCGGCGGCCTTCTTAAAGTATTGCAGCAAGGCGGCAAAAGTTTGCCGGTGTATGCTAACAATGGAATATTTGAGCCGCATTATGCCGCTACGGATACGTCCCGCCGGTTTATTGGCATACCGTTTTGCCGGGAGCAACTTACAGCTTTGGGAGCGGAGTGGCGAATTTCCGATGGGCCGCAAGAAATTATGCCTAATTTGATACTTAGCGGCAAAGTTCCACGAGTAAGCGACTTTGAAAAAGGCGATACCAAGTTTAGGATGGTTGACAAGAGTGGTTGTGAGTGTCTGGATATTGTTGAAGACGATGCCTCTTTGTACTATAAAACCGACCGGGGACTAGTCGTTATCGGTGGTTGTACGCACTCCGGCCTGGTGAATACGGTGGAACATGGGCTGGCGCTAACAGGGTTAAAAAGGCTGGCTGTATGGATCGGAGGAACACATTTGGGTCCGGTTAGCAAAGAACAACAAGAGCGGACACTGGAGGCGTTAGAGCGCTATCAGCCTGATTTTATTGCCAGTTCGCATTGTACAGGCTTTAACGTTATGGCTCAACTACGGAGTAAGTTCGGCGAAAAGTTCATTCCGGCTGTTGTTAATACCGTAATAGAGATTTAGTAACTTTTGTTATAGCTTAACATAAATCATAGTATGATATAATCAAAACAGGGGCAAGCTAATATCCTGAATTTCGTTTAGTGAAAGAGGCACAATATACTGAAATGAATAAAGTTACGAAACAAATAACAAATTGGCTGTTAATACTATATAGCTTCATTGTCTGGGGTATGACTTTTGCTACCGGTATGGCAACTATGATGACTAAACATGTGGACAATCAAAATATTGTAATTGTTGTATTTATGTGGATAGTATTATATGTTTGGATTCAATACATGATCAAGCGCATGGAGTGAACTCATTTCAGCAAAGCTGAAACATCGGGGACTCAGGTGGAGAATCAACTCCACCTGAGTCTGACGCCGCCTATAGAGGCGGGAGTCTTAACTCGCTGAATAATATAAAACCGGGATATGCAAAAAAATATTGACACCAACCATGGATTCCCGGTATACTTTGTAACAAGCACAATAAAATAGGCAGTAGGTAGAGGTGCGGGATATAAAGAGTATATGCTCCGAGTTGCCAGCGATGACGAGTATAAAAAGGAATACCCGCCGAAGTAAAGAATTTGGGGCAGCAAATCTTTGCTGGTTTTGTGTTTAATAAATGCAAGACTGTCATTCGCAATGAAGCGATTGGAGGGCTATCTTACACAGCAGATATGTTTATAAATGCACAGCTTGTGAGATGGTTTACTCACAAGCTGATTTTATTTTTAAAAAAGTGCAGCCCGTTACAACAATTGCCGAATAAGGAGGTATACATGATGGCTGATAAGAATTTACCATTTTTGAAAACATATTTAGAGGAAATTATCGAGAAGTTTCCAACCCCTTTTCATATTTATGACGAGCAGGCTATTCGCAATAATGCCAGGAGACTGACGGCTGCATTTTCCTGGGCACCGGAATTTAAGGAATACTTTGCGGTAAAGGCAACGCCTAACCCAACATTGTTAGCTATTTTGCGGGAGGAAGGCTTTGGCGCTGACTGCAGCTCGATGGCTGAACTACTTTTGGCCGAACGGGCCGGCATTGTCGGAGAAAACATAATGTTGACATCCAATGATACTCCGGCTGTCGAATTTCAAAAGGCCAGAGAACTTGGTGCAATTATTAACCTTGATGATATTACTCATATCGATTACTTAGAGAAAAATGCCGGTTTACCTGATATTATTTCATTTAGATATAATCCAGGTCCGTTGCTGCAAGGCGGAAATACTATAATCGGCTACCCGGAGGAAGCTAAGTACGGACTGACCAGAGACCAATTGTTTGAAGCATATCGAATTATGCGTGATAAAGGTATAGCCAGATTTGGCTTGCATACGATGGTAATATCCAACGAACTGAATGCCGATTCATTTGTGGCTACCGCCAATATGATATTTGATCTGGCGGTCGAAATACACACGAAGTTGGGAATTTCGCTGGAATTTGTCAATTTCGGCGGCGGAATCGGTATTCCTTATAAACCTGAGCAGCAGCCAGTCGATTTAGAATATTTAGGCTGTGAAATCCAAAAGGCTTATGAGGCTAAAATAAAGGCCAACGGTCTAGACCCGTTACGAATTGCGTTGGAGTGCGGCCGGGTCATTACCGGACCATATGGTTATTTAGTTGCGAAAGTATTGCATAAAAAAGAGATTTACAAAAACTATATTGGTCTTGATGCTTGTATGGCCAACCTTATGCGTCCGGCTTTGTATGGATCTTACCACCATATCACCGTGGTAGGCAAAGAGAAGTTGCCATTGGATCACAAATATGATGTTACCGGCTCACTTTGTGAAAATAATGATAAATTTGCAATCGATCGCCAACTGCCGAAAATTGATATTGGTGATATTGTTGTGATTCATGATGCCGGAGCTCACGGTCATGCCATGGGTTTTAATTATAACGGCAAACTTCGGTCAGCAGAGTTGTTAATGCGGCCTGATAAGAGCGTCAAGCTGATTCGCCGGGCTGAAACAATTGATGATTATTTTGCTACATTGGATTTCAGCTGCCCGCAGAGTCTGGCTGCTGCTTCAAAAACTACTAATTGATAAAATTAATCTCCCTGGCGCTCTGTCAGGGAGATTATTACTAAAAACAATCAAAGGAGGCAAGGAAAATGGGAAAACAATATTCATGCTTATTAAAAAATGGGACGGTTGTAGATCCGGTATCAAATCTTAATGCTGTTTGTGATATTGCAATTACAGACGGGAAAATAGCCGAGATTTCCGTTGATATCGATCCAACGCTGGCACAGGAAGTATTTGATGTGCGGGGAATGTTTGTAGTACCGGGTATTATCGATTTACATATGCATGCATCAGCTTGGCTGGGAGGAAAATTTGGTCATAAAATGATGGCGCAAGTAGGCGTGACAACAGCTTTGGACATGTCCGGTCCGTTGGAATCGGTATTAGACATTGCCGGTGAGCACGGAGTTGGACTAAATATTGCCTGTATCGAGTATGTTCGTCCGGGACATACCGTTAGTACGGCAGACCCCAGTGAGAGTGAACTGCAGGACTTTTTGGCTCGAACGATGTCGCACGGTTCGCTGGGGTTCAAATTGTTAGGTGGTCACTATCCGCTGACTCCGGAGGCAACAGCTCGGACAATTGAAGTTGTTAATAAAAATAAAGCATATGTAGCTTTTCATGCCGGAACGCTGCAGAATGGATCGAATATTAACGGATTTTTAGAAGCCGTTGATTTAGCCGGAGGAAATTCTTTGCATATTGCCCATGTAAACAGCTATTGCCGTGGTCAAGTACGGGATTACATGGCCGAGACGGAAGAGGCAATTGCCGCCTTAGAAAAAAATCCGAATATTAGCTGCGAATCTTACCTGTCTCCACTAAATGGTACCAGTTCTAAATGTTCGAACGGAATACCCGAAAGCTTAGTTACACAAAAATGTTTGGCTACCGGTGGATTTCCGGCAACTGAGGACGGATTAGAACAAGCGATGCTGGCCGGTTGGGCACAATTAAACGTTGAAGCCGGCGGCAAAATGGTTTTGGCAACAGGAGAAGAAGCGGTTGCATACTGGCGCAGTCGCGGGACGGATGGGACGATAAGTTTTAGTGTCAATCCTCCGGAGCCGAGGATTCGGCTGGCAACAGCGAAACGTGCCTCCGGCAGCTTTGTAGTTGATTGTATAAGTACTGATGGCGGCGGCATTCCCCGGAATGTGATTGTAGAGATGGGATTGGCGTTAGTAAAATTACAAGCGTTGACGATGCCTGAGTTTGTCCAAAAAACTAGTGTTAATCCTGCGCGGATATTGGGACTTAGTAATAAGGGGCATTTCTCATTGGGTGCTGATGCCGATATTACTGTTCTCGACGTAGATAGCCAGTCGGCATTTATGAGTATGGTAGCTGGAAAGGTAATCATGTACCGTGGCTATGTTTGCGGGCGCGGAAGCAAAATTGTTACTACCAAAGCCGGGGAAAAATATGTCCGGGAGAAAGGGTTGCAGCCGATTGTTGTCGAGTTAGCTGAAAGCGCCTTTTATCGGCGCTAGTAGTTATTCTGAGATTTCATAAGTAATTAAAAGAAGAACCGGATCAACCCTAATAATATTAAGGCGATGCCGGGAATAAAAGATAAGTAGACTTTCCAGTGCGCCGGGATAATTTTTTTGGCTATTATTGCTCCGGTGGTAATGAACAACATTTGTAGTCCGCCCATGATTAGCGGAGTGTACCAAGGCAGCATTTTTATCAGGGAAACGGCAAATGTGGCGATCATGTTGTCGATACCTAAGGCTAGCCCGAGCAGACCGGCTTCGGTGAGGGAAATTGATAAGGAATGATCGATATCAACAGTTTCCGGAGTTATCATTATATTAATAATTATCCGTCCCAATGAAAATGATATTTTTAATATTTTCTTGGCGGCGTATTCTTGGAAAGTGCTCCAAAGACCGAGAATAAATAATAAACTTATGCCGCAAAATTGGGCTGTCTGAAGGTTGATCAAGTTACCTACCAGGTAAGAAAGCGGCATAGCCAGTACGGTAAAAACACCGGTTAGTAAACCGACAAGCAATAAAGAGGTCTTACCGATGGTAATGCCTTTTGCTCCATAGGCAATGCCGGCAATCAAAGCATCAATGCTTACGGTAATTGCTAAAAAAATCGCGAACAACAAATTCACCGATAGTTACCCCCCTGCTATTTGAGCAATTCTCGGCATATTATATGACATGAGCAATATTTTTGGTGCTCGCTTTTAGCAAAAAGGCCAGACTAAGTCGCTGCAGATAAAAAGTGATTACATTGGTGCACTGCGCCAAGTTTCGATCATAGTAGAGCAGGCCCGCAATTAAAAGGATTGGCAAACTAGCTTTGCTCAAGCAGTTGCCAATCCTTATTTTTATTGCTGAAAAGTTCTTACCGCTGCACTAAGCTTCAAGCATTATAATTGTGTTCGATGCTGCTAGCTGCGCTTGCGTTTATTTTTAGTAGTTGGGGATAAGCGGTCCCGCGAACGAAATAATCGGAAGTAATAAAGCAGAGTTCCTAAATATATTGCGCCGCCCAAAGACGTTTTTTGGTAAAAATAGTAAGGGAAGATGACCCAGCAGACTCCAAGCACAATGAGCGATACTAAAGCAAATAAAATATGGCGATAATCTTGTTTATGGTTTTGCCGATAATAATCCCTTAGCCGAACAAAAGATAAAATACCCAGTCGGGAACCGAATATACCAAAGAAGAAGCCCGACATGCCGTATAGTACGTAAGATAAGATCGTATTGATCATATTATCACCTCTGCTGCTGTTTGTTACAGTATAACATAAAGTCCATATTTGCATAACATTCTGCACATTATAACTGTAAACAATTCCACCAGTGAGGAGATACAAAATGGAAAATTACTGGAACAACTTAATAAACCGCCTCAACATTCCAGTATTTCAGAGTATGCAACTATTTATAATTATATGCGGTTGTTACCAGGCGCCGGGTCGCTATTATCATAATTTAGATCACATTCGAACCTGCCTGAGCATGCTCACTTTAATGGAAGGTGTGGAAAATAGGGAGGCGACTGAATTGGCGATTTGGTTTCACGATATAGTCTATATTCCTGGGTGTCAATATAATGAAGAAGTTTCGGCGGCAAGTGCCAACTGTTTTTTGCAGCAATTAGGTTGCGGGCAATTGAGCAATGACGTCTATAATTTAATTTTAAGTACGAAACACTGTGCCGATATTTCGGCAGCCGGCCAACCGGTAAACTATCTTGTGGCCGACATTGATTTAGCAATATTGGGGGCTGCCGAAGATCAATTTAGGGATTTTGAGAAAAAAATCCGCCGGGAATATGGGTTTCTGACTGAACAACAGTATAAAAGAGAGCGCTGCAGTATCTTACAGAAATTTTTGCAGCGCTCATACATATATTATACGCATTTATTTCGGGACTTGTACGAACATCAGGCTCGTCGGAACATTCATAAACTTATTAATTATCTGATCCGCGATTAATCAGTTTAACTTCCTTCGCCGTGTTTTTGTCTGGAGTGATGTTGGTTTTTAACTGTTTTTGATCCAGATAAAGGTTCTTGTTGTGTTTCCGGTTTATTGTCTTTATCATCGGAATGGGGCTGAATAATCGGACTCGTTTTTGGTTTAGCCATTTTGCACCCCCTCTCCTTAAATAGAATATGTACCAACAAACATCTTATACAATTATCTCGTGTAATTTTCGGATTTATCCTTCGGGTAATTGTATATATATATATTTAGGGGGGGATGATGATGGCTGAGAATAATCAACAACGGTTTTATATGCGGATACTTAAAGCCCATTTTACTATTGCAATTTTAGCCATGCTGGTTTTTGTATTTTGTTTGGAATGCTTTGATGAGCTGCAATTGTCGGGGTTAGATAAGCAGCAGCCTGCTAACCGTCCGCAAGGTCAGCTTTCGATTACAATCAATGTCAGTAATCGAACTCTTGAACTTTATAATGATGATAAATTATATAAGAAATACCGGATTGCTGTGGGAAAAAGCAAAACCCCTAGTCCGGTCGGGGAGTGGAAAATAGTAAATAAAGATTATAGTAACAAAGAAATATTTGGTACGCGCTGGTTAGGTTTAAATGTGCCTTGGGGCGGCTACGGTATCCATGGGACTAACCGGCCGTGGTCTATCGGACAGTTTGCCAGCAAAGGGTGTATTCGCTTACGAAATAAAGATATTGAAGAATTGTTTGAATGGATACCGCTGGGTACGAGTGTGAAAATTGAGGGCGCTAAAGTTAAAGTATCAAGGAATCTTAAATACCAAGATGTTGGGCCGGATGTAGTAATGCTGCAGTTAAAGCTAAAAAAATTTGGCTACTTTGATGGCCCGGCTGATGGTATTTTGGGGAAGTTGACCGAAAATGCAATAAAGGAATTGCAGCAAGACCATGGTTGGAAAACCAGTGGGATAGCGGACAACAAGATATACCGAATATTAGGCCTATAACAATTGAACCTGCATAACACCTGATGAATATAATATCAGAGGTAAGTTATTATGTGATGTCAGCATTCAAGAAAGGGGTTATGCAAATGGAGTGTCCTGCTATTAAATATAAAGACGATTATCCCCAACAAACGATTTACCAAATCAGGACGATTCTCAGTGAACTTAATTTAATGGTAATTGAAACAGATTGGCGACAGTCGGCCGAATGCTATTCGGTAAGTATCCAGATTCCTGAAGCAGATATTACCGCGAACGGAAAGGGTACTTCTTATGAGTATGCGCTAGCCAGTGCTTATGGCGAATTGATGGAACGCCTGCAAAATCAAGCCTATTTTCACTTAAACATTGATTTATCGCCCCAAGCATTAAGTTATCGGAATTTTTTTTATGCTCCTGATGAAAAAAAGATGACCTGCGCTGAATTGCTGGCAGGTGGCGAGTGGATGCGGATTCAGCAGAATTTGGCCAGCGGGAAAATTGACAAAGCATTACTGGCAAAATGGCAGCAAATATCATATGAAAAAATTGATGCTGAGTTTATTGCGGTTCCCTATATTAATATTGGCAGCAAGCAAGTATCTTACATTCCGGTTAAGATGGCGGCTAAAATGTATATGTCTAATGGAATGTGTGCCGGTAATACGGCAGAAGAAGCATTGGTACAAGGTATATCGGAAACGCTGGAACGATATGTGAATGTTAAGGTAATTACCGATAAAATTACGCCGCCAACGGTTAACCGGGAATACATCAAACATTTTCCCAGAGTTGAGCAAATGATTAATACCATCGAACAATTCGGGCAGTATGCGGTTATTGTCAAGGATTGTTCGCTAGGTATGGGTTGGCCGGTGGTAGCCGTACAGTTTATTAATAAAGCTGCCCAAAAATATTTTGTCAAATTTGGTGCTCATCCAATCTTTGAAGTTGCCTTAGAACGAACTTTGACCGAGTTGTTTCAAGGTCAGGAAATATTTCATATGCAAGGAGAATGCGAATTTTCTTTTGGTTCAACTGGAGATGAAACGGATAATATAATGGGTATCCTGGTTAATGGTTCAGGTTATTATCCAACGGAGTTTTTTGGCGTAAACGATTCTTATGAGTTTACACAATTTGCAGATTTGCAGGGATATAATAATAAGCAGCTGCTGCAATACTTAATTGCCCAAATAACGGCCCATGGTTTTCATATTTTTATCAGAGATGTTTCATTTTTGAAATTTCCCGCATTTCATGTAATAATTCCCGGCCTTAGTGAGATTGAGGATATTGATAATATTAAAGCATTGGATGATTATATTCAATTTAATATTTTGAAGAGAAAAATACGTAATAACGGCAGTTTAACGATACCGGATATTGGGGAATTCGCCAATTTAATTAATATAAATCAAACTAATTGTGCGCTGCCGGTTAATGATTTCCTGAATATTTCCATGCGTGGTTCGCTGCCCTGGTATTACTTAAGTATAAGCTTATTTGTCAGCGCATTATATTATAAGGCAGGATATTTTCAGCAAGCATACAGGATTTTAGCTGATTATGTCGAGTTAATCCGTAATAAATCAGCAGATGAAAACATGTTAACTTTTTATAAAAGTTTGCGCGATATTTGTGGGGCAAAAACAAAGGGAATGCCAGAACCCGACATTGTGGATACGTTAGGTGTTTTTTATGATCGGGAAATGATATTGGGAATACTGAATGAGCTTTCGAAGCCGGAACTAATTTTTGAGCATTATGGAAAGTTGCAATGCTGGGATTGCTCATCTTGCAGTGTCGGTTTTAGTGTGCTTGACGGGGTTAATCCATGTCTTCCATACATTTTTTCGAATGCTTATATTTCGGAGTCATGCAGTATTTAGACTTTGGCGGGGTCATACACTTGGTACAGTCCATATCGGTCATGCAACTCGTAGGTTGTTTGGGAGTCATGCAATATTTAGACTTTGGCGGGGTCATACAGCTGGTACATTCCATATCGGTCATGCAACTCGTAGGTTGTTTGGGAGTCATGCAGTATTTAGACTTTGGCGGAGTCATACAGCTGGTACATTCCATATCGGTCATGCAACTCGTAGGTTGTTTGGGAGTCATGCAGTATTTAGACTTTGGCGGAGTCATACAGTTGGTACAGTCCATATCGGTCATGCAAGTCATGGATTGCTTGGGAGCCATGCATTTCATACAATCCATACATTTCATACAACTCATGCATTGCATAGAGTTCATTGGATACATACAGTCCATAGGTTTCATTGAAGACATGCAAGCATATTTCGGATAAGTTTTATGCATTAAAGTCACCTCCCAGAGTTTAAGATAAAGCCTTACATTACATAATATGATTCTTGTTGCCGGAAGGCACTAAAATGCATTTTGATTTTTTAATAAATTATAGCCAATAATTATAAATATTGTAAATTATTAGAGGTATTTGCGAAACAATCAAGAATAATTTTGTAGCTTCCATTATTTACTACATTAAAGTAGGGATGTGGTTAAAATGCAAAACAACACAAATTTGTTGGAGTGTTTTGTACAAGTGGCGCAATATGTACCGACCTTAGTAAACGGTAAAGTCGGTATGGTTGTAAGCGACACGGAAAAGTGGTTGGTCTCATATTCCATACCTGAGATCGCCAGCCAAGTAGTAGTGGGGGAAAAAATTAAATCAGGAGCTGCGGTGTTTCGAGCCATGCAGGAAAAGCGCCGGGTCGTAGTGGAAGTTCCGAAAGAAGTATATGGGATTCCCTATATTGCGATTAGTATTCCGGTTATCGATGAAAGCGGACAGATTTTAGGCGCCGTAGCAGTCCATGAATCATTGGAGCGACAGGAGACATTGTCCAATGCGGCCCAACAATTGTCGGTATCAGCCAATGATCTATCGGATTCGATTCAATCAATTCTATTACAAGCAGAACAATTGGCTTCAAGCGGAAAATATCTTAAAGATCTGGCGACACAAGCCAACGGCCAGGTCGGTGAAACTGATACAGTTGTAAATTTTATCAAAAATGTTGCCAGTCAAACCAATTTATTAGGCTTAAATGCCGCAATTGAAGCGGCACGGGTCGGTGAATATGGGCGCGGATTTGGGGTAGTAGCCGATGAGGTGAGAAAATTGGCCGTCAACAGTGCTCAATCTGCCGCCCAAATTACAATGATATTACATAATATCAATCAGTCGATTCAGGAGATTACGGCGGAAATAACTCAAATTGAAGGTGTCACCGAAAACCAAGCCGCAACAATCCAAAAGTTGACGGCTCATAGTCAGAATTTATCAGCGATGTCCGAGCAACTGGCTAAGCTGGCTTCTAAGTTGGCCGTATGCTAACTGAACGATATACATAATAAAGCCAATATCGTATGAAGATATTGGCTTTCTAGATAGACAAGGTATATTCAATTTATAAAACCTTACTACAGTCGGTGTGCGATTACATTGCGGCCGTAGGTGCTTTAGTCAGTTACTTTAAACAGACTTTCAGCTACCGTCGAAAGCTCTTGGGCCATAGATGCTACAGACTGACTGGATTCGGCCATTTGCTGTACTGCGCAAGATTGTTCTTCAACTGCAGTATCAATGAGATTTGCCTTTACAGTGAAAGTGTTGATGAAATCTTGGATTTGGTGTAAGGAGCGGGTAATATTCTGTACGGAATCAGCACTTGCTACAGCAAGTTTGCGTACCTCATCAGCTACTACACCGAATCCTCGACCCATTTCGCCTACTCGGGCAGCTTCGATTGCGGCATTTAGTCCAAGCAGATTAGTCTGACTGGCGACGTTTTTGATAAACGATACAATCTCATCAGTTTGGTGCACTGCTTGAGCCAAATCTTTGCTTAACTTTTCCATCTCCCGACTGGTGCCCGAAAGTTCTTCGGCTTGCGAGCTAAGCTCCTGCATTCCAGCCGACATTTGTTGCGACGTTTGAGCAAGTTCTCCGGCTATTTGATTAATTTTCTCGTGGGCTTGCACAGTTTGGGTGGTGGTGACACAGCCAATGACACGGTCGCCGTCCAAGACCGGCATCGCACAGGCGACATAGCCTATTCCATATTTAGATTTTTCTCTGGGGACAATTTGAATTACCCGGTTACCTGTTGAAATTGCTTTTAGCGTTGCATTACCTCGTACAGGGTCTCCAGGTCTATTTTCCAGATCCAATTTTTCGGCCGGGATATAAGCGGTGTAAACAGAATCTTTTACAACCGATATGCCCATATCTTCGGCTGTAATTGAATTAATATAAGGCGCTAACTCGGTAAACATACGTAAGATTTCTTCGGCTGATGGAGCCACTTTGCATGACCTCTTTTCTGAATTGATATTTATGGGACGAAGATACGTGAAACATTAAAAAATTGCAGCGGATAAGCCACAGCTATGCCACTGTAATTATTTATTTTTATAAGAGTATCATATATTTTCAATTTTTGCTATATTATATCATAATCTTAATAAATTTTGGGAAATATTATTTAATATCTATACATATTACCACTAAATACTTATTTTGTAAAAATAGTGCAATGCATTAAAATATTTAGCAAAATAGGAATTATTAGCAATTTATAAAAACTTATTATATTTATGAGTTCATAATTAACGTGTGTTTTATAATGCAGAGCAGGAATTATTTGCATGGAAGGGGAAAATATATAAGTTAGCCGTAGAAATTGATGTTAGAGGTGAGAATGTGGATTTCGGATTAGGAAAAGTGATTCCGGTAAGAATTGAAGATGAAATGAAGAATTCATATATTGATTATGCAATGAGTGTAATTGTAATGCGGGCCTTACCAGATGTAAGAGACGGATTAAAGCCTGTTCATCGGCGGATCCTTTATGCTATGCAAGAAGCAGGTATGACGTCGAACAAACCTTACAAAAAATCAGCCCGTATTGTCGGTGAAGTATTGGGTAAATATCATCCGCATGGTGATAGTTCCGTATATGATGCCATAGTTAGAATGGCCCAGGACTTTTCAACCAGATATATGCTGGCGGATGGCCACGGTAATTTCGGTTCGGTAGATGGCGATTCAGCTGCAGCAATGCGTTACACTGAAGTCCGCATGGCTAAGATAGCTGAAACGATGTTGGAAGATATCGATAAAGACACGGTTGATTTTGTGCCCAACTACGACGAGTCTTTAAAGGAACCCAAAGTTCTGCCAGCCAAAATTCCAAACTTATTAGTTAATGGGTCTTCCGGTATTGCCGTTGGTATGGCGACCAATATACCGCCTCATAATTTAGGCGAGGTAATTGACGGGTTAATAATGATGATCGAAAATCCGAATATAACCGTCAAAGAATTAATGACGGCGATCAAAGGTCCGGATTTTCCGACCGGTGCTTTAATCTTAGGCCGTGAAGGTATTAAGCAAGCATATGCGACCGGCCGAGGCAGTGTAAAAATGCGGGCCCAGTCCCGTGTTGAAAAAATGTCCAACGGCAAAATGCGAATTATTGTCACAGAAATTCCTTATCAAGTAAATAAAAGCAGACTAATAGAATCTATCGCCGATTTGGTGCATTCAAAAGTAATCGATGGGATTACCGACCTAAGAGACGAAAGCGACCGCAATGGTATGCGCATAGTGATTGAATTAAGAAGGGATGCCAATGCCGATGTAATTTTGAACCAGCTTTATAAACATACCAAACTGCAAGACAACTTCGGTGTAATAATGCTGGCATTAGTTGATGGGCATCCGAAAGTATTGAATTTACAGCAGATATTATATTATTATTTGGAGCATCAGAAAGAAGTCTTAGTCCGGCGCACCCGTTTTGAGTTAGCAAAAGCTAAAGAACGGGCCCATATATTAGAGGGTCTAAAAATTGCTCTTGATAACTTAGATGCAGTTATTACCACGATACGCCAATCACCAACTGTCGACGTAGCCCGTGCTGCGTTAATCGACAAGTTTGGGCTAAGTGAAAGACAAGCACAGGCCATTTTAGAAATGCGCCTGCAGAGATTAACAGGGCTGGAACGAAAAAAAATCGAGCAGGAATACGCCGATATATTAGAGACTATTGCCTGGCTGGAAAGTGTTCTTGCCGATGAACATAAGGTCATGACTATTATTAAAGAAGAATTATTGGAAGTAAAGAAACGGTTTGCTGACAGCAGGCGTACAGTTATCACCAGCGATGTGTCCAAGCTGGAAGTGGAAGATTTGATTGCAGAAGAAGATATCGTTATTACTTTAACTCGTTTCGGATACATTAAACGGCTGCCGATGAGTACTTACCGCAGTCAAAAACGCGGCGGCCGGGGAGTAACCGGAATGGGTACTAAAGAAGAGGATTTCTTAGAACACCTATTTATTGCTTCTACTCATCATACAGTATTGTTCTTTACTAACCGTGGGTTGGTTTACCGTTTGAAGGGTTATGAAATTCCTGAAGCCGGACGTACGGCCAAAGGAACTAATGTTGTCAATTTATTGCCGATGACCGGTGATGAAAAGATTACTGCGGTTATTCCGTTAAAAGAGTTCAGCGCCACAAGATACTTGTTAATGGCTACTAAAAAGGGCATCGTTAAGAAGACTGAGGCCGTTGAATTTGATACAGCCCGTAAAGGCGGCTTGATTGCAATAATATTAGATGATGACGATGAACTAATTGGCGTAAAGTTGACCAATGGCGAACAACAGATCATCATTGGTACTATGAGCGGCCAAGCAATACACTTCTCGGAAAAAGATGTGCGGTCCATGGGAAGGTCTTCGCGAGGTGTGCGCGGGATTCAACTGCGTAAAGGCGATGTCGCAGTTGGAATGGATACAATGAAGCGAGGTGGCGAAGTACTAACTGTTACCTCCGAAGGTTACGGCAAACGTACTCCAACCGATGAATATCGTGAACAATCTCGCGGCGGTAAGGGCATAATAAACATGAAGTTGACTGACAAAAACGGATCTGTAGTAGGTATTAAAGTCGTACTGCCAGGACATGAGTTAATGCTTATTTCCAGCGATGGCATCGTGATTCGTCTGGATATCGATGACATTTCGGTAATGAGCCGCAATACGCAAGGGGTCAAGTTAATGCGTACCGGTGAGAACGATAAAGTAGTAGCTTTGGCTGCGGCCGAAAAAAAGGCCGATGCTGATTAGTTTATAGTGAAGTTCTTTTTGTAGACAGTCTGTTTAGACTGTCTACAAAAAATGACAAATTAATAATTGATTTTTAAAAATTTTGCAAATATTATTGTTCATAATGACGAAATATGCTATAATTAACGTACTCTCGCTACTAGATAAGACAAGCGGAGAATATTTTTATACTACTCTTGACACATTAACGAGAGGTATGCTAATATATAAAAGTCGCCACATGAGGCGGCGAAAAATGGCAAAACAGCCAATAATAAGTAGTTGACAAGCGCAAGACGCTGTGTTAACATAA
>JALHDB010000008.1 GCA_022840825.1 Negativicutes bacterium | reverse complement strand
CCTCGCGGTGGACACCCTTGTCTTAGGCTAACGGTTGGCACTATCAACCCCCGTATTGGACTTTCACCAACTAGTAAGCGCCCATGCTGGGCGCACCATATACAAAAGCCTTCCGGCAATTTTGCTGGAAGGCTTTCTAGTGGTACTATAGATTTTTATTTACTATATGTTAATAAATATGCGTTACCCAGTCTCTCATATTTTTCCAAGTTAATCAATATTTGCAAATTTTGTTTATGGTCATCTTTTTCCCAAGTGCATTGTCCAAGTGCTTCCTTAATGATTTGCTCAATTTGAAATGATTGATATCCTAAAAATAACAGCCTGTTAAATAGTGCTTTAATACGTTCTGAAATATTCACAGTATTCCTCCTTTTTCATTAATATTGGTAATATTAGTACAGTTAGTACTGCACTGTCAGCCGCCAATTACCTAGACCATTACCAACATTTATAAGTGAGAGAGAATGCCGCGTATCCTTTCGCATAAATAAATTTTTTACTGTCTAATGATCTAAATAAGATTACCACACTACAGAAATAAAAGCAACAAATATTTGACACGAATATACAACATGTAATCACCCTGCATAACCACCATACATTGTCCTTTCAAATGAAAGATATAAAAAAGCCTTCGCGATCAATCGCTAAGGCTTTAATTAACTATGGCGCGCCCGGCAGGAATCGAACCTGCGCACCCGGCTCCGGAGGCCGGCGCTCTATCCCCTGAGCTACGGGCGCATAGCAACTACTTGTAAACCATACATTGCATTATAACATAATACTGTACCGATGTCTAATCCTATTTTTGTGAACTGATCTGGTCCAAGCTTCTTCCTTTTGTTTCCTCGCCGGCCAGCCATACTACCATTGAAATACCTAACATAACTACGGTAAACATTAGAAACACTTGTTGGAAGTACCCCTGTTGGGATAACATCGAACCCACAATAAGCGGCGCTAATATGCCGCCGACTCGACCGATTGCCGCAGCCCAGCCTGATCCCATTGCTCTGATACGGGTAGGGTAAAGTTCAGGCGTATACGTATAAATAATACCCCAAGCACCTAAATTGAAAAACGAAATCATGCATCCCCATAATAGAACTTCGGCAATACTGGCGGCCTGGCCAAAGAAATATGCACTTACTGCACTCATTGCCAAATAAATGGCCATTGTACTTTTTCTTCCTAAACGATCAACCAGATAGGCTGCGGAAAAGTAGCCGGGAAGCTGTGCTATAGTCATAATTAGAACATATTCAAATGTTTTAATTATGGTAAAGCCTTGCTTAACCAGCAATGACGGCAGCCAAGTAAAAATTCCATAGTACGAAAAGACCAGTCCGAACCAAACAACCCACAGCATTAGAGTCCGTTTGACAAATTGCGGTGAAAATAATTCAGTAAATTTGCTGACGACTTTAACCTTCTTCTCAGGCATTTTGACGGTATCCAGCGACTCAATACCGGCAATCTGCTCCATTTGTACGATGATTTGCTGAGCCTGTTCATGTTGACCTTGCTCAACCAAATACCTAACTGATTCCGGAACACTGCGCCAGATTTTAAATACATATAATGCCGGAAGAGCACCCATAAAAAATGCTGCTTGCCAACCCAATTTAGGTATGACTAGGTAAGACAACAACGCCGCTACCAGCCAGCCGGCTGCCCAAAAACTTTCCAGCAAAACGATCATTCGCCCTCTGGATGCTGGCGGCGAAAACTCACTGACAAGTGTAACTGCAACAGGCAACTGCCCTCCCAAGCCGAAACCGACTAAAAAACGAAAGAACAGCAAGGACTCCAAATTCCAAGCAAGTCCGCACAACCCGGTTGCAACGCTGTATACAACCAGCGTTACCGCAAACATTGTCTTACGTCCCCAGCGGTCAGCTGCAAAGCCGGCCAGTACCGCCCCAATCGCCATACCCAACAGCCCAATGCTTCCGATTAATCCCATCTGCGCGGTAGTTAAATTCCAGGCCTTAGCCAGTGCAGGCAATACAAAGGCAATTAAACCGGTATCCATAGCATCAAACATCCAGCCTAACCCAGTAATAATCAATAATCGATAATGAAACTTGGTTAAAGGAATATTTTCTAATCTGTTAATTAAGTCCATGTCAGCCTCCTAGTATTTACATCTGTCTTGTCACCATAATTTATTATAAATCCTTGTCCAACTAATGACAATACAATTCAAGTAATATATAGTAATAATATAAAAGTCAGGAGGTATAACTGTGAATGCAAAAAACGAACCTTTTATTTCAAAATCATTAGCAATACTGGCCTTTGGCCATATGGTAACCGATCTTAGCCAAGGAGCGCTGCCCATTCTTCTTCCTTTTCTGCAAACAAAATTTCAGTTAAGCTACACTCAAATCGGCTTCTTGGTTTTGATTCAAAACCTTACATCATCGGTAATCCAGCCTATATTTGGTTATATAACCGACAAAATTACCCTGCCTTGGTTGTTGCCAGCCAGTATCCTTTTGTCCGGCTTAGGCATGAGTATTATGGGTCTTGCACCATCCTATACGGCATTATTATTTATTGTAATTATCGGCGGTCTGGGTGTGGCAGGCTTTCATCCCCAAGCTTCCCGTTCAGCTAACGTTGTAAGCAGCACTTCCAGCAAAGGCCGCAGTATGGGAATATTCTCAGTTGGCGGAAATCTCGGCATGGCCGTAGGCTCAATATTTATGACATTCTTGCTAAGTTTGCCCGGCTTGACATCAAATACCCTTTATTTTATCATTCCTGCCGCCGGAACAGCGTTGCTATTCTGGATATATTTAGATAAACTGGTACCTCAAGAAGAACGTCACCGCCTTGCCGCGGCGAGTCACACCTCGGCGCAGCCGCTTCCTTATTCCTTAGTTCTGTTGCTGGTCGTTTTCATATTTGTTCGGTCGACTATACATACCGGCCTAACCACTTATATCCCGCTGTATTATATCAATTACTTAAACGGCAGCACAGCCTTCGCCAGCTATTTATTAGCAATATTCCTGCTGTCCGGGGTCGTAGGCACTTATATCGGCGGTTCAATGAGCGACCGCTTTGGCCGCAAAACAGTGATTGTAGTATCAATGTTGGTTTCATTACCGTTAATAGCAATTTTCCCTTTCACCAGCGGCTGGATAACACTGGTTCTTATTGCTGTAATAGGATTTGTATTGATTTCATCCTTTGCAACAACAGTCGTTTTGGCTCAAGAAATGATGCCGGGACATGTTGGAATGGCCTCCGGCCTCACAATTGGTTTTAGTATCGGATTAGGCGGAGTCGGAGCAACCGTGTTAGGTTATGTTGCCGACTCCTTTGGAATTCCCAGCATTTTTGCAATCTTATCGCTGCTTCCGCTCGTAGGAGCCGGATTAGCGACATTATTGCCGGGAAAGTTTTTTTGGCAAAAAAATAGCCGGTTAATCTTGTAGAATACCAGCTTGGGCCAATTCTTTAGTTATTGTCTTAAAAACTTCGGCTGAAGGTACTTCAATCGTATGAATGTGCACCCCGCCGGTAACCATCGATAATGGTTGCGCCTTTTTCGCTGTAAGCTGCTCTAAAAATTGTGCTAAATCCCGGCGGGAAGTTAGCAACAAGTTTGCTTTAATCTCACCGTAAATAGGATGATCGACAATAACATCCAAGACTTTGCCGCCATTATCAATTATGATTTCAAGTTCCCGGGCTAACTGACCCATACCATGAACACATACAATCTGGTATTTAACAGTATTGTTATGAATTTCGCCAGGAATCATATATCCTTGCAATGTAGCATAAATATTCTCACCGGCTGCCCGAAGTACAGCAATATCCGTAACAATTACCTGACGGCTAACACCTAGTAGTTGTGCTAACGCAGCTCCAGTCAATGGTTTGCCTGAAGAATGCAGTAATTGCAAAAGTTTCTGCCGTCTTTGATTTGTATCCATTTAAAGCTTCACCTCGCACTTAATATAACAGGAATAGTTAAATATTAATCGAATAGGTTATTACGAAACAATTTTATTCTTAAGGGGGCGTTTTTTATGCACGAAGCGATCACCTGGCACACCGAATTAATAGCCAAACAAGTAGTTGAATCCTTAAATAAGAATCATTTTTCAGCCGAATTTGTCAGCACTAAGGAAGCGGCAGTGCAAGCAATCCTTAATTTAATCCCCGAAAATGCAGTGATAGGGATGGGCGGTTCCTGGACTTTGCAGCAAATAGGAATAACACCACTATTAGAAGCTCGCGGAAATAAAATTTTAAATCATAATAAACCGGGGCTCACTCCGCAAGAAGTATTAAGCTTCCGTCACGGCCAGTTGTCCTGTGATGTTTTCTTATCAGGTACCAACGCAATTACCCTTGACGGACAGCTTGTCAATACCGATGGCATTGGCAATCGGGTGGCTGCCATGATTTTCGGACCTAAGAAGACCATTATTGTTGCCGGCACCAACAAAATTGTACGCGATTTAGATGAAGCTCAAAGCCGGATTGATTTAATTGCAGCACCCATCAACTGCAAACGGCTAAACCGCAAAACACCTTGCGTTCAAACCGGACAGTGTATGGATTGCCAAAGCCCTGAGCGCATTTGTAATATAACTACCGTCTTGCATAAGCGTCCGACTTTAGCAGATTTTCATATTATACTTGTTGGTGAGGAGTTAGGATTCTAACTGACTGCGGCGGGATTGATATTCAATCTCGCTTTTTTTATAACGTTCATTCAGTCTTAGGCAAAAAAACCTTTATGCGAGTCCCAAATCCGACCAAACTACCAATCCTCACTTTGCCTTGATGTTGTTGTATTATGCTTAAGCAAACTGACAAGCCTAATCCGGTTCCATTATCTTTGGTAGTAAAAAAGGGCCGGCCAATATTCTCCAGAACATCCTGGGACATGCCTATTCCTGTATCCTCCACGGAAAAGACGATCCATTCGTCTTGCTCAGTCAACTGCACCGAAACCATTCCGCCGTTCTCTTGAGCCTCAATTGCATTCTTTAACAGGTTAATAATAACCTGTTTTAATTGCGCCACGTCGCCATTGACATACAAATCTCGCTGTAAATGATACTTCACAAATATTTCTTTATCAAAAGCTTGTCCTTCCATTAGCATAATAATATTCTTAACCATGCTCGTAAAGTTAAAATGTTCCTGACTAGGTTTTCTCATTGGTTTAGCCAAAGAACGAAATTCATTAACCAAGTCCTCGATCCGCTGTAATTCATTTAACATAATATCAATATACTGATTAGAAACCAATTGGCCCTTTCGGCGCTCAATCAGCTGTAAATAGCCTTTTATACAGGTAATTGGATTACGGATTTCATGTGCCAAAACAGCTGATAACTGGCTGACACATGACAATCTGTCGAAACGTTCGTTTTCTATTTCTTCGCGATGACGGTGAATCAACATACGCGAACGAAAAACTGATCCGGCGAGTAAAAACAAAAGAACCATCATGAACATTTCCGGTAATGATTGTTTCAATACCGATAAGTAAAGATAATATACCGGCGTCGCCATAACTACCCGCCAGTTAGCATGGTCGACTGCAGCATAAATATAGGCTTTGTCGTACCCGCCGACAAAGCTATTGGTAACAACTATCCCCGACTTATTTTTTGAAAACAAGGCCATTCCTTGTTGAATTTCATTTAAATTGCCGGATAACTTCTCGTATTCCGGGTGATAGATAAAGCTTCCGTTCTGGTCTACGACATAAATATACTGATCTACCTGCGAAGCACAAAATGTTTCGATTGAACGTGCGATATTAAATACCGCTTCCTCGGCAATCAGCACAGCAAAAACTTCACCGTTTTGATTTAATACCGGAATGAAATAATTTATGTAATCGGCACCAAAAGAAGACTTTTCCCGGCGGTTAGATATAATACTTTGTCCGGAAATAACATCTTGGATATATTTTTGATTTTGGCTTACTTCACGATCTTTGACTAAAGAAGTTCCGGCTATTAATTGCCCGGATTGGTTATATATTGCCGTTCCCCGCAAATTTAAAATCAAATTAGCCTGGTGTAAATGCTCAATTATCTGGTTTTCTTGCTGCCAACCCGCGATGCCGGTTGATAATACAGTCAACGACAGCATTCTGGACGCAAAATGACGGTCCAGCTCATGTGTAATTTTTATCACCTGCTCTCTCCGCTGGTTAACAGTCAAGTGATATTGCGTGGAAAAATAGTAATAAAAAGTTGCCAATAAGAATAAAGCAACAAGTACCATGCCAATATTTGAGATTCTTTGTTCTCTTTGTGTAATCTTTTGTAGCTCAATTATCACATGGCACGCCTCTCTCTATCGAAACTAGTAATACTATTCCACAAAAAATGACATAACCCTTGTAAAAAGGAGTAATTGCTTCAAAATTCAAATTCTTTTTTAATTTTGTTGTTATAATAATATTAATTTTAACAAAAATCGACATTTTAAGCTTCACCTTATACGGATGATTTAATTAAAAAACCTTCAAGATGTAGTCTATGTTGACCAATAAGATTGTTCATGAACTAACGTCTATGATGAAATATGCAAAATTATGTGCAGGCTAAAAATATAATAACCTTATCCATGATGGATAAGGTTATATTACATATGGTGGGCGATGACAGGATCGAACTGCCGACATCCTGCTTGTAAGGCAGGCGCTCTCCCGGCTGAGCTAATCGCCCATATCTTATGGTGACCCGTAGGGGACTCGAACCCCTGATACCGCCGTGAAAGGGCGGTGTCTTAACCGCTTGACCAACGGGCCATATGGCTCCTCGAGTAGGACTCGAACCTACAACCACTCGGTTAACAGCCGAGTGCTCTACCATTGAGCTATCGAGGAATGTGACATAAGAAATTATATAATATATTTATTAAAAAAGCAATAGGGAATTTTAACTATTACTAACCAAGATTTTTTGGATAAACTCAGGCAAATTTAGACAGGCTTGGTAAACTGCCGGGTTAAAATATTTCATTCCATCCGGTATCTCTTGGACCGGCTCATCTTGCGGCCGATACTTCTTAGATCCCATAGTAAAGCAATGGAGTCCGCCCGGATATAAGGGAATACTGGCAAGATATACTTGGGTAATTGGAAACAACGCAGAAATATCCTTGTACAACCGTTTTATCAGTGACTGATGGTAAAACGGGGATTCCGTTTGTTGAACAAATAATCCATCCGGTTTTAATGCCTTATAAACATCCTTATAAAATTGGTAAGTAAACAATCCTTCTCCCGGCCCAATCGGATCCGAACAATCAACAATAATAACATCATATTCACTTTCGGCATCATGCATATGTTGGATCCCATCACCGATAGTTAGATCTAGTTTGGGATGGTTTTCCCGTAAAGCGATACTGATTTCCGGCAGAAACTTTTTACTCACATCTACTACTAACCCATCAATTTCAACCATTTTTACACTATTGACAGAGCGATGTTTTACAACTTCGCGGACAGTACCTCCGTCTCCACCACCAATTACCAGCACCTTTTTCGGTTCAGGATGGGTACAAAGCGGAACATGCGCAATCATCTCATGGTAAATATATTCATCAAATACCGATGTTTGGAATACTCCGTCCAATACCAACATTCTGCCAAACTCATGCGAATCAACAACCGCGATATCTTGAAACTCAGATTTGCCTGAAAAAAGCGTTTCTTTGATCCGGCAGCTTAAACCAAGATCCGCTGTCTGATATTCCGTTATCCATAAATCCACGCCAATACCTCCTCTAATGTTCGTATAGCTAGTCATTCCCACTTTTCCTATCATTATATATCAATACTCTTAAGGATGCGGCTTGCTATACTTTTACCTTTATGACTACTTTCTTAACCATATCTGGCTTGCCGGCGGCGCAGCCCGGCCGATGTACATCCCAAGGGAAAAATATAGCAAACATACCAGGTATCATTACAAGATCACTTTCAAGCAAACCATCTTTATAAAATAAAAGATCTCGTTCGATCAACAAATCCTCAACAACTTCATTATCACCTGACAGAAAACTATGACCGATCAATTCCATGCCTTCAACGATATATTGAATATCAATATATTTAACATGCGATTCCGGTTTCTTTTCACTTTTATTTTTGGTTTGATAACTATCTATTGTTGCATAGTTATCCCCATCAACAATATACTTGCCTTTTTCCATCGCGCAAAAATCAGTTCGTTGAATATATTCAAGCCCTGCTTGCAAAGAAGGATTTAAATATTTTTTAATTTCGTCAATATTATGCAAATGTCCAGTAATCATTCAATCGCCTTCCTCCGTCATCATATACTCATAATTTATACTCAGTAAACTAGTATTCCTGCAAACAAATAAAAATAACCCCGGCCGGATTGGCCGGAGTTACGAATAAATCTTTGCAAGATCGCCAAGGTATTATCGTGCAATTAGTATAACTCTACGACATCATTTAGTTAAACGTTCCACCATAAATGATAGTATTTCCACCCCGTAAATAAGAGCTTCTTGATTAAAGCTCATCTTAGGGTGATGAAGACCAGGTGTTAAGTCGCAACCTAAGCCGATATAAGCAGCTTTTAAAGCTGGTTTATGTTTGGCAAAGAAATGAAAGTCTTCTCCGCCCGGCGATATAATCGGCGGTATTAATCCATCATTTCCCAATACCGCTACAACTGCTTCACGGGCTAGTTCCACTAACTCCTGGTTATATTCTGCAGCAGGAACACCACCCTTGACTGTTACTGCTGCTTGTGCTCCTACCGTTGCTGCACCTGCCTCTATCGCTTTACAAGTCTTCTGAATCAAATCGTCCATGAGTCCATTTTCCTGCGCCCGCAAATCAAACACCATTTGAGCTTTTGCAGGAATAGCATTAGGTGCCGGACCTCCCGCAATCAAACGGGTGGTTTTCGTAGTTGCAGGTACCGCAGGATTCATATGGATAGCATTAACTGCATTAACAACTGCAGCAGCGGCATCGATGGCATTTACACCCAAATGCGGACGGGCTCCATGCGCTTCTTGCCCAGTAAGTTCGGCTTCAACAATATAACTTGCACCGTGATACAATGCCGGTGTTGCCTGACCGAATTTAGCTTCCTGAATAGGCCGCAAATGAATACCTAACAAACAATCAACGTCATCAATAGCGCCATCTTCAATCATCCGGCGCGCACCGAATAACTTTTCTTCGGCAGGCTGAAAAATAATTTTTAACGTTCCTTTTTTAATACCATGTTTCGCAAACCGCTCAGCAACCGTGAGCACCATTGCCGAATGCGAGTCATGCCCACACGAATGAATCGCACATTCTTTCCCATCAACCAAGTGTGCTAGCGCATCCATATCAGCACGCAAACCCACCACCGGACCAGGTTCAGATCCATTGATAATACCAATTACCCCTGTTCCGCCGACACCTGTCTGAACCTCAAAGCCGGCAAGCCTTAACTGCTCGGCCAAAAAAGCGGATGTTTTTATTTCTTCAAAACCTACTTCGGGGATCTGGTGCAATAGTTGGTATACTTCTTTTACCCTATCTGCAGATTCCGTCACTAAAACTCACCCCCATCACAAAAATTATCTATTAAGCAAAAAATCTCATGATCAGCATAGCTACTAATGCATTAGCTATACAAATACCAAACAGTATTGGATAGAAACGGGTCTGAACTGCTGCCGTACCAAGCAGCCGGCCCATATATTGAATTTGGGCACCCATTAACAAAATAGCCGGTAATAAAATCGTTACATGCGAATTAGTTAAAGTACCGGCACTGTACAAACTGGCAGCCACACCTATTCCGCCACCCATTGACAGCCAAGCACTGATCAATACCATAACTGCTTCACCTGGTAATCCGAATACTGCCATTACCGGAGTAAATAAATTTCCTAATATCTTAAGCAAACCGGTAACAGCCAAAATTTGGATAATAGCAAACGCCATTAAAACATTTGGCAGGATACTGCTTACACCAATGTTAAATCCTTTGCGCGCTCCATCTACAAATACATCAGCTAATGATTTATGTGCCATCTTAGATATCCTCCTTAACTACTTTATTCAAGTACAGACGCATTACATTGGCGCCAACTACTTTCATCACAAAAATAAGTCCAAGCGGGACAATGATTGGTACTGTTAAGAAGGAAAACAAAGCAGCGCCGGATGATAAATAATTCGTAATCGGGGCACCTGCCGAAAATTGAAATGCACAGAAAATAGTCTTTTCTTTTTCAGTAATAACGTCTTCTTCACGCAGTGCTCTGGTCATACCTGCACCGGCATCAGTACTTTGCAAACTGGAGACTAATGCCAAACCGGCAATACCAGGAACTCCAAGTATCGGTCTTAAGATAGGAGTCAATAGTTTTTGGGCTGCTTTTAATCCGCCAAGATGTTCTACCACTTCAACAATACCTAACGCTAGCATAACACTGGGAATTAAGCTTAAGGCAAATAGGAAACCGGCTTTCGCACCAACTCCGCCCTTACCGATAAAAGTGACTGGTTTTGCAGCTTGAATAAGACCAAATTTACCATTAATTACGTTAAAGTCAAACGCTGATAGCCAACCTTTAGCTGATCCTAATATCCCCGAGAAAAAGATTATGGCAAAAATTAATGCTATATACCCTGCAATTGGTACTTTAACATCCGGCTGTACATTTGTTACTGTCTTTTCCGTGTTCATGAGTAACCTCCTTAATAAATACTTGCATACATTATGCGCATTTTGTATGCATGGATACTGTGCGCAAAAAAAACTAGAACCTCATTAAATTCGACTGCCGTTGTTTCCTCCCTTCTCACTGTAAACTAACATATAAATCAGTTTACTTATAATAGCTATGTGTTTCATTTTATCTATATTTCAACACGTTTCTACATAAACCTGCACTACAATAATTAAATTTTGCAGAAAATTTTAGTATTATCTAGTCAAATTTTTTCAACCACTCGCTTACTTTCTGTTCAATTATGGTCGGGTCATCTTTGAGTGGTTCTTTAAAATCGATTTCTCCGACTAATTCATTACCGCTAAGCTGTTCCTTCATAAATTCTAAAGTATTTCCTTTCCCGCCTCCATGACAACAAAATACAGCTACTTTTTTGCCTTGAATTCTGACCTGTTGCAGATACGCTTTAACGGCCGGTGTAACCGTCCAGGCCCAAACCGGAGTTCCAATTACAATCAAATCATACTCCTCCGGATCTGCTGTAAATCTCTCTAACCGTGGCTGTTCATTCATTAATACTTGTTTGCCGCCCCAAAAAAATTTGGAAAACCCATGACTGGCCGGTTGGTCCGGTGTCTTTAATTCTTCTAGATCACCATTCATTTTTTGAGCAATTAATTCGGCTATATGGCGAGTATTTCCCTCAAAGGAATAAAAAACAATCAATGTTTTCATATCTTAACCTCCCTATTTATTATTAAATATGTATTATTACACATTTATAAAAAATACCTGCCTGTCTGAATTTATTTTATCAAACGCTATACTCATTTGCCGCACGTCACTAATCACCGTCATTTTATCATCATTGGCAGCTTTCTGCTTGAGTTATAATAGGTATTCATCTATATCAAGTGTACTTTCAAATCTCGGCAATATAAAAAGACTGGCTGTTACGCCAGTCTTCTCACTGCTATATTTTATTTAAGCATTGCTAACATTGTACCAGCTGCTACTGCAGTACCGATAACACCGGCAACGTTCGGACCCATCGCATGCATTAGCAGGAAGTTGGACGGATTAGCTTTTTGTCCGACAACTTGCGATACACGGGCCGCCATTGGAACTGCGGATACTCCGGCAGAGCCAATCAACGGATTTACCTTTCCGCCGGTAAAGAGGTACATGATTTTACCGAATAATACTCCAGCGATTGTTCCAGCAGCAAACGCGATTAATCCTAAGCAAATGATAAGGATCGTTTGATATGTTAAAAAGCTGTCCGCTTTCATTGTTAAGCCGGTGCCGGTAGCCAAGAAAATGGTAACTATATTGATTAAAGCATTTTGGGAAGTATCAGAAAGACGCTCAGTACATCCAGATTCACGGAACAGGTTGCCAAGCATTAACATTCCCATCAAAGCAGTTACCGGCGGCAGTAATAAGCTGACTACAATAGTAACGGCAACTGGGAAAACTAGTTTTTCAAATTTAGATACGGGACGTAATTGTTCCATAACCACTTCCCGTTCCTTCTTAGTAGTAAACATCATCATCAGTGGTGGTTGGATTAAAGGTACCAGTGACATATAAGAATATGCAGCAACAGCAATAGCACCCAACAAGTGCGGAGCAAGTTTAACCGTCAAATAGATTGCAGTCGGGCCGTCTGCTCCACCAATGATTCCAATTGCGCCTGCTTCCTGTACATTAAAGCCCAACAGCATCGCACCAATTAATGCCACAAATACGCCCGCTTGAGCAGCAGCTCCTAACAATAGAGTTTTCGGATTTGCAATCAGCGGACCAAAATCGGTCATCGCACCGACACCAAGAAAAATAAGCGGCGGAAAAATTTCATGATGAATACCATATAATATTACTTGCATTACACCGGGATCTGTTTCAAAACCGGTTTTGGGGAAATTAGCCAATATACAGCCAAAAGCAATCGGTGATAATAATAAAGGTTCAAAACCCTTACCAATCGCCAAGTATAATAATACAATACCTACCAACATCATAATTGCATTACCAATAGTAAAAGCGGTAAAACCACTGTCACTCCATACCGCTTGGAGAGCAACTGCAAAGGCTTCCATAAATATGATTCCTCCCATTAAGACCTAAAATATCATCCTCCATACAACGAAGATGATTAACAAATAATATTTAAAACATTTGATTGCGAACAGTTACTGCTTCAACACGTGCCGCTTGGGCCCAAGCCTGACCATCTTTACGACGAATACAAGCGATTTGCGCTGGGCTATATCCATAAGCACTAATTGCCGCTGCAATTACAGCAATAATTTGCATGTCATCTTGCACGCTGGCAACTGGAGCCGGTTCTGTCGTAACTACATTATTTTCTACCTTACTGGCTTTTTTTTTTGTAGGATCAATAAATTGAATGAATGCGATAATTAAAGATAAGAAGTAAAGCACCCCAAAAACAACGGTCATATTAATTAATGCAATCATCCAGGGGTTAGTGGTTACCGGTTGTCCCATTTCTTACACCTCGCTTAAAATAACTGTAATAAAGTGAAAACCATTAAATCGTGTGGCATTCCTAAAGTCTATGCTTTCATGAATACCTTGTAGTAATTTCAATTGTATTTGTGACCCGCTCACCTTCTTTCACCACGGATATAAGTCCAATCTGCGTAATTAGCATAAATGACAAACCAATCCGATACTAATCACAGCGTTATCTTAGCACCGTTTAAATTCACCGTCCATGTAACTTTAGTTAAAAAACGAAAAAATAATTATGTTATTTAAATACCGTATATTTGGCATTTAAAACAGCAAAAACCCCTAGAATTGACTTGGCCAATTCTAGGGGTTAACTTTTAATAATAAGTTTTATGTTATATTATAAGTTTAGTATTTTGATCCTGCTTTATATTCGCCAAATACTGTGCGCAGAACACTACAAATTTCTCCCAGCGTTGCATATGCTTTGACTGCTTCGATCAAATACGGCATTAAGTTTTCACTTCCTTCGGCTGCATTCTTCAAGTTAGTAAGACTTGCCAGTACTTGCGAATTATCTCTAGCGGATTTTAATTTCTTTAATTCTTCTGATTGCATTCGCCCGACTTCCGGAGAAACCGAAAGTGTTTCCTGTTGCTGGTTCTCATTGATAACAAATTCATTTACCCCGACAACAACTTGTTCTTTTAATTCAATGCGTTTTTGATATTCATAGGCACTCAAAGACATTTCCTGCTGCATATAGCCCTGTTCGATAGCTGCCGCAGCTCCGCCCATTGAATCTATCTTTTCAATATAAGCCAAAGCTTGTTGTTCAATCTGATCTGTCAATGATTCTATTAAATATGATCCTCCCAGCGGATCGATACTATCGGCCGCCCCACTTTCATGGGCGATGAGTTGCTGCGTCCTTAGCGCCAGGCGGGCAGATTCTTCCGTCGGCAAAGATAATGCCTCATCCTTAGCACATATTGCCAGTGACTGGGTTCCGCCAAGCACTGCCGCCAACGCCTGCCAAGTTATTCTCACAATATTATTATCAGGCTGTTGTGCTGTTAGGACGCTGCCGGCGGTATGAACATGGAATCTAAGCATTTGCGATTTAGCGGAAGTAGCGCCAAATCTTTCCTTCATAATTCTTGCCCACAACCTTCGGGCTGCTCTAAATTTGGCAACCTCTTCAAATAAATTAATATGAGCGGTAAAAATCCAGGATATTTCCGGTGCAAAATCATCAACATTTAGTCCAGCCTTGACGGCCGCCTCAATATATGCAATAGCATTAGCAAAAGCAAAGGCAACTTCTTGAACGGCATTTGCACCGGCTTCACGGATATGATATGCACCGACACTAATTACATTCCATTTAGGAATATTGTGCGCACAATATTCAAAAGTATTAGTAATCAACCGCATCGATGGTTTAGGCGGAAAAATATAAGTACCGCGGGCAATATACTCTTTTAATATATCGTTTTGTATTGTTCCTTTCAGTTGATTCGGTTTTACTCCTTGTTTCTCGCCAACAGCTATATACATAGCCAGTAAAACTGCCGCCGGAGCATTAATTGTGATCGAAGTACTGACTTTGTCCAAGGGTATACCCTCAAATAATTCTTCCATATCAGCCAGTGAATCAATAGCAACACCAACTTTTCCAACTTCGCCCTTAGCCAGCGGATAGTCCGAGTCATATCCGATTTGCGTTGGCAAATCTAAGGCCACCGACAGTCCGGTTTGTCCTTGTTGCAATAAATATTTATATCGCTTATTAGACTCAGCCGCAGTTGCAAAACCGGAATACTGCCGCATTGTCCATAAACGTCCACGATACATGGTAGGCTGAATTCCTCGTGTAAACGGATACATTCCGGGAAATCCGATACTGTTATTATAATCACCATCAACATTATCAAGGGGAGTACACAGCATCGGCATATTAAACTTTTTCCGTTCAGGGAATTTTGCCGACACCTGTTCTACTTTATCCTCCCATTTTTTAAGACTCTCCGAAATGTTATTTTTGTTAATATCATCCATCGTTATTTCCTCCTTTTATTTCATGCTGCCGGTATATAGATATTTTTGATACATTGACAGTGAAAAGCCGAAATCGTGTGGTGTATGTCCTCCCCGGCTTTTCTCCGCTGCTTTATAGTAATCCCACAATAATGGCCGGTAATCTGGATGAGCACATTTATCAATTATTGTTTTAGCCCTTTCTCTTGGTGATAATCCTCTTACGTCGGCCACACCCCACTCGGTGATAAACACCATTGTATCATGCTCGGTATGGTCAACATGGCTTACCATCGGAACTATCCGGGAAATTGCTCCGCCTTTAGCTGTTGATTCAGTAGTAAAAATTGACAAATAACCGTTGCGCATATAATCACCGGAACCACCAATTCCATTCATCATATGAGTTCCTACGACATGAGTAGAATTGGCATTACCATAAATATCAAACTCCAACGGTGTATTCAAAGCAATAATCCCCAGCCGCCGAATAACTTCCGGATGATTAGATATATCCAGCGGACGCAGAATTATAGATTCATGGAACAGTTCCCGGTTCGCACTGAATTTCTTGAGCACACTGGGTGACGGTGTAAATGCACATCCGGATGCCCTTTTAACCTTACCGGACAATATAAGATCAAATACCGCATCCTGTAAAATCTCCGAATACATTTGCAAATTTTCAAAATCCGAGTTCAGCAAACCTGCCAGAACCGCGTTGGCAATACTACCCACGCCTGATTGAATTGGCAGCATTTGTTGAGGAATTCTATAATGTTTTTGTTCGTTTTTCAAAAAATCAATAAGATTGCCGGCAATTTGTTCGCTTTTTTCATCCGGCGGCACCAAATTTCTAACATGATCCACAACATCCGACTCTACAATACAGGTAATTCGCTCAAGCCCACATTCAACATACGGTCCGCCGATTCGGTCACCAACATTAAAAATAGGTATTTCCCGTCTAAATGGCGGTTTTGCCGGGATAAATATATCATGCATCCCTTCCAATTCCAAAGGCTGACAAGTATTTACTTCAACTATAACATTTTTGGCATGGCGTACCAGCATCGGCGTGTTGCCTACTCCCGGTCCCAGCACTAATTCCCCGTTCTCGGTTATGGCAACTGCTTCGACTATAACGGTATCGACCGGACCTAAAAAACCGTAATCGATTTGCTGAGCCATATGACTGAGATGCATATCAGTATAGCGTATTTCCCCAGCATTTATAGCCGTACGCATGCTTTTGTTAGAAGCCGCATAATAAGGAGCACGCCTAGATACTGCATTTGCTGCAGCCAGTTCTTCTTCAATTTCAGGACCTACTGAAGCCCCCGACCATAATGCAATTCGGCACTGCTTGCCGTCTCTGACTGCCTTAGCTAACGCTTGCGTAACTTTTTTGGGATAACCCGAAGGGGTAAACCCGCTAACTCCGACAGACATTCCATCTGTTATTAATTCAGCCGCCTGCTCAGCAGATACTATTTTTTCAAATAAACTTGGCTGCCGCAGGCGTTGTTCGGTAAGCATATTAATCCCTCCTTTAGCCAAAGCTAATTGCAAGAATTATGCCAATACGAAAGTACTATCACAAAAATATATGTACCGCCATAAAAACCTTACTAAAGCTTATAGCCATAGGCCCAAAAACGCTGCTTTCATTATTTGAATTAATAATCTTATCAAAATAATGGCCGGACTTAGTTTCAAAATTGAACACTAAGTCCGGCCATTTCTGCCCATCGACACTAATAAATAAGAAGTAGTCGCAATCCAATATTGGTTGCATTTTTACAACACTGTTCATTTCGGCAACACATTGTTGTCCAAGCCATGCTTCTTAATAATCCGCCAGAGAGTCGTGCGGTTAATACCTAGTATACTTGCGGTTTTAACTTTATTATTGTTACATATGGTTAACGCCTTGAACACAATTTCTTTTTCTGCTTTATCCATATATTGTTGAAAAAGCATACTTCCGCCGACCATATTGTTCTTTTCGCCGGTAATATACGGGGGTAAATGTTGAATCAATACAGAATGATCATTGATACCGAGTATATTGAAGGCATATTCCAAACAATTGTGCAATTCCCGCACGTTTCCCGGCCAGTCATACATCGTCAAAACCTCAATCACTTCCGGCGCAATATCGTGAACTCTCTTTCCCATAATATTAGAAAATTTCTTGCAAAATCCATCCAGTAAAGCAAGTAGATCCTGTTTGCGCTGACGCAGGGGAGGGATCTTAATTTCCATTACGTTAATCCTGAAAAATAGATCAACGCGGAATTCTCCCCGCTGCACCATATCTGAAAGTTGCCGATTAGTAGAAGCTATTATCCGTACGTCAATGGGTATGACTTTGGCATCACCCAGCCTGACTACTTCCCGTTCCTGAATAACTCTTAATAATTTAACCTGCAAATCATAAGGCATCTCACTAATTTCGTCCAAAAATAAAGTACCGCCATGTGCTTGTTCGAATGCTCCGCGTTGGCCCTGTTTTTTCGCGCCGGTAAAAGTACCGGGAGCATACCCAAACAGAGTGCTTTCCACTAAATCGTACGGTAAAGCGCCACAATTAATTGCTACAAACGGTTGAGAAGCCCTTAAGCTAAAATTGTGAATTGCTTGAGCAAACAATTCTTTGCCGGTACCTGTTTCACCGGTAATTAAAATAGTAGACTTTGTTTTTGCAGCCTCCATAGCTAATTCTTTGGCTTTTGTCATTATCTCGCTATCCCCGATAATATCTTCAAAATGATATCGGGCATAACGGTATTTCTGGGCATTTTCCATTAACCGTTGACGTTGTTGGGTTGCATAACGATTATTGACCGCAAAACCGTATTCTTCACTCAGCGGTACTCTGACTGCAGTTGCACCGTCAGCCATAACCGACGGACCTATACTCGGTCTCATATTTCTAATACTATGACTGCATAATTCATTTAAGACTCCTAAAGCACTGGGATTTTCACTGCCATCCGGATGGAAAGCCTTTAGTCTGACTCCGTCATGGTTAAACAGGACAGCATCGCCGCCAACTACTTGCGCTAAATATGGTAATGACTCTTCGATTATTTTATAATATTGAGCTGTTTTCAAAATGCGGCCATGGTTAGTTAGTACCAACCAATAGCTTCCCCAGGGGAATACGGCCGTCACAGTATCATCTTTTTGCTGCACAGCTGGCACAACCCCGTCCAAAACTAACCGTAAATGATTAATAACTGTCGAATCCTGTTCCGCCAAATCAGATTCTTGTTGGCGGTCTGACCTGACTATTATGGAATTATCATCGCATAAAAAAACTGACCCGCCAGTCAACTGTGCGCACAATTTTACCATATTACAAGGGGAAAGTTCTTTCCGCATTAATAACCCTTCTTTCAAATCTTCTGATCCTTCTATATATATCATTATTCGGCCTGCAGACAGACAATCCCTACTATATTACAATAAAAACACTGCAAAACCAAATTCGGTTTTGCAGTGTTTTATTGACTGCGTTTATCTACATATAAATTACCGTTTTCATCAACACTGGCATACATCACTTGACTAACATCATTAATGCCCCGTTTACTTAGTTCCAGTTTGAGCCAAGCTTCATCATGATTAATATATTGAAGATTTTCCTCCACTAATTGTCCATCTAATATTAATTCGGTCGCCAATCCCTTATATTGAATGGTTGGTGCAGGCTGCTTTTTCAAAACACTTAACTGACCATCCGATTCCAAAATTGCATATTCTACTTCAGCAAGATGAAAAATGTCCTTTTCCCTCAATTGAGCCATCAATTCATCTAAGTCATAACGCATTCCAGCCATACTTGATTCTATAATCTTACCTTTGGCAATTACAATAGTCGGCTCGCCTTGAATCAACTTTCGCAGCGGCCGGCTTTTCAAAGTTCCGTAAGCAATAACATAAGTCAGCAAACAAAATACCGTAAGACTGATAAACCCGGTCATAGTTTCGTCTGTGTCTTCTACGGCGATAAAGGCGGCAATAGAACCGATGGTAATACCGTTTACATAGTCATAAAACGATAGTTGACTTATCTGAGTTTTACCTAATATACGGGCATAAACCAAAGTACCAAAGAAAGCCACGAAAGTCTGAAAAATATGGTACTCTATTAAAAAATTCATATTATCACTACTCCTCTACACAACTGCTTTCAAATCTAGTTTGCCCGCAATCAGTAAACATATTTGATAGGTACTAACAATTATTTAGATTGCAACAGAGGATATTCTTAAAGTATTGGCCAACATATATAGCAAATAATATTTTTAAGGAGACCACAATGACGGTTGCAGATATCCTAGACAAAATAACAGCTGATAAGATTATTAGCGAACAAGATATTGCCAAATTACTTTGCTGCACGGATGATGACGAGCAACAATTATTTTCACTTGCTAATCAAACACGACAATCAAATGTTGGCAATGAAATTCATTTTCGCGGTTTAATTGAGTTCGCCAACTTTTGCAGCAATGACTGCTACTATTGTGGATTACGGCGAAGCAACAAAAAAATTACCCGCTACCGTATGACCGACCAAGAGATCATCGAAACAGGACAATTAGCAAGCCGGTTAGGTTATCGAACGCTGGTTCTACAATCAGGCGAATATCCTGATTATTCAGCAAAGGAACTGGCTGATCTGGTATACCGTCTAAAAACTATTAATGATTTTGCCATCACTCTCAGTATTGGGCAGCGCAGTCTGACCGACTATCAACTATTGCTCAGCGCAGGAGCTGACCGGATACTTATGCGTCATGAGACATCTGACTCCGCGTTGTTTACTAGACTGCGACCAGGGACAAATCTAACCGCTAGATTGAGTTTGCTAACTCAGTTACGGGAATTAGGCTATCAAATCGGATTAGGCAATATGGTTGGTCTTCCGGGGCAATCGTTAATGTCAATCGTCCAAGATATATTACTCATACAAACAATGAATGCAGATATGGCCGGAATTGGCCCCTTCCTTCCCCATCCGCAAACACCGTTGGCGGCTTGCAACGCCGGGAGCTATACATTATCCCTGCACGAACTTGCTATCGTAAGATTGTTAGTCCCAAGAATTCATTTGCCGGCAACAACGGCGTTAGCCACCATCTGTCCGGACGGTCAACTTGCTGCACTCAACTGCGGCGCAAATGTACTAATGCCTAACTTGACACCGCACAAATATCGTAAATTATATACAATCTACCCTAATAAAGCAGGTATAACGGAAGACCCCTTGGACAGTCACCAACGTCTGCTGTATTTGGTCGGTCGAGCCAACCGTACAATTGCTTCCGATCGTGGGGATAGTCTGCAAAACAGAAGATAACTTTTCAAAAACACCGGAGAGGCTGTTACATATGACAAAACATCGAATTGCCGAAATCGATTTGCTGCGTGGATTGGCCGTTATCTTGATGTTAATTTTTCATTTCTTATTTGATTTGGCCTATTTTTTTGGCTGCAACATTTCTTTGGATTACGGTTTATGGTTTATTATCGGTAAAATTTCGGCTGTACTGTTTATTATGCTGGCCGGATTAACCTCAACATTAACACAGAGAAACGTCAACCGTGGTTTATTGATTCTAGCCTACGGATATTTGATCACTATCGTAACTTATATATTTTATCCGTCCGTATATATCAGATTTGGTATACTGCACTTGTTAGGAATATGCATAATCGTCTCTACTTGGTTTAAAAAGCTCAACTCACTATGTCTGCTGCTAGTATCAGCGATGTCCTTTATTATCGGCAATAATATCTTTAAGCTTACTACTAAATCAACCCACTTTATTCCATTTGGTATTACGCCGGAAAACTTTGATTCACTTGATTACTATCCGATCATACCTTGGATAGGGATTTTTATTGTTGGCATGATTATCGGCAAATTGTTTTATTCACAGCAAAAAAGTCTCCTGCCGCCCTGCTCTGTTCCTGAAATTCTGGCTTTTTTTTCCCGCCATTCATTGATAATTTACCTAATACATCAACCAATTTTTCTGGCTATACTTCATGGCTGGCGTATACTTAATACTCTATAACAAACCAAGACTATTTTGTATATGATCCAACATTTGAAAACAATTATGGGCAAGAACTGCTGTCGCAGCACTTTTTGCAAAGATATATTGCATGGAATTTTTCCCTCGAATTAAACATATTTATGATTTAGTTTAGATCTTCTTCCCTTCCGGTTTTTTATTTTACTTCCCTACAACAGTGTATATTTCCTGGAAATTATAACGGTATGAAATTCAGGAAAGAAGGTTCCAGCATGAAGAAACTGTTTATCATTTTAACATTAACAGTATCGTTAAATATTTTGACAACATCCTCAAGCAACGCCCAACCACACACCATCCTGTATGTGCCCTTCGATGATCGTCCGGTATGTTACCAATACGTAGTATCAGCGATTGATTCAACGGAATATAAAATTATCGTTCCGCCAGAGTACCTAATGTATACAAAAAATCATAGCGGCAATCCTGATCTTTTATGGCAATGGCTCACACAACACAGCTTGAGTGCAGACGCAATGGTTTTATCTGCAGACAGTTTGCTTTATGGAGGTTTAGTCCCATCTCGGACGCATCATCTTCAGGCAGAAGTCATTCGTGACCGCTTAGCCAATTTTGATAAAATCAAACAACTGAATCCTGCGCTCAAACTATATGTATTTGGTTCGGTAATGCGAACTCCTAAAGCCTCAATCGGCGGTATGGAGCCATTATATTATGAACAGTACGGTCCATCCTTTTTTACATTAACAGCTTTACAGGACAAAGCGGAACAAACGTCACTATCCTACACCGAACAGTTGGAATTAAGCAATTTATTAGCAAAGATCCCCGTCCAATTCCAACAAGATTGGTTTACCCGGCGACATCTCAATTTTCAGACAAATGTTGCCCTTATTGATAGAATAAAGAAAAACCAATTTAATTATTTAGCCATCGGCCTCGACGATAATGCACCTTATTCCCAGACCCACCGTGAAATGCGCCATTTAAGCAAATATGTCGCTGAATTACCGATAACCAAGTTTCAAATAATTCCCGGAGTTGACCAATTAGGTATTGTTCTACTGACCAGAGCCATAAATGATCTGTCTTGGAAAATACCCTCAGTTGCCGTAATCTACGCATCCGGCACTGGTGGCAAGACAATACCGGCTTATTCCGACCGCGAGGTAAGCAAATCGGTGATAGCTCATATCATTGCCGCGGGCGGGGTTCCTTTGTTGACTCCGGAAATAGCTGATTTTGTTTTAGTTGTCAATACTCCGCCAAACGGAATAACCCTCGAAGCCGGCAACTCAGCTAGTGACAATGCCGCTGCTGCTACTGCGGTCGCCAATCAGATAAAAAGCTTCATAAACCAAGATATGAAAGTAATCGTCGCCGATATAGCCTTTGCCAATGGAGCCGATAATAATATGATGCACCATTTGGCAACATTAAAAGCACTGCCGCACTTATGCTCGTACGCCGGCTGGAACACTGCCGACAACTCAATTGGCTACGCTGTCAGTCAGGGATTTCTCTCGGCGCATATGCCGCTATCCAGCAAGAATAAGATTTTGTTGTACCGCTTGCTTGATGATTGGGCGTATCAAGCCAATATTCGCAGTAAACTCGCCGAACACATTGTTTATCCGGCCAAAAAAAATCCGGCCGCACTGGATTCTTTGCAGCCGGCCTTAGAACTTGCCGCCGTACAGCAGCTAATGCTGTTCAACAAAACATATTTTCAAGAATTCATTATTAAAGATTTAGAAGTGTCCTTCCCCTGGAATCGCTTGTTTGAAATCAAACTGGACGTTCGTTGACCTAGTCACAAACTGGCGCCCCCAACCGGCGAAGTTTCTGTTTGAATTCCGGAAAGGAAACGCTAACACATTCATCTTGGGTAACAACTGTTTCGCCCTCAGCCGCTAATCCTAACACAGCAAAAGCCATTGCTAATCGGTGGTCAAATTCACTCGCTACTATTGCTCCCTGAAGTCTACACCCTCCCTGAATATCCATTCCATCGTCATATTCCGTTATGTTAACGCCGAATTTTCGCAACCCTTGAACTATAGCCGCAATACGATCAGACTCCTTAACCCGCAATTCTTCCGCATCCCTGATTTTAGTTTCTCCCCTGGCTACCGCCGCTGCAACGGCAATAATCGGCAACTCATCAATCAGTCGGGGAATTATCTCACCGGAAATGGCAGTGCCCCGTAACGTACTGTAACGAACGTGGATATCTGCAACAGGTTCGGCCTCACTATGCCGGAGCTCAACCTGAATTTGTCCGCCCATTGCTTGCAGAACATCAATAATACCGGTTCTAGTAGGGTTTACCCCGACGTTGGTTATAGTTATATTTGAGCCGGGAACTATTAATGCTGCAACCATTAAAAAAGCGGCTGCCGAAATATCCCCCGGAATACAAACATTTTTTCCCTGCAATTCTGTTGGACTTGATATTGTAATGGTCTGTGCCTCCCGCTTAATCTGAGCACCAAAATGGTTCAACATTATCTCACTGTGATTGCGGGATATCTGCGGTTCAGTAATTGTTGTTTTTCCTTGAGCATATAATGCAGCTAACATAATGGCTGACTTGACCTGCGCACTGGCAATAGGCATAACATAATTGATGCCATGTAATTGCTTGACCGGATGAATATGCACAGGGGCCAGACCATTCTGCAATTCGATATTTGCCCCCATTAAACTCAATGGTTCAATTATTCGCTGCATCGGTCGACGCAGTATAGTCATGTCGCCGGTAATCCTGGCAGGAAAACTCTGCCCGGCTAGAATACCTAACATTAACCTGATTGTTGTTCCGGAATTACCAACATACAACTCCTGTTGAGGCGGTTTAAGTCCACCCAGTCCGACACCGTGAACTGTAACAGCGGTGCCGGTTTGTTCGATTATTACCCCTAGCTGTCTAAAACACTCAATCGTCGCCAAACAGTCTTGCCCGGCTAGAAATCCCCGTACTTCGGTAACTCCTTCGGCCAACGACCCAATCATCACAGCCCGGTGCGAAATAGACTTATCGCCCGGGATATTAAGTTTTCCAACCAGACCTTTACAACATTGCCTTATCCGCAAGTAATTCACCTCCCGTATTTTGCGCCGGTGATAATGAATTGCGAATCATCCGGGCGTTACTAAAGTACCGCAACAATGCTTCCTGATCTTTGTTTTGTAATTTATCAAGAAAATTCTGGAGGTTATGCTGTAATTCTATTAAATTATTGATAATATTTGCCCGGTTAGATAAACAAACATCTACCCACATTTGCGGATTAGCGGCGGCAATACGAGTGACGTCGTTAAATCCTGCGGCCGCCAATGAAAAATTTAATTCACGTTCTTTATCTTCAGCGGCCAGCATTACCATGGCCGCTGCTACAATATGCGGCAAATGGCTGATTTTGCTAACAGCAGCATCGTGCCTGTCCGCATCAATTACTACTGGAACTGCACCGAGCTCTACAGCTAATTCTTTCATTATTTGTAAAGCTAAGCGGTCTTGTTGGCCGCTCTGAACCAAAACATAAGGACGACCGACAAATAAGTTCGGGTCAGCAGCCATAAATCCGTCTCGCTCCGCGCCGGCCATCGGATGACCGCCAACATAGGATACCCCTACCGGCAACATGTTTGGAACCAACTCAGACAAATACGACTTTGTGCTGCCAACATCGGAAATAATAGTGCCCGGTTTTAACACAGGTATGATTTGCTGTATTGTATTAGGTATAGCGCAAACCGGTAAACACAGAATAAGAACATCCGCCATTTCAGCACAATTTGCGGCATTGCTTACAGCTACATCAATAGCCCCGGCCTTTAGTGCCTGCTGCAGAGTTTCGCTGTTGATATCACAACCGCAAACCAAATGCTCAGTGCTGGTTTTTAACGCCCAAGCCAACGAGCCACCGATCAATCCTAAACCAATAATCCCAATTGTTTTCTTATTCATTTAATCAGCCTGCCTTGGAGAAAACTCTTTAACTCCGCAACATCATTCATTAGCTGAAGGAAGTTTGCCGGGTTTAATGATTGAGGACCGTCTGATAATGCTTCAGCGGGATTTGTATGCATCTCTACCATCAGACCGTCGGCCCCGGCAGCAACCGCAGCCATTGACATTGGCTGGACAAGCCGCCACTTTCCGGTGCCATGACTAGGATCAACTATGATTGGCAAATTGCTAAGATGCTGAACTGCGCTCACTGCACTTAAATCAAGTGTGTTCCGGGTATACTCTTCAAATGTGCGAATACCTCTTTCACACAAAACAACGTCGAAATTCCCTTCACTGACTATATATTCTGCCGCGTTTAACCATTCTTCAATCGTAGCAGCAAGACCGCGCTTTAATAGCACCGGTTTGCCCAACTTTCCTACCGCCCGCAGCAATTGGAAATTTTGCATATTGCGTGCTCCGATTTGCACCATATCAACATATCCGGCAGCTAATTCTAAAGAAGCAACATCAATTACTTCTGTAACTATTTTCAGACCTGTTACTTTTCCCGCCTCAGCCAAATATTCAAGTCCGGTTTTATCCAGCCCTTGAAATGAGTAGGGAGACGTTCTGGGTTTAAATGCCCCGCCCCGCAAAAATTGCGCACCGGATTGTTTAACTACTTCAGCACAGCCAAGCAATTGTTCCAGACTTTCAACTGCACATGGCCCGGCCATCACAACTAGTGAACCATCACCGATTTTTACTCCGGCAACATCGACAATACGCCTGTCAACTTGAAATCCCCGGCTCACCAGCTTATAACTTGAAGTAATCGGTACTGTTTTCTCTACGCCACAAAAGGCCTCAATCGGCAATGCGGAGATAATCTTTTTATCCCCAATAACACCAATAATAGTTTTAAACTCACCGCATGATACATGGGCCTGTAAACCCGCTTCCCTTATCCGTCCTACCACTCTATCCACTTCTTGCTGCGTAGCCTGTGAACTCATCACAATTACCATTCTACCATCCTCCTCAATTTTCCCTGATTGTCACTGGGTAATAAAAATAAAAAAATCTCATCCCTATAGGGACGAGATTGATTCCCGCGGTACCACCCTGATTGCCTAGCCACTTATCAGATACGGGAACATCACTGTACGCTCCGATATCCTAGCCCTGTAACGGAGGCAACCGGCAAGACCTACTCTGTCTATAGCATTTCAGCCAAGCAATTCAAAGGGGTATTTCAAAACATGTTGCCCTCCGGTTTACACCAACCACCGGTTCTCTGTACGGCACGCAAGTAATTACTTTTCCTTATCATTATCTTTACAATATGTTGAAGTAATAGTAACAAATCATCTCGATTTTGTCAACACGATTCCAAGATTTTCTCAAATTATTTATCTTATTCAATAGTCAGTCAGCTCAGGTGGAGTTGACTATCCACCTAAGCGCCCGATAGTTCAGCTCTGCTAAAACTATTTCACTTATTATTAAAAATGCAATGAATTCCCGTAGTATCGCGACATTGATTACAGGAAATGCACCGGACTTTTTCTTGACCCTGTGCTATTTTTTTTACTAAATCAGGTTCGCGAATAAACGGGCGGCTCATCGAGATCATATCGGCCACACCGCGGCGGAGGATATCCTCCATAATCCAACGTGAGCGAAGTCCGCCAACTAAAATTACCGGAACAGCCACCGCCTGTTTAATAGTACGAGCTGCCTTAGCAAAATATGCTTCGTCCTCCGGCTTAAGTATCCCCGTGCGGGACATCGAGTTTTTAGACTCACCGACTACTCCGCCGCTGACCTCAATTGCATTTATACCCGCAGTTTCCAGCATTTTAGCAACGGCAACAACTTCCGACATTTCAATCGCCGCCGTGCCTTCGAAACCGCCGCAGGAATTAAGCTTAACCAACAAGGGAAAATCTTCTCCGACCAAATGTCGCGTATGCTTTATTATTGAAATTATCATTTTGGCTCGATTCTCGATCGATCCACCCCACTCATCCTGTCGCATATTAGTATGCGGTGACAAAATTCTTGCTAACAAATAGCCATGCGCAAGATGAAACTGCACCCCATCGCAGCCGGCTTGCTGAACTCGCCGTGCCGCTAAAGCAAACGATTCAATAATTGACTCAATTTCTTGTTGGCTAAGCATATTAGGGTCTGCCGGTGTGCAGCCCTCCGTGAATTCCAAATTAGTTTGTGTTCCGGCATGAGCCAATTGAACAATAAGCTTTGTGCCATAATCATGTACTTTTTCAGCAATTTTGCTGAAACCTTCGATAAACCGATCATGGTATATTCCGTTTTGCCGGGCACTGGCTCTGCCCCGGGGATGTTCTACATAGGAATGAGCACTCACGATCATCCCAACATCATTTTTGGCCAATTCTTCATAAAGCATTATTTCCCGTTGAGTAATGCTGCCGTCATCATTACCAAACCAATCTTGAGTAGCCGAACGTACAAAACGATTCTTAACTGTGATCGGCCCAATATTTATTGGGTTAAATAAGTTAACCATCCAAATCACCTCTCATCATAAAGATCATCTAATTGCTTAAGCACATTACCTGTAATACATTAAAAATTTATTTAATTAAAAATCATTTCGAAAAAACTATTATATTTTCCTGCCGTTATAAATGTATTCATTTTATTCTCATATTTTTCTACTACCGTGAACTCGTTTCAGCAAAGCTGAAACATCGGGGGCTCGGGTGGAGAGTCAACTCCACCTGAGCTGACGCCGCCTATAGAGGCGGGAGTCTTAACTAGCTGAATAAGATAAAATTATCATTAAAGCCAATCAAAAAACAGGATTGGTTATGCTTATTTCTAAGCAAGTCCAATCCTGTACACCATAATCTCGGAGATATTTCGAAATACTCCGCATACTCCACTAATTTTTATATCGCAAAACTAAATAGCGCTGTTTATGCGTGCCAAAATTACCCGCGCCACATGTACGCCGCTGGCACTGGCCTGAGATAATCCTCTGGTAACACCGGCACCATCACCGATGGCAAACATATTTTCTATCTCAGTTTCCAATAGTTTGGTAAGTTTCAACCGGGAACTATAAAACTTAACCTCTACCCCATACAGCAACGTATCGTCATTAGCCATCCCCGGGGCAATATTATTTAGAGCATAAATCATCTCAATAATATTATCTAAATGCCGTTTAGGTAACACTAGACTTAAATCGCCAGGCGTTGCTTTTAGTGTTGGCTTAGTAAAGCTTTGCCCTAAACGATGTTCATTTGTCCGGCGGCCTTTAATAAGATCACCGAAGCGCTGAACCAAAACCCCGCCACCCAATAAGTTAGAAAAAGAAGCTATCTTTTTACCATATTGATGCGGTTCATTGAACGGTTCGGTAAATTTGTTGCTTACCAACAGAGCAAAATTAGTATTCTTGCTGTGCAATCGTTCATCACGAAAACTATGGCCATTCACCGTAATTATTCCGTCAGTATTTTCCGCAACCACATAACCTTTAGGATTCATACAAAAGGTACGAACCAGATCACCATACTGTTTGGTCCGGTATACTAATTTTGCTTCATATACTTCATCAGTGATATGCTGAAATACTTGAGCCGGAATCTCGACCCGCACCCCCACGTCAACTTGGTTATTATAGACCGACAGCCCTAATTGCTTACATTGACCGGAAAACCATTCTGCGCCAGCCCGTCCGGGAGCGGCAATCAAATATTTGCAGCAGATATTTTGATCATTATTTTTAATGTTTAAGCTAAAGCCCTGTTCCGTACGCTGAATAGTACTTACGTGAGTACGAAAAACAATTGTAGCTGATTTCTTTAAAAAAACATATATTTTCTGGAGAATTTGGATATTATTCTCCGTTCCTAAATGTCTAACCTTAGCATTTAGTAAGTGAATATCAAATTCCAGCGCCTTTTTGCCGATAGTACTGTTTTTTGTACTGAAATACTCTGCCGGTGCACCATAATCAACATTAATTTCATCGACATAATCAATCAATTTCATTACTTCATCGTTGGTTAAATACTCGTTTAACCAACCACCAAATTCCGTGGTGAAATTGTATTTTCCATCCGAGAATGCTCCGGCACCGCCAAAGCCCCTCATTATATTACAAGGGTTACAATTAATACAGTGATCAACCTTTCCTTCAGCTATCGGACATTTACGGGTGTAAATATCATTTCCTTCTTCCAACATGATAAGCTTTATTGAAGGATTTTGCCTTACCAATTCAAAGGCTGCAAATATTGCTGAAGGTCCACCACCGATAATGGCAACATCATAATTTTGTGTCATTATCTTTTCCTCGCTTTCAGGTCTATCTTTTCAAGCCGCAAAATATTATACTTTATATTTGCTAATTTGTATATAGTCGATTTTCCCAAGAATTAAGCAATAAAAAACATCCACTTCTTAAGGTGAATGTTTAATAAACTCAACTTTTTAGGATACCTCAAAATTGGATAATTATTTTATTACGTATACGTAATCAACAAACCAATAGCCAAAAGAACTTTTTTGTATTACAACATAATAATTATTCTGGTCATGAATAACCCGGACAACCGCTTTATCATCTTGAATACTCATAACGGAAAAATCATCTTTATCGGCATTAAATCCTAACTTGGCTGCCTTAGATTTAACAAAAGCAACTAGTTCTTGTTGTTTAGTCGCTTCCGACCCGGTATTATTAGCTGCTCTAAACCATTCTTCATGTTTAGCCAAGGATTCCGGGCTGGCTACTTTAACAAATTTATCATATTTTTCCCATTGACCGGTAGTTACCAACATATTCAAATATTCATCCATATCATAGCTTTTGGTTGTAATAGTAGGTTGAGCAGCGGCATAAGCATTTCCGGACAATGGCACTGCTAAGATGAACAAACCAGCCATGATTGCCAGCAATGTTACCAAAATATTTTGCATGTATGTTTTCATAGCAATTCCCTTTCTAGTTATTAATCAAAACGATTCTCTGGTGGATGATAAAATTATAACACGGAAAATAACTATTTTCTAATGTAATTTATTTCTAAAACAATAATACTTATCGCGTTATTCATCAATAGTCCGCTAAATATGTGGTATAATATCTTCAATACATATAGACGGAGGATGAATATGAAAAAAGCACTGATTGAGATGGACAAAGGCAATATTGAAATTGAACTGTTTGAACAGGATACTCCCGGCACAGTGGCCAATTTTGCCAAACTGATTAACGAAGGTTTCTATGATGGTTTAAAATTTCACCGGGTAATCAAAGGTTTTGTAGCGCAAGGCGGCTGTCCGCTAGGTACCGGAACCGGCGGCCCCGGGTATACCATTAAATGCGAAACGCAAGGAAATTCTCATAAACATGTCCGTGGCGCTTTGTCGATGGCTCACCGCGGCAAAGATACCGGCGGCAGCCAATTTTTTATCGTATACGAGCCGCAACCGCATCTGGACGGACATCACACCGTCTTCGGCCAAGTAATCAATGGCATGGATGTCGTTGATCAAATCCAGCAAGGCGACATTATGAATAAAGTAACAATTAGCGAAAACTAATTAAAAAGTTAGTACGTTATCAACAATAAAGGAGTCCATAACGCTTAAAAGTGTTATGGACTCCTTTATTAAACTGCTAATATATTATTGACTGTAAAAAGAAGTGCACCCGGGCATCTTTACTGTAGTCTGACCGGTGTCCCAACGGTAAGCCGATAATAATTCGACCGGAAGTTGCTTTGGAAAAATTAATAATAGTACCAACTCCGATACTGGTCAAGAAATCTTCATGATCTACAGTCTCGCCGTTGCCCTTATATGGGAAACTACCGCCATGATCAATAAAAGCCAATCCTTTGAATTTAGCTGAACCGGAAATAGGGAACTGCAATTCCGCGCTTAACAAATAGCCTTTGTCGCCGGTTATCAGACTTTCCCGGTAACCGCGCACAGTGTTCATGCCGCCTAAGGAAAATTGCTCAGACGAAGGCAAATTATGGCCAATAGCAAGCTGGCTGGCAGCCCGTAGCATTAGCAGCCGGTCACCGCTAAGCTGTTTTTGGTGTACAACCGAAATATTGTACTTATAAAATTCCTTGTCACCGCCGCAGGATGTACTACCGGTTGTCAAGTCATGGCGCATATACCATAAACTGTTCTTTTCAGCCAACTGGGTAGCATACCCGGCTACTAACGTTCGAACATCGGTATTAAGCAGCTCAGATCCCGAAAAATAAGTATTGGATTTTTTGGCATGCAATTCCAAAAATGCATCAGCTTTAAAGTTAGTTTTTACTTCAACCGGCCGCGAAAGCGTAAGCGCAGCATCATATACATTGCCTTTTATATCCAGGCTTTCAAACGGGCCGGCAATTACATTGGCCTGATTTTTATCATAACTGATTCCCAGCCGCGTTCCTTTTTTATCAATTGGCAGATTATAAGCAATTGATCCGGCCAGGGTACCTTTAGCGCCTAACGCAGTTATTGTCAAGCTATCTCGTTTGCCGGATAAACTGCTGTTTTGCCAGGTTAATCCGCCCCGATACTTCCCGGTATCACTGTTGCCGGCATTGTCAGAAAACAGTACGCCCTGTTCGTTTTTCGGTTCGATAACTTTCAAAATACAATCCGTTGTGCCGAATTGCTTGCCTGCCTTTAATTCGGCTCTAAGCTGAATATCGTTGGTCTTATTAAAATAAGACATTTGCTGTTCCAAAGTATCCAGATTTACTAAATCTCCCCGTTTAAAGGACAACCGTTTTAAGATGAATTCCTTGTCGGTATATTTATTACCTTCCAAGATAATTTCGCCGATACGGCCCTCAATTAACCGAATATGAACAATACCATGTTCGATCTTTTGCGGCGGAAGTACCGCTTTGGCTGTTATAAAACGTTTATCGGCATACAATTTATTAATCTTTGTTATTACCTCAGATAAGTCACTGATGCCTATTTTTTGGCCTTCATATTGACTGGTAACTGCTTTTATTTCACTTTCACTAAGTATCTCCGACTTATTGGTAATAATTTTACTGACAATGAATTGTGGTTGATTGTGCTGGCCGGATGGCAGCGGAGCTTTAGGCTGCTTATCAACTACGTTGGACCCGTCATTATCCTTTTTTGACTGAAAATCCTGTTGAAACCGCTGATATTCTTTGGCCTGAACAGAAGAATGCAAGACCGCCCCCGGTTCTGCCGTTGAAGTCGCTTGTGCTTGACATAATCCGGCATTTAAGCTTAAGACAATTAGCACCGCGATAAATTTGCTAATTATAATCATTGATCATACCTCCTTTCAAAGTAATCACATACATAACCGGATTATACAGCACCGGCATTATCTAGACTAGCCCACCTGTTTAGCTTAATCTTTACTAATAATTATCTGCCCATCCTCCCCTTCGGCTCCTTGACTGCCAACGACACCCAAGCTGTAAACAACATTATTACCGGCACCGGTATCATAATTGAACCTAACCACTGATCCGGTTATTGGCATCGACTGCAATCCCGGCCGTTTTTGATCCCAACGCACAATACTGTTTTCGGTGCTAAACTCGTTCAAGATGAAATTATTATCGTAGTTGACAATATAAGCATTTGTCAACATTCGCTGGTCACCGAACATATATAGGAAGAATGGGTCATGCTGCGGATATAGCTGAGCGTTACACTCAAACAGGCGTTTTTGTACATTATCGGCAACTACGGTATACCGGCTGTTATTTATGTCGGCCCGACTGCCCAGGATAAACTCCAAGAAATGCAATTCATCAGCCTGAGCATCAATCTGGGCGACATCAGCTGCCAGATGAGTAAAATGGATACCTACATCGGACTGGGCATGAATAATTACTTCATCCGCCATATCTTTGCTGCCGCCGCCCGTACTGATCAATAACGGCGATTCGCCGGTATGAATCAAACTATCAAATTGGATATAATCCGCCCCCACCGTGACACTATCGCTTACCGACGCCTGGCGAATATAAAGTTCGCCGCCGGACTCAGTTACCTTAAAATCGAGCTGTCCGGCATTAACCTGTCCTAAGCTGATTCCATTTAATGCTTGAATAGTAAGTTTTTGATGAGCACTAACTAATTCAATATCCGCCCGGCCATTGGGAATCAGCAAATCAACCGATCCCTGTTCGCTGATAACATAGTCAGAACTAAAGTCGTGATTTCGTTCTTCCATGATTACGTCACCGTAGGCCTGGGCATTCCATTTTTCGTTTACGGTACCGACGATGCGTTTGCCGGCTTCTCCGATACCGCCATGCACTGCTGTCAGCACCACATTAGTACCAATCAGATTAGCTTCATCATTAGCGTTGCGGTTTAATATCGATCCGTCGGCCGAAATATTGACATCGCCTAGTATGGACTGCACTCTATCAATATGCAGATCACCGCTAAACTCGGTAATGTAAATTCCGTTTGGCGCAGCAGCATTCACAACACCAGCGGCCGCATTACTGGAATCAATCACCAAGTGTTTATCCGGGTGGCCAATCATATTACCGGCAGTCAAATTAATGTTAACAGCATTGATATTGCTGTGCAGTGAATCGGCAGTATTAGTTATCGACCCGCTGCCACCAAGCCGGACATCGCCCTGCGTGGCCGACATACTGTCAATACCGATATTACCGGTATTATTAATTAAAATATCACCGGCGGTCTGTTGCCGGGCCTGCAAGATAGTCAAGGACGAAGCAGTATTGGTGAATTCAATATTGGCGCCATTATTAACAGCACTTAGCGAATTAACGGTATTGGCGCCGTTTAACTGCTGTCCGCCCGCACTTTGCGTCCGCAACAATGCGGCATTAATAACTTTACCTGTTCCCGTCTCGGTAATAGCAGCGGTTGATGTCAGGGACACTTCGTCGGTTGTGTCAACAGTCCCGGTCAAGGTGATAGCTCCTGTATTATTAACAGCTACATTGCCGCCGTCGCTCTGACCAATAGCCAGTACCGTTAACGGCTGATGCGTGTTAGTTAAACTAATATCACCACCGCCGCTGTTAACAGCAGTAAACTCACTGACACTATTGGACAATCCGTCCAGGGTTTGCCCGCCGAGGCTGCTGGTAGTCAGCCGTGCCGCGCCAATAATTCCGCCGTTAGTTGTCTGGGCGATACTGCCGTTATCGGCAGTAATATTTACATTGCCGGTGGTCTTTATTTTACTGATTTGAATTCCATTTTCGGCTGCGACAGCTACCGCCGCTGTTGCCGCATCCACCAGGGAACCATCAGCCAAGGAGATTGTATCTGCGGATAAACCAATGTGACTTCCGTTACTGGTAATAGTTGCCTGTTCAGCAGCACCCAGCAAGTTGCTTGCTGTCAGCTGCAGTTGCCCATGGGAAACAACATCACCTTCAATATTTAAATTCAAACCGCTCACCGCTAAAGTTGTTCCGGCAGTTAAATCACCAACCCGCAAACTCGTACCGGAACTGGCCAGAACAATTTCGGCACCGGCAGTACCTCTTAGACTTCCGTCCGTGCCAACTTCAATTTCCATTACCCCGTCAGCAGCACTGCCGATTCGGCCGGCTGCCTCCATAATCAGATCACCGGCAATAATGTTTTGGCCAATTTGCTGGCTGAGAATACTGCCGTTGGTAACATTCAATTGTACTAGACCGCCGGCATAGATTTGATTAAACAACAGATCACCGGCTTCCGACAAAATGTATATCCCGTTAGCCGCCCGGGCCGTTCCCAATACCCCGCCGATTGACAATTTTAACGGATTATCGGCAGTGCCAATACTGCCGGTCCCGGCTTCCAACGCCAGATCACTCCCGCTGACAATGGCAGTCTGTCCGGCCGGCGCGGCATTAATTAGGTCATGACTGCTAATCAAGCGAATATCGCCGCCGGCTGTTAACCGTTCAACATTAAAAGACAAGGCCGATTGTAGGAAAGCATTCCCACCGGCAGCAATATTAATATTTTCATTAGCACTGATAAACAGCGGCTGCGTCTGGAGAATTGAAATCTGCACCGGCCGTTCATCGGCATATATAATTGTAACATCACCCGGTAAACTTGCCGCAGCCAAGGCGGCCTTTTGCTCGCTGGTCAGGGTTATCGTTTCTCCGGCAGTTGTCGGCAGATTGATAACCATCGGCTCATTCAGGCTGCCGATCGATCCCTGAGCACTTACCTGTACGTTGCGCCCGAAAATATTGGGGTCCTGCGTCCATACCTGGGTATCAGAGGCCGGCAGCAGTGCATTCTGATTTATTTCGAATACCAATTGTGACGACAGCCATTCAGCGCCATAAGTTAATTCGCCGACTTTATCCGTCGGTGCCGTATAGGTATAATCCGCTTGATATGATTGGAACTCCGTACGGTTCGACCAGTCTGCACCAAATAACTGGGTAAAATAATTGGTATAATCCAGATAGGCTCCACGGGCATAACTTTGCACCTGTTCATCGGTGGGGTTGTCAATACCCAGCACGCCTGCGGCCCGGGCCCGATATTTCTCAACAGCTTGCACATCCTTTAAGCTGAAAGCACCGTCTATTTGCTGGCCATTTTGTCTGAGCAGCCAATACTCCTGATAACTGCGCTTAACATTCTGTTCATATGGCGTTACAGTTGATGCTAAAGCATCCGCTTCTCCCTGTCCCTCCGTAATATATAACTTATCCCATATAGCCGCCAGTTGAGCTTCCCGGTCTTTATCCACCGTCCGTTGCCGCACGACATTGATCAGCTGTCCGTCCGGCACGCTGATACCGACGTCACCCTGCTCGGATACGGCTTGAACCAGGCGTAAATCACCGGCAGTCTGAGTTAGGTAGATATCACCGGCTGCCGTAAGAGAAACTTCACCGCCGGTCTTAGCTCCGCTGGTTGTCTCCATGGCAATCGCCTGTATATTTAAGGGATTATCGGCACTGCCGATAGCCCCGTTGGTACTGGTTAAGGTTACATTAGAGCCGCGGACATGTACGTCCGTACCGGCAGCCGGTATAATATCCCGGTCCACCGTCAACGCTATATCACCGTTATTGGTAGTTGAACTGCCGGAGCTAAGCTGCACTAACTCTGCCGAACCTGAAGGTATGGTAATATATACATCTCCGGTAGTTGTTAAGGCTGATAGCTGTCCGCCGTCTAACACGGTTTGCAGCGGCAGTACTGCGGAGCCGATTCCGCTACCGGCGGTAAGATTAAGATTTTCGGTTGCAATAACACCGTTCGTCGTCGGTGCGATATTGGCGTTATTGGCCGTCAAGGTAGTATTGCCGTAAGTGTTGCTGATCGAACCGTTTAGCAAAATTCCGGCCGCCGAATTAATATTGACATTGCCCTGGTCATTACCGGTAAATTTTACGGCAAACGAATTGTCGGCCTTAATGCTGCTGACCGTCTTAATAGAAGCCCAGCGCGGTATTTTATATATCCAATCATCATCCGAACCGGTGGGAACGCCTTTACTGCTGTCGTCAAAATTTACAGTTAAAGTCATCATGTCGCCATAACTACCGCTAATGGATTCAGTAAAATAAGGCAAGCTGGTGCTATTGCCGGTAGTCACGCGGGTTGTGGTCGTCCACGGATTATTGGGCTGCGCGGCATCCGGAATCACCCACTGCCATGCGGTTACCCGCTTACGGTAAAAACCGGGGTCATCCCCTTCGACGGTATAATATTCTCTGGTTAGCGTAGCCTCCCGTGTCCATTCATAGCGCTGGCCGAGCAGCGGCTGGTAGCTGCTGCTATTGCCGGTCGAACTGGAGATTAAATGGGCTGTAGTATAGTCGGCAGCGCCGTTGGAATTATCATAAACAGCCAGACCTTGCCCTAACCGGTAAACATACCAGGTAGTACGGTGTTTGCCGGTATCGACGATTTTTACTTGGCCGACTGTATCATGGCCGGTATCTATATCCTGCACCACCAACGGCCGTGACGACAGATTATTGATCCGCACATCACCGAATCCATCCAGAACCTCGATCGAGCCCAACCGGTTACTGCTCATGATCTGGCCATGCAGATAGACGAACCCACCGCCGGAAGCATTAACATCATCAAGAATTATCCGGTCATTAGCCAAATCATAACTGGCCTTAATTACCTTATCGCTTGAATTGACCGTCTGCAATAAGGCAACGCCGCCATAGGTGGTAGGAATTTCGACAATCGACTCACCGCCGGAAGCATTGTAGGCCGCCAGCTTGGCATTCAGCCAAGCATCCAGCGCCGCATTAAGCTGAATCGACTGATCACCTTGCCGGCCGGCTTTAATAGTACCATTAATATCAATATATTTGGCATTAATGCCGATCTGTACGGCCGAGATACCCTTGCCGGCGCTGTGCGTCCCATTGGCATAGCTACCGGTCTTGGACAGGCTCATTACGGGAACTTTTCTCATCCAAAACCCGTTAAACAGTTTGACGTCGCCGCCGTGGCCATCACTGTCGGTATCATACACATTCGGCATATTATAGAATACATAGGTCTTACCGCCCGATTTCGGCGGGTACATTCGGCCATCCGGATCGCGCAAGTAGTTATTCAACGCATCGGTCGAACTGTACCCAAATTGAGAACTGACGATATAGGCAATCGCAGCATCCGGCGTAGCCGGCAAAGCCTCATAACCCGTCCATTCCGTCAACGGATCGGCATTGGCAAACCACATTCCATTAGGAATATTTACCGTATATGTGCCATGAATATCAATCTGCACTTGCTGAGCGCGAATTTCATCAAATTGGCCTAAACTGCCGGATTGATTGAATATTTTCACCAAGCCGCGCAAATTATTGATTGGTTCGTTGATAAAGATGGCCGGACCAATACTGCTGCCCGCATCATAAGTATTGCTGACTTCAATCCGGGAAGCTAAACCGGTACCGATTTCATTTAAAGTCATTCCGGCCATTAAAGCTTGTGTGCGGCTGCCGGACCCAGTAAACTTAACCGCTCCGCCGGTATCCTCATCAGGAATAAACAAATTATTGAGTGATAAATATTTGCTGCTGTCATTGGTTATGGTGATGGTTGGTTCCCCATAAGCCGTCAGGGTTCCGTTACCCGCCAAACTATCGGCACTGACAATGACATTTCCGCCGGCGGCATAAACTTCACCGATACTCACAGCTTGAACGGTTCCGCCGGCCACCGACGCTTTAAGCATCGTCAACACGTCGATTTGCCCCCGCAGTTGTTCCCGCTCATCGTCAGTAGCCGCCGCTGCCAGTTGCGCGTTAAGATTATCAATCTGCGTTTGAATTTCACTTTGCGGATTAAATGAGGCATTGCTCCATTGGATATGCTGGCTGGTCGGACCCAGCGTCACCGTACCGTTGCTGCTGATGGTGACCGACTGGTCATGATAAATACCGGCTTTAGCCGTTCCGTTCATAGTTATAGTGCCGTAAGTGGAGGTGCTGCTATGTCCGTCCGACGACTCCGTTCCTAACAATTCCAAGTAGGGATTATGCCCCGTTCCGCTGCCGCTGGCAGTTACATCACCATCATAGGCCGCCAATGTAATATTATGAACACCGTCAATCAGCGTACCGCTGCCGATAGTTATCTTAGACCGATGGGTGGATTCGGCATTGGCATAAGGTTCGGTATCCAACGGTGCGGCCGTATAATTATATACTTCCGTCAAGGCATTGCTAGCAACGTTATTCAGCCGCCAGCCGTCAGCGCTTTGACCGGCAATTAAACTAATATTGCCATACGCCATTAAATAAATATTATCACCTAAATTTACATGTTCATTAGCATTGATGTCAGTGACCGAGTGGCCGCCGGCAAAACCGACGCCGCCATAGGTCTTAACCAGCGAAGTATTGGCACCGTACGCATCGGTATAGGCGCCGGCGGCAATTTTGCCCACACTGCGCAGAGTAGCCTGATTACCCACATTAATATTGCTGTTCAAGTCGGCATCGAGGGTGGATTCGGCATACGGACCCTGTACGGCGCCGCCGGTAGTCAGTACTGCCTCATCATCGACATTCAGATAATTTTGGGCGCTTAACATCAGATTACCAGGATCATTCATCGGATCGCCCAGTACGTTTAACTCTGCGTTAACACCAATATCGACATTCGTTGTTTCTTCAACAGTTGTCACACTCTTCACGGCCGAACCGTTAACAACCCCGCCGGCTCCGCCTTTAGCATTATAACCGCTGCCCAGTTGTACAACCGAGTTATTTGCCGTAAGGCTGACATCCGAAGAATTAATGGTATTATTAGCTCCGACCCTTGCTTTTACGGTAGAGTGAATATCATTATGGGAATATGATCCGCTCATGCCGGCCACGGCGGCATTAATACTATAAGATTTGGCATTAAAATGCGTAACATGATCGGCTGTAAGTATCAAATCTGCAACGGATAGTGTCTTGCCGCTGCCGCCGTTGCCAATTTGGGCGGTAGTATTACTATCCGACGAAATAGTGGCTTTTGCCGCCGCGCCGGCAACAACGCCGCCGCTGCCGGATGTCGAGTCGGCGTAATTGTCGTCCGTGCCGGTAGCTTGCACCGTCAAGGTTCCCCCAGTAACATTGACATCACCAAGTACTGCTGTAGTCGTAGTATCGGATGCAGCATTGGCAACATTCCCACCGGCGGCCAGTGCTCCGGCAACTACGCCGGTAACTTCCGCCTCCTGCCAAGTTGTGTTGTCGGCAATAATACTGGTACCACTGCCGATAGACAAATCCGAATCAACTGCAGCCGTAACGGTTGAAGTATTCTGAGCGGTGCTTTGCGTCGCATTTACCCCTAACAGCAAGCTGCCGCTAATTGCCTCGGCGAATGAATCAGTTGCCGGCTTGGTCCCGTTTAAACCGACAATTGCCTTAACATCAAGCGTGTCGGCGCTAATAGTGCCATCAGCACCAATTGTTGCCCTAACGTCCTGAGTTGATGTTGCCCGGGCCAGCGCTACGCCTACACTGGCATAAATCGAACCGTTATAGCCGCGCGCCTCGGCCTTGACCTGCGGCGTAGCCGTCGCTTCAACCACGACTGCCGCCTGGCTGGCTGCCAGGTTAACATCGTCGCCAATTTTAGCCGCAACATGGCCATCATCGGTCGCTTTGGCATCTGATCCGGAACCGGCATACACCCCGCCGGCTCCGGCAATTGTTTTAGCATCTACCTTTCCACTGCGCTGTGCTTTTACGGTTAACTGTCCGCTGGCAGCATTGATAGAGGTTGAGGTCGATTGATCAGCTTCGCTGTCGCTAATTGCCGCGGTAGTATCGCCGTCTTTATCGGCATAAGCCAGAACAGCGCCGGCCGCCGCCACCCCGGCTTGATAACCCTGGGCCTGAGCCGTTACATCCATGTTGTCAGTCGCCTGAATAGTTAATGTTCCGCTGCCGCCGTCAACCCGTAAAGTAGTCCCGCGAGCCGCCTGGGCAGTTACATTATTGGTAACATTAACATCGGCTACGGCAGCACCGAGCGCCACCGCACCGGCACTGCCCTGATAACTGCCTACACTAGCCGCCGTATCATCGGCTGATAACTTCTCGGCTGCCGCCAATATTTCAATTTTTCCGTTAGTAGTAGTGATTTGGGCCGTATCCATGACTAAGGCGTCAATATTACTATTAATATTCATCACACCGACCGCGCCGCCGATACCCGTGAAACCAAATCCGCCGGCTCCGGCGTTAATACTGGCCTTATCCTGCTCGGTAGCACTAAGCTTTACGTCGCCGCCGGCTTGAATATTCGAATTGCCGCTGATCAAAGCCGCCGTACGCGATTGCAGGGATGCAGCATCAAGGTTGGTTGTAACGTTAAACTTACTTTGATAATTAATAGCTGCCAAATCTTCGGCCGAAAGGTTACTGCCGGCGCTGAAATTATCGCCGGTTAACCGGTTGCCGCCTGTCAAGCCGTCAACATTGGACAAAGTGCCGTTATCATCCTTATTTAATTCGCTGGTGACATCACCGTCAAGCTGCTGACCAACTAAGGTAACCGCTGCGGTGCCGCCGATACCGGCGGTATTCCCGACCCCGACCGACACGGCAACGGTATCAAGATCGCGCGTCGCCAAAGCTTCAATGGCTGTCCCCTGTTGCGTATATATACCGGAATTTTCAATAAAGGCAGTAGTCGTATCGTCAACTTTAGTAACGGCCGCACCGGCCCCTACGCCATAACCGCTAATACTGATGCCGATGGCCCCGGCTCGATTGGCAACCGTAACCTCGTCAGTCGCACTAACCGCTAAACTATCAGCCTGCTCAGCCTCTGCAGCCACAGTTGATCCGGTGATATAAGCCTGGGTAGTATTATTGATCAAACTAACCGTCGCGTTGCCGGCCACTCCGGCACCGCCGCCGCCACTGCCGCTGACGGCCCAGTTATCCATTTCCGAACTATTAGCAACAGTTACAGCTACCGCGCCAGTTGTGTTAATAATAGAATTATCAATATAGGCTTTGGTAATATTCTCATCCAACCCCACCGAAAATGTTCCGGCTACCGCTATCCCGCCGACTGTTACGCCACCGGCGGCAACAAAGAACTTGCTGTCATGATCGGCAGTAATTGACAGATCGGAAGTATATACTGTCGATGATTTAGTATAAGCCTCGGTAGTGCCGGTAAATTTAGCCACCGATCCGGTGCCCACAACGCCTACGATTCCTCCGCTGCCGCTAACCACCAGCGAAGAAACTCCTTGACCGGAAGCAGCCTTGACAACTGCCCCGTCCTGCGCACGGAACTCCGAACTATTTTGGGCATAGGCCTTAGTAGTACGGCTGAAAACACTGGTATCAACACTGGCGCCAACGCCGGCCCCCAGCGGTCCAATAGCTACGCTGCCGACAAAATTATTGGCATAAGCATGATCACCGGCGGTGATATTGACCTGTCGCCCGGACGGCGCAAGGTCCGGACTGGCAGTATTAATTTTAGCTCCATTAACATAAGCTTGGGTCGTGCCGGAAATGACATTTACATTGCTCGTTCCGGCCACGCCGGCATATTGGCCGCCGGCCACATTCACGACTATATTTTCCACGCTGTGGGTGCCGGCAGCATTCACCGCCAAGCCGGTAACTTGTTCAGTGGAACGCAAGGCTGCCAGATCCGTCCGGCCATACTCATCAATGTCCAGCCCGGCTGCTAAATCTACTTCGCCCGACAGTTCACCGGTATTTACCGTAAGTTTTTTAGTGCCGTCCTGCGCCAGCGCCGATACCTCGGTATCAGGTCCGTCAATATACGCTTCGGTAGTACCGCCAATGGTATTAACCGTCGCCGAAGCACCCACACCGGCTGCCGAAACTCCGATACCCGCCGTACCGGCAGCTAAAGATATTTTATCGTTACTTTCGGCTATAACTCCGATATTATTCTGGGCAATTATTTTAGCTCCGCCATCAATATAGGCGGTTGTATCGTTTTCAATTAAGTTGACAGCAACTGAGCCGGCCACGCCGACATCCACCCCGCCGCCAATACCCACGGCCAGACTGCTGATTGTTTCGTCCGAATCACTAGCTACAAGCAGACTTGCTAATCGGTATTGAGAATCGGCCAGACTGCCGCTGACATAAGCACTGGCAGTGTTATCAATCTGGTTAACGCTAATCGCCGCACCGGCCGCAGCACTGCCGGAAACAGCCGCCGCGCCGGATAGCGATTGGATGGTGGCATCGTCAGTCGCCTGAACCGTTACATTGTTAGTATTGTCGTCAGCTTTGGCGCCTTGAATTGCTGCTTTTGTTATGTTCGTAATAGTCGATGCCGAAGCCGAACCGTTGAAAGCAAAATCCTTCGAACCGCCGGCTGCAGCCGACAGCGTCCGAATTGTTGAGTTGTTTTGCGCAGTTACGTTTGTGGCGGTACGCACATCAATATCTACACCACTGATCTTGGCCTGGGCCGTATTACCGATGTCATTTACGCCTACAGCGGCTCCTACGGCGACATTGCCGGTGCTGATAGTCACCGATCCGGCCAGTGAATCAATGTTAGATTGGTCGGTAGCCTGCACCGTTAATTCACCGGCCGTAATAGTCTTGGCGCCGGCAGCCGTAATCTCTGCCGTAATATTGTTATCAATTTCATTGAGCGTCAGTGACCCGGAGCCGGCGAATTTATCGGTAGCAATACCTACGCCGACCGCCGCACCGAACATTTTAGCCTGGGACTGGGCGATTACGTTGACTTCACCGGCAGTTCCCGCTGAAACAGCCGAATTGTCAATTAATGCCGTAAAGTTATTATGAATTTTATTATATGCAAACGAAACACCCAGGTTATTCTTTCCGCCTTGGATCACGCCGGCCACAGAGATAATACTGCTGCCGGTACCGGCTGTTTGGCCGATTTCCGTCCCATCGTAATCCAAACTTTCCGTATTGGCTACACCACCGTCATTAGTGTCAATAATAGTATCATACGCATCTACTTTGTTTATATCAGCTGCCGACACATCCACTTTAGCAGCCGTCGTGACCGTTGAATCTTCAATTTTGGCCTGTACGGTATTGCCGATATCGCTATAGACAAATACACCGCCGAAGGTGCCGCCGTTATCGGCCCAGCTCACCCCGGCCATGCCCCCGCCGGCGCCGATCTTCGTTGCTGTCAGAGCCTGCACATTAACGTTATCATAATTACTGATTTGTGACCCGGCCACAATCGATTCCACCGTATTACTAATTTCACTATAAGTAACCGCTGCGCCGATTCCGGCCCGGCCCCCGGCAATCAATGAACCGCCGCCGGTACCCAACCGCAGCCGGTCATAAGCAATTACGTCAACGATGCGATCACTGCCGTCAGCTTGTCCCGTCAATACCGAATTATCTTCAATACGGGCCGAGGTAGTATTAGATGCAATGCTAATTGAAACCGACCCGGCGGCACTGGCCGATTTTTCCTGATTGGCACTGGCATTAACGGTAGCCCCGATGGCCACTGCCAGTTGTTCACCGCCGGATAAGGCCGAAACGCCGACATCCTGGGCATTTGCTACCGTCGAACTGTTAAGATAGGCTTCGGTGGTATTATCCATATCATTGAAGGCCACACTGCCGGCAACTCCCGCGCTAAACGAAGAACTGGGGTTATTAGCCCGTACTAATGAAGCTGAACCGCTTATCGCACCGATATCCGTGTCATTAACCGCACTTACCGCCAAATTAGTTGCCCCGGTAGGTGATAATATGATTTTAGCCCCGTCGGTATAAGCACGCGTATTTAGTTCAGTTAAATTAACCGCCGAACTGCCGGAAATGCCCAGCCCAAATTTAGGACTGCTTTGGGCCGGCGGTGTTGATGAACTGCCGCCGGAACTAAGCTTGCTGCCCAATACCGGAATTTTACCGGCCAGATTAGTAAGTCCGTCTTTAGCGCTTTGCAAACCTGACGATATTTTGCCGGGCTTTTCACTAGGATCACTGGATGAAGCCATCGCCCCGGCCACAGCAATTGATTCAATTCTCCCGTCTGTGCGGGCAGCGACTGCCACCTCGGATGCCGAAACTTGACCGGTGGTCAAATCCAGCGTCGACCCGTCAGTATCACTATCGGTGGCATTATTAATATCATTATCGCCAATAAAGGCATAAGTATCAGTGCCGATATTATTAATGGCCACGCCGGCCCCGACCCCGGCACTATCTGAACTGGTAAAAGCACCGGCCAGCGACCAAGCCACTACATCCTCGCTGGCCCGCACTAATAAATTATCGGCCGCAATTCGCGCTTCATCATCCACCGACGCCTCGGTTACATCAGTTACATTCGCAATTGAAAAAATGGCATTTACTCCGTAACTGCTGCCGCGCCCGGCACTAGGCGCAATGGCAATTAAATTTGATTTATTCGCAGCTTCTACGGCTACGTCAACGGCTGCTTCACCATCTTGCTGCCCAACTGTTACTCCTTCGGCAATATAGGCCTTAGCCGTATTATCATAGTTTACCTGACTATAAGCTCCGCCGACCGACGTTGCCCCGGGATCACCGCCGGCACCGTTCAATAACAATGAAATATTGCCGGCAGCATAAACACCCTCAATATCAATATCGGTTTTAATATTAACTGGTGCCGCCCAATTCAACGTTGCACTGTAATTAAGCCGACTGTCAGTCATGGTTGTTGTCCATGTATTGACCGCACCCGGCTTGATAGTTATCACCGCCGACCGGTCAATGCTGGCTGTGCCGGTATTGGTAAAATTAAGATAACTTACTGCGCCGGCCAAGCCCAGTCCGGTTGTCGCTGATTGAGCGTTGGCAAAACCGGTTAACATTCCGTTGGCAACACCTAAATTGCCGTTCAGTTTGCTGAGAATTGTGCTGATCCCGTCCCATTTAGCCCAGGTAATATCATAGGGGATCTTAACGGCTGACTGAACTCCGACATGCTGACCGCTGATATTGGCCCCTTCACCAATATGGGCTTTGGCTTGATGATCAAATAAACCAACCACCACGGCCGCACTAAGGTCTAACTTGGCACCGGGGTTATTCGGATCATTAGCTTTACCCGCTACTTCACTGATAGCGTGCGTCCGAATTAAAGCATCTTCCAATACTGCGGAAACAACAACATCTTTGGCCGCATCTATTTGTGTATTGCCGGCAATTGAGGCATTTGACTTATGATTGTTATCAGTGTAGGTTATTGCTGCCGCTAATTTAGGCTTAGAAGTCACCCCGGTCGATTCATCCATATTCACCGGTGAGGAACTAAGCTTATTAGATATTTTAGTTACAGCCGAATCTACCCCTTTTAATACCGGCACTAAAGTCTTGCCGACCACCGCACTTGAGCCGGCTGTACCACCGGAACTCACAGTATTTTTCGTAATCTTATCCACCGCATCAATTGTGGCCGACTGCAGTCCGTCAGTCGTTAAATTGGCAGCATTGCTGGCTGTAGCATTAGTATTTAACGTTGTCACGGCCGCCCCGACTCCCACGGAGCCCTGTTCCAAAGCCATTGCCAAGGCTGAAGTATTAAAACTGCTTTCGTTATAAGCCCGTACCACCACATTTTTATTCACTTCGATGTTAGCCCCGGCGTCAATTTGAGCTGTAGCTGTGACGTTGGCATCGGTAACGGCAATTGCCGAATTAACTTCCGTAGAAGTTGAAAAACCGTATACACTGACATCAAGCACAGCTTTGTTGCTGGCCGTAATATTCAAATCGCCGCTTTTAATCGTTGCGCCGGAATTAACCTTCACCGTTGCATTAGCATCAGTTTTGCCATAGACAAAGCCGACATTAAACAGCTTATTGGCTGAAAAAGCCCCCAGCCCAGCTTTAAGTGATTCGGCCGATGATTGGGTATTGGCCGACAGATTGACACTGCCGCTGGTCGTACTGCCGCCGGTTGCCTCTAAGACCGAATCCGCTCCCACCGTCAGTTCGCTCGTTCCGGATGACATGGCTACGCCGACATCACCCCGGTAAGGCCAAACAACAAGGAGCTTCCCACTTCGGTTGCCGCCATTTGGGCTATGTCGCCGGCCGATCCGTCCCAATTATAACCGGCATCGGCCGTAACAGTAGCCGTTATGTTTTTACCTTTGAGCGTAGCTCCATTGATTTCGATTTTTGCCGCTGCATTAGCCGGACCGGCACCATGGTCGCTGCTGTCCGCCGTCAGCGTTATATCACCGCCGGTATAGCCTGAGTCGGCAAAACTTAGCAGCATTGAACCCGCACCTAACGTTATATTGGGCGCAGTTAGGCTAATATTCCCGGAATCACCGATTGAGTTACCGGTCAACTGATTGCTGCCATCGGCAAGCCGGCGGCTGGAAATAATAACTCCCGGTGCTACCGTAATAGAATTATCGGCCGTAAAAATCCAGCTGCCGCTGGACCAATTGCTATCGCCGCTGTGGTCATCGGACGCCAACTGGTTAGTATTAATATTAAGGTTTTCCGGATCAACCAGCACTGATCCAGCGTTTGACCCTGTGCGGGCCGCCGTGCGGAAAATTCCACCGTTTAAGTTCACTGTACGCTTAGCACTAAATTCAACGAATCCGCCGTCACCTGATTTATCGCCACCACGCACATCTATTACCGCTCCTTGATTAAATTCGGCGTCATTACCGGCATATACGAAGACCTGTCCGCCGGCGGAATTCTGTCCCTGACCATGCGCCGATATTTGCGATCCATCATTAATTGCAATATTGTTGCCAGCCTTAATGGTAATATTGCCGCCATTAATTCCGTCTGAGCCATTGGCAATTATCCTGCCGCTATTAGCAACATCGCCGGCAGCGACAATTTCAATTTTGCCGTTAGTAACCGCCACCTTCGTACCATTAGCCATATCATTAACATTTACTACATCGCTGAAGTCCACCGACTTACAAGTAAACTTTGCTCCGGTAGCTATAGTACCACTGTTGGTTATATTACCGGCCTTAATATTAATATCTTTACCGGCATATATTTTACCTTGCACGGCAATAAGTCCCTTTTCACTGACCGGAACCGTACCTGCCATTACCATATCCACAGCCTCGCTGGAAGGCCCGCCGGTCGTAAAAAAGGTGTCCATATAATTCTTAGTAGGAGACAGCATCGTCAAAGAACCAACGTTCATTACCCCGGTTTTACCTACCACAAACCCATGAGGATTAAGAAAATATACATTACCGCCAATTTTTTCGTCTTTAATCGAATTTAGCAAACCATTAATGTAGGATTTCTCCAAATGCACTAAATTCAGTAAATTTTCTGTGCCATTGGGAAGATACAAATTTACAACGTTTCCTTCATCAACCGAAAAATTCAAAAAAGAATTGAACCCGGTTTTACCGCGAACAGATTCGGTCAAAACATCCGTAATTTTACCATTAACGTTAATTTTTGTTTGGGTTTTGCCATCGATAACAATCTGATTAGCCAATACCGGCTCAGTTGTAAATAAATTAAAGAGTGTAATGATTGCAGCAACTTTAGATAAATTTCGGCTGTTAACTACCCGGTAACGAGGACGTTTATTTAACCTAACAACCTTGCTCCTGCAGGTTTTCATGTAGCTTGGTTTCCCTCGGCGCCACGCACGCCGCCATTTTCTCTGCATTTTCATTACCTATCGCTCCTTACATAACGCTTTGGTCACCAATCGGTATTATACAACTCCCTGTCCCGCATGAAATTAAAATAATGTAATTTTTTAGGTACTTCTCTATTTGCTGTTATTTTCCTTTTTTTGCAGCGATGTCAAGTGTCTAAAAACCATCAAAGGTCTATTTTGGGCCAACTAGCCGGACGCTTATCAAAATAATTCTGAAAAACACTTTACATTTGCATAAAATTCATGTATATTGTAATATGCCCAGTAAAATAGACCCAGTGAAGTCAGTTGTCCTTCTCAATCTTATGGATGGGAAGTCATGATTCTCCATTAGCTATTTGGGCAATCCATTTGAGGAGGCTACAATATGGCTCAAGACAAAACTTTAACTTGCCGTGACTGCGGAGTAGATTTCGTATTCACCGCTGCCGAACAAGAATTTTATGCGGAAAAGGGATTTACCAACGAACCTGGTCGTTGCCCTGATTGCCGGAGAGCACGCAAACAAAACAGTGGTGGTTTCGGTCGTGGCGGTAATCGTCCACAACGCGAAATGCATACTGCGGTATGTGCAGCTTGCGGTGTAGAAACCCAAGTTCCGTTCCGTCCAAGCGGTGACCGTCCGGTTTACTGCAGTGACTGCTTTAATAAAAACAAACGCTATTAAAGCCAACCTCCTATTGCAGGAGTAAGATTTAAAACGGCAAACCCGCTTTCAAGCCATTAGGCATGAAAGCGGGTTTTTTCGTACTGAAAAAATTTAGTCGTTTGCTACTGACGATTCAAATTAATACTTTGTCCAGATATATCCGGGCACCAAACCGAAAGTTGGGGATATTGCTGCAAAAAACTCCCGCTAGGCAGCCACTTTTGTCCGCAGGTATGCATGGCAATCAGCTTATCTGTTTTTACCCGACGGCAAAATTCTTCGACCCCTAATGTTTTATGCTGTTCTAAGCGGCTGTCAACCGGAAAAAACACAACATCAAAATTCAGGTTGCTTATGCGGTCTAACTCCAACTTAAAATTACGTTCCGCTAATTGTTGATTTGCCAAAGTATCTTCATGCCAATGCCACCAATTCAAATCACCGGCGTGAAAAATCCGCCAGCGGCCCATTTCAATGCTGAATGATACACCAGCATCAGTAGAACCATACGTACTAACGGTAAACGCGCCGTATGACTTTGTTTCATACGGCTGCATTAATACGGCTTTTTCACTTGCTAAAGAACTGGAAATAAGGATATCATCACTCAAGTAATATTGCGTAATATATTTAGCCCAGCCATAGACATCGGGGTTAAAATGATCACTGTGACTATGTGAACTCAGAATAAACGTATACTTTTCCTGTCGCAGTCTATTCTTAATTGTCTTAGAAGGATCTTTATAATAATCAATTACTACCATAGTATCATCGGTTTCTATTAAAAAACCGCTGTGATATAAATATACAATATTTAAACTCATCAGATCCTCCTTAGGATATCGCAGTGTTTATTAAGATTCTTGTAATGGCTGTTGGGATTCAACGTTTTCTGTTTTCTTTAATATTCCAGCCTCGAGTAACTTTTTTAAAATATCTTCCTGAACTGAAATCGATCGCAGAAATCCATCTAACGTCATAACAGCCCGCCCACTAATATAATAAACAGGTTTGTTTGCTTCAGTCTGCGCAGCCGGATCTTGACTAACAAAGTCAATTCTCACCGTATTGCCTGAAACATAAATATTACCTATTCCATCAGTATAAAATTCCTTATTTAACATTCTGATCGCTCCTCTAACAGTATAAGGCCAAAACTATTTGCTAGCATCATATTTTTTAAGTACTTCGCCGGTAAGATCAATAGCCGTCTGGTAAAACGGAACCACTGAAGTATCAACAATCATAACATAATTGCCTTCTTTACCAATTTGGCTGATAATTGCCTGTATTTCCTGTAAAATCTTTTTTCTCAATTCAAGTGTCTTACTTCTGACTTCGCTGTTTGCTGCTGCAACCGTCTTTTGATAATCCTGTACTGCCTTAACCAGTTCTTGCTGTTTTGTTTTTTTCGCGTCATCATCCTGTACCGCTGCTAATTCTTTTTTTAGATTTTGAACTTTCTCAGCAAGCTCCTGCGCCGCTTCTTGCTTTTCTTTTATTAATTCTTTGATTTCAACATCTGCTTCCTGGCCGGCTTTGGATTTGCTTAATACATAATTATAATTGACAACTCCTAGTTTGGCTTCAGCAGCAGAAGCCGTTGATATCATAACAATCAATACTCCAATAATACACAATGAAATTAAAGCTGTTTTTTTCATGATTTCCTCCTGTTAAATAGTCTTAAATAAACCTAACGTTTTAACTCGCACATAGCACTTAATCATCTTGGAAAAATAATCAAATACTATCCTGAGATATTCTAGTGTATCAGCGCTATTTCCTTCCCCCAGTCTACAAAAGATTACTTTTAAGAAGTTAATTTAAATTAATTATAAAATAAACCGGCTCATATCCTGTCCCTGACAATTCACTGGGGCACACAGGCGATACAGAGATCAAATAAGCGTATTATTCTTGTCCTTCGATTTTATTGACCAAGACCTCGAAACATAACAAAAGCTATTTGGACAAATCCAAATAGCTTTTGTTATGTAAAATAGTATAGACTTGATTAACATCAAAATCGGTAATTTGGCGCAATCGGCTTAAACTAAATCATTTTCGGCAAGCAACAATGTATTTCCGCATGACTATTTCTTCAAACCACACAAACGGTTTGGTGCGGGATAGCGAAAACACCGTCAGCGCCAACCAAATAAAACTAAACGAAACTAAATGAGTAGCTGTGAAAGCTTCATGATACACAAAAACACCAATAATCAAAGCAATAGTCGGCGATATATACTGCAAAAATCCCAGTATCTTCAGCGGCAGATGATTCGCCCCGTTCGCAAACAGCAAAAGAGGTATCGCCGTTACTATACCTGTTCCAATAAGCAATCCTGATATACTCCATACGCCATGGTAAAAAACTCCTAAACCTTGTTTCTCTAAATGAGTTAAATATATGAAGGCAATCGGCGAAATAATAAGTGTCTCCAAAGTAATGCTGGTAAGAGCCTTAATATTGACCATTTTCTTGAACAGTCCGTACAGACCAAAGCTCGCGGCTAACAACAACGCTACCCATGGAATCGACCCAAAATTATAAGTCATGTAAATAACGCCAATTGTTGCCAAAACAAAAGAAACAATTTGCCAAAAAGACAACTTTTCCTTCAGTACTATAATACCCAATAATACGCTCACTAAAGGATTTATGTAATAACCAAGACTTGTCTCAACAATACGATTGTCATTAACTGCCCAAATATATGTAAACCAATTAATACTTATCAATAATGATGCTATTGCAACAAAACTTACTTTCTTTGAATCAGCAATGATTTGTCGTAATTCGTTTATTAATGGTCCTGTACGTTTAGTTATTACAATGATAAAAATCATAAAAAAGAAAGACCAAATAATCCGGTGGGCGAGCACCTCGTGCGCAGGTACCTGTTTGACAAGCTTCCAATACACCGGTAAGATCCCCCATAAAAAATACGCCCCGCCTGCCGAAGACATGCCTTTGAAATTTTCACTTAATTGTTCAGTCCGCATATTAACCTCTTATTTGTAATTAATTTATTATATTTTAGACCTATTACGTACGGATAGCAAGGCTAAATGCTATTTTTATTTTATTATTTGAAGGCGGGCACTAGATACTTTTTATTACTGTGTCATGCCGCTTTAGTCACTTTAACGAACTTATAACGTCCTAAAAACTTTTACAGCCATTCGTTAATTAATAACGAGTGGCTGTAAACCAATAAACCTCTAGGCGTTATTGCATTGCCTTATAACTCCACAAGCTAGTCTCTTGCCGGCATTACCGGCCGGCTGCGACCGATAGTCATCCGGATTTTGGTGGATTATAACTGCTTTCCCAATAACATCTTTTACAGCAAATTTATCAGTAAGAAATGTCATCATTGCCATACCATGATTTGAGAACAAAACCGGAAAATCCCCGGCGTGATTACCATGGGGCTGACCATTTGGATTCCAATGTCCGCCGGCTGCCAAAAATGGGGTTTTGGGATCACCGACTTCGCAAGTTCCTACTTCATGTATATGAAATCCGTGAGGGCCAATAGGCTGTATACCGTTATGTGCGGGCTGATATTCAGGTAATCCACAAATTTCTGCGGTAACAAAAACACCATAAGGCACATCTTGAAAGAATACGCTGCCGTTTATACCGGGAGCTAATGGCCCACCACGTATTTTGGCACACGCGCAGCAGTATTTAGGATTATTATAAAAGCACTTTCGGCCTACTTCATCAAGAGCTCGATGATATCTAATTTTTTTTTGGTATTTTTTTGTACTCACCTCTCATACTCCTTTCGTGAGCGCTTTTATTTCATATTATGTGATTCGCCTGATAAAAGTGTGTTGCTTACCAAAATGGAAATGCAGGACTTTTTTGTCTACTGTCGTAAAAATATATTGGGTATTAACGTCTTTATAGAGAGGGGAGATATAAATGATCAACAATAAACCATTGGTAATGATTCCCGGACCAACACCGGTAGCCGACCCCATCCGGCAGGCTATGTCCCAACAGACTTTCGGCCATACTTATGGAGAATTCGTTTCAATCTACAAAGAATGCCTGACTGGATTAAAAACAATTTTCCAAGCAGACCATATGATAGTAATTGGCGGAGCGGGAACGCTTTCGATGGAAATGGCTTTAATCAATACCGTTCGTGCCGGAGAAGAAATATTAGTAGTAACCCATGGAGTATTTGGCGACCGTTATGCCCAAGTAGCTAAAGCACTCGGCATTAAAGCGGATGTCCTAAGCTGCCCGGTAGGCCAAAAGGTTTCTCTGGAAACAATTGAAGCTCACTTAGCTGGTAAAAAATACGCGGCATTAACCTTAACTCATGTTGATACTTCGTCAGGTGTTATGTCCCAGCCGAAAGAAGTCGGCGAACTAGCCAAAAAATACAATACACTATTTATTCTCGATGGAGTGTGTGCCAGTGCCGGGATCCCTGAACCAATGAAAGACTACGGAATAGATATCATTGTAACAACATGCCAAAAAGCATTTGGTACACCACCCGGACTAACTATGGTTGCCTTCAATGAAAAAGCATTGAACCGCCGCGAAGAGATGGGTAACGTACCTAGTTATTATTGTGACTGGAAAAACTGGCTGCCAATAATGGAAAACCCCAGTTTATATTTTGCAACACCGCCGGTTAACTTAATTATGGCATTAAACGAATCCGTAAAAATCATATTGGCTGAAGGTCTTGAATCCCGTTATAGCCGCCATGACCGAATCGGCCGCAGTATGCGTGCGGGATTAGCTGCAATTGGCATTGAACCGGTAACAGTAAAAGATGCATTAGCTCCGACCTTGACGGTAGGTAAATATCCCAACGGAGTAGATGACAGCGCTTTTCGCTTGAAAATGGAAGAATACGGAGTTGTAGTGGCAGGTTCTCTTGGCGAACTTAAAGGCAAAGCATTTCGTATTGGTCATATGGGCAATATCTGCATTACGGAAATCATAAAAACTTTGTCTTCAGTCGAACGCGCATTACTTGCCTTGGGTATCCCGATTACTGCAGGCGCAGCAGTTGGCGCCGCTTGTATTGAGTGGGATAAAAAATGATAAAAAGAGTAAGAACTATTAAGGTTCTTACTCTTTTATTTATCACTGAGAAAACCAGATAGTACTGGTAACAAGAATTTATTTCACATGACTTATATTTAACGGCGTAGACAAACTCTTTTTATATAAAATCTTACCTTTAACATCAACAGTCAAAACTTCTTGCACCAAGCCATTAGTATTAAGCCTAGCAATATTAATGTGATTTTTTTTATCGACACTCACCAATCGATATTTTCCTACCTCCGGTGAAATGATTCGCCAACTTCCGTCACCATGCCGTGCAATTACTGTGTTGCCAATTAAATCATCAAAAATAAGAAAGTCTTGGTCGTACAATACTCCGATCCGGTTAATCCGGCTGGTATTTAAGTAAATTCGTTTCAAATCATGATTAGCGTCGGTGCGGTATAGCCGGTATAATACTGGATTTTCAGAGACCTGTACTTGCATGTAGATAACATTAGTTGCAGTCGAATAAACTACGTCGGCAAATTTACTATCCCGCGGCAAACCTTTTATCGTTGTTGCCAGTTCATGCCCATCGCTCACAGGATTCAACTGGGTCAAAATCACACGGCTGCTACCTGAAGGTTCATTATAGTTTAACCCCATCAATGCCAAGTTGCGGTCTTCCAACCACTTAAAAAACGATAGTTGGCGTTGACCATCCAACTTAACGGTGCGAATTAATTGCTTGCCAGGCATTTTATATATTTTTAAATCAGTTGCCTGAACAATGGCCATATAGCGACGATCATAAGAATAGTAAGCCTTTCCGGAAGTAACTTCATTGAAACCTGGTGAAGCCGAAACCTGAAAAGCAGAAGCCGGAGCCAACAATACTTGATCAAAATATATATAAATACTGAGCTGGAGAAGACAACTTGCCAGCACACCGGCAATTAATTTAGGTGATATATTCACAGCTTCACTCCTTACTATTTAACAATAAATGCAGTGGGAATCATACGTTCTCCCAACATATCACAAGGTTTATTCACTACTTTTCCGTCGTAAAACATCGTTGTACTTGAACCACCGTCTAAATTAGCTGCAACGAACGCCCCTTGCTCAAAAAGAATATTTTGTACGTCCAGCAATGTCGCGCCAATCGAGTATCCCGGCTGACGTCCATCAACTACCAGCAGCAAAACAGTGCCATCTTTACGCTGTCCGATGGCAGTGCGCGGAGCTACACCCCATCCGCCATCGCCTTCTTTGATCAATTTTCTACCGTTAATAATCAACGGCGGTCCGAAAGTAACCCCTTCAGTCAGGCCTAATTTGTGCATTTCGGCCGGCGAATATTTCCCGGCAATCAAAACCCCTTTATTAGTAAAACCAACAACATCAACTCTTTCAACAATATCGCCGCCGATCAAAAATCTGCCTTCCTGAACGATTATGCCATACGGCAATCTGCCGACACCGGTGCCCTCCGGATCATAAAAACCGCCGGCATTTATCGCCGCAATTGCATTGTTATTTATTGCAATCGTGCTAACCGTATCGCCTTTTTCCTGAAGATCGCGGGCTGTAGCGACCTTTAAGCGGGCTGGATCGGGAATTTCTAATAAGAAGCCATGGAAACGATTACTATTGATACTGACCAATCGCAAAGATTTATCTTGCCTCTTTGCAAAATTAAACAGATCCTGTCTGATTTGCGCCGTGTTGGCATAGTCACCTAAAATTTCTTTCATTTCCTTATCTGTAAACAACCATGATATATAGTGAGGGTGACGGGACGTCATTATTGCCCCAACCACTCCGCTCTTAATATTTTGGAATGGGCCAAACAGCACTATTATCGGTGCAGTTACAAAAAATATTATGATGTTAGTAACTATAAACCGGATATAAATATTGGAAAGAAAAAAACGTATTATCATTACTTGTCCCCTTTATTGCTAATTATAAAATTGAATAGTCCTGTTTTGTAAGTCTTTCCTCAAAATGAACTAAATCAACAGAATTTCCCAGCCACACTCTATTAAGCAATAATGGATTATCTTCCGGCGAAGCCCAGCCCGGTTCAATTGTAACCGCCAGAACAAACCCTGCTTCTTGTAATAAACGCAAAGTATCTTGATTGTAGCTGCCGTTAGGATAACAAAAATAACGCGTTGTTTGGTTCAAATTCTTATCAAGCAGCCTTTTCGATTCATTGATTTCCTGTAGCTGTTGGTCGTAAGTTAATTCGGCTAAGCTTTGATGAGTTACACCATGCGAGCCGATTTCCATTCCGGCTGCCTTCATCTCTCGCAATTCCTGCCAGCTTAAACGTTTGCCAACCTCACCAGTTGGAATAAACAGCACACTCTTAAAGGCATATTGTTTTAAAATCGGCAATGCAATTTGATAAGTATCACGATAACCATCATCAAAAGTTATTACAACCGGTTTATCCGGTAAATTCGGTTCATTTGTCAGATAAGCATATAGTTCGTCAAAAGTAATCGGATGGTAATTATGCCGAAACAAGTACTCCATTTGTTCTTTAAAACGCTGCGGACTGATAACCGCATCGTTGTTTTTTTCGTCACTTATCGAATGATACATTAATATCGGAATAGCCCTTGGAATAACTTTTGATTTGAGCGCTTGACTGTTAACCGTAACCGGTTCGCGTTTTTCCGTAATTATCACTTTAGTTGTGCTACCATCAACAACATGTGAAAAAAAATTGGAACCTTTAAAAAGTACAAAACAAATTAGCAAGACTAAACATACTAACAGGCTTTTTTTATTCATTCTCCACCCTACTAACATTTCTCTTTTACTTAATTTTTGCCATAATATTCTTTTTGCTTTCATAAATTGACATGCCGATTAATTAATTTTATCATACAAAATCACTGTTGACTGTAAAATTTTCAATTAATTCATTTTTTCCGGCTCGAGATAATTGCTTAATGGCATATTCTCTTTTTTGAGCCATAATCTTATCCGGAAAAACTTCAAAATACACAAGCTTAAGCGGCTGGCGCCCCCGGGTATATTTGGCCGCAGTTCCGTTATTATGCTTTTTGATACGAAGACTTAAATCAGAAGTCCACCCAGTGTATAAAGTTCCGTCATCACATCGTAATATATAAACATATGCTGTCACATTCATTTCTCCTTAGACTGACAAAATTAAAGCATAACGGCGCAAGTAACAACCAAAGCACTTAATCGGTATTCGTCTGAGTTAGTGTTTTCTGTAATCAAGTAATAGACTCCTGCCTAATTTCCCTGGAAGATGGCAAATCAAAATCAAACGTGCCCTACTTGATCTAAAGTAGGGCACAAAACAACTTAATAATAATCCTGCAGTATTCTCTGCCGTCTATAACAAACCTTATCTATGTTTTGATATACTGGCCGGCCGAGAATAACGGGATTTTTTCTCGTATTTTTCCAGCAAGTACAATAGTCCTAGAAAAGCAACAGCAACGCCGATAATTACCGGCCAATGATTTATTCCTAAAACTTGCGGAACAGTAATTTTTCCATAGTTTCCCCAGGTAAGAACTGACTTACTTAAATAGGGATAAGCCTCGGCATAAAGTCCGGCGCCTACTGCCATACCGATGATCCCCCATATTGAATCCAAACGTCCTTCGCCTAAAGCCCCTAATGACGTACCCGGACAATACCCTAATAAGCCCCAGCCTATTCCCAGTATTAATCCGCCTAAAACTACCCCGCCAAGTACAGTAGCCTTGATAGACAGTTTAACAAGGCCCAGATCGTTCAGGAAATAAATTCCAACCATAGCTACTAATACATGCGAAAGCATAAATTTGAAAATAGTAAAGTCTTGTAAGCGCAATGCTGCAAGTTGCATATCATAGCGGATAACCCTTGCCCGTTGCAGAAAAAAGCCAAACATTATCCCGGTAAGCAGACCATAGGTTAATTGATTCATAGCTGGCCCTCCTTCCGATACAGAAAGCTGGCCATTAAAACCCCGCCGGCAAAAAAGCAAATCAAAGCAATATACCCGCTTACAGCCAGTTGAAGAGTCCCGCTTAACCCATGCCCACTGGGGCAGCCATCAGCTAGACGGGCACCGAACATTGCAATTACGCCGCCAGTGAATGCCGCTAAGCCACGTTTTAGAACCGAAGATCCAAACCGTGCGTGCCACATATCAGGAACTGCTTGCAGCCGAAAAGTACCGGAAGTTATTGCTGCAATAAATGATCCAATCAAAATACCAACAACAAACATCCATTGCCAATCAATTTTCGGAGATACTTTGATAAAATAATCCATTTTGGCAATTCGTTCAGGATTAATAAATTTCTCAAGCATACCTGTGGTTCTTACAAAGCTGGTTGAAGCACCCAAGTAATGGCCAACAGCAAAGACAGAGAAAATTGAAATCAGCCCGCTTAGCGCACCGGCAATATAAGGATTCCACCTCTTATCTTTGGCCATGGAAACACCTCCCTGATAAAATTATTTCCTTATTATTACACTATCATATTTTAAAAATTCCGACAATATGTGTCCGAATATCAATGATTTTGCCGGAAAGGTTCTCAAAGATACTTGCAGGAATTTATTAAAGCCGGTTAACAACTTTTATTCGTTGCCCGGCTTAATAAATTCATTACAATTATCTATCGGATCAATTCGCCATCCATCCTCATCCCAGCCACGCAGCCGGTAATAATCATCGACCATATAGCGTAACTGTTCAGGAGTTATTTGATGTTCTCCGTCATTTATTGCATCGGAGAAAAGTTTTGGCGGTAGAGTGTCAGCTGACTTCCCTGCCCCTTCTCTGGCATTAAACTCTCTTGTTAAAGATATAACATTATTGGCAATACAGTTTAAGTCTTCTTTTGAATATTCAACTCCGGTATAAGCTTTTAAAATATTAATAAGATCATTCCACAACATCAAATCTCTGAAAAAGACACATGCTATTAAGGTATTAAATATGGTTAGCCTGTTTTCATACTCAATGAACAATGCTGCTTTACCTTCGACAACACTCGGATCGATTATTCCACTTAGTTCTGGTTTATAGAATGTCGACCGTAAATGACAGGCTCCTCGGGTAGATGTTGCATACGCTAACCCCATACCTTTCAGGACTCGCGGATCATAACCCGGAGGTTCCAGTCCCTTTACATGGACAGCAAGTTCATCTAAACCCCATTTAGCACTAAAGTGTTTAATGCCCATGGCTAGATCCCGGGCAAATTCAGAATCACCGGACACTACCTCTTCAATAAGCCGGGCTGCCCCGGCTGTATCAGCATAACAAAGCTGATAGTTAATCAGTCCGCGCGCTGAAGCTTCCATAACTAAAGCAACTAAATTGCCGGCTGTTATAGTGTCTATTCCCATTCGATCGCACAAATCATTTAGATAAACAATATCTTCAAGCTTATCAATACAACATAGCCCACCGAAAGCATACAATGTTTCATACTCCGGCCCTTCAATTTTCAGACCTGCCCGAGGCCCTGTCAACACCTCCGTCATTTTTCCGCATGCTAAAAAACAGCTTGGACAGGCATGTGATTGTACCTTAAAATCTCGGTGGTGAGTTTCCGCACTGATATCCCGCCATTTATCAAAAGTTCCTGCGGACCAGTAACGGGTTGGAAAAGCCTTCGCCTCATTCATTGTTTTTACCATTATATGAGTGCCAAACTTCTGATAAGTTTTTACTCCCGGATTATCTCTAGCTTTTAACGCCAGTTCTTTTACATCTTGCTTTAGCAGGTCGGCATCGGCAATTTCACACTTGGCATTGCCGTAAAACAAAATTCCTTTTAATCGCTTGGAGCCCATCACTGCCCCCATGCCGGTTCGGCCCGCTGAGCGCCAATAATTATTTTCGATACAGGCAAATCTTACCTGTTGTTCACCGGCCGGCCCAATTACTATCGCTTGAGCGCCTGCAACAGGATTTTCATGATGCAGGGTGTCTTCAGCTGTATAAGTATCTGTTCCCCATACATGACTTGCATCTTTGAATATAACTTCATGATCATTAATCACCAAATATACCGGTGTTTCACAACACCCCTCCACAATAATTGCATCATAACCGGTATTTCTCATTGCTACAGGAACTTTCCCCCCGGAATAGGACTCGGCATATAATCCGGTTAAAGGAGATTTACTGAATACTCCATAGCGGCTGCTGCCGGGCAGAATTGTTCCCGTTATCGGACCGGTTGTAAAAATCAATTTATTGTGCGGACTTAGCGGATCTAGTCCCGGCGGCACTTGGTTCAAAAGCAGATATGATCCCAATCCTTTACCGCCTAAATAGCGCTTAAATATTTCATCCGGTATATTTTCGGCGTGATATGTTTTGTCGGTAAGATTAACTCGTAATAATTTTCCAAAAAATCCTTTCACCTTACTCACCTCAATTCAGCGTTACAGCTCATCAGCCTCTATCCGTCACCAATTAGTATTAGCCACCGGCAATTACCGGAACAAACAGGACTAAATCATGTTCCTGCAACAAATATGTGTCATCACGAACGATACCATTAACAAGAATTAAATCTATTTCACCAGGCGGCAAATCGAGCATCGTTTTCAAGTCCAATATTGTGCAATTAAGCTCAACTTCAACAACTATCCGGTTGTTGTCGGAAGCATATCCTGTAAAATTTCTACTAAACGCTGCACATGGCTTAATATATACTTTAATTCCACCACATCCTTTATGCTTATTTCCTGTTTTCTTTCTCTTTTTTTATAAATATTACATTCAGCCCAATAAATTTAGCCAGTGTCGATTACGGAAACCAAGCCAATTAATGTCCGCCTAGATAAGCCTTTTTCACTTCCGGGTCATGAATCATTTTATCGGCATTGCCCGACATTACTATTCTACCGGTCTCCATTATATACGCCCGGTGAGAAGCTTTCAAAGCTTGGTTGGCATTCTGTTCTACCAACAACACAGTTTTTCCTACAGCATTGATATGTTTGATTATCGAAAAAATGTCCTGAACAATTAGCGGTGCCAGTCCCATCGAGGGTTCATCTAATAGAAGAGTATCGGCGCCACTCATAATTGCCCGGCCAATGGCCAACATCTGTTGCTCTCCGCCCGATAAACTTCCGCCCAACTGTTTTTTTCTTTCCTGCAAACGTGGAAAAAGCTCATAAACTGTTTCCATATCTTTTTTTATACCTTCTTTATCATCGCGAATAAAACTTCCCACACCTAAGTTCTCTTCCACCGTCAAGCGGGTAAAAACCCCTCGGCCTTCCGGGACATGAGATAAGCCTAATCCGGCAATCGAATGCGATGCTAAGCCGGTTACATCATTTCCTTTAAAATTTATCCGTCCGCCACTGGCTCTGATCATTCCCGAAACTGCCCGCAGAGTACTGGACTTACCAGCACCATTGGCGCCAATCAGCGTTACAATTTCACCTTTGGCAACATGAAATGAAATTCCCTGCAATGCTTTGATACCGCCATAGGAAACCTCCAAGTTTTCTACTTCTAACACTAGCTCCATCAGCCTACCTCCCCTTCGCCCAAATAGGCTTTTATAACCGTTTTATCATTTTGCACTTCCGCCAAAGTTCCTCGGGCAATTACCTGACCAAAATTCATAACGGTAACTTCCTCGCATAATGCTTCAACCAGACGAAGCTGATGCTCGATGAGTATTATTGTTAAATTAAATTCTCGTTTTGCACTGCGTATTAGGTCTACCAAGCCCATAACTTCCTTAGGATTCATTCCGGCCGCGGGTTCATCTAACAATAATAATTTGGGCTGAGTAGCCAGCGCCCGCGCAATCTCCAGTTTACGCTGCATACCGTAAGGAAGGCTACCGGCCTTATCCGCCGAACGGACAGATATGCCCACTAAATCAAGCAGCCGCTGTATTATATCATCTTGTCTGCTGTCCGAGGCGGTATAGTCCAATATTGTGTCCCGCCAAGTTTTATTAGATTGCCGGTTCAAAATACCAACACGCACGTTTTCGGTAACTGTCAGATCATTAAATAGTCTTAAGTTTTGAAAAGTACGAGCGACTCCAAGTTTTGCTATTTCATGAGGCTTACAGCCGCTTATTTTTTTGCCGTCAAAGATGATTTCTCCTTGCGTTGGTTTAAAAATACCGCTTATGAGATTAAACAGTGTAGTCTTGCCGGCACCATTTGGACCAATTACCCCATAAATACCGTTTTCGTGAACAGTAAGATTGAAATTGGCAATAGCCCGTAATCCTCCGAAACAATGATCCAGTTTATTAACTTTTAGCATATTATCTCACCTCCTCGTTGGGTATCGCCTGCCTTGCTCCAACTCCAATCCTTCTCAACGACTCCCTGATTGGTAGTTTTATTAATCCCTCCGGTAAGAAACGGATAATAAAGCATATCGCCAAACCTAAAATTACCAAATAAGAAGAACTGTCACCCCAAGTTACCCAGATAATCCGATTACCAATATACATTAACGATGCACCAATTACCGGGCCAAATACCGTCCCGATTCCTCCCAACAAGACCATGACAACCATTTGATCCGCAATCAGCGGTCCCAGTACGCTGTCCGGATGAATATAAGTAATCCAATAGGCATATGCCCCGCCGATAACTCCGGGAAACAGTCCGCTTAACGCAAATACTTGATTTTTAACCTTTTCTACATCTATGCCCAATGTCTGTGCCGCAGTTTCTTCTTCGCGTACTGATTTTACCTTTAAGCCGAAAGAACTCTTTTCAAAGATGAAATAGCTGAATATCAAAACCGCCACTGCTAAAGCCAACATAACATAGTAGAAAAATCCTTCATTAACAACCGGCGGCAGTCTCATCCCATAGGAACCGCCGGTGAAAGGAAGTAACAGCACAACTTGCCTCATCATTTCGGCAAAAGCCCAGGTACCGATTGCAAAATATGTGCCATTCAACCGGAAGGTTAGATAACCTACCATTCTGGCAAATAAGTATGTTAATGTACCGGAAATTAAGATGGCGATTCCAAACGGAATCGGTGTATGGGCCATAACAAGCGCAGTAGCATAGGCGCCAACACCAAAAAACGCTCCATGTCCAAAACTGATATAACCCATATACCCGCCGATCATATTCCAACTTAGTGCCAAACCTACCCATAACGAAACACCGGTAAATATTCGCAGCCAAAAAGTTGGAATAATAAAAGGCAGTAATAACAAAGCTACAAGACCGAGACCACACATTGCATTCTTTAAAGTTCCATATCGTGAAAACATAATTTCCCCCCTTAAAGCCCCTTCCCAAGGATACCCTTGGAAAAAAACAGGAGCACAAAATATAAAAATAAAAATAGAATTAAAAAAATATAAGCTCCGCCAACATATACGGAAACAAAACTGGCAATAAGTCCGAGTAGAATTGCCGCGGCAATTGCTCCGGCAAAAGATCCCATTCCCCCGGCTACCACAACAAAAAATGCAAAAGCCGTATATCTTAGACCCATATCAGGATTGACCGAAAAGATCGAGCCGATAAATACCCCCGCCAAACTGGTCAGAGCAGCATATATTGCATATACTGTTCTGGCAACTTTTTGCCCGTCAATTCCCATTAAGCCGGCAATAGTCTTATTTTCAGCTGCCGCTCTTATAGCCACACCCGTTTTGGTTTTATTCAAGAACACCATAAAACCGATGGTAATTATTACAGCAAAAACAGTTGCCGCCACCCGCAGTGCCGGTAATGTAATTCCCAATATATTAATACTTTGATCAGATAAAAAAGTAACAATATTACGGTTATTAAACCCCCACAGAGTAAGTGCCGCCCCGCGAAAAAATGTAGATAAGCCAAATGTAAAAGCTAATGCCATTAAGGCCGCACTACGATGTTTTATATTGATGACACTTTGGAGTACCGGTTGAAATACATAGGCTGCCGCTCCGAATGTCAGCATAATCACCGGAAAAAACAGCAAAGGGTCTACGTGAACCAGTGTTTGGAGCCAATATGCAGCGAATGCGCCCAACATAACCCATTCACCTACCGCAAAATCGATAATGTCCATTACGCCGAAAGCGAGCGTAAAACCAACTGCAATCATGATAAATATTCCACCAATAAGAAGCCCGTTTACCAGTGTCTGAATTATTAATTCCATGTTCTTCACCTCGCCCATCCTATCTAGTATTGAAGGAATAACCCGGCCCCTAATTTAAGGGGCCAGGTTATTATTTTTTACCGTGAACTCATCGGAGGAACCGGATATACAGGATCTTTCAGTTTAACTTGCTTAGGTCCGACAATAATCTGATTACCTTGCATAATCTGAATTGTCAGAGCCTTTAATCCGGTATTATTATGATACCAAGCTCCGTCAGTAGCAAATTTAATCGGTCCATACAGAGTGCTGTCAATTTTTACTTCTTCCAGCGCTTTTACCAATTTTTCTCTTTGTTCCTCATTTAGCGGAGGAATGGCTTTAATTTTAGCTAATGCAGCAGTAAAAATTTGACCGGTTGCTGCGCATGCTGCTTCAGTATAATCCGGCATACTTCCATAACGGATTTTTGCAGCTTCAACATATTTTTTCGTAGATCCAAAGACAGCATCTTTATAGTTAAGATCCGGTGTCCAAGTGGTTGCGCCCATAACATAGTCAGAATTTTTACCAAGATTTTTAATAAAATCAGGAGTAGTAATACCGTAGTGCATTAGAAATACTTTTGGCATAAATCCCAGTGATTTTGAAGCTTTAATTATTTCCATATGTTCTTTTTCATGACCGCCAACTGCCAATACATCCGGATTTAAACCTTTAATTGCACTTATTAATGGATTGAAGTCGGTACCGGCCGGAACTATATCATATTTTAAGACTTTAATACCTTCCTTTTCGGCAGCAGCTTTAAATGCTTCGGCAGTTGCCTTGGAGAATGGATCGTTTACGCCAAGTATAGCAATTGAAGCAGGTTTGCTGCCAACCTCTTTGGCTAAAGTGGCCAACGGCTGACTACCGGTAAGATCAACAGCAGGTATTGTCCCAAAAGTATATTTGAACTTTTGTTTCCAAATCAAAGGCGATTCCGCCGAACCGGTAATCATCGGAACTTTATATTTTTCGAGAATCGGTGCCACGGCCATTGTTACACCGCTGGTATATGGCCCAAGAATAAAATCAACTTTTTCGGAAGTAATCATTCTTTGAGCTGCATCAGCCCCGGCGTTTGGATCACTTTGATCATCGGCAAATATCAATTTCACTTGATAAGATTTTTCGCCTAGTTTAATTCCGCCTTTTTTGTTGACTGTTTCGGCCCAAAGTTCGTAGCCTCGCCTGGTTACATTACCGCCATATGCTTCAGCTCCTGACAAAGATGTAATAACCCCTACTTTAAAATAATCCCTTTTTTCTGCCGTGCTTTTTGTGCTGCCGCCACAGCCGGCAACTAATATTGCAGCGATTACAATACTAATAAGTAGTGCTAAAAATTTTGAACCAATATTTTTCATAATGTACCTCCCTCATTGTATTTATTAATAACAAAAGACGCTAATATGTAAAAATATACATTCAAGCGTCTTTGCTTAACGAATATATCAATAAAAATTCAGCTTAGCCTTATTACCCCAGTACCTCGGCAAAAGAATCTTCAAGAATATCCAATGCTTTAGTTAAAGTCTCATCGGTAATGACCAGTGGCATTAACATTCGTATTACATTACCGAATATTCCGGCCCCAATAATGATAAGACCTCTTTTAAAACAAGCTGCGATGATTTGAGATGTAATCTCTTTCGCAGGTTCCTTGGAAACAGGATTCTTGACAAGTTCAACGGCAATCATCGCTCCAATGCCGCGAATATCGCCAATCACCGGATACTTCTCCTGCATAAGCTTCAGTCTGTTCATCACTATATCACCGATTACTACGGCTCTGTCCAGCAAATTATTTTCTTCCATAAATTTTATCGTTTCTACAGCAGCTGAACACGATAAAGGATTTCCACCATAAGTACCGCCTACATTTCCCGGCTCCGGAGCATCCATAATCTCTGCCTTACCAATTATTCCACTTAACGGCATTCCGGCGGCAATTGATTTAGCTACCGTTATAAGATCCGGTTCAACATTCCAATTCTCAATGGCAAACATTTTTCCGGTTCGTCCAAAGCCGGTCTGTACTTCATCCGCAATAAATAAGATACCATATTTTTCACAGATAGCTTTTAAGCCGGGTAAATACTCCTTCGGAGGTACAATAAATCCTCCTTCGCCTTGGACAGGCTCAACAATAAGAGCAGCTATACTTTCGGGAGATACCTCGGCGGCAAAAAAGCGTTCAAATTTTTCCAGGCAATGCATTCCACATTGCGGATAAGAAGATTTATAATAACAACGATAACAGTAGGCCGAGGGAACCTTATATACTTCCGGTGCGAACGGTCCAAAACCATGTTTATAGGGTTTTACTTTACTGGTTAGAGTCATCGTCAGCAGTGTTCGCCCATGAAAAGCACATTCAAACGAAATTATTCCGCTTTTCTTCGTTGCCGCACGAGCAAACTTAATAGCATTTTCTACAGCCTCTGCTCCACTATTGGCCAACATTACTTTTTTCGGAGATGATCCCGGGGCAATACTGACTAACTTCTCAGCCAGCGTTACATATGGCTCATACATTGTAACCATGAAACAAGTATGAATTAGCTTTTCAGCCTGTTCACAAATTGCATTTACAACTGGTTTAGGACAATGTCCGGCATTTAGTACCCCAATACCGCCATAAAAATCTATGAATGAGTTCCCATCTACATCCTGCAACATCGCTCCGCTGGCGCTATCAATAAAAATTGGGGTTGAATTTGATATTCCCCTGGCAACTACCTGCTGTTTACGCTGCAGCAATTCAGCAGATTTAGGGCCGGGATACTGATCGTTAGCATAATTATGTTTACTCATGAAATGATTCCCTCCAATCAAAAAATAACATTTCAACCACTGAAAATAATGTTCATTTTGGGCAGAAACATCAGTTATTAACTTTCTCATTGCAAAAATAAGCGGTTGAATCCCCGGGAGATTCAACCGCCGACTTTGGCTTAGTTTTTTCTTGTTATTAATATATATTAATTATATTCCATTATCAATATACATTATGCACAAATATTAGTGCCATATTGTGTAAATATTGCTTAACTACTTCCAAGAAACGAACAACTAGTGTAAATGTCGCTAAATATTTAAGAATATTTCTTTCCTACAATTGACACTAAGCCCTATAAGTGACACAATATTAATTGTCATACAAAATACTATGTTCTTGTTAGATCATAAACAGGGGTAATAAAATGGAAAAAAGAACTATCAGCAAAGTTTTTTATGCTTTATCAAATTGGCACGATTTTCGTTTAAAAATATTTACCGAAGGAATTATTATCGGGTTAGTAGCCGGTATAATCACAGTACTGTTTCGCTATTCAATCACCAAAGCTGAATCATTGCATAAAGTGATTTTTGCTTATTTACATGCCAACCCTATTCTTTTTTTGTTTTTGGTATGTATCTTGTTTTTGCTGGCGTTTATATTAGGCCATCTTCTAAAGTATGAACCTCAATCAGCAGGCAGCGGTATTCCACAGGTAAAAGGCGTTATTCTCGGAATGATGAAAATGAACTGGCAAAAAGTTTTGGCAACTAAATTTTTTGGCGGAATCCTTGCTCTCGGTTCAGGTTTATCTTTGGGCCGCGAAGGCCCCTCAATCCAATTAGGTGCGGTTATTGGCCAAGGAATAAGCCGTCTGCTAGGAAGAACGAGGATGGAAGAACGTTACCTCCTAACCAGCGGCGCCAGTGCCGGATTAGCTGCAGCTTTCAATGCTCCACTGGCCGGAGTTATATTTGCTTTAGAAGAATTGCATAAGAATTTTTCATCAACAGCATTGATGTCAGCCATGGCAGCTTCGATAACAGCAGATTTAGTAAGCCGACTGTTTTTTGGCCCCAAATCAGTATTTAATTTTGAAGGTTTGCCCATTTTACCGGTAAATTACTACGGACATATGATCATTTTGGGAATAATCTCCGGTTTTGGAGGAGTTTTATTTAACAAATATCTGATAAAATCGCTTAATTATTTCGATAACCAACGGATAGTACCCAAAACAATTCAAGCAATAATTCCGCTGTTAATGGGTTGGTTCATCGGATTTTTTCTTCCGGGAATTCTCGGCGGTGGCAATGATCTCATCAGCGATATAGTCGCAGGTCACTTTAGTTTAATCATGTTGCTGTTACTATTGGTCCTTAAATTCAGCTTTACCATCATCAGTTATGGGTCCGGTGTACCTGGCGGAATTTTCCTGCCTCTATTGGTTACAGGCGCACTAGTTGGCGGTGCTTTTGGAAATATCTGCACTGAGTACTTATACGTAGATTCTTTATACACAAATAATTTTGTTGTATTATCGATGGCGGCATTTTTCACAGCCATCGTTAAAGCTCCTATAACCGGCAGTGTTTTAATTGTTGAAATGACCGGTTCATTTAATCATCTGCTGCCGCTAATCACAATATCAATGACAGCCCACTTAATCACCGACTTAGCAAAATCAAAACCGGTTTATGAAGAACTTCTAGACAGATCATTAAATAAACAAAAACTGGAGTCTCTGACTAATTCTTCACATGATCAAGTAATTACTGAACTTGCTGTCTGTGTCGGCTCAAAATTGGACGGAAAGAAAATCAAAGACATAGCCTGGCCGGAAGGTACTTTATTAGTAAATATAAAAAGAGGTGAAACTGAAATCGTGCCCAAAGGTAATATTCGAATTATCGCCGGTGATTACTTATTCATCTTGATTAATCAGAACCAGACATTTGTTGTCAGCGAACTGGCTGGAGAATGTACCCCTTGATGATTATCGGCCTCCGGAAAATTGTTGATTAACCATATCAGTAAGCAGAGCCAAATGCAAAGTTAACCGCTGTTGGGCATCAGAAAGGTTAAGGCTTGTAAGTTCTTCAGTTTTTTGAATACGATTCTGAAGCGTATTTCGGTGAACATACAGTCTTTTGGATGCTTGGACTACATTTCCGTTCTCCTCCAAAAAAACCAACATACTTTCAATAAGATTTGAACCATGACTTAAATCATATTCCCGTAAAGATTGAATAAACGGTGTACAAAAGCCTGTGAATTTATCATTGTCACGTAAAGACATTATGAGCTTAAATATCCCCATGTTTTCATAGGCACATACTTTTTCAACAGCATTTACAGCATAAGTATAGCGAACTGCATAATCAGCTTCATGGAAACTGCGCCGTATTTCAGCAACACTACCATAGCATGGTGTCCCAATACCTGCATAAACCTGCAAATCTTTAGTTGTTTGCAAACACCACTCTACCACATCTGTTGCCAGTTCTTTCAATCTAAGAACGCCATGCTTACCAGTCTCAACAACAGGAACCATAGCAATAATTGAATCACAACGACAAATGGCCGGTCCTTGGCGGCTGTGTCTGAATAATGTTTGTCGAACTTGGTAAAATACTCTTTCATATTTTTCATTTTTTGAAGCTTGATTAACAGCTTCTTTTTTTATATTTTTCATATTTTTATTATCCTGAAACTGAAAAATTATTATCTGGTGACAGCGTTCAAGATTATATCCGCAATGGGAAGCCCTAGCCAAAAAGACATGATAATCTTCATGATGACCGAATAATAGCTGTTCTAAAAGATGCGCTACCGACTGCTCGCGTAATTCATGTTGGACAATTAGTTTTCCTATCTCGTGTGTAACATCAACAAATCGTACTTCCCACGGCAACGATATTATTGGAAATTGCAGGACGTTGGCTAACTCCAAAACTTCATTAGAGATATTCTGAATATACTCTCCTAATGCGATAATCAGACCTGCCGCTTGTTTGTCATGCATCTGCCGAATTAGCAGCGCTAATTTACCGGTATTCCCATTTAGTCCAAGTCCACTGATAAGTAGCAAGTCGCCTTTTTCAGCCCAAGAGTTAATATCCGGAACATCAAGTACATGTACCCAGCGTAATATGCGGTCCAGCCCAGCTGTACCGGCAACAACCCTTGCTTTTCTCATACCAGGCAATTCAAGGATATCACGACAAGATACCGCCATTAGAATCCCCCCCTTGCTGCCCCAAACTAATTATAAATAAAAATAAGCTACCCCTGCTAAACAGCGTTGGGTAGCTTATTTTTATTGTAATATCATTCCTACTTTATTGTCAATGTACGTCCCTAATAAAGATTACCAATGCTGAAACTTAACCGGATAATTAAAAGTGATACTTACGCCGTCAAAATAATCTTGCACACATCTTTTTACATCAGCTAAATTACCAAATTGTCCGACATAAACCCCTTGTGGTTGTGAACAAGGTATTTCCATCAACACTGTTTTACTTTTACCATCATTGGAGAATTGCAATATAACGCCTTGTAAATCTTCCAATACAATAAAGTTTTCACTTTTATTATCATAAATTTTATCAATAATACTACATATTTGTTTTAATGAAACGTCTCTGGCATCAGTAGAAAAAATGTTCATTCCCAGTGCAGGCATACTGCCATAAAACTTTACTGATTTACCATCGTAAATACCGCATGCCTCCTCAAGCGGCTGCACATCTTTGAGCACAGCAATACTTGTCTCTTTCTCAAATGAAATAAGCCGGTCACCCTTATACCTTATTACACCGCGATCACCATCAAAACAAGAAAGAAACCTGTCTTCCTTAATTAAAAATCTAATTTGCTTACCATTGTCTAAACGAAAATCCACATAATACTTTTTTTCTTCCCACGCGTTATAGCCATCTACCGTAGCTGAAGAAAAATTGTTATTACTTGAATAGATTTCATTATACGTCCCTAGCACAACTGCCTTAGTACAAATTTCTGGTGTTATTTTTAATTCCTGTCTTTTTCTCATAACAAAGAATATAGCAACAAAAACAGATATTAACGCAATTAGTACGCCTATTAAGGCTAAAACAACAACCATATGCGTCTCCTTTAATTTTCATACTCCATCATGGCCGTAATATCAATATTCCGTTATTGTTATTCAACTTTTGTTCCACACTCAGGACAAAATTTAGTACCCGGTTTTAGTTTTTTGCCACATTCAGTACAATGCAACACCTTATTTAACTGCTCACCGCATTCAGGACAAAACTTGGCATTTTCGGCTAACGGTGCCTCACATTTGGGGCAGGTAGCTCTGATTGTCCCCCGCCAGTTTTCTTTACCAAGCTGCCTATCTTCATCAGCCATTGCCGCATGCGACCATATCTCTTCAACCGAACGTGCGGCCTGTGCGGCAGACATCTCGACGCCTAAATCTGGTGCACATTCTTTGCAAAGTCCCTTTTTGTCGTTCCAGCATCGGCTACGGCAGACCCAAGACAAACACCGGGGACATTGAATAAATTCCGGCTTAATCTCTTCTATTGCTTCCGCAAAAGCTTTATCTCGCGCTTGCTGCCACGAAGCCGATCTTACTCTTTCACCGATATCAGCTGCACTGCCAAAAATTCCACCGAACAAACTGCCGGCAGCATCCAGCACACCGGATACTGTTCCGGTTACAGATGCTTTAAACGGAGTTCGATACCCTGTTCCGCATCTGTCGCAAGAAAATTCAAATTGAAAACCACGATCGGTGCTAAGATCAGAATAATTACTGACAAATTTAATTCGCTCACCCATATGTATCCCGCTCCTCTTCAAAATAAAACTAGATCACAATCTGTTTCCTAGAATAATTTGACAATCTATCATATATTCCTCTCATTAAGAAGGTTATGGGCAATGCAGGATAGACATTTTTTTAGCTCAGCCGCTCTTCCGAGCTATAAAAGCAAGTACACCGATCCCAACAAGTGATACGGCAAATTCCGTCATATGTACTCCTGATTGTAATAATTCATACCGATAATAGCGAATAAATGAATTACCAAACGGCTCGAAGGCGTTGATAATCATCCCTGCACTCACACCAATCAAAACAATTACAAAGCTGTAACCGAATAACGATCTTATTCGTCCGGAAGTCAGCCGGTAAATTACAAGTATCGCAGCAAGAGCAACTATTCCGAAATAATTATCTAACAAAGGAGACTGGCAGGCTAAAAAAACTGCTATTATAATTACTAAATATATAGCAAGTTTGGATAATAATTCAGTTATGCTAAAAGAAGTATCCTCCGCCGGCATTTTAATGTCTTTGTATTTTTTATGATAGATATTAATTAATGATAATACTTCGTCATAATTTCCTGGCGTACATTGGACTCTCAATAACGTACGCCAGTTATTTTTAATATCAACTGCATATTGGTCGGAATAAGCATTAATTCTTTCTATATCTGACCACTGGAAACCTCCGGACTGACTGGATTCTGCCAGCAGAGCCGTACCCATCCCCCCTGGTTTCCCAGAAAATAGTGAAAGCCAAAACAAGGTAGTATTAATTGCTTTATTAATCTTTCTTCTTTCCGGCCGCGTTGTATAAGCAATCCCATTCTCGTCCACTCGAAAACTGGCCTCATACCCTTTGGAAAAAAGCAGCAAGCATACGGCAAAACTAATTAACAACCAAAGTCCGATAAAACCGGCAGCAAATTTGAAGCCAGAACCGCCGCTGAAAACTCCATCGATAATAATACCAATAAATGACTCGCCATCAAATTGGAAAATAGTTTCCAATATCAGCAGCATAATTACTACTCCTAAAAATAAAACCCATATACTGCTATAAAAAATATAACGGGGAGAAAAATTCGCATCCCACTGCAGAGACTTGCTTTCACTAAATCCACGCATCCGCAACCTATTCCTTTCTTGTTAATCATCCTGTTGGTATGCAGCCGAAACACCTAACGAACCTGCCTTATGAAAATCTTGTTTGGCCAGTTTGCCTTGTCCTTGCTGTTTGTAAATCGTCCCGCGATAATAAAGTGCCAAACCATTTGTTGGCTGCAGTTCTATAGCCTTTGATAAATCTTCAACCGCTCTGTCCAGACGGTTGATTTTTAAAAATGCTAATCCCCGTTGCATATGGGGCATAAAAATATCTGTTGCTTTATTAGGTTGCAATTCAATAGCCTTGGAAAACTCTTGTATAGCTTGGTTATACTCTTTTTTAGCGGTATAAACATTACCTATTTCATAATAGGCTTGAGCATAGTCAGGTGAACGTTTGATAGCCAGTCTATAGTTCTGTAAAGCCTTATCCAAATTTCCCAGCCAACGATAACAATTACCCCGTCCTATGTAAGCTTCTATCATCGACGGCCTTAACTCAATAGTTTTACTTAAATCAAGGATGGCCTGTTCATATTTTTGGGTACCAATATAAACTGCCGCTCGCTGCATATATACAGTTGAAGATTTCGGATTCAATTGAATAGACTTAGATAAATTTTCCAGTGCTTGTTCCGGCTTTTTTTGCCCCCAGTAGGCTACACCTCTGACCTGGTAAGCACTGGCATTTCGAGCATCAGCCTGCAAAATCTGCTCAGCCAGATCCCTCGCTTTTTCATAATCCCTGGCAATCAGCGCCATGCGTGCATCTCGCAATAGCATTCTGATAAGCGTATTCTTCAGTTGTTTAGTTTCATCTCTTTGCTTTATCTGGCGGGACTCAGTACGATATCCTCTAGCAGGTTCATTCCCTGGCCTCATAATCTTGTAAATGGTCTCATGGGAAGTGGCCCATACAACCATTAAAAATAAAACAAACCCGCATAATCCATAATAAATTGCTGCTCCCCATCTCTTATTTTCGTCCGCCACTCAGTTTCACCTTCCCTGAAAAAAACATTATGATATTCTTCTAAGCTATTGGGTACTTATCCTTTATTACAAATGATAAATAGTTATAATTTGTTTGGTAATTATTAACTTTTTTGATTGATGGTAATTATATGCTATAATTGTAAAATAACAGCATAATCCTTCCATTTTTAAACAAAGCGAAAAAGGGGGATTCTCGCACCGGAAAATTTATACGATTCAAAACTTTATATTGCCGCAGCTATGCTCAATTCTTGGAAATTACGGGCTGAAAATTAAAAGCCCAAACCCGCCAACGCGGGTTTGGGTTATTAAAATGCCGCTTGCTGTTGTTTAGTCATCAAACAAAATGACTTCTTATTACATGTTGTTGCCAAATTACTCCGGGGGCTTGCTTTCTGCTCTGGTAGCGGCGGTAATGCTCTGGATATTGGCGACGGTCTCAATTCAGGCGCAGGTTTTAATTTAGGCGCTTTAGTAATAGGTGACCAATGACAGTCCTTGCAATATATACGTCTTTTTTCAGTCCTAGCACCAACGATCCTTTCCTTACTTAATCCCTTACGGTTAAGACCGCAACGGTCATAGCCTTCCCGATCATAGCCTGCACGGTTATATCCTTGTCGGTCAAATCCTTCTAAGCTATACCCTGAATAATGGAAGCCGTCCCGATCATAACCTAACCAATTATGCCCATGCCGGTCATACCCATGAATATCATAATCATCAGTATCATAGTTACTTACACAATTTGATTTGTGCACTCCGCCTTCACTGTCGCCAAGATAACCGCTTGCTTGATCAGACTTTTTAAATGCACTTAATAAGGATAAAATATTTTTTTTGCATTGCGCCAGAAAATTGAACATGATAAGATCACATCCTTAAAGTAATATTGAAATGACGCTCTTGCAGGTAAACCGCACAGCCAAATTGGAATATTCTGAAAATTAAAACAGTACCGTTGCAATTGTAACATTTATTTACTGGATTCGACATTCTTTCGACAATAACCTTCATTTTATTCAATTCCAAAATATACAAACACTCCGCTTATAATCAAATTGATTGAAAGCGGAGTGTTCTTGTAACTGAGAGTCAAAAGTATGACTTACTCCATAAAGGATTTTTAATTTGCGCCGAGAAAATATAAGCATACTATTACAATCTATTACAATGAATGGAGTGAAGACATGGACGATTACGATATTTTAAAAGCAAAAGATATCGCCGGACAAAATTTTCGCAATGGATACAATTGCTCTGAAGCTGTATTACGGGCTTTCCGAGACAAGTTAAAATTAGAGTTACCGGACGAAGCGCTCAAAATGGCCTCCGGGTTTGGCGGAGGTGTCGGTCATGCCGGCTGCATGTGCGGCGCATTAACAGGTGCAATCATGGTCTTAGGCATGTTGCAAGGAAGAATTGACAGCAGCCAAGATCGTGAACCTGTATACGCCAGTGCCCATGAATTTCACCAACAGTTCGAACAAATTTTTGGTGCTACCTGCTGCCGGGTACTAAACCCTCATCCGTTTGACACCAAAGAGCATTTGCGAAATTGTTTAAAGATTACCGGTAAAACGGCAGAACTGCTGCAAACCTTTATTGAGTCCAGACATCTGCGATAATTTTTAAGCCCAACAACCAAATGAACGAAACACAATTCCCTCTTTTTCTAACCGATTCCTAACGGCCTTAATCATCTCAACCGCACCGGGAGTATCTCCGTGCACACAGATGGTTTGGGCTTTTATTGTTATTAGCGTTCCGTCAATTGCTCTAACTTGTTGGTCGCGAACCATAGACAATACTCTTTCGGCTACAGCTTCAACATTATGAATTACCGAACCGGCCAGTTTCCGCGAGACTAAATTTCCTTGGGGTGTATATGCCCTGTCGGCAAATGCTTCTTCCACATATTTTATGCCTATTTGCTTGGCGGCTTCGACCATCATTGAATTAGCCAAACAAACCATAAACAGATTTGGATCAACTGTTCGAATTGCTTCGGCAATTGCTAAAGCAACATTTAGGTCTTTTTCTGCCACATTGTAAAGAGCACCATGAGCCTTAACATGCTGTAAAGCTAAACCTTCCGATTTACAAATAGCCCATAACGCCCCAATCTGATATATAACATCTGCCTTTATTTCCTCGGCCGTGGCTGCAATCACCCGACGGCCAAATCCCACCAAATCCGGGAAGGAAGGATGTGCACCAATTGCAACATTATTCTGCCCGGCAAGCCGTACCGTTTTTTGCATATTAACCGGATCTGAAGCATGAAACCCACAAGCAACATTAATAGAATTTACAAACGGCATAACCAATTCATCATAACCTAATTTGTAGACACCGTAACTCTCACCCATATCACAGTTTAAATCAATAGTCAGCATGTTCAGACCTCCTCAACTTTGACATTATATACTTTCTTATCAATCTTTATAATAAAATTTTTGGTCTTGGCCTTAAATGTATTTGTGATAAACGATTCTACTTTTTGCAACACTTTGCACTGTTCTTGTAATACTGAATCACAAATTTCACTGGTACATTGTTGAAAATTGACCTGTTGACCCGGTCTGCTTTGGGCTAATGCCGGAATATCCGGGCCGATAACTGTACCGATTTTGGCATATCCCCCGGTAGTGGCAGTATCAGTCATCATTATGATCGGACTACCATGACCCGGTACTTGAATAGCTCCACAGCAAAGAGCATCAGATATAATATCGGCCTGTTTTTTATGGGTAATTGGCGGACCGTCCAGCCGATATCCCATTCGATCAGCTTCCAAAGATACTGTATATTTATTCGAAAAAAATGTTTGTATCCCTGAATCTGTAAAATATTCGGCTTGTGGACCCAAAATTACTCTTAATAAAATATCACTCGTATAGGTCGGAATAAATTGTGCTTCTAAAGCAATTTCCTGTGGTCGTTCACAGCCATCATTACCGTATTGTAGAATGTCTCCCGACTTCAAAGCCCTTCCCGCTACTCCGCCGATCTCCGCCCGTGTATATGTTGACCGGCTGCCTAAAACTACCGGTACATCAATACCGCCGTGTATAGCCAGATATGTCCTGCAGCCGGAGTCAGCATAGCCAAATATAAGTTCACTGCCGGCGGATACTTTACAACAAGACCAATTGGTTAGCGGTCTTTCATTTAATTTTCCATGCATATCGGCCCCGCATACGGCAACAAACATATCTGCTTCAAAAAACAAGTGCGCTCCGGCTACAGTCATTTCAATTACTGCCGCCCCAGGATTATTACCGGCCAGCATATTCGCTACGCGATAAGCATATTTATCCATCGCACCGGCAACCGGTACTCCATAAGCCTGGAATCCATAACGCCCTTCATCTTGTATTGTCGTAAGCAACCCAGGGGATACGACCCTAATCATAAATATTCCCCCCTGTGATCTATGACTTCGACCTTCGGGACAAAAGTACCTTTGGCTACCTGATACTCAACTTGTTGGTATTCGGCTAAGTTAATAGAGTCAAACTGCAAATAGTCGCCGGCAGCAAACAAAAACGGATCAACTGCTGTTGGGTTAAACGCTTTAACTGCGGTACGTCCAATTAACCTCCAGCCACCAGGACTGTCTATTGGATAAAAGCCGGTTTGGTTACCGGCGATACCTACAGACCCAGCGGGAATTTTAGTTCTGGGTATTTTCAATCTCGGAGTTGCGATCTCATCAGCCATGCCGCCTAAATAGGGAAATCCCGGCGTAAATCCCAACATGTATATCAAATATGGCTGTGACGTATGGATATCAATAACTTCTTGGACTGTTTTGTTATTATAGTTGGCAACAAATTCCAAATCCGGTCCGAAATCTCCCCCATAACAGACCGGAATATGAACAATGCGCCTGGTCTTATCAACACAATCATACTCAGTATCGCTGTTAAGAATACCTTGAACTATTATCTCTAGGTCGGCCCTCGCTGTTTCGGTAGGATTAAAATATATGCATAATGAACGGTACGTAGGTACTAATTCCACAAAGCTTTGGGGTGCTTGTTGCTGCAAAATTGCAGCTAATCGATGAACCTTGCGGTTTACTTCAGAACTGATAATATTACCAAATTCCACAATCAGAGCTGATTCACCTAATTGAAGTATTCTCACTTGTTGCATAACCTCACCACCTATTATAGTAAGTGAACACCCAGCCGATGACAGCATAACATGTTATAATAGCCTGTTCAACCTAGTTAGAACAGGCTATTTTATATTCGTATTTATTTTTTCTTCCCCTACAGCTAATGATTATCCTTGATTAGCCGTCATCTAATCATTAATTTCGGCAACACCAAAACAATTTGCGGATATGCAGTAATTAGAGCTGTTACCAACAGCATTATAATGAAAGAAGGCAGTGCGGCCCAGGCAATTTTGAATAAATCTTCATTAACAAGACCGTTGATAACAAAGAGATTGAACCCAATCGGTGGAGTAATTTGGGCAATTTCAATCATTATTACCAGATAAATGCCAAACCACAAGGGGTCAAAACCGGCTGTCCTGATAAGCGGCAAAGCAATCGGCAAACTCATAACAATCATAGAGAAGCCATCTAATAAACACCCTAAAATAATATACATGATGGATAAAATTCCAATCAACAGATATGGTGAAAGTTCTAATGTACCGATATACTTTGTCAAACTGGCGGGAATCCCCAGATAGCCAACAGCTACCGACAAAAATGACGCACCGCAGACAATCCACATAATCATACAACTCGTTTTTACTGATCCCATTACTGATTCCTTAAAAATTTGCCAATCCATACTCCGCGATAATCCGGCAAACACTATTGATCCAAGCACACCCACGGCTGCCGCCTCAGTCGGCGTAGCCCAGCCTAGGTATATACTGCCTAAAACCATGGTAATCAGCAATAGCACCGGTGCCAATTGCGGTATAGTATGCAATCGTTGTTTCCACGAATATTGCAAATCACTTTTTGGTGCAAGTTCCGGATTTTTAAGACACCGAACAATCACAAAGCCGCTAAACGTTACTGCCAATATTGCTCCCGGCAAAATTCCGGCAATAAACAGCTGACCAATACTAACGTCAGCTACAATACCGTATACCAACATCATCATGCTGGGAGGAATCAAAAAACCCAATGTACCTGCCCCGGCAAGTGATCCAAGACTTAACGATTTATCGTAGTCTCTTTTTAAAAGCTCAGGTATAGTTATTTTCCCAACTGTCGCAGTCGTAGCAGCGGAAGATCCGCTAACCGCTGCAAACAATGCACTGGCAACAATGTTTACATGTATCAATCTGCCGGGTAATTTGTCCATCCACGGGGAAAGGCCCCTAAACAAATTTTCGGAGATCTTACTCCTAAACAATATTTCCCCCATAAAAATAAATAACGGGAGGGCCATCATAGTAGACCCGCTGGTACTATTCCAGACAATGTTTGATAAAATGGCGAACGGCGAGTTGCTGGTAAAAACCGTAAAACCACCGATACCGACAATAAACAAGGAAATTCCAACCCATACCGTACTTCCGAGAAACAGGGCTAGAAGGCCCAGCAGTACAACTGACATATAGAATAAATCCAATCGATTTGGCCTCCTTTATATAATAATCAGTTTAACGCCCCAAAGCATTTGATTCAGCTTGAGCCTCGTCCATAGTTCCTAAGCGCAAGTGTAAAACCGATCGAAGAATTTCAGCGGCAAACTGCAGCGCCATTAAGCAAGACCCCAGCGGTAAAAAGAATTGAGGAATTGCTAAATAAGTCTCTGAAATCTGCATCGATCTGCTATTGCTGATTACAGAATCCCAAAAAAACTCAAATGTAGTAAGAGTTAGTAACAAGCAAAACACCAGTCCAATAGCATATGCATAAATATCAAGCAAAATTCTCGCCCGGCCTGTTAGCACGGTATGTAAAAAAACCATCCGGATATGGCCCTTCTCTTTTAAAGTATAGGCTAGGCCTAGAAACGTCATGGCTGCCATTAAGTAGCCGCTATATTCTTCCGCAATATATAAGGTCATGTTAAACATAGTTCGAAGGATAATTTCAATTAAGACCAGCAACACACCTACTATCATCATAATTCCGGATAGCATACCGCCGGCATTAGAAATATAATCACAAACTTGTATGATTTTTTGCATACTGCTCCTCTCTTTTAAATTCAGGGGGAGCCGCAAAAACAAAGTCTTCGGCTCCCCTGAAAATTATAATCGACTCTTATTATCGGCCAACTTTTTTATTAAATTCGGCAACGATAGTCTTAGCCTCCGGCGGAGCCTTTTTTAACCAATCTTCGCGAATATTCTCAGTTATTTTGGACAAATCTTTCAGAAACTCTTTACTGGGTTTTACGGTTATAATACCGTTTTTGTTACTGATTGACTCTTGCTCTTTATCCAGTTTAGCAACTTTAGCCCACATTTCAGCTTCCATTTCCTTGCCGGCTTTAACTAAAGCATCCTGACTGACCTTATCCAATTTATTAAATTCTTTTAAATTGATAGTTACTAGATCAGTTGCCATCGTCACATTTATCGGAGCATAATATTTAAGTACCTCCCAGAATTTTGCATCAACCGCCGTAGGAGTAGACGTCAAAACCGAGTCAATAACTCCGGTAGCCAAGGAAGAATATACTTCACTAAACGGCAGCGGATAAGGAGTACCACCAACGGCTTGCATTACGAGTGCACCGTTTTTATCATAAGTCCTAGTCTTAAGCCCTTTCATAGCCGCAACTGATTTAATTTCGTTTTTAGACCATAATCCGGCAGCCGGCCAAGGAGCAATATATAAGATTTTCTGGCCCCACTTCTTTTCTGCAACTTTATCAAAATGAGGACGTGCAATATCATTAAGAATTTTACCTTCTTCAAAGCTTTGAATCAAGAACGGTAAAGTTACTACCCCGAAAATCGGTTCATCGCCGGCCACTCCGCTTGTTAAAATATCAGAAACAGGTACCAAACCATCACGTACAACTTTCAACAATTCCGGCCCCTTGTAGCCGAGAGCCCCACCGGTCTGAACGGATAATTCGACCTTACCATTAGTCGCTTTTTTAACCTTGACGGCAAACTCCTGCAACCCCACACTTTGATGATTATTAGGCGGCCAAACCGAATTAGTCACTAACTTAACCGGCCCGGAAGATTTAGCTGGACCTGTTGATTTGCTGCCACCGCAACCGGCAATAATCAAAGACAGTGCAATTAACCCCACCAATACTAACCTAAGGAAATTGGACTTTTTAAACAATAACATTACCCCCTCCGCATTACGCTTAATACTTATAAAGATACCATCAGACATTAAAATTAAATGCATCCCCCCTCACAATATCGTTATGTTGATAAGTATTGCCTATCCAAACAAAGTAGAACAGATGTTACTTTTCGAGATACATTAATATACATTAATTTAGTATTATTATAACAACATGTCTATTTTTTTGTAATATCATTTGTAATGTATACACGTATCCATTACACGTATACTGTATTTTTTTTACGCCGCATTGCATTTTTTTGTTTTTAACCTTGATGCTCTTGCATTTTAATAATAAAATATTTTGTAATTATAAACAGGAAGATTATAAATAATGTTGAAGTAATTATTACTTGTATACATTAAACAAAAATACTTGTTAATTTTATTTGTTTTAAATGACCTTACTAATTTCGGTCTGATTATCAGACCATAAAATTTATTTAAGAAAGAAGGAATCAAGTAATGAGAAAAATGAAAACCATGGATGGTAATACCGCTGCGGCACACGTTTCCTATGCGTTTACCGAAGTCGCAGCCATCTACCCGATTACTCCTTCCTCACCAATGGCGGAGCATGTAGACGAATGGGTTGCCCAAGGAAGAAAGAACATTTTTGGACAACCAGTGAAAGTCGTTGAGATGCAGTCTGAAGCCGGTGCTGCCGGTGCTGTTCACGGTTCTTTACAGGCTGGCGCATTGACAACTACTTATACTGCCTCCCAAGGTTTCTTGCTCATGATTCCCAATATGTACAAAATTGCCGGCGAACTGTTACCAGGAGTATTTCATGTTAGCGCCCGCGCACTCGCAGCAAACTCATTAAGCATTTTTGGCGACCATCAAGATGTAATGGCTGCCCGGCAAACCGGCTTTGCCATGTTGGCGGAAAGCAGCGTTCAACAAGTAATGGATCTTAGCGCCGTAGCACATTTAGCAGCAATTAAAGGCCGTGTACCATTTGTAAATTTCTTTGATGGTTTTAGAACTTCTCATGAAGTTCAAAAAATCGAGATGCTTGAATATGATGAACTTGGTAAATTGCTGGATAAAGAAGCCTTAGCAGAGTTTCGTAAAAGAGCATTAAATCCTGATCACCCCGTTGTTCGCGGTACAGCTCAAAATCCGGATATCTACTTCCAAGAACGGGAAGTAGCCAACCGCTATTATCAGGAAATCCCAACCATAGTTGAAGATTATATGGCTGAAATCAGCAAACTTACCGGGCGGGAATATCATTTATTCAATTATTATGGCGCACAAGATGCGGACCGCATGATCATTGCCATGGGCTCAGTTTGTGATGCTATTGAAGAAACAGTTGATTATTTAAATGCTAACGGGGAGAAAGTCGGCTTGCTGACTGTCCATTTATACCGTCCATTTTCAATAGAACATTTCTTTAAATATATCCCCAAAACCGTGCAAAAGATTGCCGTACTTGACCGCACTAAGGAACCCGGATCACTTGGCGAGCCATTATACCTGGATGTTCGCAGCGCTTTCTATGGCAAGCAATGGCAGCCAACTATTGTCGGCGGCCGCTATGGATTAGGATCAAAAGATGTTGTACCGTCCCATATCCTGCCTGTATTTGAAAACTTAAAGCTAAACCAGCCAAAAGATAACTTCACCGTTAGCATTGTGGACGATGTCACATTTACCTCATTACCCGCCGGTAGAGATATTGATACCACTCCAGCCGGAACAACTGCCTGCAAATTCTGGGGTTTAGGCTCAGATGGCACAGTTGGCGCTAATAAAAGCGCTATTAAAATCATCGGTGATCATACCGAAATGTATGCCCAAGGTTATTTTGCCTATGATTCTAAGAAATCAGGCGGCATAACCGTTTCGCATCTTCGTTTCGGAAAACAGCCGATAAAATCGCCGTATTTGATTAATAAAGCCGATTTTGTTGCCTGTCATAATCAGTCATATGTATATAAATACAACGTTTTAGAAGGTTTAAAATCCGGCGGAGTATTCTTACTGAATTGCACTTGGAATGAACAAGAATTGGAAGGTAAGCTGCCTGCTGCTATGAAACGTTATCTTGCCGCCAATAATATTAATTTCTATACATTGGATGCGGTAAAAATTGCCCAAGAAATTGGGTTAGGCGGCCGTATAAATATGATTATGCAATCAGCCTTCTTTAAACTGGCTAATATTATCCCGTTAGAAAATGCCGTAAAATACTTGAAAGATGCCGTTCAATCTTCCTATGGAAATAAAGGTCAAAAGATTGTCGATATGAATAATGCAGCTATCGACCAAGGCATTAATGCGGTTGTAAAAATCAATGTACCGGCGCAATGGAAAGATGCCCAAGATGAATCGGGTAAAGCTGATAATGCACCGGAGTTTATTAAGAATATCTTAGTACCCATGAATCGTCAAGAAGGTGATAATTTACCGGTAAGTGCCTTTATTGGCATGGAAGACGGTACTTTCCCCAGTGGCACCTCAGCTTATGAAAAGCGTGGTATTGCCATCAATGTGCCGGAATGGCAAATGGATAAGTGTATTCAATGTAATCAATGTGCTTATGTCTGTCCTCATGCGGTTATTCGTCCGGTACTGGCTAATGAGCAAGAAATGGAGAATGCGCCGGCCGATTTTACTGCTAAACCAGCACTTGGAGCCAAAGACTTAAGTTTCCGCATGGCAATTTCACCACTTGACTGCACAGGCTGCGGTAACTGTGCGCAAGTTTGCCCAGCTAAAGAAAAAGCTTTGATTATGAAACCAATCGATACACAGCTTAATCAAGCGCCCCTTTGGGATTATGCTATGACCTTAGCGGCCAAACCAAATCCAATGAATAAACTGACGGTAAAAGGCAGCCAATTTGAACAGCCGTTGCTGGAGTTCTCCGGCGCCTGCGGTGGTTGCGGCGAAACTCCATATGCCAAACTTGTTACGCAATTATTCGGTGACCGGATGATGATTGCCAATGCCACCGGTTGTTCATCCATTTGGGGTGCAAGCACTCCTTCAATGCCTTACACTACAAATCATCGCGGACATGGTCCATCTTGGGCAAACTCGTTGTTCGAAGATAATGCTGAGTACGGTTTAGGCATGTACCTTGGTGTAAAACAACTAAGAAATAAACTGGCTTCCACTATCGAAGAAGCTACCAAACTTAATATTAGCGATGAACTTAGAGCTGCTTTAGCAGATTGGTTACTTAATAAAGATAATGGTGCCGGCACCCGCGAACGAGCTGACAAACTGACTGAATTGCTGGCGGCCGAAAAAACCGGTGATTCTTTACTTGAAGATATCTATAATAATAAAGATTTCTTTGTGAAGCGTTCACATTGGATCTTTGGCGGCGACGGCTGGGCTTATGATATTGGGTTTGGGGGCTTAGACCACGTCCTGGCAACGAATGAAGATGTAAATATATTAGTTTTCGATACCGAAGTTTATTCGAATACCGGCGGCCAGTCATCTAAAGCAACCCCGACCGCTGCTATCGCCAAATTTGCTGCCAGCGGCAAAAAGACCAAGAAAAAAGACTTGGGTATGATTGCAATGTCCTACGGATACGTTTATGTAGCACAAATTTCGATGGGTGCCGATAAAAATCAAACCTTAAAAGCAATTGCTGAAGCTGAAGCATATCCGGGACCATCCCTTATCATTGCTTACGCTCCATGTATTAATCACGGACTCAAAGCCGGAATGGGCAATAGCCAATTGGAAGCTAAAAAAGCAGTAGAATCAGGTTATTGGGCTATGTACCGTTATAATCCCGAACTAAAAGAAGTCGGTAAAAATCCGTTTATACTTGACTCAAAAGAACCTACTTCGGACTTTAAAGATTTCCTCATGGGCGAAGTTCGTTACTCTTCACTTAAGCAACAATATCCTGAAATAGCTGACGCCTTGTTTAATAAGACAGCTAAAGATGCCGCCGAAAGATTAGCCTGTTATAAACAGCTGGCCAATATTCCCGATGAAGCTTTTTCCCAAGCAGCTGCGACTAAAAGTGAAGAATAATATTCCTAAATGATAATTAAATAATCAGCCGAATAATAATTGAAGACACCTCGGTAATCATCCATCCGAGGTGTCTTTTTTATATGCATTTTGGCTTAAAACAAAAATAAAGGAGAAGGTTTTCCTTCTCCTTTATCAGCAACCATCCTTATAGCAATGTCACCAAAACCAATCTTCAAACTACCTCTTTCCAAAACGTGAACCTTCACAAATTTACCAATAACTTAAACATCTGAATCATTAACCGTAAACAGAAAACACTACCCTTTTAGACTCATAAATCTCTTACAATCAACCGGGAAATCCAATTTCCTTGCTTGTTGCTTAAGCCTTAAGTCACTATAAGGATGGTGCCTACTTAAATAATAGCACAAAAATTCTAAAAATACAATCAATACTTTAATTAATTTATGCTCATGTCCAATGGTATTTATTGCTATTAACCTTGCGCTGATCCTGATTTCTTAATATATTATTTTTATTTACATCGATATCCGGACTATAAACAAGCATAACGAACCTAAGCTATGGTAAACATCGATAGTCCACTTTAGTTGGCTTTGCCTTTAAATAAAGTTTATTGTAATATAATTATTGTCAACAAAATGATTAATACCTGAGATACACGTTAAACTTTAATATGTCCAACCTACTTTAATAAACAGGGATTCTGAAGCTAAACAGCTGTCGGGCCACCAGTGAGTGGATGGCAAAAATTTAGCTAAGAAACCCACCTGCGAGCAGCGGGTTTGGACATATAAAGAGACGATATCATGGGCAAGTTAAAGACTGACCTCTGAGGTTAGTCTTTTAATTTTTTAACAAATTAATTAATGTCCAGTTTAGGCAAAGTAAAACTAAATTTGCTACCCCGTTGAGGTTTACTTTCGACCCAAATCTTACCTCCGTGAGCCTCAACAAAACTTTTAGCTATTGCCAGTCCTAATCCTGCTCCGCCACTTTCTCTGTTTCGCGATTTATCCACCCGATAAAACCGGTTAAAGATATATGGTAACTCGTCAGCATTAATTCCCTTGCCGGTATCAGCAATTTCTATAATAGCATTATCAACAGTTTGGGATAATCGAACACGAATAGTCCCGCCTGCCGGTGTATACCGCAGGGCATTTCCCAGTAAGTTATAACAGACTTGTTCTATACGCTGACGGTCAACTGAAACTATTATATTTACGTCAGGCAAAAAAATTTGCAGACTAACACCATGGACTACAGCTTCGTGTTGTAGTCCATTCACAATTCCGGAAAGTATATCATTAAGATTTTCTTTGTTCTTTACAACGATGAGTTCTCCGGCATCAGCTAGCGACAAACTTTGCAAATCAGTCACTAATCTTGACATTCTCAAGCTCTCATCATGCAAAGACATAAACACTGCGGACGTAGGTTTAATCACTCCTTCCTGTAGAGATTCCAGATTGCCACGTAAAAGCGCTAATGGCGTTCTTAGTTCATGCGCAATATCGGCGATCAATTGTTTACGCATGCTCTCATTTCTCTCCAGAATTTCAGCCATTGCATTAAAAGACTGTGCTACTTGTCCAAATTCATCATTCGATGTAATTTGTATGCGGTGAGATAAGTCCTTGGCAGCAATTCGCCGAGCTGCATAAGCTAACAAAGTTAAAGGAGTACTAAATTTTTTTGATACCAACATACTGGCAATTACCGCCATAATAATAGCTAATATACCAGCATACCAGTTTGCTTTACGAATTGATTGAATAAAATCCCGTTCCAAATTTCCTAATACTTGATTAACAATTATTGTCCCTACATGATCCCCATCAACAATAACTGGCAATCCCCTGCTAACTTGATCTGCTACCTCTTTGCCAACTTCCTGCCCATAACTGTCGAATACTACTAAGCCTCGCTTGTCTGCGATTATGATCCGCTCAGACATCAATTTTCGCTGCCCAAAAGCCTGCTGGCCCCGGCCACGCCAATTATTTGCGGCAACTAACCTGTCCAAATTGTGCCAGCCATAACTTTTATAATGATTAGCAACATTGGTTGCAAACTCTTCCATTCTTATTGATAAGTTCTGTTGTATATAACGTGTAAATGCCGTGCTTATCGCGGCAGCCGAAAAAATCGTTGCCGCTGTTACAGCCATAACTACAACGATTATGAATACCAACGTCAGCTTCAGTCCGATTCTCAACCATTATCCCCCTTTCCCATTTTATAACCAATTCCATATACTGTAATAACATATTGAGGGTCTGATGGATTGTCTTCAATTTTCTTTCTCAAATTACTGATGTGTGTATCCAGGCTTCGCTCATAGCCTTCGTATGCTTCGCCCAGCGCTCCCTCCATAAGTTGTAATCTACTAAACACTCTACCTGGGCTTTCTGCCAAAACAGTCAGTATTTTGAATTCGGTCGGTGTTAAGTTGTTTACCGCTTTATGTTTTACCAGCACTTCATGACGCTTTAAATCAATTAATAGTTGCCCTATCTGTAGTTTATCCGTTCTTTCTACTGACTGCGAATCAATTCTTCTAAGCGGTATACGTATCCGGGCTACTAATTCACGCAAACTAAACGGCTTGGTTATATAATCATCCGCTCCAAATTCCAGTCCCAATAACTTATCCACTTCTTCAGCTTTGGCTGTCAACATGATTACTGGAACCATACTCTTTTTACGTATTTCTTTTAGAATATCCATGCCGCTAATATCCGGCATCATCCAGTCCAAAATAACGAGATCAGGCTTCTCGTTTTGAAATAACAGTAGAGCTTGCCGTCCGTTATTAGCTGTTTTAACCGTAAAATTCTCTTTTTCCAGATATATTCTAATCATATCGACCATTTTGGGTTCATCATCAACAACAAGTATCGTTCTATTCATAAAACACCTCATGAAGCATTTTGTACTTACACTATATTACAATTTATATTTCAAGGCAAGTGAACTCGTTTCAGCAAAGCTGAAACATCGGGGGCTCAGGTGGAGAGTCAACTCCACCTGAACTGACGCCGCCTATAGAGGCGGGAGTCTTAACTAGCTGAATAAGATAAATAGAAGCGAAGACCGGATTATTTTCCGGTCTTCATTTATTATTTTACTTTTGTCGTCCCATACCTCTACCAGCACCATTACCGTATTTACAATTAGCGTTTCCCTGTTTGTTTTTTGAACCCCTACCGTTATGCCCTGCTTCTGTACGGTTCAAGTTAGTACGAATGCGTTCGGCAGCAATTTTTTCATGCTCGGCAGCCTGTTCCGGCGTAATCTTTCCTTCTTTAATCATTTGGTCAACTTGAGCCTTACGTGTTTCTTGAACAAACTGATATAAATCTTGATCGGATTTTCCATTTGCTTGAGCAATTTGCACCATCGATTTACCACTTTGACGCTCGGTCACAATCTTGCTTGCATCAATTCCTAGATATTTGGCAATAGCTTCTCTCATACTGGAAAAATTGCGACCCATTCTTAATCCAGCACCCTTATACGATGAATTGACGGTACTACCTTGTTCTGCAGCTAATACGCTGGGCACCCCTGCAGTCAATACTGTAAGTAATACGGCTCCGGCCACAAACCCCGCTATTTTTTTTGATATTTTCATTTTAAATCCTCCTCAATATTTTTAGTAAGCTCTCTAGCTTCTGAACTAATAATACCAAGTGATTTTTAATATCTAATGAAGGAATTATCAAGAAAATGTTAAGATTTATTCCAAAATATTAACAGACTATCCAGTCGCCATTTACATTGTCGAAATTTATGATAAAATGTTGTATGCATGTTTATACATAATGTGTGTTTTAAATTTGCATTAAGCGATACTTGGCTAATGTAATTATTTTAATCCATTGGTACTATTTCGTTGATCTAATCGTATTGCAGCCGTCTCTTAATTTTTTGTCCAGCAAAACAAATGTTGCATTCAATTACAAAAAACAAGGAGGATTTATGCGTAAAATCATCACAGCTTTAACACTGGGACTTATTCTATCTGCAAGTACCGCTTTGGCAGCGCCTGAGCCCGGCTTCGAAAAAGGCTCTTTAAACTTCGAATTTGGCAGCACTCTTAATTCCAAGGTAGCGGGAAAAGGTCATATTTCAGCAGAAGTAAAGGGAGAATCCGGCTTCAAGACTATGCTTACTGCTGGTCTAAATAAAAATATGGCCCTTCAGTACAAGTATGGGCTTTTTAAATCCGAACAATCAACAATTTTAGGGATCACAACCTACGCCCAAGCTAAACTACAAGATTTCAATGTCTTATATAAGGTTAATCCGAATATCACGTTAATTGCCGGCTATGAACACACCGTTATCTCCTATGGCTTGGCAGTATCCGAAGCTTCAAAAGCATCCGCTCATTTTGGAATAAAAGCAACTCAGCCAATAAATCCAAAAACTACGCTTTTTGCCAGTATAATTACCGGTAACAATGTTTCACTATTTGAAGCAGGAATAAGTTATAAATTATCCAAAACAGGCAATTTTAATGTTGCTTATGCCAAAAGAAAAATTAACGATGTCGACTTAATAATACCTAACGCGGTTAACAGTAAAGAAAATTACACCATGACTGGCATAACGCTGATGTTTGACTACAAGTTATAAGAACGATAAAAATAAGTCGTCCCATAAGCTTTCAGCTTATGGGACGACTTATTTTTATCTAATAAATTTGTCCAATAACGAATAATAAATATTTAAAGTCCGTTGCGCCATCCTTTGACTGCTATATTTATCGACTAACCGCCGGCCAAACTTTCCAAGGTCTTTGCATACTTCGTCATTACCCAGCAAGAAAATTATATCCTGCAACAAATTATCCTCATTAATTTGTTTTTCTCCTCTGGTCCAACTAGTCAAACTGGCCTGTCGCCAATTTTCCGCCGTAATAATACCAGGATAATCTGTTCCGTCCGCAATTGCCACAACCGGTTTACCAGTTGCCATTGCTTCCAGCGCAACTCTGCCGGCTCCTACAACAATATCAGCTTGTTTGAGCAAAATTGGGACATCTCGCCGCGGACCAAGAAATTGAATACTTCCGGAAGAAATTTTTGAATTTACTGTTTGAACATAATCGGCAAGATCACTACTATATTCTCCATCGCCTACAATTACTAAATTAACATTGGGAAACCGGTTAACAATAGTTGCCATTGCGCGGCATAATATATAAGCAATTTTGCCTTTGCGGCGGCTTATTCTGCTGATGTGAAGAATCGTCTTCTTTATATGGTTTTGTTCCTGATCAAATTCGTCCGCTGTAGTATATTGTTCTAATGATATACCATTCTGTATAACTTCAATTGTATTAGCGGATAGCCCAAATATCTTAATAAAATGCTGCTTAACTCCTTCACTGATGGCAATACAGTGCTTAGGCAAAAAACACTTGTAAACCCGGTGCTTATCTCGCCATTTGTCATGTAAAGTAACAACAAAAGGTAAGCGAAGAATTTTGTGCAAAAGCCATGCATAAATACAGGAAGTCCGCTGGTGCGCATGCACAATATTAACATTATGCTTTTTAACTATCATCATTAAAGTTTTTACATTGCGTAAATGAGAAATAAGACTGGAAGACCGGTATGCGATAAAATACACCGGCAGATCTTGAAAATGACGGACAATCATTTCATCACAGCCGACAACAATAACTTTTTTGCCTTCTTTACTAAACTGATTAACAAGTGTCTCAATATGCGTTTCTGCTCCGCCAACTGCCCATGGCTGAGAAAATAAAAGCAATAATACCGGATTTACATTTTTACCATCGTTGTATGGCAATTTCTTACCCCCAGTATAAAACGATCAGTAAAATTAGCTACACCTAATGGTTATCTTAGATATTGCCTAGCAGCATTTTTTTAATACAAAGGTAATCGGTTTATAATAGCCGGCAGACTTTGAGCCATATTTTCCAGACTGCCGCTATAATCAGCATTTATATCCAAACCTTTTGTATTAATCAAGCAATCGGTTACTAAATATGTCTTCATTCCAACGGTACCGGCAATCAAGTCCTCTTCCACATCATTTCCGATCATAAGACAATTCTCCGGTAAGCAGCCGATTAAATCCATAATTTCTAAGTAATACTCCGGATACGGTTTACAATAATGACTAATTTCAAAACTGGTAACAAGTTTAAAGTTTATATCACCCAAACCCGCCCACTCTATTCGCTGTCTTACAGCATTAGCCGGGAAAATCGGATTGGTAGCTACAACTATATCACAACCATGGCTAATTGCAGTCTGTACTGCCTGCCGTGCTGCATTGCTTGGTCTTACTACTTTTCGTATTTTACCAAAATGATGTTCATAAAAAGCATCTAGTACAGGTAACAGTATTTCTTCCGGAATACCGATTTTAGGCAGAAAATCTGCAAAGAATATTTCTTGATTACTTTTAGTACCGTCTTGATTCTTTACCATAGCTTCAGTAGATTTTAGTAATTGCATGATAAACTTTTTGGGTTCCACATATTGAGCAACATGTTCTCCTAAGAAACGAAAGTATTCTTTCGCAAATTCATCTTGGTCCAGCGGAAGCAATGTACCGTCTAAATCAAATAATACGTTTTTAATCATAACTTCTCCTTAGCATCTTTGAATTTTTTTATACTTCTGCTTGTACCGTCAATTATCCTTTTATATTACTTCAGGAATATCACATCGATATCATAATTAAAACCGCAAGAAATGGATAGCCTATATAGTATAAAAATATAAGGAGTGATATATTGTGACCGTTCAGCAAGACCTGCAAAAAGCATTAGCATCCGCCAAAGCTGCCCAAGGTACCTATGCCACATTTTCTAATTCAACTCAAGATCAAACAGCCAAACAAATGTTTCAACAAATGGAACAAGATATGTCCAGGCATATTGCTCAATTAAACAGCAGATTAGGTGTAGTAGAACAGAATCCTTTAAATGAAAATCAGCAGCAGAATCAATAATCTTAGAATAATTTATCCGTAGATATAAGACCATCAGCAGCTCTTCACTACAGCTACAGCCAAGCGTAAGCATTCAGCCATGTTTGGGCTTAGGGCTAGCATAGTGAAGAGTTTTGCATTTTGTTTGAAATAAATAATTGAAACTTAATTAAAATAACTGCATATTATAGGGTATCTATTAGGGGAGCGATGCTCGTGATAAAACAAACATCAACGACTACTCAAAATACGACTACTCAAAATGTGGCTGCGCAAAATACTACTACTGAAAATACCACCAGCAAAACTACAACCTGTACTAATGCCGGCTGTAATTTTGAACCGGTTCCGGCACCGCCAATAATTGATACAATACTAGCGGATGTTAATGCAATTATCCCAAACTTTTCATCTTTGGTAGCATCTTATCGTCTATTGGTAGGCTCGGCTGAAGAAGTTGCCAGAACTCCAAACGTCTGTCAGGACGTATTTGAACGAGCCGTAAGGCGCTATGACAATACCGGCACCCTAATAGATATTCTGCTGGACTTATTATGCTGCAAGATTGCCTATAGCAGTGAATTTCTCAGTATAAGCTGTGCTCCGGTCGATTTATTTCGATTATTGGCCAACCGCTGTGACCCTTGCGACCGTTCCTATCAAACAGCTGACCAGATTATTACGATGGAAGCACTACGCAAAACACTTGCCGACTGCCTGCACGTACCCTGTTTTTTATATCATCAAGTTGTTTGTCCTGAGCCAAAACAAGAAAATACAACCCAATCTGCAATTACCCCTAACACCCCGCAAACAAATACAACTGATGTACGTAAGCCACACCAGCCCGCACCGGCGCCGTCTCCGGAAACACGAAGCGATTCAAACACTCACAATAGTTCACGGTTTACCAAAAATAATGAAAAAACTACGGATTCTCCTTTGCAAAGCCGGGTCCGTCGTCGTCATATTTAGCTACGAATTGGAGAAGTGCAAAATGGCCTTAACATCCGATGTTACTAATATTGTCGAAGTAATAACAATAAATAATTTAAGCAATTTAACTTTACCGGCGCCAATAATAATACTTCCTGCTGGACTCGAGTTGTTTTTTGAAACAACTGTAAAGAATAACTTAGACAACAATCTGGGATTAGAATCAGATATCCAACAGTTGCTTAAAACACTGATTACTGATAACCAAATTACTTTTAAATAACAGCCAGTGTATTATAAAATAAGAAGTGACTATTAAATAACCAATCATCAAACGCATTTACATTTAAGTAGTACTATTCTTTTGTTAATTAATATTTAACAAAATTATGACCACAATTAGGATTGGCAATCGAGTGTCAGCGCTTGCCAGTCCTATTTATTTGGAATATTTAATAGTTCAACGAACGTACTGGGGCTGTCTACATTACCTAAGCCGAATTATAAAGGTCGGCTTTTAATTTTCGTTATTGACAATATTTTTCACAAGTTCTATGATTATTTTGTACCCAAAAAACCAGCATGGTACTGCTCGTACATATTGAAACGAGGTGATTGTGTTGCGTAATCGGATAATGAAGGCGGCTATGGAAGAAATCAATCAACATGGTATTAAATTTACTATGAGCAACTTAGCCCGGCGTTTAGGCGTCAGTAAGAGCACTTTGTACGAAAATTTCAACTCCAAAGAAAATCTAATCGGATCGATTGTTGATGCTTTATTCGATGACATCCGCCAGCAAGAAAGCTCCTATTTTAAAGATGAGCATGTTTCGGTAAAAGAAAAATTGAAAGTATTATTGGTTTCTAATCCGCGCTTATTTGGTCCGATCAATGACCGTGTAATTGATGACATCCAGCGGCATATGCCGGATGAATGGGCAAAAATACAACGCTTCCGCGATGAAAAGTGGCAAATCATTGTTAAACTGCTCAACCAAGGTATAGCAGAAGGATCTATTCGTCCAATTAATCTGGCTGTCGTCCAGAAAATGTTTATTGGTTCAACAAATGAAATTCTTAATTATAGTTTTTTAACCCAAAATAATTTGGCAATGAATGAAGCACTTACAAATATGGCTGATATTTTAATTCACGGCTTGCTTACTCCCCCCGATAATTAAACCGTTCCAGCCAGTGAACTCGTTTCAGCAAAGCTGAAACATCGGGGGCTCAGGTGGAGAGTCAACTCCACCTGAGCTGACGCCGCCTATAGAGGCGGGATTCTTAACCCGCTGAATAAGATAAAATACTTTAATATATATGTTGTTTGTGAGGAGAGTGAGAAAGTGAAAATAATTAGCAACAGAAAAACTTATATTTTAGGTACTGTGTTATTGTTATTAATTGCACTGGCAGGGCTGGTAATTAATAAGCATTTAAACAAACCGGCTGCATCTCAACATATTCCCTATGTACGTACTCAGGTCATCGCTTTGACCGCCAACAAGAATATATTTACTTATTCAGGCGAAGTGCGCGGACAATACGAAAGCCAATTGGCTTTTCAAACCGGTGGTAAAATTATTAAGCGCAATATTGATCTCGGCGACGTTGTAAAGCAAGGCGATATCCTTATGACCATAGACCCAAAAGATATTCAACAGAATGTTAATATCGCCGTTGCCAATGTTCAAGCGGCAGAGTCGCAACTTAAGCTCGCCCATGATAATCTTGTCCGTTTTAAAAAACTTTATGAAGTTAATGCCGTTAGCAAAGCAGACTATGATCGCTATCAGAGTGCCTATGAAACAGCTCAGGCTGCACTTAATCAAGCTTATGCCCGCAATTCCCAAGCAGCGAACCAGTTGGAATATACATGTCTGCGGGCCAATAGTGCAGGGGTCGTTGCCAGTGTTGATGCTGAAATCGGCCAAGTTGTTGCCGCCGGTCAAAGAGTTGTAACATTAGTAAAAAGCGGTAATTGGGAAATAGAAATAAACATTCCTGAAAATCGATTGAAAGAAGTTCGCAATGCCCAACAGATTAAGGTTTCCTTCTGGGCATTTCCTAACCTTAGTCTTGATGGTAAGGTTAGGGAAATTGCACCGGCAGCTGATAAAATTTCCCGAACTTATAAAGTACGTATCAGCTTGATAAATCCACCCGCTGAAATAAAGCTTGGAATGACCGCATCCGTTGAAATACTCAATACTGCCAACTCTGCTCAAGCTACAGCATATATTCCCTTAACAGCAGTATATCAGACCCAAGATACTCCTGCCGTCTGGATTGTAAACAACGAGACTGTAAGCCTACGCCAAATTAAAATTGGTTCATTCCTCGACAACCAAGTCGAGGTACTGGAAGGACTTTCTACTGGCGATGTTATTGTTACAGCCGGTGTTCATAAATTATGGGAAGGACAAAAAGTGCGTATTGCCGCCGGTGATACCAAATGAAAAATTCAAATCTAGCAGAATGGGCTCTAAACCATAAAGAATTCGTTATATTTTTTATCCTGGTAACAATGATTATGGGTATATTCTCCTATTATAGACTCGGACGGATGGAAGATCCTGATTTCGTCATTCGCCAAATGCTTGTTACCGTCGCTTGGCCAGGTGCTACTGCCCATCAAATAGAAGAACAAGTCACTGATAAAATCGAAAAAAAATTACAGGATACGATTGGGCTTGATTACCTCAAGAGCTTATCCCGCCCCGGCAAATCTATAATTTATGTAGTACTAAAAGATACAGTTCCTGAAAGTCAGGTTAGACCAACATGGTTAGAAGTTCGCAATATGGTTAACGATATTAAAGATTCTCTCCCATCCGGCGTAGTCGGCCCCTATTATAACGATAGGTTCGATGATGTATATGGTAATATCTTTGCCATAACCTCCGATGGTTACAGCTATGAAGAAATGAGAGAAACTGCCGAGCGAATACGTCGAATACTGATCCAGGTCGCAAATGTTAAGAAGATTGCCCTTATCGGCGTTCAACCCGAAAAAATATTTGTGGAAATAGAAAGCAATAAGTTATCACAATTGGGTATAGACCCAAACTATATCGCCGCCACTTTGCAAGCCCAGAATGCCATGACCCCGTCAGGCAAAATCGACACATCTACCGATGATGTCTATCTGCGTGTCAGCGGTATGTTTGAAAACATTGATAGTATTCGCAATTTGCCAATAAGAGCAAACGGGCGTACCTTCCGGCTTGCTGATATTGCTGCTATACGACGGGGTTATGCCGATCCGCCGGAACCAAAAATGTTCTTTAACGGCCAACCCGCTATCGGAATTGCCGTATCCATGGAAAAGGGCGGTAACATTCTACAATTAGGCTATGATTTAGACACAAGTATTGCTCAGATAAAAAATGATTTACCGCTGGGTTTGGAAATCCACCAAGTTGCCAACCAACCCAAAACAGTCGACCAATCAATAAGCGAATTTGTTAAGTCCCTATTAGAAGCAATTTTGATTGTACTAGCCATAAGTTTTATAAGTCTCGGATTACGTACCGGCTTCGTTGTTGCTCTATGTATTCCATTAGTTATCGCCGGAGTCTTTGTGTGCATGGATATGTTTGGCATTGATCTGCAAAAGATCTCCCTAGGCGCCTTAATCATTGCTTTAGGCTTATTAGTAGACGACGCCATACTTGTCGTCGAAATGATGGCTGTAAAACTCGAACAGGGTTGGGATCGGTTTCACTCGGCATCAGCTGCGTATAAAATTACAGCATTTCCAATGTTGACCGGAACACTTATTACTTGCGCCGGCTTTATCCCCGTCGGATTTTCTAAAGGCAGTGCTTCCGAATTTGTCGGCAGCATTTTTGACGTTGTTACTATTGCCTTACTGCTGTCTTGGCTTGTAGCCAGTACCGCAACGCCGCTGTTAGCATATTATCTGGTTAAAGTAAAAGATACAGCTAATGTAATAAATCATGACATTTACGATACTAAGTTTTATATTTGGTTTAAGCAAATCTTAGTCTGGTGCTTAGACCATCGTAAATTAGTCCTTTCGGCAACACTTGTCTGTTTTGTCGGATCAGTTATTTTACTTCAATTTGTTAAAAAGGAATTCTTTCCGCCTTCCACTCGTCCGGAACTGATCATTGACCTACGCTTGCCGGAAGGAGCCTCGATCCAAGCTACTGAACAAATTTCGCAAGAAATTTCCCGCCAATTAGAGGGAAACAAAAATATAGAACATTTTTCCTATTATGTCGGCGAAAGCGCACCGCGGTTCGTCCTGACAGCCGATCCGATACTCCCTAGTTCAAACTTCGCCCAGTTTGTTATTATTGCCAAAGACATCCACTCCCGCAGCAAACTTAACCATGAAATTAAAAACTTGCTTAATGAAAAATTCCCCAATGTCCGCAGCAATATAAAACTAATCCTTACCGGACCACCCGACCCCTATCCTGTTACCTTACGAGTGAGTGGCAGCAATCAGGAAAAAGTACGGAGCATCGCTGAACAAGTACGAAAAATGTTGTCCGCCAACCCAATGATTCGCGAAATTAGTTTTGATTGGTATGAAAAAAGCAAAACACTGCAATTAGAAGTTGACCAAGACAAAGCACGTATGCTCGGAATATCCAGTCAATCACTGGCCTTTGATCTACAGACGAAATTATCCGGTGCCTCAGTTGCCCAATTTCGGGAAAAAGACAAAACTGTTGATATAGTCTTGAGAATTGATGCTAAGAACCGGGACAGCTTAGCCGCTATAAAAAACTTAAACATTCATATCGGTAATGGGAAATTCGTTAGTCTTGATCAAATTGCTAAAATAAAATATTCGGCTGAAAATGGCCTGATTTGGCGGCGCAATCTTAAACCGACTATTACAGTCCAAGCCACCACTATACCGGGTATAACCGGTAATGATGCCACTCAACAAGCTTTTGACAGTCTAAAATCATTGCGGGACAATCTGCCTACAGGTTACTCAATTGAAATCGGCGGTGCACTTGAACGCAGTGCCCAAGCTGCAGACTATTTGTTTAAGCCAGTACCAGCCATGATCATTTTAATCATCGTGCTATTGATGATCCAGCTTCAGAGTATTGCCAAGATGATCTTAACGCTGTTAACTGCACCACTTGGGATTATCGGTGTGAGTATTGCCCTGCTGTTGACCCAAAAACCAATGGGCTTCGTTGTGGAACTAGGTATCTTGGCACTAGCCGGTATAATAATTCGCAACACGGTAATTCTAACCGATCAAATAACCCAGCAGCAGGCGGCCGGTGAAACAGTTTGGCAGGCAATAATAAATGCCACCGTTTTAAGATTCCGGCCAATAATGTTGACAGCTGCTGCAGCCATATTGGCAATGATCCCGCTAGCAACCAGCCTATTCTGGGGGCCAATGGCTGTAGCTATTGCCGGTGGCTTATTCATTGCCACAATCCTTACTTTATTAGTCTTCCCCACCATGTATGCTGCCTGGTTCAGAGTGCATCCCGATACAGCTATTCATGAAACTCCGTCGACTAGTGATTCGCATTCTCAACCAGTTTTACCAAAATCATAACGGTTCCCCAGGAAATAACACAATGTCACAAATTTGACACATTTTTGCCATAACCATGCCATATTCTTTGGGTATAATTAGAAAAAAAGGAGGCGAATTGAAAATGAAAAAAAAGATCCTGTCTCTATTGCTGCTATTTATCATCTGTCTAACTGCAACGGTAAGTGCGAGACCACATAATCGCTATGACCGGTGGGAACATCCTTCCTATCGTCATAAAGATTGGCATCATGCCAAATATTCGTCATTCTCCAAATTCAAATGGTATGATCATCGTGACCGCTTCTCACCATCCCGCTACCACATGAAAGAGATCTACTCCAGAGACTGGAATAGCCGGTTTCCCGGGCTGCGCTCCTACAAATGGCGCGATACCCGCGGCGAAGGTTTTTGGTACCGCGGCCGCCGTATTAACGATGCCGTCCTATTCTTCAACCATGCAAACCGGATGGTCGGCGTAGGCTTCGTGTACAACGGATCATTCATATTTATTCGTGATGATCATCGTGCCTACAGCAACCATGATTCTTTCTTTATTTCCTGGTGGCGACACCGCTAACAATATAAATACTTATTACCAAAGGTGTGCTGAAACCGTTTCAGCGCACCTTTTTTATATAGCAAATACTTGTAATATGTTCCGCTTTTTTGTCCAGCTTTCTTCCGTGGCATTTAAGTAAAAGGATTTCCAAAACTTATGGTGAAATTATTATTCAGCAAATATATCCAAGGAGTTGTTGCTTTGATGATAAGAGCTGCGATATTGGAAAAACCGTTATCACCAATACAAGTGCACAGCTTGTCCGACCCAATATTAGAGCCGGGGGCCGCTTTACTCGAAACCATTTTCAGTGAAGTCTGCGGTACCGATGTACACCTATACCATGGACGGTTAGCCGGAGTTCCTTATCCTATCATCCCCGGACACATTAACGTCGGCCGGATTGCCCAAACAAACGGCAATGTAAAGGACGTTGATGGATATCTGTTGTCACCTGGAGATGTTGTTACTTTCCTTGATGTTCACGAAACATGCCACAATTGTTGGTTTTGCCTTGTTGCTAAAGCTTCTACCCGCTGCCCTAGCCGTAAAGTCTACGGTATTACCTACGGACTGCAAGATGGAATATTAGGTGGCTGGAGCGAAAAGATTTATTTAAAACCAGGCGTCAAAATTATGAAACTGCCACCAGCCGTAAAACCGGATGCGTTTATCGGCGGCGGTTGTGGATTGCCGACAGCCTTTCATGCTATAGAACAAGCGCAAGTTCGCCTTGGTGACACCGTTGTCATTCAAGGCAGTGGACCGGTTGGGCTAAATGCGGTAATTTTAGCCCAATTAGCCGGTGCTATTCAAGTTATCGTTGTCGGCGGACCTTCACACCGTTTAGAACTTGCTAGAAATCTTGGCGCCGATATCGCAATCAACATTGATACCGTTACACCAACCGAACGCATATTTGCGATCAAAGAATTGACCGGTGGGCGTGGTGCCGATGTCGTAATTGAAGCAACCGGCTCGCCGGCAGCAATCAAGGAAGGTATGGCTATGGCCCGCGATGGCGGAACATATGTTGTTGCCGGTCAATATACCGATAACGGAGAAATTACCATCAATCCTCATACCGACTTAAATAAAAAACACTTAACCATTAAAGGAACCTGGGGAATTGACTTAAGCCATTTTTATCGCTCTATTCAGGTAATGGCTAAATACCATAACCGCTTTACCTGGGAAAAGATTGTATCCGCCCATTACGGTCTCCACGAAGTAAACCAAGCCATTGATGATGTGGAACAACATCGAATCCTAAAGGCTGTAATTGACCCTAACAAAAAAGCATAATACGCTTGGTCATGGATTGAATAGGAATAAAATAAGTAAATCGTGCAATTGTACGATTTACTTATTTTTAGTCAAAATTCGACAATAAATTCTTGTCAGCTAAAGATCAAAACAAATTGTTTATCCATATGGTTCACACCAGAATATGCAATGAATAAACTAAAGGGTTGACAAAGTGTCAACCCTTTAGTTTATTCAGTCCGCAACAATCTACCCCTTTACAGCTCTCTTAAAACACGGTTAATTTATGACAACTTCCTTTTGCCACAACAATCTCTCCGGTTGGGAACGGAAAGATTCCTTAAACCAATAGCGGATAATATATTTTCCCGAAACCGGAACCTGTAAATCCGCAATGATCTCACCAAAGAAGATCCCCTTACAAGGTGCGCCATTATGAGTTTCCAGTACATCAACGATTTTAATATCACCGGCACTCACCGACTTAATCGCCAGTTTTCGTGTAACACATCCTCCATCCATTGTTCGGTTTACTATCTTTATTCTCTTATCAGCTAAAACTTCTACACTATAACCAACTTTATTATCCTTACTGGGCCCAGACTCATAGTTCAGCTTAAAGTCACTGACTTTAAGGCTGCAAGCTTCTAGTACTGCAGTATTAACAACCAACAAGCCAAAACAGACTATAACCATAATCAACAAAAGACCTTTTATGTTCCTCACCATTAATCACCTCCGCAATAATATGATTGATCAGACTTATTTTTCAAATACATATTAATTATATATTATTATTAAGACCCTTGAGTAAAACATTTGACTAAATAAGGATCAAATTGAATACCGGCAAATTTTCTCAGCTCAGCATATGCTTCATCTTTTGACATAGCCTCTCGATAAGGTCGATCACTAGTCATAGCATCAAAAGCGTCAACGATTGCCAACATACGACATTCCAAAGGAATATCTTCTCCGCAAATGCCCAACGGATATCCGTTGCCGTTCCACCATTCCTGATGCTTAAGTATCCAATCGGCTATCGGTACTAAGTCCGGAATAGCTTTTGCTATCCGATAACCAATATCACAGTGCTGACGCATAACTTGCCATTCTTCCCTGCTAAGCGAGCCCGGCTTAAACAAGATACTGTCAGGTATGCCGACTTTACCAATATCATGAAATCTTGCCAACAAGCGCAGGTCGGCAAATGAACTTTCTGTTAAACCAATTCGCCGTGCCAGATTAATAATCAAATCCTGCAATCGGTCGCTGTGTCCCTCGGTAATAAAGTCGCGCGCTTCTAACGCAGTTATTAGTGCTTTCACAATAGCACTGCGAGCACTATTTTGGCGATGGAGTTTTTCTCTATACATGTTGTTATCGGCCTCTTTAAACAGAGACATCATGTCTAACGGAAAATAATTACTAACGGCAAATCCTATTGATAGGCTAATTGGAATTGTAGGATGTTCTTGGTTATGCTGATCGATTTTCTCCAGAATACGGTTACAGTTATCCTGTAAAATATGTTCTTGATTTGTTGGCAACAAAATTGCAAATTCGTCGCCGCCGATCCGGGCTACAAGATCACCCGGCCGGAAAGAATTCTTCAAAATTTCAGCAACTGCTTTTAAAACCATATCGCCACGGTCATGTCCTAAAGAGTCATTTACTATTTTTAAACCATCCACATCACAAATAATCAATCCGACTACAGCATCGCGAATTCCTTCAAACCTTTTCATTTCTGCTTCGAAAAATGCCCGGTTATAAATTTCGGTAAGCGCATCATAAATACTAAGGTGTGCTAACTGGATCTCCATATTCTTTCTTTCGGTGATATTACGAATAATCGCAACCACTTTATCTTTGCCGCTGGCAACAATTCTTGCTTCAAAGTGTTCAGTTATGTCATGCAAAGATACCTCATATTCGAAGATTTGGACATTTCCAGTCTTAAAAGCCAGTTCAATGCTTTTTATCGTCTTATCCGCTATATCAACTGATAAAACATCACTGACTTTTTTGCCTAGAAATTCCGACGGCGTTAGATAAGGTTTATCAATTCCTGTTTTAAAGTCAATAAAAGTACCGTCACGATTGAGAATATAAATCTGGTCGGGAATTGCATTAATTAACGCTTGAGTATCTGACTGCGACTTTTTACGCTCGATTATCTCATTCTTGTAAGATGTAATGAGCGTAGCATTATCTAATGCTATTGAGGCCATTTCAGCAAATCGGCTCAGCACCGCAACTTCATCATATCCAAATGTCTTGCCTGCCTCACAGTAAGCCAACCCAATCGTTCCTACAATTTGTCCTTCTGATTTTAACGGAATTTGCAGGACGGACTTTAAATCTTGGAATTGTGCCGAAGCAGTATAGCGAGTTCGCCATACTTTGTAATCATTTACAACGACCGGGTTACCTGTACGGTATACCTCACCGACAATGCCCTGATCCAGTGGGATCTTGCGGTCTAGATCGTCTTGGTATATTCCCATCCCATGGCTACGGTAAAAATGCCTCTTTTGCCGATCAAGGCGATAAATAAATCCATGCGATGTGCCAATAAGCTCAGCTGCATTGGAAACAATTGATGTGAGAACCGCGTTAATGTCGATTCTGTGCATCAAATCGGCAACCGTCTGATGTAAGGAATTTAATAATAGATTCTGACACCTAATCTTCTCTTGTTGTATAATTAGTTCATCTAACTGCTGGCGCAATTCCTCTTCCGACGCAGCCAGTTCCTCATGAGTAGCCATTAATTCTTCATGTGTTGTTAATAACTCGCTATGCAGTTGACGATATTTTTCTTCCCGTTCAAGCAGCGCTTGCTCCATTTTAACAGTCTTAGAAACATTTCGGACAATGCTTACAATGACTTCTCCGTCAGGAAGGTTAACCTTCCGGGAGTTAACTTCGACTGGAAAGCTGCTGCCATCTCGTCTCACATGTACGGTTCGAAACAAGGTCCCTTGCTGTTGGGCTTTTTTAAATTGGAAATCTATAATTTTGCGGGTTTCGGGAGCACGCAATTCAAAGACATGCATATTAGTCAATTCCTCGATAGAATAACCATATGTACTTAACGCCGCTTGATTTGCATTTAGTATCATTCCATCAACATCAAATACCAAAATGATATCTCGTGCCTCATCTAGAATAATCTTATAAAACAAATCATCGACAGCATACATCATATCCTTACCCTCCCTGCCCAATTATATAAACACTAATAGACAATTATATCTCTAATTTGACATATACTACTAATTTTTTATATATCCTTCTTCTAGGTAATGCTAATACATAGCAATTATCATTTACTAAATAAAATAACTCACTATTTATATATAAATAGCGAGTTAAACTATCTAACTTTGCTTTGGCAAGCTCCAGACCATCAACTAAGCTTCTATACCGGCTTGAAACGCCTTAACGTTAATTTCAATAAATTGATCTTTAACCGTTTTTCTAATAATATTCTCCCAATCAATATTAATTAAATCCATCGCCTTGACTAGAGCACCCAACAAAATAATATTCATTACTTTAGGGTTTCCTAAATCATTGGCTATTTGATTTGCATCAATCACTTTTGTTGGTACAACACTATTAATTTTTTCTAAAACGCCTTCAGGATATAGCCATTTTCCTATTAAGACCGGTGTTGAAGGAATCTTATAGTTATTAATAATTATTTTGCCCGCTGGGTTTAAAAAATCCAGCCAGCGTAGTGACTCCATAATCTCAAAAGACACTAATATATCTGCTTGGCCTTCGCCAATGAGTGGAGAAAAAACTTGCTTACCATATCTTACTTGCGTTGAAACACTGCCACCTCGTTGTGCCATACCATGAACTTCCGACATTTTTACATCATAGCCCGCATCCAGCAATCCGGCAGACAAGATGTTACTGGCCAGAATTGTCCCTTGGCCGCCTACCCCTACCAGTAAAATACTTTTAACATCTGTCATCTTATTCACCCACCTTACTGATTGCTTGTACTGGGCAAACCTGCAGACACACTTCACAGCCAACGCATTGCGCACTGTCAATTTGGGCCTTGCTACTATCTTTGTCGAACCTTAACGCCGGACACCCGGTCCGAAGGCAGGACTTACAGCCAATGCACTTATCTTGCTCTATCGCGCAAAGTTTAACTCCGCCACCAAACTCGCTTTTTTCCTCAACCGATTGTTTTTTAAGCACACAGGGCCACCTGGTTATAATTACCGACGGTTCGTCTAGGGCCAACGCCCAATTTAACGCTTCTCGCACTTCATGGAGCTTCAAGGGATTAACTGTCCGGACATGCTCTACTCCGACTGCTTTTACTAAAGCTTCAATATCAATGACTTTGGTGGGCATACCCTGCAGCGTAAAACCTGTTCCCGGATTTTCCTGATGTCCGGTCATTCCGGTAATACGGTTATCCAAAATACAAGTTATTGTATTACTACGGTTATAAACTACTTGAATCAAACTGTTTATGCCGGTATGAAAGAAGGTGGAATCACCAATTACGGCAATTGCCCGCTGTTCATCATTAAAACGGTCAAATATCTTCTGTATACCGTGTCCCATACTAATACTGGCCCCCATGCAAATAGAGGTATGCTTAGCGTTTAGCGGATCTAGTCCGCCTAGACCATAACAACCGATATCGCCCATAATCGCCAGGTTTTTACGTTTTCCCAATTCGTAGAAAAACCCGCGGTGTGGACAACCGGCACAAAGAACCGGCGGACGGGGTGCAACACTTGATTTATCGTATTTGATTACCGGTATGTTTTTATCCAACAAATTGATGGCAATAATATTGGGATTAAGCTCACCGGTCCGGGGTATTTTTTCCTTACCAATGCAATCTATTCCCGCTGCTTTAAGCTGTTCTTCAATATATGGTTCCAATTCTTCAATTATATAAAGTTTTTCTACCTGTTCGGCAAACTCTTTTATTTTTTTCATTGGCAAAGGATATGTAAATCCCAACTTAAGATATGAGGCGTTAGTACCAAAAACCTCTTTAGCGTACTCGTAAGCAATTCCGGAGGAAATAACGCCAACTGATTTATTATTCCATTCCACATAATTTAGTTCAGTACGATTAGCATAATCCTCTAACACGAGTAACTTTTTCTCTAGCTCAACATGTAGCTTTTTGGCTACGGCCGGAATTAAATCATATTTAGCATTGTTACGTTCATAAGGTTTTTTAGCTGCTTCGGTTTTTGCGCTAAACTCAACTGTAGATTTACTATGGCAGACTCTGGTAGTCATCCTAAACAAGACAAGTGTATTAAATTGCTCACTAATTTCAACTGCAGTTTTTACCATATCTTTTGCTTCCTGGCTGTTACTGGGTTCAACCATAGCAACTTTGGCAAACTTGGCGTAATAACGGTTGTCTTGTTCATTTTGCGAAGAATGTAACCCGGGATCATCTGCAGTGACAAGAACAAGTCCTCCGTTTACACCTGAATAGCCAAAACTAAACAATGGGTCCGCCGCGACGTTTACGCCAACATGCTTCATGGCCGCTAAAGCACGTGCGCCGGCCAATGCTGCTCCGGCTGCCGATTCGAGCGCAACTTTTTCATTGGGCGCCCACTCAGCGATAATATCCTGCTTATACTCGGCAATGTTTTCCAAAATCTCGGTACTAGGAGTGCCGGGATATGCCGCAGCATAACTGATACCGGCTTCAAATGCACCGCGGGCAACTGCTTCGTTACCTGTTAGTAATTGTTTCATTGTCATGCCCCCCAGCTAGTTAAAAAATTCCTCATATTAAAAAAATAAACCCTCCAGTAACTGGAGAGTCAAGTTTTTTTTATTACCGGAATCTGAATTTCAGTTAAATGTAAGCATGAATCGCCGGTAATAAATTGATCGATTATCGTCCGCTCAACGGCATCGCCGTTAATTAATAATTGGTTGGCTTCAACATATTCAACAAGCTGCCGATAATAAGGCAATGACTGACTATGGCTGCCGCGAAAAAAGATACAAGCATATTCACTTTCCGGTAAATATTTAAGAAATCTTCTGTCATATACGCCTTCGTCCTCAATCAAAATAAAAATAGAATTATATTTATCCAGGCTTTTCTGTTCTAAATCATCTTTGGCTACTGTCAACCCCACTTTACCAATAAACAACGCCGACATCCAATAACTCGTATCTTTAAGTTTTCGTAAAGCCAACTCTATTTCAATTTGGCAAGTGATCCGTTCTTCCAGTCGCAAAATTTGTCTGCGGGATATATGTTTAATTACAACCTTTCCGATATTGTCTACTTGCAGAGCTTTCTCGATTTCATCGATTCTGGCCGCAAAGCGATTGCGAATGACCTCCAGTTCACTGATTTTACGTTCAGTCTCGCCTTTTTGCCTGCGCAACAATTCCAAAAAACTTTCAACATCACGATACTTAAGATGCTGCTTGATTTCTTTTAAGGAAAAGCCTAAAAACTTCAGATAATTAATCGTATCCAATTGTTCAAATTGTTCAGATGCATAAAACCGGTAGCCGTTAGCACCTATTTCCATCGGCTTAAATAAATCGATTTCATCATAAAAACGCAAGGTTTTTACCGGAACATTATGGAGTCGCGACATTTCTCCAATACTAAACCGGTTTTTCAAAAATATTACCCCCATTTTTGTGAAAGATATTAATATTTTTCTACACATTACTTCACTCTACCTTTTTTTAAAATAAAGTAAGTTAATACCAACAGAATCAAACAAGTACCGGCAATACGCCGGTAAAATAGATAAGGATTGGCAACTGCTTGTAAGCAGTTGCCAATCCTTTAATCTTGAGGTCTATACTTTTAATGATGTTTGGTTGCTATTATGCTTAAAGCCCTTAATCTTCTTACTCACTCTTTCAACAACCACAAACAGCACCGGAATAACAAATACGCCGATAACTGTAGCCATTGTCATTCCACCAATTACCGATGTTCCGATTGTCGTTCTGGCCCCGGCTCCGGCGCCTGTCGCCACAGCTAAGGGAATGACACCGATAATAAATGAAATTGCTGTCATTAGGATTGCCCGAAACCGCAGTTTGCCTGCCTCAATGGCCGCTTCGGCAATGCCCATTCCTTCATCAACCCTAATCTTAGCATATTCAACTACCAATATTGCGTTTCTGGCGGCCAAACCAATTAACAGAACTAATCCTATCTGCATATAAACGTTATTTTCCAGTTGCCGGAGATACTGAAACAAAAATGCGCCAAATACGCCAGTCGGTACCGACAGCAAAACGGCAAAGGGGATACTCCAACTTTCATAAAATGCCGCCAATGTCAAAAACACAAAGATTACTGCTAAAGCAAAAAGAATAGGTGCCCGGTTGCCAGAAATAATCTCTTCCCTGCTTTGGCCGGACCAACTATAGCTAAACCCATCGGGCAGTACTTGCTTAGCAACCTCTTCCAAAGCGGCAATCGTCTGACCGGAACTATAGCCTGGGGCAGCATTACCATTAATCTGTATTGCTTTGACCCCATTAAACCTTGTTATAACTGCAGCGGTATTGATTGGTTTCGGGTGGACCAACGTATTAAGCGGAACCATTGAACCGGCATTATTTCGCAAAAAGAAAAACCGTGTTGAGTCAATATCACTTCTAAATTGTGGTTCGGCTTGCATTACAACTTTGTACGAACGACCAAACATATTTAGGTCGTTTATTTCGGATCCACCGAGATTTGTCTGCAGAGTATTAAAAACATCAGTTATAGGTATACCTAAGCTTTTGGCCTTTTCCCGATCTACTTCAAATTCATAAGCCGGCGTATCTACCCGGAGTGTTGAATAAATCATTGCAATTTCCGGACGTTTCCGTGCAGCTGCAACAAACTCCTTAGATATGCGATCCATTTCCTGGATGGAGCTGCCTGCCCGATTCTCCAACATTAGTGTAAAACCGCCGACCATCCCAAGGCCAGGCAGGGAAGGAGCATTAAACGCCAAAATAGTGGCCTCGGGTATATGCGGACTTTTCATAAATACTTGGCGAACCTGATTGCCAACCTTAGCCATTGGGCTTTTCCGCTCAGCCCATGGCTTAAGACCGGTAAATATTACAGCAGAATTTGGTTTCATTCCCCCGCCCAGCAAATCAAAGCCTGCTACCATCATCGTATCTTGAACCCCATCCTGCTTGCGAATTTCATCAGCAACCCTGCGGACTACTTCACTGGTGCGGTTAAGACTGGCGGCTTCAGGTAGCGAAACACTGGTTATAAAAAACCCTTGGTCTTCATCAGGAACAAAGGATGAAGGTACAATTTTGTACAAAGCACCGGTCAGGATGAACACAACTGCTAAAAAGACCATGGCTGTTCTAGCTCGGGGAATAATTTTACCCAAACTGCCAACATATTTTTCTAAAGTTTCGTCAAACCATATGTTAAATTTATCAAATACTTTGGCAATAAATCCCTTATGGGCATTAGGATCATAAGGTTTAAGCAGCAGGGCGCAAAGTGCCGGCGTAAGTGACAAAGCAACAAACGCCGATAAGGCCATCGATACAACAACGGTTAATGCGAACTGGCGATACAGTATCCCCATTGTTCCACTGAAGAAAGCAACCGGAACAAAAACAGAAGCAAGTACAAATGTTATTGCAATTATCGGCCCGGAAACCTCTGACATCGCCTTCTTGGTTGCCTCGAGCGGACTTAATCCGGCATAGCGCATATGGTGTTCTACTGCCTCAATTACTACTATCGCATCATCCACAACTAACCCGATGGCCAAGACCATCGCAAAAAGAGTTAGTGTATTAATAGAAAAACCCAGTGCAACAAAAGCGCCAAATGTGCCAATTAGAGAAACAGGAATGGCCAGAATTGGAATCAAAGTTGCCCGCCATGTCTGCAAGAATATAAAAACTACCAGTACTACCAAGAACAATGCTTCACCAAAAGTCTTAACTAATTCCCGCATGGATTCTTCAATGAATTTACTGTTATCAACTATCGTTTTATATTTCAGTCCGGGTGGAAAACGTTTTTCGGCATTTTCAATGACTTGTTGAACACTACTAAGCGTCTCTAACGCATTAGCATCGCTGCTTAACATAATACCGAATACCGTGCTGGGATGTCCGTTCATTTCACTCTTAACAATATAATCTCTGCTGCCAAGCTCAACCCTGGCAACATCTTTTAATCGGACAAATTGTCCATTGTTGTCAGCCCGCACAATGATATTTTCGAAGTCTTCTTTTTCTACCAGCCGTCCTTTGACTCTGGCGCTATATTGGAATTCCTGATCCGGTCCCGCCGGCATTTTGCCAAGGGTTCCGGCCGGTGCCTGGACATTCTGTTCATTTAAGGCATTAGCTACATCTGTCGTTGTAATACCCAACTGAGCCATCTTATCCGGCTGCAGCCAAATACGCATCGCATAGTCGTAGCCAAACTCCCGGACGCTGGCCACACCTTTAACCCGCTTTATATCTTCAACTAAGTAAATGCTGCCATAATTTTTTAAAAAAGTTGCATCATAGGCATTATTAGGCGAATATAAAGAAAAAATCATAGCCATATTTTCCGAGGCTTTAGTTGTTGTAACACCCATTTTCTGCACAGCCGCCGGAAGTGCGGCGTTAGCTTGGGCAACCCTGTTTTGGGTCTGTACCGCCGCAATGTCTCCGTTAGCATCGGGATCAAATTGAACTGTCAAACTGTAAGATCCGGCATCCGTACTGGTTGATTTCATCAATACCATATTTTCGACACCATTAACTTGTTGCTCAATTATCTGAGCAACAGTCTGATCCACGACATCCGCATTGGCTCCTTGATAAGTAGTACTTACGGTGACTGTCGGCGGCGCAATCTGCGGATATTGAGCAATTGGCAGCTGAAAGGCAGCCAATGTACCCGCCAGTGTAATTATAATTGAAATGACTACGGCAAAAATTGGCCGCTCAATAAAAAACTTTGCCACAGGTATACCTCCTATTTTAACGAACTATCCAAATCATTCAGTCCGATCATTACAACTTTTAGCTGGGTTCCGGTTTGTACCTTGGCAGCTCCTTCCACGATAATTCGGTCAGCAGCCTTAATTCCTTGTTCCACTAACCACAAACTGCCAACTTTGGGGCCCATTTTTACTTCTTTCATTTCAGCCTTATCGCCTGAGCCTGCTAACGTTACAAAAGTTTTTCCCAACATTTGCTGAACAGCGCGTTGAGGAACTAGTAAAGCACCTTTGCGTACTTCTCCTTTAACCTCCACCCGGGCAAACATTCCGGGAATGAGAATATTATGAGGATTAGCAAAAACAGCCTTAACTGTTAACGCACCTGTTTTTTCGGTTAAACCGCGGTCGACTTGCTCAACGGTTCCGCTAAGTGGGTATTGTGAGCCATTACTTAAAAACAGTTTTAAATCATTGCCCCATTCATTCGGTAATTGTCCGTTACTTGACTGTGCTAACTGCAAATATTCGTTCTCACTCATACTGAATTGTATGAATACCGGATTTACTGAAGAAATCGTAGCTAATGTTGTTGATCCGGCCTGTACATAACTGCCGATACTTAAATCTTTGACATCAATTTTCCCGTCAATAGGAGAAACAACCGTAGTATCCTCAAGATCATTCTGCGCTTGTTGCAGTTTAGCCCGATTGGCTTCAACAATAGCAACATTTTGCCGCTCGGTCGAAATTTGCGTATCTAAAATTTGTTTGGCGATTGCATCCATTTGTGCTAATTTTTTATAGCGCAACGTATCGGCATGAGCATTACTTAATGCGGCCTCAGACTGTGCCAGTTGCGCCTGTGCCGAAAGCAATGTACTTTGATACTGCCGGCGGTCGATTTGAAACAGCGGCTGACCCTTGCGAACAGTATCACCGCCATTAACCATTTTAGCCACAATATTTCCTGACACTCTGGCTCGCAGCTGGATCTCTTCTTTTGCTTGAACTTGCCCAGTATATACATATGTAAGCGGCGTATCCCGCTGAATGACTTGCATTGCTTTTACTTCAACAGCTTGCGCTGCCCTCACCGGCTGCTGTTTGCTGCATCCTGCCAGCACACCGGCTAAAATAACCAAACCAAGACCTAAACAATAATAATTGCGTAGTTTACCGTTAATCAAAATATTATACCTCCCATAAAACATCTTCCCTTCAGTCCATCGATATGATACACTTAAGTAAATAATTCATAATATTCATGCTTTCTTAATAGTAAAGAATTATTTACTATTAAATACTAAAGCATTACCTAATCTTTGTCAATCCCGACTATTAGGGGGAGCAAATTTTTATGGATAAACAGCAAGTTTCGGAAATTGCCCTACAATTATCAAACCTAATTCCGATTTTTCACCGCAGAGTAATGACTCCATTAGAAAATCAGCTAAAGACTTCCTTAAGCATTTTGCAACGCTATACATTGATGGTATTAAACGAGGAAGGTCCTAAGACAATGTCTGAATTGTCGGCAAAAATGGTGACTTCTAAACAGCAAATGACTCCAATTGTCGATAAATTATTTTCCGAAGGATACGTCCAACGAAAGCATGATGATTACGACCGGAGAAACGTTCAGATTATTATAACGACTGCGGGTATAGACTTCATTGAAAATCATAAACAAGATATAAGCAAAGAAATTCACAAAAGAATTGAAGACCTTGATCCTGATGATTTGCATACTTTGCAGCGATCTTTAGTTGATTTATATACCATTCTAAATAAATTATAGCAGTCCGAATGATTAGTCAAAGCTCCTTGAATTATAAATCGAGGAGTTTTTATATTCTCGACAACATGCCGAAAGGTCTTAATTCTTTTATAGCGAATACATGCAATTATCCGTTTGTTATATTCAGTTAGCGAGGTACCTAATGCAATACAGTACGAAAGAAAATATTCGCCCGATCATTGCTATCTCACTGCTGACTGCTGCATGTCTGGTTGGCGATTCTATGCTGTATATTGTACTGCCGACACATTGGCAAGAAGCCGGGCTTTCTTCCTTATGGGAAGTTGGAATTTTATTGTCGGCAAATCGTCTGGTTCGTTTACCCTTAAACCCAGTTGTCGGCTGGCTTTACAACAATATCAGCACCCGTACGGGAGTACTGCTGGCTGCCGTGCTGGCAGTACTGACAACACTGTCTTATGGCCTATTGCATAACTTTTGGCTGCTACTGTTAGCTAGATGTGTCTGGGGCTTAGCTTGGACTTTTTTGCGATTAGGTGCTTATTTTACCATTCTAAAATATTCTGATGACAGCAACCGGGGACACTTTATGGGTACCTACAACGGATTGTTCCGCTTAGGCAGTCTTATTGGGATGCTGGGCGGTGGATTACTGGCCGACGCCTACGGCCTTACGGTTACCGCTGCCGTATTCGCGGCAATTACCTTTATCTGTACTCCGCTGATTTTCATATTTGTTCCGGAACATACCATTTCCTGCCAAACACCAACTGACTCGAACTGGCAACAGCATATTCTGCATAACTCATCAGTACAATGGGCATTACTGACCGGACTGATCATTGCGATGGTATATCAAGGGATGTTTAACTCTACACTCAGTTACCTAATCAAATCTCACCAATCAAATTCGATTACAATTGGCACTTCCTTAATTGGTGCTGCTTCTTTGGGCGGGATGCTTCAAGCAATCCGCTGGAGCTGGGAACCTTGGATAGCACCCTGGTTTGGCAGATTATCTGATCGAACAAGCCGGCGAGCGGTATTATGTGCTACTTTACTGAGTGCCGTAATTTTATTTGTAATAATCCCTTGGTCTATGCCGTTGCCATTATGGCTGCTGCTTATCTTAATCTTGCAACTTACGGCGACCGGTTCGACGACAGTAGCCGATTCCATTGCCTCTGATGCAGCCATGATCTCGTCCAAAACCATCACAATGACCGCCTATTCATTTGCCATCGACTTGGGCGCCGCCCTGGGGCCAATAATTGCTTACTCGCTTGGGCACTTCTGGGGTCCATATGTAGCCTTCCGTGGAGCTGCAGTAGTCTTATTGTTTTTATTAATTCATTGGTATCGATCACCATTACCGCAACTAGATCGCTGATAAAAATAATTTTTCCTTTACATTCCATCCATATAGTGGTAGAATGTAATAACTTGCAACAAGAAAATAATTGTGTTTTCGGTCGCAACTCCCCTGCTTATCAGCCGGGGAGTTTTGATTGGTTTGCAAACTGAATAGAATACTGATCAAGGCCAGCGATAATAATATATATATATAATTCTTGAGGAGGATAAATATCATTGGATAAATTTAAAAGTTTAGGAATCAGTGCTGCAATAATTAAGTCGCTTAGCGACATGGGATTTGAAGAGCCCACACCAATACAAGAACAAGCTATACCAATTTTAATGGAAGGCAAAGATTTACTGGGACAAGCCCAAACCGGAACAGGAAAAACTGCTGCGTTTGGCATTCCCTTGATTGAAAACATCAAAGACAATCCCCAGGCCAATCAGGGAATTGTCTTAACACCTACTCGCGAACTTGCAATCCAAGTATCGGAAGAGCTAAACAAAATTGCTCAATTTACCAATGTTCACGCTTTGCCGATATATGGCGGACAGGACATTCAACGACAAATCAAAGCATTAAAAAAGCGACCGCAAATTATTGTTGCGACTCCCGGACGCCTAATGGATCACATGGAGCGTCGAACGATTCGCTTACTGGAAACTAAAATCGTCGTGCTAGATGAAGCCGATGAAATGCTAAATATGGGGTTCATTGAAGATATTGAAAAAATATTGGGGTCAGTTCCAACTGAAAGACAAATGCTGTTGTTCTCGGCAACAATGCCAAAATCCATACAAGTACTTTCCCAACGTTTTCTCCACGATCCTTCATTCATTAGTATTAAAGGTAAAGAAGTTACTATTCCGTTGGTCGACCAAGATTATTATGAATTACACGACCGTCAAAAATTTGATGTATTGTGCCGTTTACTTGACATTCAGTCTCCAGAACTGGCCATTGTATTTGGCCGAACCAAACGACGTGTCGATGAACTGGCCGAAGCACTTAAAAAACGGGGCTATTCGGCCGAAGGAATCCACGGTGATCTTACGCAAGCAAAGCGTGATGCTGTACTCAGGCAATTTAGAGAAGGTATAATTGACATTCTTGTTGCAACTGATGTTGCGGCCCGTGGTCTTGATGTCAGCGGCGTTACCCATGTTTACAATTATGATATACCGCAAGATCCGGAGAGCTATGTACACCGCATAGGCCGCACCGGGCGAGCCGGGCGCACCGGCCTAGCCATAACTTTTGTCATTCCGCGCGAAATTGAGCACTTACGATTTATAGAGCAAATAACTAAACGTAAAATTAATCGAAAACCGGTACCAACTGTAACCGATGCAATCGTCGGCCAACAGCGTTTAGCTGTCGAAAAATTATTACAGGAAGTTCAGGAAGGTAATTATGAATCTTATAAAGGTAGAGCTGAAGAATTGCTTACTGAAATCGATTCGGTCACTCTGCTTTCAGCAGCTTTAAAAATGCTTACCAAGGAACCTGATACAACACCGGTAAAAATTACTGAAGAAGCGCCATTGCGAATTCGCAATTATGGCGGTAGTAAACGTCCCTCACCAGCCAAAAAGACGTTTTCCAAAAATAAACCGCGCAGTGGCGCAGGCAAATTCTACTAAGATAAAAACAGTGAACCAACGTTCACTGTTTTTTAATTTGTTCGGCTAATTCATTAAGATATGCCCATCGTTCTATTAAAAGTTCCAATCGTTCCTCAAGCTGCCGTTGCTTTAAATGCAGTTCCTGCAATAGTTGGAAATCCGTATCATTCGTATCCATTTTACCGGTAACCGCTTGTAATTCCAGTTCCACTTGAGCAATAATATCTTCTATTTGCTCATATTCCCGTTGTTCATTATAACTAAACCTAATTGCCCGGTCTTGACTTCTTTCAGTATGTTTGGATTTGGATTCAGCTAAATTTTCGGTTGGATTGTTAAGCTGTTGACTTATCGCCTGCTTTTCTTCAACATCAGAGTAATTACCGGTATACCTTTCAATTTTCCCTTCGCCGGCAAAGGAAAAGATCGTTTTCACCACCCGATCTAAAAAATAGCGGTCATGTGATACTGCAATTATTGCGCCAGGAAAATTTTCCAAGTACTCTTCTAAAATAGTCAAGGTCAAAATATCAAGGTCGTTTGTAGGTTCATCCAACAGCAATATATTGGGCGAACCCATTAGAACCTTTAGCAAAAACAATCGGCGTTTTTCACCACCGGAAAGTTTCGCGATAGGCTTCCATTGTAAGCCAGGTGGAAATAAAAAACGTTCCAGCATTTGCGCTGCACTGATAACTACGCCATCTGCACAGGAAATAAAGCTAGCTTGTTCTTTGATATAGTCAATCACTCTTAAGTTTTCGTCCATCCTATCATTTTCCTGCGAAAAATAGCCGATCTTAACCGTTTGACCGCTATCCACTTGTCCACTATCAGGATCAAGCCGACCGGCGATAATATTTAGCAAAGTAGATTTACCGCTGCCATTAGGGCCAATTATGCCTATCCGATCATCTCTAAGTACTATATAGCTAAAGTCTTTAATAAACTCTTTGCTGTCATAATTCTTGCAAACTCGGTCCAATTCAATTATTTTACGTCCCAGCCTGCTGGATCCGATAGAAATGTCTAATTTATTATCTCTAACGTCTGATTTTTGGGCCGACAGTTCTTCAAAACGTTCAATCCGCGCCTTTTGCTTAGTAGATCTCGCTTTAACGCCGCGTTTAATCCACGCTAACTCATTTCGCAGCAAGTTTTGCCGTTTCCGTTCATTGTTCTCCTGCAGTTCTTCCCGTTCTGTTTTTAATTCCAAGAAACTTTCATAATTACCTGTGTAAGTATACAACCGGCCTCTATCCAGTTCAATAATACGATTGGCCACTCTGTCCAGAAAATAGCGGTCATGCGTAACCATCAGTAACGCACCTTTATATTTACTTAGATATTGTTCCAACCAGGAAACTGCTTCATGATCAATATGATTAGTCGGTTCATCCAATATGAGCAGATCTGCCGGGTTAATCAGAGCGGCCGCTAAAGCTAAACGTTTGCGCTGACCACCTGATAAAGTTTTGATTACAGCAGAAAAATCCATAATTCCTAACTTGGTAAGAATAGCTTTGGCCTCTGTCTCTAGTTGCCAGGCATTACATGCATCCATTTGTTGGGTTAGCTCAATAAGCTGGTGTTGCAGTATAGTATTACCCGGTTGTAAATTGGCCCTTGCAACTGCGGTTTCATATTCACGAATAACTTTCATTACCAACGAATTACCTTTAAAGATTTGATCCAATATTGTAGCATTGTCTTGAAAATTCGGATTCTGCGCCAAATACTCTATTCTAACTCCGTTACCTTTAGTAATATGACCGCAGTCAGCACTCTCCAAGCCGGCAATAGTACGCAAAAAAGTCGATTTGCCTGTTCCGTTGACGCCTATAACGCCGATCTTGTCACTGTTTTCAATTCCGAAATTTACATTTTGAAACAACACCCGCTCACCATAGCTCTTGAGTTAAGACTCCCGCCTCTATAGGCGGCGTCAGCTCAGGTGGAGTTGACTCTCCACCTGAGCCCCCGATGTTTCAGCTTTGCTGAAACGAGTTCACTCCGGCAAAATTTGTTGTACCCTGCCAACAACACCGGAAGTAAGTCTTACTTTAATACCACGGGGATGTATCGCACTGGAAGTCAGAATATCTTTTACCAAACCTTCCGTTAGCTGGCCAGTGCGCTGGTGCTGTTTTTGTACAATCTTTACAGCTATTCCCGGTTTAATATTTTTACGATATGTATGGGGCATAATCTCACCTCAGTAATTAATAAAAATAGTATACCGCAATTCCGGTCTTGTTGTACAGTTAATGGTCATCACCAAAAAGAGAGCCTAAGTCCTTAGCCAGACTTAGGCATTATTACTCACCTTTAAATACTTTCCAACAATTGCAACAATATCTTGTACTTTACATCGCGGTAAATTTGGTCAAAATCTACTATGTACCATTCACCGTCGATTTTTTCTAATCCAATCGGTTTTACCGAAAATTTAAGACTGTCTTGCTCTTGTAATGTTGCAATGACAACTGCGTAATTTCCCTGCTCGGCAGCCTTTTTAACCGAAAATAAGTTAGATTTTTTAATTTGATCTAAACCTGACTGTCCGGTAAGAAACTTCACGACTGTTCTCGCATCCCCGGTTGAGGCCGGTGACACATATAAGCCTGCTTCTTGGAGTCTATTATCTTTGGCCGCATTGACGAATGTTTTTACCACGGTCTCGGGACTTATACCAGTTAACCGTTTAGCATTTGTTCCGGAACCTCCGCATCCGGCTATTAAAGCCATAACGATAACCATCAAAAAAACTGCGATCAGCTTAAAGTACTTTGACATCAGCTACATTCTCTCCCTTGCATAATTAATATATAAAGTTGTTATGTATCATTATAGCATCTTTTGACTGAACAGTCATTTCTAATTACTGGCATCTGCCGCAACCGATACCTTGAGGTCAGAAACCGACTAATTTATCAGGCTTCACCGTCCGGTAACATTTGAACTATAGTTAACTATAATAATCTGTTTTCGATATTATGATCAAACCACCATAGCAAACCAAGGGATAGTGAAATTACGCCGGCTGCAAGCAGCCGGCGCACCTAAATTTCTAAAAAATTTAATATTTCTTTGATATATCGTTCACCGTCAGTCTGAAAGGCCTTTACATGTTGTGCCCCTGGTATTCTAACCATCCGCGCCTGACGATAAGTTTTGAGCAGCAATTCACTGTTTTCTATCGGAATATCCGTATCAGCCTCACCATGGATTAGCAGCACCGGTTTATCAGCAAAGTCTTGCTTGACTGGGCTTACTGATCCGGCATTTAAGCCAGTCACTGCCGGAATTATTGCAAATACCGTGTGATTAAAAGGAAATGCAGGTAGTTTAGTCCATACCGCTAAATTTTCTTCAAGATATGTAGTTAAGTCAGCAAAAGGCGAATCAGCAATCACTGCAGATACTGCTGGTTCCTGTGCCCCTACGATTAGCGCCACTGATGCTCCCATAGAGAATCCAAACAAAGAAATTTTCTGGTTCAACTCCTGATGTTGCTTTATAAACTCAACTGCTCCGGCCAAATCTCGGACTTCAAACTGTCCGACTGATGTAATCTCTCCATCTGATTCACCACTATTTCGAAAATCAAACATAAGGACGTTTATTCCGTTACGCACCAATACTTGGGCTAATGGTAACAGCGGTACATCGCTTTGTAAGCGGTTTTTGCCGTAGCCGTGGGCAAAAATTACGGTCTGCTTATTTTCGGCGGCTTTAATCAGCCATCCCTTTAAAACCAAACTATCTACTTTACTTTTAAAGCTAACCTGTTGATAATTTAAACCATAGTCAGTTGGGAAACCATCTATCGGTTCGTGCTTTGGATGAGTAAGATCCCAGCAAACATAAGCTGAAATAGCAACCACAGCCACACAGCTAATCGCAAAGATTACTGCACAGTAGCTTATGATCCTTCGTATGTCAGGGCGTCCCGATAATCTTTCCCGGCATTTAACTGTTTTGCTATCCGGCAAATATCTCACCCCGTTAGAAACTCTAACTATTCTATATTATACTATATAATAACAGCGAAAAATCCTGTAAAGCTGCGGAATTATTTCGGATCAAAAAGCTTTGGGATTTATCAATTTAGGTATCAGCATGCTGATATCCGGGAAATAGGCTACTAAAATCAAAACTGCTAAAATTACCAATAGATAAGGAATAACCGCTTTGAAAGACCGTTCAATCGGCAAATTTCCGATTGAACTGGCAATTAACAAACATAATCCATAGGGCGGGGTTACCAGTCCCATTGCTAAAGTTATAACCGTTACAATTCCTAGCAGAACAGGACTAATTCCCAGCTTTAGAGCAATCGGCAACAGCACCGGAATAAATAATATCATGGCCGGTATTGCATCCATAAACGTTCCGACAAACAAGAAGAATATTATTACAATAGACATAAAAACCCATTGGTCGGTTATATAGGCTGTAAAGAACTGTTCGGCTAGTGTTGCCACGCGGTAATAGCCCAATAACTCACCGAGAGCGCTGGCTGCCGCTAAAGCAAACAAGGATAAAGAACTCAACTTCAAAGTTTCAACCATAATGTGCGGAATATCTTTTAAAGTCAAAGTTTTATAGAAAAACATACTTATTACAAAAGCGTAAAGACAAGCAAACGCCGCTGCTTCAGTCGGAGTATACCAACCGGTAATAATTCCGCCGATTATAATCACCGGTGTCAACAATGCCGGAATTGTTTCGTAGAAAATTTTTAAAAACTCCTTCATGCTGGCCCGTTGATATTTAGGATAGCCTTTTTTTAAGGAAAACACGTAAACCATCAGCATCATGCCTAAACCGACTAGTACTCCTGGTACAAGTCCGCCTAGAAACAGTGCAGCAATCGGCGCATTAGTTAAACCGGCATAAACAATCATCGGAATGCTGGGCGGAATAATTACACCAATTGTTGATGATGCTGCAGTAACACCAACAGCAGTTTCCTTATCGTAACCGGTATTCATCATATTTGGAATTAAAATTTTTCCTACTCCCGCAGTATCCGCAGTTGATGAACCTGAAACACCGGCAAAAATCATCGATACTAAAATATTGGCGTGAGCGAGCCCGCCTCGGATGTGACCAACAATTGCTATCGAAAAGTCGATCAATTTTTGCGAAATTTGTCCGCTATTCATCAAATTTGCCGCTAATATAAACAATGGCACCGCTAATAGAACGAATGAGTTTAGTCCGTTAAACATTTTCATTGGCACAGTTATCTCTGGGATATAGGGTACTCCCATGACACCTAATAAAGCTACGATAGCAATAACAAAAGCAATCGGTATGCCGATTAAAATTAACAGTATAAATAATAGAACTAACATGATACCACTCATAATCAAATTTTCTCCTTCATGAAAAGTTCTTTAATATTATCATTTAAATGTGCCAACGTGTAAACCGTCATTGTAAAACCCATAATCGGCACACACATCCAGACATATCCCATTTTAAAGGGAAGCGACACCCAAGTATAATCCCAAAAATTTTGCACTGTTAATACTCCATAATAGAAAATAAACAGATTAAACGAGAGCAAAATTATGTTATTAAAAATATCTAAGTAGATTTTCTTCCGTCCCGTCAACTTAGCGGAAATCATATTAAATTTAAAATGCTCTTTATGGTAAAACATAATCGAGGCACCCATAAAAACTGACCAAATGAATGAAAAATTAGCGACTTCTTCCGACCAGATTACCGATATTCCCATATACCGGGAAAACACTTGAATTAATATTGCTATGAAAAATATAGATAAACAAATAACCCCTACCACCAGCTGTATTTTCTCGATAGCCTTTAAAATCATTTGTACTGCACACCTCTTTAAATTTTATATATATAAAATTAAGGACATCAGTGATGTCCCCAGACCTATATTCAATGCTAAAAGCCAGCGGGCTGCGGAAAAACCGCAACCCTATGGCTGTAGTGTGTTATATTACTTTAAGCTTCTGATCTTTTTCAGAATATCTTCAGCACCAATGCTCTTGGCTAATTTGTCTTGTACCGGGATAGCCTTTTCAATAAACGGTTTTCTATCGATTGTATTTACGACCGCACCATCTTTTATAGCTATATCTTTATATTGTTTTTCTTGCGCAATTAAAGAAGCCCTTTCAGCGTCGACTGATGCTTTAGCTGCTTCCAAAATAATCTGCTGTTGTTCTTTAGTCAAAGAATCAAACTTTTTACCATTAACAAGTAAAAGTCTGGTTGTGTAATCAACGCCGATTTCAGTAGTATATTTGCCGTTCTCTGTTTTATGATGATTTTGTTGAACGAAGTAAGGATAGGCGTTTTCAGCAGCATCAACTGTCTTTTGTTGCAATGCTTGATAAAGCTCGCCCCAAGCTACTGATGTCGGGATTGCCCCTAAGCTCTTCCAATATTCAGCAACAACACCGGAGGTCTGAGTTCTAATTTTCATATCTTTCAAGTCAGCCATCGAATTAATCGGTTTTTTACCATAATAATGTCTTACACCGGCAGACCAATAACCAACTATTTTAAAGTCATTCTTAGATTTTTGATTAATCATATCAGCTAACTTCTTACCAACATCACCATCAACAACTTTTTTCCAGTGATCATAACTGTCAAATAAATACGGCAAAGCCAGCAAATCCACTTCTTTAACACCAGTTTGAGTCATAAAGCCAGGTGACACAACTACTACGTCTACTGCCTTAAGTTTGAGTTTCTCAACCAATTCATTTTCATTAGTGCCAAGGGTTCCGGCATGAACTTCCACCGTAATTTTGCCATTAGATTTCTTTTCGGCAACTTCTTTGAACTTAAGCAGACCAACTTGATAAGGATTATCTGGCGATGTCTGATTGTGCGCAGCAATAAGTTTCAATGTAGCAGCTGCCGGTTTCTCTTCTTTCTTAGCTCCACCACAACCCGCTAGTATCAATGACACAACCAAAACCGCAATCAAACTTAACCATACCTTTTTCTTCATTTTCCAAATTACCTCCCCATTAAATTTTATATTTATTTTTAAAGCAAACCTTATTTGCTTTGCTTTTACATTTCGCAAATTTTATGCCAAATATCCTCATTAACAGGAATCCCATTAGCTAAATTATCGGCTCTGGTTTGTTGCTCCATTTGTCCCGGATAAAACACTCTGCCATTTTCATCAGCCTTTTCGGAACTCACCACATCATTAATTACATTATTAACAGCAGTGTTAAGAAACTCATTTCCGGCAATATTAGCAGCTTCGATGGCCAAAAAGATTTGGGACAAAGCATACTCCCCGCCTAGCCTTCCAATCTCATGCGTAGACTTTCCACCTGACAACACCGCAGCAATGATATCCAGCAATATCGAAAGTCCCGATCCTTTCCAATAGCCAATCGGTAACGCCCGCCAAGTCTGAAGCACTTCAGCCGGATCTCTGGTTAATTCTCCGGCTGTATCAAAACCACCCGGTACCGGTAAAAGTTGTCCATTCATTTTACACTCTTCCATTTTTCCATAGGAAAACTGAGCTACTGCCATATCCACAACTACATGACCTTCGGCTCTCGGTACGGCAAATATGATTGGATTATTGCCAATCCGACAGTCTTTACCACCCCAAACGGGCATATTAGGCATCGTATTTGTCCAACAAATTCCAATGCAGCCGGCGCGCGCAGCCTGCCAACCATAAGCTCCGCCTCTCATCCAATGATTAGTATTTCCTAGAGCAACAGCACCAATTCCATTTTGACGGGCTAATTCAATGGCCCGATCCATCGCCTTTTTAGCATTGACATTGCCCATTCCTAAGTTTCCGTCCCATCGCTCAAAAGCCCCTTTACTTTCTATCAACGTTGGAACAGCGTTAATATTTATGTAGCCTTTTTCCAAGTATTCAATTACTCTGGGGAAACGATTGACGCCATGTGAATATATTCCGTCAAGACTATTTTCAGTAAATAATTCTGCTGACAAATCAGCTTGATCTTCATTAAACCCCCGTGACAACAAAATCCGCTTAAATTCTTTTTTCATATCTGCATAACTAACACGCACAATTTTCACCTTGCTTTCTCATAAATCACGCCATGTCTAATCCGTTATCAACTTTGTTGAACCTCTAACAATTAATTTCGTCGGCAGCTTAATGACCTGGGGTTCTGCTTTTCTATTCCGATGCAGTCGGGACATAATTTGTTTAACACACTCTGTGCCTACTTCGTAGGATGGTTGTGAAATTGCAGTGATACCAGGCCCAATCAACGCTGCCCACGGCCAATCATCGAAACCGCAAATCCCAATATCCCGGGGAATCCGTAAATTCATTCTATTTATAGCTCTTAGCAATGTTAACATAACAACACCATTGGCCGCGAATATGACTCGCGGTTCTTCAGCAGCACTTTCAATAAAATTACGAATATATTTTTCAACACATATATCTGCATTTACATCAATTTCATAAATTTGCGGAGTAATATTAAGTTTTTCAATGCAGGCCTGCTGATAGGCTTGTTTACGAATTATTCTTGTCCCAATATTTTTTATAGGTTCGGTAAAATAGCCAACCTTTTTGAATCCCTCTGATGCCAGATACACTACAGTATCAATTGTCGACTGATGATCATTAGTTTTGACTGTATCAAACGCGGTAGGAAAGATTGGACGGTCGGCAAGAATAATAGGAATATTTTTAGGTAAAAGTTGTAGTAAAAAATCATCATTACTGCCTGTAGTATTTATAATCAAGCCTTCCACTCGCTGGTCAATCATCGATAGAATATATTCTTGTTCTTTATGCGTATCATTATCCGTATTGGCAATAAGAACATTATAACCATACTTTTTACAATTATCACTTATTCCTTTTACCAGAATTGAAGAAAAAGGACTGGAAATATCAGCAACAATTATGCCGATAAGCTTACTCTTACTCAATCTTAAACTTCGTGCCAAATGATTAGGCCGATAATTCAAATCCTCAATGGCCGTCTGAATTTTTTTTTGGGAATTTTCCGACATAAATTCATATTTACCGTTTAAGTAGCGGGAGACAGTGGTTTTGGATACACCTGCCTTTGCTGCTACATCCGCAATCGTAACGCTGCTCTTCTTTATTTCCATAGCATTTATCCTTCTTTGAAAACAATTCTCGTACCGTATGTGTATCGATTGACGAAATCGATACACATACCCTATAAAATATCTTAACGGTTAATAAAGACACTGTCAAAGCAATTAATGGCGATTTTAGCAATTTATTGCTCATTTTTTCACTTTATCACCCAAATGCTCCAGTTAACACCATTTATCAGAATATTTTACACTTTTATAAAATTATAATTAAATGATTGTTCTTCCGGCTTATCCAGCTGACCGTAAGCAAGCATAGCAATGTTTTTTGCCTTCGCTGACCTCAATATGGCAATTACATGGTTACGGGATTATAGTCACGGCGCTAACTCGCCAAATATAATAACCCTTCCAAAAAATTTGAAAGGGTTATTATTACACTTGCGGTTATTAATACATTACCAAGCAAAAGATACGGAAACGTCTGCTCGCGTTTGGGATGGCTTTAAGTTCGGAAATACATAATATCTGCCGGCCGGAAGTCTAAATCCGATAGCGTTCTGGGCAGGAATAAACCCTTTGCGGATCGTACCTTCGATCCAAAAACCATTGCCGGTACAATTTACTTTTGTAATAACTGCACCTTGCGCGGGAACGGTAAAAGCATTGCCAACCAATTGTGCGTTTCTTCCCGGTACCCCACGGATTTGTGTCCCTGAACCTGAACCGGTACCGGCAAGAACTACTGAACTAAACACTGTTAATAATAAAACAACAACTAATAACCCAGCTATACTTTTTTTCATCATAAAACCCTCCTTATATAATTGTTCTTGCTAGCTGCTTGTTTTAATACGATTGTAGCTTAAAATTACAGTACTTGTATATCACACCTAAAGGTGGAACTGAGGAGGATATGGCAACTTTGCTTAGAAATTAGTAGTAACAAACCACATTGTAATAATAATCTAATTTGCAAAGAAAGTAGGGATACATTTGATTTCTTTCGATGTCTTGATCGTTGGCGGCGGTGGAGCCGGTATGAGAGCAGCGCTGGAAGCAAGCAAGCACAGTAACCTAAAAGTCGGTATAATCTCCAAAACTTCGCCGCTGCGGTCCACTACTGGGTGTACCGGTGGAGGATTAAATGCTGTCTTTAACAACTCCGACGATACCGACAGCTTTGAAAAACATGCCTATGACACAATAACCGGCGGTAGCTTCTTAGGCGATCAAGATGCAATTGACTTCTTTGTTAAACATTCGCCGGACGCCATTACGGAGCTAGCTGAATTTGGCGCACCGTTCTTCCTCGATTCAAGCGGAAAAATCAGCCAACGCCAAGGACCAGGGTCCAGCGCGCCTCGTACCTGCTGGACTCTGGGGCACGCTACCGCTCATGCTTTATATGACCAACTATTATACGCCAATGTTACTGAACTAAGTATGTGCAACATCCTGGAACTAGTAGTAACTGACTCGGCAGTTCATGGTGTTATTGCCTACGATAGTTTAACAGGGAAATTGATTCCTATTGCTGCAAAATCGATTGTCATTGCAACCGGAGGCTACGGACGGGTATATTGGTCCAGAACAACAACTCCGTTAGGTTGTACCGGTGATGGTGTTGCCGTTTGTCTAAACGCGGGAATTCCGGTAAAAGATCCTGAATTCATTCAGTTTCATCCAAGCGCTTTAGTAGACTCTGGTGTTCTGATTTCCGATGCTCCCCGCACTGAAGGTGCCTATCTTCTTAACAACCGCAATGAACGATTTATGAAAAATTATGCACCTGAACAAATGGAAAAAGCAACCCGTGACCTTGTTGCAATTGCGATTGAAAAAGAGATCGAAGCCGGGCGGGGATTGGGCCATGAACTAAATTCACATGTTTTGCTCGATTTGCGCCATTTAGATAAAAATCTTTTGCATGGCGGACGGCTGTCCCAAACTGATTATACCGCCAAGACTTTTGCCCTGGTGGACCCTTTGCAATCCCCACTGCCGATTCGCCCCAGCTGTCATTTTACCATGGGCGGTATTGACATAGTTGATTATCATACTTGTGCTACTATTATTCCTGGTGTATTTGCAGCCGGAGAATGTGCTTGCCTTTCGATTCATGGTGCCAACCGGCTCGGTGGTAATGCTCTGCCCGAAGTAGTGGTCTTTGGAAAAGTGGCCGGAGCTGCCGCGGCCCTCTTTGCTCTCACGGCACCGCAACAATATGATTTTGCACTGGATAGTGCACTACAAAAATGGCAAGAAAAATTCAAGTATATTTCTAACAAAAAAAGCTCGATCCCTCTGCCGGAAATCCGCGACCGGCTAGCCCAAACATTGTGGCACAATGTTGGTGTAATTAGGGATGAGCAACGCCTCAATAAGGCAATTGTTGAAATTGATATTCTTCAAGATCGATATACCCAAACAGGTATTGCCGATACTAACCATATCGGCAATACTGACTTCATCCATTATGCGGAAATTGGCAACATGTTAACTATCGCCAAAGCATTGACTATCGGTGCATTGAATCGCCGGGAAACACGCGGATCACACTTCCGCTCCGACTACTGCAATAATGACGACACCTCATTTCTTAAGCACACCATAATCACTAAAGAAGACAATAGGTATAATATCAGCTATCGGCCTGTAACAATGACAAAATATTTGCCTGTAGGAGTTGAGAAATATGTCTGACATAATTATTAAAGTATCACGGCGTAATTCAGAAACCAGCTTTATTCAAGAATACCGTCTGACATACCAGCCGGCAAAAACAGTGTTTTGGTGGCTGACAAAAATAAAGGAAGAAATTGATTCATCTTTAGCTTTTGAATGTTCCTGCCGCTCCGGTCTATGTGGAGCCTGTGGTATTAAGCTTAATGGCCATTCAGTTTTGGCCTGTACAACAACTCTTAAACTACCGCAAAGTTCGCCGAACCGTACCTGCACGATCGAGCCGTTGAATGGCTTTCCCATCCTTCGCGATTTGATAATTGATTGGCGTTCGATTACCGATAGTCTAAAAATAAAAAGTCCTTGGTTAAGCCAGCAACCGAACATGCTTAACACTTCCATTCAAAGCAAGGAAGAATCGGCACATATTCATTCATTGGCAGCCTGTATGATGTGCGGAATATGCGTTTCGGAATGTCCAATTATTTCCCAAGGCCATTTCATTGAACCATTTATCTTTGTCAAAGCTTACCGACTTATTTCTGATTCACGGATAAATAACCAACAACGCCAGCAAATTCTGCAAAACGTACAGCCTTATCTTGCATACTGTATCCAATGCGGTCGCTGCGGAAATGCTTGCCCTAAAGGAATATCTCCAGCCGCAGCTATCACTTGTTTACAGCAAGCAGTGAACTCGTTTCAGCAAAGCTGAAACATCGGGGGCTCAGTTGGAGAGTCAACTCCACCTGAACTGACGCCGCCTATAGAGGCGGAAGTCTTAACTCGCTGAATAAGATAAATATAAATTTGGCATGGTATCTTCAAGGTGCTGTTTGTATTCAGTTATTTTTAAGTCTACATGTTCTCCAGACTATACAAAAACCAAGCAATAGCCAATAAATCTGCCGATCCTCCCGGGCTGATATTTTTGCTGATAAACTCGCAATCTAGTTTTTGCACTAATTCCCGTCCCTGTTCACTGTACATTCCTCCGGCCGCTAATACTTCATTAACCCTTGCGTACAGCCAGCCCGTAAGATCAAGATCATGGCGATTTATTATTGTTGTGTCTTCCACCTGAACCATAAGTTCCAGCAGCGCTTGTACCAGTGTATCATTAATGCTAAGACCGGCTTTTATTGCTTTACGCATAGCAGGCAATGCACTATTCATTACTGCAGGCAGTCCTTCCTGCAACTCACCGCGAATACCACGCACTCCATATTGGCGAAATAGCCGTTCCCCCGCCGTCATGGGTTGTTTAATGTTAAAGTCCAAGCCGCCTAATTCACGCTCAACTATATTACCAACAATCTGCTGAACAACCGTTACAACTTTATTAGCCGGGAAAAAATCATCTGCTTTGCTTAGCCATCCGGCGGCGGCGGCCGTTATCCCCATCGAAAACAATAAACCCTTTTGCGTATTAATACCACCGGTACTATAAAACATTCGCTGTTCACCGTCACAGCCAATCAGTCGTAAAACAGGCAGCAATTCAGCTAACGGTCCATCATGATTGATACCAGCCTGAACACAGCGAGTTATGGTATGTCCCAACGCTGCCGAACTAGCCATAAAAGAATAGAAATCCATATCCTGGTGTGCACCGCTGTTGACCCGGTCTACCAGTCCGGGAGCAGGAGTGCAGCTGACCTCATATAACATAGCCTGGATTGCTTTTTCGCTTATTTTTTCAGCCAAATTACTTATTTGATGTGTTCGATAGGCGTGAAAAGCAACAATTAAGTTTTGGGCTACCGCTATCACTTCGGACAAGGCATGTTTATGTTCTCGCATACATAGCACCGAATCTTGCCGACAAACCAAACATTCACGCACCTGTCCGTAATCCCGGCGCGACAAAATTTCCCCATCCGCAGTAAACACATCTATGTCCAACAACCGTCCGAAAGGTTGACTATCCTCCAGTGCAATACATTTATTTTTCAACTCTCTGGCATCAGCAGCTATAGCAATAATAGCTTCCGGTCCGGTCTTAGGGAAAATAACTTGACTGGCCTGTACCCCCGGCAGTGCTAATAGTGCCTGCAGTGCATACTGTATAAGACACCTGATATCTGCCGAATCTTTGACCGGTCCCGGCATACAGGTCGTAATGCTGATTATCGGTACACCGTAGCGCCGGCGAAACTCTGCTTGTCTTTCTTGTCGTGCTTCTTTAGCTGCCAACACAGCATGTAAATCAATAATTGATTCTGCCATCTTTTCACCTACTTCTATTAATGCCGCGATTGGCTATTCACTATTGCCTTAATAACCGGTTCAGCTTGTTGGGACTGCAAATAATAAAAAGTACTTTCCGGCACAACTGCTTTGATCCGATCCCATTGTCCATCCCTGATCCATTGCCGGACTTTAGAAGCACTTATTAACTCCCGGCCGTCAGTTATACGATCTATTATTTTAACAGCTATTCCAAACTGAGGAAGTATATCCATTAATGCTTGATTATAGGCACGCGTAACCGGACAATATGGTTCAGCGCCAACATAGCGTTTTTCAATAGCCAAAGCTTTAGCTATATATTTTGCATACACCAATGCATCCAGCCTGGTTTGAGCTGTAACAGTATCTGCCCCCCGAGTAAAATAATCAGGAAACGTAGCAGCCGAAATAATATATTTTCCACCCGGAATAACCGCAACATTTGGATACCCTGCTAATCCTTCCCTAACCAACCGAATACGAACAGAAAAAGGAAACAATGAACGATCTTCGCTGACGACCATAACAATTACAGCCGGATTTTCGGCTGCCGCCCGCGCAATTAATTCCAAATGTCCGCGCGTAAACGGATTGCAATTAACAACTAATCCGGCTCGTTCGCCAACAGGCAGATGACTGGTTTGCCCAACCATTTCCCGGCAGGTATCAGCCAGCGATCCTATACCGGATTCCAACAAAGCGGCATGTGGTTCTACTCTGGCCAATTCGTTGAATCCAAGGGCAGTAAACAAATGCGCTTTTTCCGGCCGGGTAAAAATAAAATAATGAAAGATACCATGATTAGCCGCTTCATGCATTAGATGGCTTACTATTGTCGCCGTTAATCCTTGTCCTTGTAAATCGGAAGACACAGCGATATTTCTTAGAACCTCCCCTTTACGTGACCCGGTCCCCACTATCGTATCATTTTGAAATACTGCGACCGTATAGTCAACCTCAGCATCGAAAGTCAGGCCAAATGTATGCAAAAACTGTGTTATGTGCTCAATCTCAACGTGATTTTTCAAATTTACAGTGCGTTCAATCCAATCATTCCACAAATCTTTCCCTCCTTACGGTACTAGTCAGCAGTCTTTCTGATTCTATAGTAACATTATTACATTCGTAATAGGCCTAATCAAGCAATAATAATCAAAAAAAGTATTCAATACTAAATGAGTTTATACCTTACCTGCTAGTGTCTATACAAAATCGATTCCCTATATTATACAGCAAAAGTAAACCACACTTAAAATACCTATTAAGTGTGGTTTACCGTCTTGATCCTCAAAACGTTTTAAAGTCTTTACGAAACCGAAGCTTTATAACTGGAAGCATCCGCCATATACTGTTTACCGGCAATACCAGGTCTAGTCATTTGTTCTACTGCTAAAATAGCATTAAGCTTATCCTTGCTCATAATTCCTTTACTTAAGATAATCTGTTTTACGGGCTTTCCTGTTGTCAATGCTTCTCTGGCAATTGCTGAGGCGTCTTCATACCCGATATGCGGCAGCAATGCTGTTATAATTCCGATGCTTCCATCTACCAATTCGGCGCACCGCTGCTCATTCGCTACAATTCCGCTTACACACTTCTTATTGAAAACCAGCACAGCATTTGTCAGCATTGACAGTGAATTAAATAAGTTATATGCCAATACTGGCTCCATAACATTTAACTCAAACTGTCCGGCACTAACTGCTAAACTAATTACCTGATCATTTCCCATAACTTGAAAAGCTACCTGGTTAACTACTTCCGGAATAACCGGATTGACCTTTCCCGGCATGATAGATGACCCCGGCTGCATTGCCGGCAGGTAAATCTCATTGAGTCCACACTTAGGTCCGGAAGCCATCAACCGTAAATCATTGGCGATCTTGGATAAACCCAGGGCCAGAACTTTTAACGCAGCTGAAAGTTCCGCCAATTCGTCAGTGTTTTGGGTAGCATCAACCAGATTTTCGGCAGACCGAAATTCCTCTCCGGTCAGAATCCTAATTTCCGCTACTGCTTGTTGAATATACTCGACTTCGGCATTTAGGCCGGTTCCAACCGCAGTAGCGCCAATATTTATACTCAGGAGTTTGTTAGTTATACTCCTGATACGGCTGGTTCCTCTGGAAATTAGATTAGCATAAGCCCTAAACTCTTGCCCCAATGTAATAGGAACAGCATCTTGTAAATGAGTACGGCCCATTTTTAAAACTTGTTCGAACTCTTGAGCTTTACAATCGAAAGTGTTGATTAATTCTCCCAATTCAGTTATTAACTTGCGCGTCTTCCGCATTGCCGTGATTCTTATAGCGGTAGGAACAACATCATTAGTCGACTGAGCCATATTTATATGATTATTAGGTGATATATTTCTATAATCACCTTTTTTTTCGCCTAATATTTCTAAAGCACGATTTGCTATAACTTCGTTAGTATTCATATTCATAGAAGTACCGGCCCCGCCTTGGATTGGATCGACCATGAACTGGTCGTGCCATTTACCACTAATAATTTCATCACAAGCGGTAATAATTGCTGTTCCGATTTTTCCTTCCAAGCGCCCGGTGCTTATATTGGCTGCCGCAGCTGCCCGCTTGATAACAGCAAGAGCAACGATAAATTCATCATCCAACCGTTGTCCGGTAATAGGAAAATTCTCGATTGCGCGCATTGTCTGCACACCGTAATATACTTCCTCAGGCAACTCCATTTCTCCTAGGAAATCATGCTCTATTCTCATAAAACTCACCTCATTATTCGTTTTGTATACTGTATACATTATACATTGTGCAAAATATCCAAGCAAGCAATTTATGCAATAATGTCATTTGAATCAGCTTCAAATGACATTACTGACTGATGACAAGTTTATTAATCAAAAATTTGTTAGCAGCTTAAATGAAGGACACCACCATTTTTTGTCGAAACCGACCAATATAAATAATATTTATCTGTTGCATTTATGGTTATACTAAAGCATGAAATTCGTTAAATAAGGAGGCAATATTATGTCCGAAATTGATAGTATTGTTCAGAACCGGCTTCTGCCAATGTATAAACGGGTTTTTGCCGCAGTAAAAGAAAAGCATCCACACCTTATTGGTTTTATTAATACGCTGTTAGGTAACAATGAACAACGTATGGGTCTCCAAATAACTGAGCACGGTAAAATAATTGGTGAATATACGATCTTTTATGAAAATATGGGCGTAAATAAAATCGATATGGGCGTACTCCACCCCGAAATTCACGCTCCATTTGGTGTTATAAAACCCTACGTCGCTATCGAAAAAAGCGCTTTTCTTAAAATGCTTGATGATGAGCAAAGCTTTATCGACGATCCGTTTAAAGCAAAAATGAAATACATTTCTGACATTACTGTTAAATTTTTGCGATAAGCTACAGTCTACGACCAAAAGTCCATACCTTCTTGAGGGCACTGCTGCTGTTATTTAATTTTTAACGAATCTTGCCGCATTTTCTCCGGCTATGCGGCCGCTGTTTACAGCAAATCCCAAGGAATTACCAGGCAATATAAAGACATAATCGTTATCATATATTGAGTTTGCATCAGTACCTGCTGCATATAGTCCGGGAATAACTTGATGATTTTGAGTAATTACTTCTGTCTTGTAGTTTATTTTTATACCGCCAAGACTTCCGTATGCACTGGGGGCAAATTTTAACGCATAGAATTTCGGACTATCAATTGGTTTTAAATAGCGGTAATTTTTGTCAAACAGTAAATCTCTTGTTTTACTAGCAAAATTGTATTCGTCAACTGTCTGCTTTAAGCCAGCTACATCTATATCGGCTTTTCTTGCCAGTTCTTCAATCGAATCAGCTACAACCAAATTTTCGTTTTGCGTTCTAACAGCCTTGGCCAATTCTTGATGGAACTGTTCCATTTTAATGTTCGCTGTTACTACATTAATTACGTCTAATCCGTTTTTATCATAATCGTTTATAATTTTTTCGTTGATTATAGAATATGCTACTCGCTTTTTCTGTCTGGCTATTGCATTTATTGAAAATACTGGGTTCTCCATTATTTCTTCGTTCATAAACCGCTCACCTTGAAGATTTACTACCAGGTTGGGCTGGCGAAAAGCCAACTCAATTGGAGCATATCCGCCGGTATTAGGAGCAAAATAAACTAACTCCATACCCATCTTATCTTTTCCTGCACCAGCATCCCAAGCCATTTTAATACCGTCCCCGGTAAGGCCGGGAATCCGGTAAGAAAACAGATCCTTACCCCATTCAAAACCGGTATATTCTTTGATAAACTCCGGATTATCGCCAAAACCTCCGGTTGCTATTATTACAGCGCCACCTCTGGCTTCAATGTGCAGTCCAGTCTTATCCACGGCAATTATGCCCTTGACATTTCCGTCTTCCAAAATAATCTTTTGCACCGGTGTCTGAAGGTATATTTCTACCCCTAATTGTCTTGCCCGTTCGGTCATTATTTCAATCATCGTAGCAGCGGCACAAAGTCCGGGATTACCTGTTTTAGGCTTTATTATATGCCAGGTAGCTTCAGAACCCGGAAAATATTTAGACGGTTCTACAAAATTCACACCCATTTTTTCCAACCAATTTATAGTATCCGCCGATTTAGTAAGATAAGCTCTGACTAATCTGGCATCTGAGCGCCAGTGAGTGTACTCCATAAATTTACTGAAAGCCTCTTCGGTAGTTAGCCCAATAAGTCTTTCCCGCTGTCTTTTTGTTTCAATTCCCAGCAATCCCATTGCCATATTTGCACAACCGCCGGTCTTGTTTGCCTTCTCAAAAATAATTACGCGAGCTCCGTGCTCTGCTGCAGCTATTGCTGCCGCTAATCCGGCAGCCCCGCCTGCAATTACAATTACATCCGTACTCATCTTTTTCAAAACCATCCCTCCTTGTCTAAAACCATACTACCCAAGGTGTTGAATCAGTTACGCCAATTGGATTAAATTTTCCAATATTACTAAATCTATTGTAACTAGCGATAACCTCTATTCCTATCGGGCTGTTGCAGCATTTTCAAGGCTCATTATACTGTCTGGGATAGTCCAAAAGAAGTATACAAAATGGCAAAGGCTGTAAAGGAAAATCCTTTACAGCCTAAATTATTATCAGCTTATAATCAAACTTTTACGATCCAACCATCCGGGCCTTCGATATCACCAAATTGTATTCCATAGAGAGTATCGTAAAGCTGCTTTGTAGTCGGTCCAACCTCAGTTTCACTGTAAAATACATGAAGTTTATCTTTGTATTTAATTCCGCCAATTGGGGTTATTACAGCTGCAGTGCCACAAGCACCCGCCTCTTTAAATTCACTTAAATTATCAATAAATACATCACGTTCTTCAATTTCCATATTTAAGTATTCCTTAGCAATATGCAACAGCGAATATTTCGTTATACTTGGCAAAATAGAAGGTGAATCTGGCGTAACAAAATGATTATCATGGGTAATGCCAAAGAAATTGGCTGCACCGACTTCTTCTATTTTAGTGTGCGTTGCCGGATCTAAATAAATACAATCGGCAAAACCATCTTTAACAGCTAATTCATGCGGATAAAAGCTGGCCGCATAATTACCGCCGACTTTGGCAGCACCGGTGCCATAGGGAGCAGCCCGGTCATAATCGGAAACACTGAAGTTTACCGGTGCCATCCCGCCCTTAAAATAAGGTCCTACCGGAAGACAGAATACACAGAACAAATATTCCGGAGCAGGTTTTACGCCGATATTATCACCAACCCCTATCATAAACGGTCTAATATATAGTGTAGCCCCGGTACCATACGGCGGAACATAGCCCTCATTTGCTTTAACAACTTGAATAATTGCATCAATAAACTTCTCCTCTGGTACTTCCGGCATTAGCAGACGTCGATTACTATTATTCATACGTTTTGCATTGCGATCCGGTCTGAATAATTGTATCTGCCCATTTTGGGTCCGATATGCCTTTAGTCCTTCAAAACACTGCTGTCCGTAATGGAGTGCGGTAGAGGCTTCACTTATGCTCAGCATATTGTCTGTAACAAGTTTACCCGCATCCCATTTGCCGTCTTTCCATGAAGAGACATAACGGTAATCGGTTTTAATATAACTAAATCCCAACTTACTCCAGTCAATGTCTATCGTTTTGCCCACTGAAACTCCTCCTTTAATATGTTTAATTGAATTAATTCTAACACTTTTATTACAAATATTAAACCTAAACAATGCCAAAACAGCAGTTTTTTGTTAATTTTGTCTTTTCAATATAGACTCATTACAAATTTAGACCGCAATTTTGCAACCAAAGCCGATATAAAAGTCTAAAAAAATTGGGCCGCAGAAATTAATAACCGCTACGGCTCCAATCGATCATCTTAAAAAGTATTATTATTTGCATAGCTTTCACTTAATAATTTTTTGGCCTGGCGGGTAGCCAGTTTAATTTCGTAAGCCATCACCGCTACTTCAGTTAAGGCGTGCAAATAATAACTGCTTATTAGTTTGGGCTGCCACTGCTCAATGGCCTTAGTTAACCGCTCCCAATAATCCTCGCTTATTTCTTCCGGTTCAACTACTTTTCCGGCGATAATTGCACTCCTTATTTTGTAATTAACTCGGTCAACTGTAATACACCCATTTTTCAACAACTGTAAAATCGCTTTAAACTCCGGGCTAATCGGCGGAGAGCCGGATTGCCTTCTTCGTTCAAATCTTACCGGCAGCAAATCATACACCCTGTCAGCCTTTTCAGTCAGAGCTTCATTATAGTCGATCAGCTTTTCGGCAATAACCAACCATTTACTTTCCTTGCCGGAAGCTGGCCGGAAAAATCCACTCTCCCGGCGCAAATAGTCCAATAATATCCTCAATTCCCTATTTAGCTTATGGACCAGTTCTTTTTGTTCATAATTTAAATCAGGTTCTTCGTCTTCCAGTTGAATGAATTCCTGTAGAGCCTGACAAAAATATTTAACCGCTTCTTGATTGCATTCGTGGAGTTTCTCAGTAAATTGCCGTTTGTAACTAGGCGGCCACAAAAAAATGTTAATAATTATCGCTGTTATAAGGCCGGTGAAAATTACAGCCGTTCTGGTCATAGCATGCGGCAAAAACTCCTCCGAACTCGAACTAAGAATAAACATTGCCGCTACAACTCCCATCGATATACCGTTCTGTAAGTTAAATTTCCGATATAGGTAAATGATCAAAATGGTTATCAATCCCATTGAAATCGCATTGCCACCAATTAAATAGCCAAAGATCAAAGCTACAGCAACCCCTAGGAAATGAGCCAAGACTTGGTCTCTAGCTGTTTTCATAGTTAAAAAAATTGACGGCTGCATGTTCATAACTGCGGAAACAGCTCCAAAAAATGCCGGTTCAATGCGTAGCACCTTGCAAACGTACATAGTTATTGAAACCGCAATTCCTGTTTTGATAACTCGAGCGCCTAACTTCATCTCTTTTCCTCCCCCACGGAAGCTTAATTCATGAAATAACACCTTCACTTTTATATTTTATCCTCTTGTGGCTAATTCTACCAGGGTAATTCGAATTTAATCACCAATTTGCCCTATCCAATACCAATGGCCTCTAGTCCCCAATATTTAAAAAGACTGACCATACGGCCAGTCTCAACAATATCAATAATAGGCTAATTTTGAATTACGCTGGAACAGCAAGTACATACCTGAATACAGTGATAAAGTGCGCTATACTGCCGGCTAACACAAATAGGTGCCATACCGCATGATTATAAGGAATTCGCCGCGATAAGTAGAATAACGATCCAACAGTATATAAAAGACCGCCAGCAAATAACCACACGATTCCCGCAATCGGCAATGCGGCAACCAACGGTTTTATAAAGATGGTTATTGCCCAGCCCATAATCAGATAGCATATACTGGATAATACTTTGAAGCGTTTGACAAAAAAAACTTGAAAAACAACCCCAATTAAGGCCAGTCCCCAAATTACACCAAACACAGTCCATCCTAAAATCCCTTTTAATAAAACAAGTGTAAACGGTGTATATGTTCCGGCTATCAACAAGTAAATTGCTGAATGGTCAATTATCTTAAAGATATACTTTAGCTTCTCATTTTTAAAACTATGATATAGTGTTGAGGCTAGGTAAAGCAATACAAGTGACCCGCCATAAATGCTAAAGCTGACCAAGTGCCAAATACTTCCATGCCAATATGCGGCAATAACGAGACTGCAGAGCCCAATCAAAGCCAACACTGTTCCAAAGCCATGAGTTATTGCATTTAATTTCTCTTCCATACTATTCCCCCATTGTTTACCTCAGTCAGTCGCCCTAAGAAACTTTTGATTTTCTAATTTTTATTAATTATATTATATAAAAAAATAGCTGCAAATATAAATCGAGATTTTTATATAAGTAGGGTTACGTTTTTAGCGTTAATAAGCTATAGTTATTATAACTACTTTTTAGTAAAGGAAGCGATATTATGCAAAAGCGAATTTTAGGAAAAACCGGTATTGAAGTCACAGAATTGTGTTTTGGTGCGCTGCCAATGGGACCCCTGCAAAAAAACATGCCTATTGATCAATGCACTGATATTGTCGAACATGCTTTGAACAGCGGCATTACTTTTGTTGATACCGCCCAAGCATACCGAACCTATGAGCCGATCAAACTGGCCATGGAACGAACCGGAATTCGCCCGGTACTAGCCTCAAAATCTCATCAAAAAACCTACGCTGGTATGAAAGATGCCGTGGATGAAGCATTGACGGTGCTAGGCATTGACCAAATCGACATTTTTCACCTGCATGCTGCCCGCGAAGGAGAAAATGCTTTTGAATTATTTGCCGATTCATTACAATGTCTCATTGATATGAAAAAGCAGGGTAAAATCCGCGCTGTCGGAATTTCCACCCATAACGTAAAAGTAGCCGCTATGGCAGCTGATGTTGATGAAATTGACATAGTATTCCCCATAATTAATGTTAGCGGGCGAGGAATAATGGGTGGAACCAAAGATGACATGCTGGCCGCAATCAACAAAATAATACGGGCAAACAAGGGTCTTTATCTTATGAAAGCTCTTGGCGGAGGTTCCTTGTTAAACGAATATGATGCTGCAATGAAATATGCCAGAAACATTCCCGGCGCTGCAGCTATCGCCGTAGGCATGGTGTCCAAAGCGGAAGTAAATTTTAACGTAGACTATTTTAGCGGACAGCTAGCCAATCCTTCTCTTAGTTTAGCGTCCAGCCAAAAACGCATAAAGATCTTGGGTGCCTGTAAAGGATGCGGTAAATGTATATCCGTTTGTCCGGCCGGTGCTTTAAGCTTTAACAACGAACATAAAGCTCAAGTCGATTCAGACAAATGCCTTACTTGCGGTTATTGTACCCCGGTTTGCCCCGAATTCGCGATTCGATTTATTTAATAGTCTTAAAAATTGATATCATCTAACAAACTAACTTTTGCTAAACACTCTTATCTCCCCCTGCTTAAAACTAATACCAGTACACAGTGTTTGCAGCCACTCCAAAAAGATTTGCTTCTCTTCACCTTCAATTAGGTTAGGCTGATAGTTATTAATATAATCAACGGATGATATACTGGCCGGAATCACCTTGGCCCTAATGGTTTTCATCCCTTGTTCATCCAGCGTAAATTTTATTTGCAGCAGCATGGTCCGTTTATCAGTGGAATTCGTATTGCCGCCAAAAGCAAAGTTACCCAAACTATAGGCAATCAGCCGGTTGTTATATATTTCGAGTCCTTGAAGCACATGGGGATGGTGGCCAACAACCATATCAGCACCGCTGTCAATTGCAAAATGGGCCAAATCAATCTGCTCATCATCCGGCCAATATGATGACTCATGACCCCAATGAAAACTTACTATTACTATATCAGTAGTTTTCTTTAAAACAGTTATTGTTTTGGCCAATTGATCTTCATCAACACTGAATGCATAGCCCAGCAAGCCAATACTCACCCCGTTCTTGGTAAAGCTTCGGACAGCTTCTTCGCCAAACCACAGCACCCCGGCATTTTGCAGAGACCGAACAGTATCATTAAAACCTTGTTCATAATAATCATAAGTATGATTATTGGCCAAGTTGACAGCTTCTACTGAACCGCTGGTCAATATTCTTACATATTCCGGCGGTCCCTTGAAAGCAAAAGCCTTTGGAAATCTGCAATCGGAGTTAGTGAACGTTCCTTCTAAGTTTGCTATTGTTAGATCATCCGCCGATGTAATTGAGTAAACCTTCTTAAAAACATAAGAATAATCACCTTTAATACTATCGATGACTGCCGGAAGAGTATCCTCGTAACCAAAATTGACATCTGTACCCAATGTACAATCACCCACAACGGTAACGAGAATTTGTTTGGAATTGGCATTGGCCGTGACCTTACCCATAGCAATGTTAAGAAAAAGATAGAACCCAATCATAAGTACAACTATTACTGCATTTCCTGCCCTGAACTTCAAATTCAATCACTGTCCTTATTTTTCAGATAGAGATAACTTGCGCATCTCCACTCGAAAATATAACAGTGAAAGCTAAAAATAAAACAGCTGACCACTCCCAACAAAGTCATTCCTGACTTGCTGTGAGTGGTCAGCTATTTTCAGCAATTAAATTAATTATGCTTCCAACATGATCTTCAAAATTTCAGCATCAGTTGCTCTCATCCCGTCATGCGCTATACGTCCGATAGCACTTATCGTACACTCTACATCTTCTTTGACAATACCGCTGCCATGCTGATACTGTTTGCCCTCCATGGCAAGCAAATGAGAAATATAAGCTGCATCCAAACATGAAGCTATCTTGGCTGCGCAGGAAGGCTTTGCTCCATCGCAAACAATTCCTGAAACATTAGCCAGCATATTGATAATCGTTTTATTGATTTGGGCCAAACTGCCGCCTTTAAGATAAGTAATCGCGGCTCCACTCGCACAAGAAGCACTTATCGCGCCGCAAAAAGCAGATAAGCGACCGATCAGCGTTTTCTGATGAATTGTCAGTAAATTAGAAAACACCAGTCCTCGATACAGTTTTTCTTCAGATAACCCATTTTCCCTGGCATAAATAATTACCGGTATCGATGCAGCGATTCCTTGATTGCCGCTGCCGGAATTAGTTACAACCGGTAAAACACAGCCGCTCATCCGGGCTTCCGAGGCTGCAGCCGCATATGCTCTGATTTTGGTTGAAACAGACTGCCCGCACTCGCCTGCCAGCATTATTTGCCCAATATTGACCCCATAATCGCCTTGCAGTCCGGCCTCAGCAATACGCATATTACAATCGATTTGCTTAGCTATTAAATCACGGATTCTTTCCAGCGGTACGGAATTGGCAAATTCATAAATTCCTTTTACCGAGAGAATTCTCCGATCAGTAAAAGAACCCAAATATTTATCATCATTCTCATTCTGCTGAAAAACGACCTGGCCATTTTTTTCGATCCTATATAAATTAGTGTGAGCATTCTTTATCTCGACCGTAATATATTCATTACCGGCTGTTAACTTCAATAGTAAGTGCAGATTAGCGTCTGTTGAAAGCAATTTTACCTCACAGAAGTCATTGGCTAATAGTTTTTTAACTGCCGCAATATGCTCCGAGTTTATTTCAGACAGTACCTCTAATTGTTTTTCGGCTTTGCCGCCAACAAGACCGGCCAGCATACTAGCCTTAATTCCTGTCAACTCTTCGCAATTAGGGACTCTGACACTCATTACATTTTTTATTATATTACCACTGCATTCAAGTACAGCATGTTCCGGAAAACAACCTAGTAGTTCTCGGGCTTTGGCTGCGGCATAAGCGATAGCAATTGGTTCGGTACAGCCAAGGGCAGGTATAAGCTCCTCGGTTAAAATTTCAATATAACTATTTATTGTCGTTATATCCACTGATCTACCTCCGAATATCATTATAAGAAAATATTATCATGTCCACAGGAGAAAGACCAGACAAAAAAACCACTCCACTGCTGGAATGGCTTTGTGTGTAACTACTTAAGACCTTTGGTTGTGTAAAAATGAAGAGTAGAACTATCTTTAACTGCTTCGCTTCGCGAACCTGGAGCATGAATAGATTGAACATACCAATAATAGCTGTGACCGGAAACTAGCACGCCTTCCGGCACACGGAATGAAGATGAATTTACCCGGGCCATGAGAATCGGCTTAGGCCGTTTGGAAAACTGTTCATCTAAAGTAGTTAGCGATTTATCACCGTCAAATATATAGATATAGCTTAACGAACCAACGATTTTATATTTCAGTTCCGGCGTTAAGGTATCTATTACCGCGCCTGGTGCTTTAGCATTTCCCGGTCCACTGACTTCCGGTCCTGGGAATCTGTCTGCCCACGCAGCATTGGCCGGCGCGTACAACCCTACGATCAACAACATCGTCACCAAACAAATCACTAATCGTTTCATTACAGTCCCTCCTATCCATTTAAGCAATAGCTTAATGACCACTATTTCCCTGGCAAGCTTGGTCTGTGTTAATCATTCGTTATATAATCGATGATTTCCTTCACTCAGGTTATCTTATTCAGGGAGTTAAGACTCCCGCCTCTATAGGCGGCGTCAGCTCAGGTGGAGTTGAATCTCCACCTGAGCCCCCGATGTTTCAGCTTTGCTGAAACGAGTTCACTTAACATGTAAATAAAAACAGCTAACCGCTTGTATAGCGGTTAGCCTTGACCAATCAGTATGTTGATTCGGTCATTATCATTATTGATTCAAATTAGTTATAGCTTCATCGACAGCCCGGCAAAACTCATTCAACGGATAGGCGCCGTCCAGCATTCTTCCGTTAATTATAAACACGGGCACCCCATCAAAGCCAAAACTGTCTGCCTCGGCAATATCTGCTTCAATGCGGGCTTTTAACTCATGAGAAGCAATGACCCGGCTTAATGCTTGCATATCGAGAGCTAGTTCTGCTACCACCTGTTGTAAATATTGTTCACCTTCTTTTAATCTGTGTTGCTCGGCAAAAATGCGGGAATAAAACTGCCAAGCCTTATCAACATTTTGCTCGGCGATCGCTTCAAAATACAGCGCCGCCGGCATTGCGGCAGTATGAAATTCTAAGGGCAAATGCTTTAGTACCAATTTGACCTGACCTTCATACCGTTCGACCACTTCATCGGCAGTTTTAGCACCGGAAATACAATATGGGCACTGTAAATCAGTATATTCTACAATCGTCACCGGTGCATTAAGATTGCCCTTACTAACTCTCCCGTTGATAACCGGCAGAAATTTTTTGTCGCTGAAGTAAATGCTAGGCGTTTGTACTCCAGTGTATATATATCCTGCCGATAATCCACTTACTGCTCCCCGGCTGTTAAGCAGTTTGATCATTTTTTGATTATTACCACGTTCTTTGACTTGATCAAGTACAGTCTTACCGTCGTTATCTACCAGATTAACATCTGCCCCGGCATCAATAAGAAATTCTACCAAATAAACATCACCGCGTTTGGCTCCCCACATTAAAGGCGTCCAACCCATAATGTCTCCGGCATTTACCTTAGCGCCTGCTGCTAACAGCATATTAGCCGCTGAAGCATTGCCTCTCTGGACTGCGGCAATTAGAGCGTTTATTCCATTATTTGCAGCTAGATTTACGTCTGCACCGCGATGAATAAGAATATCAGCAAGCCAGGTACAATTATTTTGGACCGCTGTAATCAACGGTGTTCGTTGCCAATTATCTCGGGCATTAATTTTTGCTCCCCGCGATAATAGCAACTGAACTATTGCAATATCTCCGCGGGCGGCGGCAATAATAATAGGCTGTTTACCCCACTGGTCCCTAATATCAGTTGCAGCCCCGCTATTTAATAGTTGTTCAACCTTAATATCATCACCCATTCGTACTGCCTGCAATAATGCTTGATTCCGGGGACTAGCGTCGGCTGTCAACGTTAATAATAAATAAAGTATACATAATAATACGATTCTTATTCGCATATCAGACCTCCTAATTTAATAGTTTGGTTATTATAGAATATATTAAGATAAAGTCATTTAAAAAACTTTCTGTTTAAAATAATTTCACCTTTAATAACAGCCAGGGCATATTATAGACTAAATCATTGGATCTGTTGCATAAAATTAATTACATTAATAAAGAAAGAAGGTTTTGCTTATGTTTATAACAAACTACAAAAAGTTATTCTGTATAGTTTTAATGTTTACAGTTACAATTCTGATGGCACCTGCTATTGTATCGCCATCACCGGTCCTAGCAGCACAACCCGCCCAAATAACGCCCATTAGCATAAATAATAATACAACTAACAATGCGGAAAATCCTGACACCTTAGCCACTGATGCTAATAAGGTTGCGTTGAGCCGTTACCATAATCACCATCATAATCACCATCATCATTATCAAAATCACCACCGTTACAGATGTGAACGAGTCCGCCGACAATGCCACCATCATTGCCGCCACCACCACAACCCACATCTTTGTTATCGCAGATGCGTTCGGCAGCATAATTGCCACTACTAAGAATCTAAACACTGCAACCTAGTCTTAAACGATTGCTAAACAAATGAGTCCGTACCAGATAGCACGGACTCATTTGTCAATTTGTATTAACATTCGCAAAGTTTATAATAAGTTACCAATATTATTAAAATTTTTTGAATACTTCCAATTGACATCAACCGCCAGTTTATGATACTTTATTATTAATTTGATATAATGGAGGTTATTAATGAGTACAAATGTCACACAAAAAATGCAACTTGTTGTTGCAAACCCAACCGGATTAGGTCTATTCGGGTTAGCAATGGTTACCTTTGTAGCTGCTTCACAGAAATTGGGCTGGACCACCGGACTTTCTTTTGTCATTGTTTTTGCCATTTATCTTGGTGCTACCGCACAATTAATCGCATCGTTTTATGATTTTAACCACAATAACATCTGGGGTGCTACTGTATTCGCTGCTTATGCTTTTTTCTGGTATGGCGTAGCCACCTGTTGGCTGATTAAAATGGGTGTTTTCGGACAAGCATTAGCTGCCGCCGCCGATGTTAAACAACTAGGATTCGCATTTCTTGGTTACTTAATTTTCTCAGTATTTATGACCATTGGTGCCATGGAAGTAAATAAAGTAATCTTTATCATCATGGCTTTAATCGATGTTCTACTTGCGTCCTTAGCTCTAAATGCTTTTGGCATTGCAGCTCACACTACTCACCTCATTGCTGCTTGGACCGAATTTATTATTTCCTTATTCACGTTCTATGCTTGCTGTGCAGTTGTACTGAACACCCATTTCGGCAAGACTTTTATGAACATGGGCAAACCTTTCGGTATCTTCAAATAATATCATATTGACCTTATAAATGACTTATTAAGACTGCCGGCAAGTATGCCGACAGTCTTAAATGTTTTCTACTGCAATTTCTATTGATTAGCTAGATTTTAAAACTACTCACGGCAGCCTGCAATTTTTCAGCCATAGTACTCAAGGCCTGACTGGAAGCAGCGATTTCTTCCGCCGAAGCAGATTGTTCCTCAGTTGCAGCCGAAACAGTCTGCGCTTCTCCAACTGTCGTTTTACTAAGCTCATCTATCTCTTTTATGGAAGATACAATTTGCTGACTGCCACCGGCCATTTGTTGCATTGCAGCCGATATTTCTCTAACTTGATCAGATACTTGAGTAACTAAGTCTGCTATTTGCTTAAAAACAGACCCAGCCGCAGCTACCACTTCCGAACCGAGTTTTACTTCATGTGTTCCACCGTTCATTGCCACAACAGCTTGATCAGTGTCTTCCTGAATATCGCGAATCAAATTGGCGATCTGCTTTGCAGCTTCTTGGGATTGTTCCGCCAACTTCCTTACTTCTTCAGCTACAACAGCAAAACCCCGTCCCTGTTCACCCGCACGGGCAGCCTCGATAGCAGCATTCAGAGCAAGCAGATTAGTTTGTCCGGCAATTCCAGAGATCGTATCTACAATCTGTCCGATTTCTTTAGATCTTTCCCCCAGTGTCGTAACAACTGTAGCCGACTCATTAACAGTTTGCTCGATTTGCATCATTTGATTAATAGCCTTGTCAACTGCCTCAATACCTGATTTTGTTGATTCCGCTGCCTGTACTGATATCTCCGAGACTTGATTTGCATTGGTCGCAGCCTGTTGAACACCGGCTGACATCTGTTGAATAACTGCCGAAGTCTCATTTACCGCATTCATTTGTTGCTCTGTGCCGCGGGCAACATTGGTAATTGACATCGCAACTTGGTTGGCAGCCTGTGCTGATTGGCCGGCACTTGCCGTCAATTGCTGTGATGCCGCACCGACTTGCTCGGTCGACTGGGTGACTTGCTGGATAAGTACTCTTAAGTTTTCTTTCATTTTATTAAAAGCTACGGCCAGTTGTCCCATTTCATCCGAAGAATTAATTTTTAACACTTCCTGTGATATTTGGCCGTTAGCAATTTCATTTGCGGCCAAGACTAACTGCTGGGCAACATTTGAAATCCCCCGGCTTATAACTAAACTTAAAATAAAAGCCGCCACAATTATCAATATGTTGATGCACAGCAGTATTACTTGATTACTGCTTACCTGATCGCTAATCTTAATTTGTTCAGCTTTGACAAAGTTTTTAATCATTTTTTCCAGCTCATCGACACCGGTTTTAGTGTCGTTATATGGTTTGGTTCCTTGTTGTATGTATAAGGTCAACCGCACATTATCGTTGACAATTTTAGCCTCCATAGCTTTTTCTGCTAAACTCTCATATTCTGCTTTCTTTTGTTTTAATACCATAATAAGTTTTTGGGCTTGTTCAGTAATAAAGACCTTTTCCATTCGTTCAATTCGTTTATTTGATTTCATTTTTATAGAATTAAACTTTTCTCTTGCTGCAATATCGCCGGTAAGATTAAATCTTCTTACAGTCCCTGCTTCTTCGGCAACGTCAGTTGCCAATTCCTGCACTAGCAAGACCTTTTCCAGATTGGCGTTCATTAACGCCTGATATTCATTGTTTATTTGACCGATTTTAAAATAGGTATAGCCGCTTAAAATTGCAACAACAGTAATAACACACAAGAATCCACCCATTATTTTTTTGCCGATAGTCATTTTCATCATATTAACCCCTTTGCAAGTAAATTAAGTTTAACGACATGTTTTCATCTGTGATTTCATCGATATATTTTATAAATCAGCCATAAACATCTTGCTAGTTGCTAGGGCGGCGACCTAGCAACTACAAGCAAAATACCCCTTAGCTCCATTAATGCCTCACCCTTATTCGACAAATTTAAACAATAATTTACATTATTTCAACTTTTTAGTACATATAGATAAATTCAGTTTAATAGGAAAAAATTACATATGTCAACAATATGTCAGCAAAAACAAACAGGATAACTAAGATTAACCGAGAAATTAGTCAAAAAGCAAAAAACAACTGTTCCGCAGCTAGACTGCGTCACAGTTGTTTAATGAGGAGATGCCATGCCAACACAAATTCCGATCACTACAATACCTAATATAAAAATTGGTAATGCCCATAACCGGACGGCTGCAACCGGCTGTACGGTAATTCTTTGCGAGCAAGGGGCGGTAGCCGGAGTGGATGTTCGCGGTGGAGCACCCGGCACCCGCGAAACTGATCTGTTGCGTCCGGAAAACTATGTCGAGAAAATTCATGCCGTCATCCTGTCCGGCGGCAGCGCATTCGGGTTAGATGCTGCATCAGGGGTAATGACTTACCTTGAAGAAAAGGGAATTGGATTCGATGTCGGTGTAACCAAAGTACCAATTGTCGCCGGCGCTGTCTTATTTGATTTGAACTGCGGAGATCACCGGATAAGACCGGACAGCCAAATGGGCTATCAAGCCTGTATGGCCGCAGAAAAACAAAATTTTCAAGAAGGATCATATGGCGCGGGAACAGGTGCCACCGTGGGTAAATGCTTTGGTATGGCACAGGCCATGAAAGGCGGTCTGGGAGCATTCTGTATAAAAGCCGGCGAGTTGATTGTCGGTGCAATTGCCGCCGTAAATTGTCTGGGAGATGTCGTTGATCCCCGTACCGGGCAAATTATCGCCGGAGCCTTTCAGAACCACCCATTTGCTTTTCTAAACAGCGAAAAAGGCATGACTGATACTAGCCTGACCCGTAACCCTTTCGCCGGCAACACAACCATCGGCGCCATTATCACCAATGCAGTTATGACCAAAGCCCAGGCTAATAAAGCAGCCTCGATGGCTCATGACGGGTATGCGCGAACGATCCGTCCGGCCCATACCTTACTGGATGGTGATACCATTTTTGCTCTGGCACTTGGCCAAATCACAGTTGATTCTAATATAGTCGGTCTTCTGGCTGCCCAAGCGATTGAACAAGCCGTAATCCGCGGCGTACAGCAAGCCACTTCGCTAGGAGGTTATATCTGCTGTCAAGATCTACAATGTTTCCAGCGGACGTAACGCAAAATAAGTTTTGCCTAGTCGGTTGAAAGGATATTGCCTTCCTAGTGTTGAAAGCAATAAATAATTTTCAACGCCGAGTAGATTTATCGTTTATTGAACAGGATGGTGATATGGTGAGCCTGGATCTGGTAATAAACTTATTTTCCAGCGTTTCGCTGGTGGTTATGGTAGCGTATTTGATCGGTCGCAGCAGATATTTGATTCATTGTATTAAATATCCTAATCAACCGAAAAACATGCTTTTGCTGATTGTAATTTTCAGTATAGTATCAATGATTGGTACGTATAGCGGTGTAAAAGTACATGGCGCCTATGCCAACACCCGTATTGTCGGCGCGCTCATGAGCGGTTTTATGGGTGGACCGTTTGTCGGTGCAGTAGTTGGAATTCTAAGCGGGCTATATCGTTATTTACTAGGAGGCTTTACAGCTCATATCTGCGGCACGGCGACTGCAGTTGCCGGTGTTGTTGCCGGAATAATTCGTTACCGTATCGGCTTTGCTAATCTAACTTGGCAAAAAGCCGGCATTGTTGCCTTACTAATGGAAATTATGCAGAAAGTATCAATACTTCTATTTGCCGAACCGTTTGAAAGAGCCTTGGCATTGGAAAAAGTTATTGCTTTGCCAACTACTTTGGTTACGGTATGTGGAAGTATTATTTTCTTTTTTATTGTCGAAGATATCAAAGCTGCCCAAGAACAACACGGTGCTGAAGCTGCAAAAGTCTCACTCCAAATTGCCAGTCGTACCCAACCCTATCTGCGTCAGGGACTAACCGAAGCATCGGCGCAAAAGACGGCCGAAATAATTTTAGAATTAACCGGTGTTGATGCCGTATTAATTGCCGATAAAGAAAACATCCTTACCAGTGTAGGAAAACCGCTAAAAATAGGAAAGGATTGTTCGTTATCCCACTTACTAAAGAAATGTGTTGACGAAAAAGATTTGCTTGTTTTGCCTGATGTTGACGGTATCTATTGCGGTGTAATAGCTCCTTTGATGGTAAAAGGCGACGTTGCCGGTCTGATTTATTTGGCTAGGTCCAAGCAATTAGACATGTCTGATGTTGATACACACATTGCCAAAGGTTTAGCTCAATTGCTGGCAGTTCAGATTCAATTAGCAGAAATCGACGCCCAGCGTAAAATGCGGGAAAAAGCAGAGTTGAAAGCACTGCAGGCACAGATCAATCCTCACTTTTTGTTCAATACCCTTAGTATAATTATGTCCTTTTGCCGGACCGATGCCGATATGGCCAGAAAGTTGATCGGCAACCTGGCAACAATGCTGCAAAGAAGTTTTGCCAAACGCAATGACCTAATTGCATTAGAGGATGAACTTGTAGGTATAGAAGCTTATCTGGAAATTGTAAAAGCCCGTTTCGGCAATAGGTTGTCTGTTAATATTGAAATAGATAATCAGTATAATCATGTGCAAATTCCAGTTTTGTGTATTCAGCCCTTAGTGGAAAATGCAGTTCAACATGGCTTGTTTCCAAAATTAAATGCTTGCGAATTGTCTATTTCCGTTCACGGTGACGATTATGACATCGTAATTCAAGTCTGTGATAATGGAATCGGTATCTCGGAGGACAAAATCAGCACGATTTTTGATAATAATTCATCCATCGGTATTGGCATTCAAAATGTGCATCGCCGCTTACAAAGCTTATACGGTGCAGGATACGGTCTACGTATTTCCAGCAAATTGGGTCAAGGTACTTCAGTTATGCTGAGAATTCCAACCAAGAAGGTGAGCTAAACTTATGATGATCAAGACCGTTATTGTTGATGATGAACAACCAATTTGCGATGAAGTTGCCTATCTTCTTAAATCATATATTGACATTAGTGTAATCGGTGTATTCAATAATAGCTTAGATGCATTGACTTTTATTATTGAGCAGCGGCCACGACTAGTAATACTGGACATTCAAATGCCGGGATTAAACGGATTGGAGCTTGCGGAAAAGCTGAGCCAAATTAAGCACCCGCCATTAATAGTGTTCTTAACCGCTTATGATAACCATGCCCTTGAGGCCTTTAACACGTTGGCAGTAGGCTATTTAACCAAACCGGTAAATGATATAATGTTTGACAAAATGATCCAAAAGGTTCGTACACTTTTACTCCCGGCACCGTCAGAACCGCAGCCGCCAATAAATACCGACCGATTATGTGTTTTTAATAATAATAAAATTATTCCATTAGCAAGCGCCGAAATTATACTGGCGTATGTAAAAGAGAAAGAGGTATTTGTGCGAACAGCAAACCATGAATATCTGGCAAGTGTAACACTGCAGGAATTTGATAATTTATTTAGCCGTAACGGCTTTTTACGAGTTCATCGTCAGTATGTAATAAACCTCAAACATATCAAAGAAGTAATACCTTGGTTCCATGGCAGTTACTTATTACGGATGAATGATGATAAACAAACCGAAGTACCGGTAAGCAGGAATAATCTAAGAACCCTCAAGGCAGCAATAGGATTAAAATAAGGAGCACTATCCATCGGATAGTGCTCCTACTGCTTATAGACTTGCTGATATTGCTTTTTTCCTTTGCCACAATTGAAGGGCTAAGACGGCTGCGAAAACAATAAAACCTAATATATCGGTGATCGAACCGGGCTTGATCAACGCCAAGGCAGCTACCATCATGGCCAGTCTAATAGGAATACTCAAAGGCGCCAGGAAATAACCTTCCAGAGCAGCACCCAGATTAATTACGCCAATGCTGGCGGTAATTGTGATAATAAGTATTTGCGCAGTCGTAGCATTTATCATCAGCATCGACGGATCAAGTACAAAAATATAGGGTACGATGAATCCGGCCAGCGCCAATTTTAATGCCGTAAAACCGGTTTTAGTCGGATTTCCACCGGCAATACCTGCTCCGGCAAATGCTGCCAAAGCTACCGGCGGTGTTACATTAGCCAGCATACCAAAGTAAAATACAAACATATGGGCTACTAACGGCTCAACACCTAGTTTAGCCAAAGCCGGCGCCGCCATGGTAACGGTTATAATGTATGCCGGTATTGACGGCAGTCCCATTCCGAGAATAATACAGGCAATCATTGTCAGGAATAGTGTCGGCAGCAACATGCCTTGCCCCAAAAACAGTATGGCATTAGCCAGTTTGAGACCAAAGCCGGTAAGTGATGCAATACCGATGATCAAACCAACAACAGCACAAGACATCGCTACACCAAGTACGGTACGCGCTCCATCTTCCAAAGCCTGGATAATATCTTTCATATTCATTCGCGTTTGTTTTTTGACCATACTTATGGCTACTGTTGCCAAGATGGCAAAAAAAGCTGAATAAATTGGCGTATACCCTGAAATCAAAAGGTAAAGTAACAGAATCAGCGGAATGATAAGATGACCTTTTTCCCGCAGAATCGTACCTACTTTTGGTAATTCATCGGCAGAAAATCCGGTCATACCTTTCTTACAGGCTCTAAAATGAACCATAATAATCAGAGCCAGATAATACAACAAGGCAGGAATAATAGCCGAGGTTACAATGGTTAAATAAGGAATACCCAAGTATTCCGCCATTATGAAAGCTGCAGCCCCCATAACCGGCGGCAGGATTTGTCCGCCGCAGGAAGCAGTAGCTTCTACAGCACCGGCATATTCAGGTGAATAGCCGATTTTTTTCATTAACGGGATAGTAAAGGCGCCAGTGGTAACAACGTTAGCAACAGCGCTGCCATTAATGGACCCCAGTAATGCACTGGAGATGATGGAAACCTTAGCCGGGCCGCCTTTAGATCGTCCGGCCAGAGCCATGGCAAAATCATTAAAAAACTGCCCCATGCCTGACTTTGCCAAAAACGCCCCAAATAAAATAAACAATACAATATAAGTAGATGAGACGCCAATGGCCGTGCCATATATTCCCTCAGTTGTTAAATACATATACTCGGCGATTTCATAAATGCTATAACCTCGATGAGCAATGATATCCGGCAAATATGGACCGGCAAGAGCATAGCCGAAGAAAAGCAGCGCTAACACAGATATCTCTATACCATTGATCCGGCGGGAAGCTTCTAATACTAAAACTACCGATAAGAAGGCAAAAAGATAATCCAAATTATTCGGCATGCCGGCCCGAAGTACTAATTCATTATAGTATAATACTATGTAACCGCCTGTCGTAAATGACAATAATCCCAATATCCAATCCGGCAACGAAATTGATTTACGAGAGCACTTCTTATTAAACGGATAGAGAAAAAATATCAGTCCCATAACTACTGCCGTATGAACTGCTCTGTGCATTAGGGTAACTAAAGGACCAGACCAGGCTGTATAAAGGTGGAAGAGAGAAAAAGCAATGCAGATGATTTGAACAATCCGGCCGGCTAATTCTCTCTTATCCAATTTACGAAACCTGGACTCTGTATCGTATTTTTCTAGAAGTTTATCCTGTTCAACAGAAACAGGCTCAGAATTCAGGTTTTCAGACACTTTATTACCTCATTTCGGTATAATTATTTACCAATTTCTTTCAGATATTTTTCCGCGCCCGGATGCATTGGAACAGGCATACCTGCGCGTACTTTATCCAGTTTAATGGATTTAGCGGCTG
>JALHDB010000027.1 GCA_022840825.1 Negativicutes bacterium | reverse complement strand
GGCACTACCGATACTAGTCCCCGCAACTAGTCCCAGTGCAGCTATTGTAATTAATCCACCAATGGTAAATCCCATTATCCGTTTATCCATAGTAAATATTCCTCCTTTATCAAATTAATTACCAGATTGTTTTTCGTCAGAAGTATGCTGCTTATGACCCAATCCTCGCATCATAAACAAATGCATTAATGGGCATAGCAGCAGTATTAAATAGTTAGACACCCCATTATAACCATTTTGCTTTAACAGCAACACCAATCCCCACGGTGCTAGACAGCAAACCAACATCATTAGCATATGCTTTATACCGCCATGGTTAGAATGGCATGACCCTTTGGACGGCCCTTGCTGCTCTTGTTTACCAAATTCCATTATTTTTCCCTCCTTGTTAAAAATGCATACCATACATCATTGCAACAAACGCTGCTGTCCAAGCTCCCAATCGTAACATTTTTAAAATAATTGTTTGTCCCGGTGTAAATTCGGAGGTTTTATCTTCTACAGAAGCTTCCGGTTTATTATCAGTCATAATTCGACCTCCCATATTATGTAATCTTGTGGTGTTTCAAATTAATATATTTGTTGCGTTCCAATGACTGGTATTTACGATAAAACCTATTTATTCGTTAATTACACTTCACTGCTCAAGGCGGCACTGACAAGTTGACCATTCCTGAAATAAATACCCAGAAGAATGCTTTTTGTTTCAACTGCTACAAAATATAACAAGACTAAAGGTTGTCCCCCATCAATTGAACATCTCCTCACATGTTTTGTACGTTTTTAATCATAACAAAACGTCATGAATATTTTATGAAAATAGTGTGAAAAACTAATGAATTCTTCTAGTTTGATTCAAAAAACACTGAATCAGATTAAGAATGATATGGTTTATCTACAATAGACCATGACTTAAACTGTTGCAACAAAACACGTCTGAATTTTATTGTCCAATTGAACCGTCGACTTGCTGCCATCAAGAATGTAATTAAATACTCTTTTCCACTTTTAAAATTACTCGACAAAATAGACCAAAAGCTAATTCCCACTTCTTTTGAGGGAATTAGCCTTCAGTTGTCTGATCAGTTTCCAACACTATCGTTAGGATAATTATAAATTTAATTGTTAAGCAAACAATACCGACAAATAACGTTCGCCAGTGTCTGGCAGCAATACTACAATAGTTTTGCCGTTGTTCTCCGGTCGCTTAGCTATTTGCATGGCAGCAAATACAGCAGCACCGCTGGATATGCCAACCAGCAGGCCTTCGGTTTTAGCCAATT
>JALHDB010000016.1 GCA_022840825.1 Negativicutes bacterium | reverse complement strand
GCTCATTGTCTCCGGCATAGTCAAAATCAATCGATAACCCTTGGCTGCAGCAACAAAGGCCAAGCCAATTCCGGTATTCCCACTGGTTGGCTCAATAATGACAGTTTCGTGATCTATCAAGCCCCTTTCTTCAGCATCGGCAATCATAGCATAACCAATACGGTCTTTTACGCTGCCCAGCGGGTTAAAATACTCCAGTTTTGCGACTATTTTGGCTTGCAGTCCCTTGTTCCGGCTATAATTGGTCAATTCCAGCAATGGCGTATTGCCAATTAATTCGGTTAAATTTTTGGCTATTTTGGTCATGATTATTCCTCCTCATAATTTTTTATTAATTGTTACTCAATCATCATAAATTATTCAGCTATATTGCTGAATAAAAAAAGACCAAGGAAGCGCTATAAACACGCTTTCTTAGCCTTCAGTTTTCTGATCAGCCCACAATATTTAAATTTCCTTAATACTAGCACATCAACCTAAAGCTGTCAATAGGTGCAGAGACTTTAACTATATCAACGACCACATTCAAGAATTACTGATTCAAATTATATATAGATCATCTTTTTGGTCATTCCACCATCAACGATAATATTTTGACCATTGATAAAATCATTATTTTCATCGGTTAAAAATAAACACGCCGTAGCAATATCTTCCGGTTTTCCTACGCGCTGTGACGGATGCTGCTGATGATCCGCATTAGTTAACTGCTCATAGCCGCTATTGGCAATCCAGCCCGGACTTATTGCATTGACAGTAACTTTTTCGCTATTAAGCGAAAGTGCCAGCGCATGTGTCAGTGAAACTAACCCTCCCTTGGAAGCGGCATATGCTTCCGAGTTAGCCTCGGACATCAAATAACGGGTTGAGGCAATATTGACGATGCGGCCGTACTTCGTGCACCGGTTGCACCGGGCAAATTCCTGAGCGGCAACAAATGCAGCTCTAAGATTTAGATTAATCACTTCATCCCATTCTTCAATAGAAAGGTCATATAGCGATTTAGAAATTACTTTACCGACATTGTTGATTAATATGTCAACCTTGTGATGTGCAGTAACTACCCTGTGAAACAGTTCTCTAACTGACGCAACATCTCTTAAATCAATATGATAAAAAAAAGCTTTATAACCCTGTTTCCTATACTCTAACTCCAAGGACTGACCGCTTTTCTCGTCAATATCGGCAATTACCACAACAGCTCCCAATTTTAAATATTCTCGGCTTATCACCTTGCCAATACCATTGGCGCTACCAGTCACTATAACCACTTTATCGGTATAATCCATAATTGTACCTGCTTATCTTAAAATTCTAAATACGTTTACTATTATTGTATTATACATATAATTGACAAAAAAGCTTTACGAAAAATCGTAAAGCTTTTAAACATCAATGGCGACCCCGGAGGGATTCGAACCCCCGGCCTTTTGATTCGTAGTCAAACGCTCTATCCAGCTGAGCTACGGAGTCACTTATCGTTGCGACTTTTATATCTTATCACCTTTTAGCCAGATTGTCAATATACCGATATATAAGTTTTTTGGCCATTAATTAGTTGTGAGTCCCATTATTATTAATATTAGTCACCGCTTAACTGTTCGGCAATCAGTTTCCCCATCTGTTCGGTGGTCACTTTTGTAAATCCCGGTGTATATAAATCAGCGGTCCGATATCCGGCGCTTAATACTTGTTCAACTGCCTGTTCAATTTTATCCGCCGCTGCAGGCAGTTGTAATGAATATCTCAGCATCATTGCCGTCGAGAGTATCATTCCCAGTGGATTGGCTATACCTTGGCCGGCAATATCCGGCGCTGAACCATGAATCGGTTCATACAATCCTGGTCCGTCACCAATACTGGCTGATGGCATTAAACCAATCGAACCGGCCAATACAGCAGCTTCGTCACTTAAAATATCACCAAACAAATTACTGGTGACAATAACATCAAATTGTCCCGGATTTAACACCAATTGCATCGCACAATTATCGACATATAAATGCTGCAATTCAACCTGCTTAAAGTCGGTGGCCGCTAAATCCGCAGTTTGGCGCCAAAGGCGTGAACTAGCCAGCACATTAGCCTTATCGACGGAGGTAACTTTGCAACGCCGCTGAGCGGCAGTTTGCAACGCTAACCGAACTATTCGCTCAACTTCGGCAGTACTGTACCGTTCAGTGTCCCAGGCCGCTTCTACACCATCGATAAATTTTGCTTCACACTTTTCCCCGTAATAAATACCGCCGTTAAGTTCACGAACAATCATAATATCTACATTGGTCAACCGCTCCGGTTTTAACGGTGAAAGCCCGGCCAAGGCCGGAAATATCTTGATCGGCCGCAAGTTGGCATATAGCCCTAATTCTTTTCGTAAGCCAAGAATTGCTTTTTCCGGCCGCAGCGCAGGGTCGACAGTATCCCAGACCGGTCCGCCTACTGCGCCCAGTAAAATTGCATCAGCTTGACGGGCAGCCTGCAGCGTAGCCTCCGGTAGCGGTACGCCGTACTTATCAATGGCAGCGCCGCCGGCAGCATGATACTCACTAGCAACAACAATGCCGGCATACTTAACCGCCTGTTCAAGTATTCGCATGGCTGTTTCCATAATTTCCGGCCCGACTCCGTCGCCGGGAATAACTGTTATAGTTTTCATTTTTTCTCGGCCTCCGTTACATAATTGATTAACCCGCCAGCCTGAGCGATAGCTTGAATAAAGCCCGGCAGTGGCTGGATAGAAAAATTTTGTCCGGTAGTTTTGTTTTCGACTAAACCGCCACCCAAATCAACTTTCAGCACATCGCCGTGTTTAATAGCACGCGCCGCTTCGCCGGCCTCAATAACCGGCAAACCGATATTAATAGCGTTGCGATAAAAGATTCTGGCAAAATTTTCGGCGATTACACAGGTTATACCACTGGCCTTAATGGCAATCGGCGCATGTTCCCGCGATGAACCGCAGCCAAAATTTTTACCGCCGACGATAATATCACCAACCTGAACTTTAACAACAAATGTCGTATCTATATCTTCCATGCAATGCCGTGCTAACTCCTGCGGATCGGCAGTATTCAAATAACGGGCCGGAATAATAACATCAGTGTCAATATTATCGCCATAACGCCAAACTTTTCCTTCACAAATCATTTTACTACCTCCCATGGCCCGGCAATATAACCGGTAACGGCACTTGCTGCCGCTATCGCCGGTCCGGCTAAATATACTTCACTGTCAACGTGGCCCATTCGTCCCCGGAAATTTCTGTTAGTAGTGGCCACCGCCCGTTCGCCTTCCGCCAGTATACCCATATAGCCGCCCAAGCAAGGACCACACGTCGGTGTACTGACAACCGCGCCGGCCTTAACAAAAGTTTCCGTATAACCGCGCTGAACTGCCTCCAGATACACAGTCTGGCTACCCGGTATCACAATCAGACGCACTGCCGGATGTACTGTCCGCCCCTGTAAAATTTTCGCTGCTTGCGCTAAATCTTCAATCCGCCCATTCGTACATGAACCGATAATTACCTGTTGAATACCTATCCTATCTAGTTCACTAACCGGCCGCACATTCTCCGGCAGGTGCGGCAAAGCAACTACCGGACTTACCTTGGACAGATCAATGTCGATAGTTTGAAGATATTCAGCATCTTCATCAGCTGCAACAGGCGCATACGGTTTGCTGACACGACCATCCAGATAATTCTTAGTAATTTCATCAAACGGAAAAATACCATTCTTGGCTCCGGCTTCAATAGCCATATTGGCAATTGTGAGTCGGTCGGCCATGGTAAGATTGGCCACTCCGTCCCCGAAAAACTCTAATGATTGATAACGCGCTCCGTCTACGCCAATCAAACCGATTAACGTAAGTATTACATCCTTGCCGCTAACCCATTCAGGCATTTTTCCGGTTAAATTTACCTTAATGGCGGCCGGCACTTTAAACCAAGTCTGACCTGTTGCCATAGCGGCAGCCATATCGGTTGAGCCAACACCGGTAGCGAACGCATTTAACGCCCCATAAGTACAAGTATGGGAATCCGCGCCGATGATTGCCTGACCAGGCAATACCAGACCTTGTTCCGGCAGCAGTACATGTTCGATACCCATCCGGCCTACTTCAAAGTAGTTAGTTATGCAATGCCGATTGGCAAATTCGCGAACAGTCTTACACATTTGGGCTGATTTGATATCTTTGTTCGGTGCAAAATGATCCGGTACCAAAACAATTTTTTCCCTATCAAAAATCGGACGGTTCATTCGTTCAAACTCATGAATCGCCGGCGGCGCTGTAATATCATTACCCAGCACTAAATCGACCCGGCACTGTATTAATTGTCCTGCGTTTACTTGAGTCAAACCTGCCTGACAAGCCAATATTTTTTCCGTCATCGTCATGCCCATTATTGTGCCCTCCCTGCAATCTGTTTTTCTGCCGGACACCCGCACGCTGCCAGCATCTTGTTAATAGCATTCAAATATGCCTTAGCACTGGCCTCAATGATATCGGTACTTAAGCCACGTCCAATAAACAAACGGTTATCTTGTTCAATCCACACAGTAGCTTCTCCTAACGCATCTTCTCCGGCCGTAACTGCCTTTAGTTGATAATCTTTGAGATCGACAGCAAATCCCACGGCTTGTTCGATTGCCTTGAATGCGGCATCGACCGGACCTGACCCGCAGCTGGCCTGTTCAATACTGCCTACATTTGTTTCCAGTTTCACACAGGCTGTTGCCAACGTTTTATCACCACTTACTACTTGATAATAAGCTAAGCGGTACCATTCCGGTTTAACAGCCGGACGGTCTGTAATCAACGCTTCAATATCACGGTCAAAAATAATTTTTTTGCGGTCAGCCAATTCTTTAAATCTAATAAATAATGCGGTCAAATTCTGCTCGTCCAGTTCATAACCAAGTATATTCAATCGCTGCTCAAAGGCATGACGGCCGGAATGTTTGCCAAGCACGATCGAGTTACGGCTTATGCCAATATTCTCGGGACGCATTATCTCGTAGGTACTGGCATTATTTAACACCCCATGCTGATGTATCCCGGACTCATGAGCAAAGGCGTTGTCACCCACTACAGCTTTATTGGGTTGAACCATAATGCCGCTTAAGGCGCTGACCAACCGCGAAGTCCGATATAACTGCCGGGTATCAATTTCGGTCCTGGCCTGATAATAATCGCTGCGTGTATGCAATGCCATGACCAGTTCCTCCAGTGCAACATTACCGGCCCGTTCTCCCAATCCGTTAATAGTACATTCAATCTGCATAGCTCCATTACGGAAAGCCGCCAGTGAATTGGCCACAGCCATTCCTAAATCATTATGACAATGAGCACTAATAATCGCTTTATCTATATTAGCGACGTGTTCGCGAATATACCTAATCAAGGCACCAAACTCATCTGGCGTAGTATACCCGACAGTGTCTGGAACATTAATGACGGTTGCACCGGCAGTTATAACTCCTTCGTAGATCTGACAAAGAAAATCCCAATCAGAGCGGGAAGCATCTTCCGCCGAAAACTCCACATCCTCGGTAAACTTTTTGGCATAACGAACTGCATCTATAGCCCGTTCCAATACCTGTAGTCTGCTCATCTTTAATTTATGCTGCATATGAATATCGCTGGTAGCGATAAATGTATGAATACGCCGACGTTGAGCCTTAGTTAGCGCCTGCACAGCGGCATCGATATCCTTTTGTTCGGCGCGGGCCAAGCCGGCAATTACCGGGCCCTTGACTTGAGCGGCAATCTGACTGACCGAAGCGAAATCACCAGGCGATGCGACTGGAAATCCGGCTTCAATGACATCAACATTCAATTTTGCCAAGGCCTGCGCGATTTCTAGTTTTTCACTAGCCTCCAGGCATACACCAGGTGTTTGTTCCCCGTCGCGCAACGTGGTATCAAATATTATGACTTTAGGGACATCCATAACTTTCCCCCCATTTTAATTTTTATAGCCTACATAATTTAGGTGTTGTTAACCAGGACCATGATCCCGTCGGACATATGATACCGGCCTGCCGACAAACAATTTTTCTAGAAAATAAATAACCCTGCCGACAACTGTTGTCAGCAGGGGCAAACTTGTTTGCGGTACCACCCTAATTTTTTCTCATTACGCCGGTTTAGCGGCTTCCGCTTAACGCGCGGCTTCGTTTTAAACTAATTTCGTATACGCATGCAATATACAAGTTCATTTAAAAGGCTCCTGGGCGAGGTAATCACTACAGCTCTACACCGGTTTGCACCAACCACCGGTTCTCTGCAGTAGGTTATGCTGTAGCTTTGACCCAATCATCACTGTGATAAATCACATTTTTTATCCATATTGAATTATGGATATCATATTACAGTTATTTGCAACTAATGTCAACACTTTTTTAATTTTTTATGTATTTTACAGGCTTTTTTGTAACATATATTAGCTATTTCTGGCATCTAAGAATCTCAACTCACCATTTCAGATATTTTCGTCAAACTAAAGCCGATTTGCTGCAATTGAGGTATTAGATTCCGCAATGCTTGAACTGTGTACCTGCCTTGCAAATGAAATAACACAATGCTGCCATTATGAGCATTTTCCAAAACATGGCGTACCATGTGTTCTGCCGGCATACCGCTCCAATCGCGTGTATCAATATCCCACAATACCATATAGCGATAGCCTAACTGCTTAAGTATCCCAGGCAGACGATCGTCATATTCACCGTATGGCGGTCTAAAATATGGACTTAATTCTGTTCCGGTCTTCATCCGCATAATTTCATTAGGTCGAACGACCTCATCGCATATAGCCGACTCCGTCAAAGCACTCAAATAGAAATGCGAATAAGTATGATTTGCTATTTCATGCCCTTCGGCTAGCATCCGGCGAACCAAGTCACTATTTTCGGCAATCCAGTCACCCAACAGGAAAAAAGTGCATGGAACCTGATAGTACTTTAATACATCTAAAATTTGAACGGCATTTTCACGGCTCCCACCGTCATCAAACGTCAACGCTATAAACGGCTTATTGCTCGGTCCTTGACTAATGATCCCGGTCCAATGCGGCGTAATCGCCGGCCGTTTGTTAACCACAATACTTTTTGCAATTAACTTTCCAACTGATTCAATACTATAGCCCTTGTCTTTTAATACTTTGATTAGTGCAGGCAGCACCTGCAAACTGTACTTAGCCTTAATATTTAAGTTTAGAATCATGCCCGGCTTAACATTTTCTGCTATATGTTGGATAATTGCCTGTGGACTAGGCAGAGTCCAATCGCAAATATTTGTTCCCCTAATAACTGCAGCATCCGGAAAATCATCTGCAATTATTTGCATAAATTTAGCATCATAAAATTGATAGGGTGGACGGACAAATTTGGACTTTTGCCCGGTGATTTCCCGTAATATATTTTCCGCTTGCCGAATATCTTGCCTTATTTGACTTACAGACCAATTACCCCAATATTGACGTAAATGACCATGATTTTGAAAATCATAACCTGCTGTTATTGCTTGGCCGACTGCATGCCGACTTCGTTCCACAAATTCAGTACTGCAAAAAAAAGTAGCAAAACAATTTTCTTGTTTTAAAATATTAGTAATAACTTTCAAATCGGTCTCGCTATCAACATCTTCAATACATAACGCTACTACCTGCCGACTAGTTTGTACTTTGTCATAAATTTCAGATTGCGCGCTACATTTAGTCATGAATAATAACAAACACAGTAACAAGACTATTCCCTTTTTCATTTTTTATAAATGCCTCCTCAACTGGAATTAATTCATCTTATGAATCACAGTCCAAGCCTATTCCAGAATCAGAAGCAAATATAAAGAAAACGCCTGCTGATATGCAGGCGTTCGGAACAAAAGCAAACATCACACTTAAATCGACTAATTATTTTAAATTTACTTTACGTAATCTAAGCGCATTAGTTACCACCGAAACTGAACTAAACGCCATTGCCGCTCCGGCCAATACCGGTGACAAATAACCAAATGCGGCAATCGGTATACCAACAATATTATAAATAAACGCCCAAAATAGATTCTGTTTTATGTTGGTCATGGTTGCCCTGCTTAGTTTAATAGCTGATACTAAACCTCGCAGATCTCCACTCATTAAGGTTACATCACCGGCCTCAATTGCCACATCAGTTCCGGTACCCATGGCAATTCCAATATCGGCCGTTGCTAAAGCCGGAGCATCATTTATACCATCACCGACCATAGCTACAATCCTGCCTTGCTGCTGCAAGCTGCGGACTTCCTCCGCCTTGTTCTGTGGCAACACTTGTGCTGCTACATTCTTAATGCCGACTTGCTGCGCAATTGCCTGGGCTGTCCGCTGATTATCGCCGGTAATCATCCAAACATCAATGCCTAGTTTCTGCAAATCATCAATCGTTTCGCGGGCATATTCTTTTATTGTATCGGCGACTGCCAAAAGTGCCGTTAAATTACCATCAACAGCTAAAAACATTACCGTCTTACCTTGTGATTCTAATTTTTCGGCTTCAGCTATTGCAGCGGAAAATTCAATACTATTTTGACTCATCAACAATCGCGTACCTATCAAAACTTGTCGTCCAGAAACACCAGCCACCACTCCGGCACCCGGGATGGCCGTAAAACTTTCCGCCTCGGTTATTGTGATTTGCTGCTCATGGGCTGCGTTAACAACAGCTTGGGCAATTGGATGTTCCGATGTTTTCTCAACAGTTGCAGCAACAGCCAGAATTTCCGCCTGATCAGCATTATTAAATACAACTACGTCGGTAAGCGACAATTGCCCCTTGGTAATAGTCCCGGTTTTATCCAGTACTATTGTGTCGACACGATGGGCTTTTTCTAAATGCTCCCCGCCTTTAAACAAAATGCCATTCTCAGCACCTTTGCCGGTACCTACCATAATCGAAGTAGGAGTTGCCAGGCCCAATGCACACGGACAGGCAATAACCAACACTGCCGTAGCGTTAAGCAAAGCCTTAGCGATATTACCCGGACTAACGTAAAAATACCAAATCAAAAAAGTAATGGCGGCAATCACCACAACAACCGGAACAAAGTAGCCGGATATAACATCGGCAATACGTTGAATAGGAGCTTTGGAACCTTGAGCTTGCTCCACTACTTTGATAATATGGGCCAAAACAGTATCTTTACCAACCTTGGTTGCCCGGTAGTTAAAAGTACCAAACTTATTCATTGTCGCGCCAATAACTTTATCTCCCTGATTTTTGTCAACTGGTATACTTTCACCAGTCAGCATTGATTCATCTACTGCCGAAGAACCTTTGATAATAACCCCGTCAACCGGTATTTTTTCTCCCGGTCGAACTACAACTATATCTCCTGCCTTAACTAATTCAATGGGTAAATCGACTTCTTCACCATCTCTAATTACCTTTGCCGTTTTTGCTTGCAGGCCAATAAGCGCTTTGATCGCCTCGGATGTACGCCCCCGGGACATCGATTCCAGCAGACGTCCTAAGATGATCAAGGTAATTACAATTGCCGAAGTTTCATAATAAGGCATTGCATCAGCTATAAACGTATTGTAAATGCTGAATAAATATGCAGCACTCGTACCTAGAGCCACCAAAACCGCCATATTAGCACCGCCGTGCTTTAATGCGTTCCACGCATCCCGATAAAACTGATACCCGGCATAAAATTGCACCGGAGTTGCCATCAATAACTGAAAATACTTATTAAACAAAATAGGAACGACATGCATGGCGCCAAATAAGTCAAAAAACATGGCCAGTACTAACGGCGTGGAAAACACAGCAGCAATAATAAACATGCGCTTTTGTTCAGCAAATTCGTCACTTTTAGCTTTAGAATTATCATCTGCCTGTTCATTGATTGGTGTTAGCGGATAGCCGGCATCCTCGGCAACCGCCATAATCTCACTTACAGTCACATCAGGCCCGTTAGAAACCATTAATCTTTCCATGGCAAAGTTAACATTTGCCTCTAATACTCCCGGCATTTTGGCAACTGCTTTTTCCAAGCGAGCAGCACAAGCGGCACAACTCATGCCTTTTACCGCAAATTCCTGTTTTGATAACTCGACACCATATCCTATATCAACAATATGCTCAATAATCTGCTTAAGCGATAGCTTATCCGGATCAAATTCGACAGACACTTTGCCGACGGCAAAATTAACAGCTGCATTAGCCACTCCATCCAAAGCATTTAGTTCTTTCTCAATCCGGGATGCACAAGCTGCGCAAGACATTCCCGTTACCGGTAACGTAATTTTTTTCATATCTTTACCCCCTATCGTGAAAACTTTTTAACGGCATCCATCAGCTCGTCCAAAATCTCGTTATCACCATGTTGCACGGCTTTAACTACACAGCCTTTTACATGACCATCCAAAACAGATAAGCCTACCTGTGTCAATGAAGCCCGTGCTGCTTGAATTTGAATTAAAATATCAATACAATAGCGGTCGTCCTCCAGCATTTTTTGAATTCCCCGAATTTGCCCTTCAATCCGGCGAAGCTGGGTCAATAATTGTTCCTTATTTCTCGACATAACAACCCTCCATACCGTACCGGGGTATTGTATTTACGATTACATTATACAAAACATAGGTACAAATTGTCAATCGAAAAGACTTAGAATTGTATCTGTAATTAGAATGTGCTATATTGAGTTTAATAACCAATAATCGGAGGTATCCATGCAAATCATTGATTTAACTCAATTGATCCATCCCCAAATGCCGGTATTTCCAGCAACAGATCAGCCTAAATTCGAATTAGCTAATACTTTAGAAGAGAACGGATTTGTTGAACAAAAAATTACTATGTTTTCTCATACCGGAACTCACATTGACGCACCTTACCACATGCTATCCGCCGGTTTAACACTTGATCAAATTCCTCCGCAGCATTTTATCGGTCCGGCAGTGGTATTAGATTTCACAACTATTGATTCCCGAACAATTGAGCTGGAACACATCAAACAATTTCAAGATCAAATAGTTTCTTCAGAATATTTGCTTATTAATACCGGATGGAACCAATATTGGCAAAAACCAAAGTACTTTGGTGACTTCCCGGAATTAAGCGTATCTGCAGCAAATTGGCTAGCCGGCTTTAATTTGAAAGGAATTGGCATTGATACGATTTCGTTTGACAACATGAATGACCCTAAGTTTCCTATCCATCACATATTTTTGAATAAAGGCATCGTCCTAATAGAAAACTTGACAAATTTAGCTTCAATTCCTAATCAACCATTTATCTTTTCCTGTCTGCCATTAAAAATTAGTAATGCTGACGGCTCACCGGTACGGGCAATCGCCATGATTTTGTGAATTTCCACTTGTTTAAAAAAAAGAAAACGGGAAATCCGGTTAGGATTTCCCGTCATAATGCAGCCAGATGTAATAGAATCTTGCTGTTTAGCATCAATTCTTTAATTGAGAGCTTTCTTTGACTACTATAGTTGCAGTTGTACTTTTTGTTAGCTTATCTCCCTTGTATTGCGGTATTTACTCTTCATCATTTCGACAAAGGCTGTACTAATAGCCGGATCAAATTGAGTGCCGCTGCAATTTTCAACCTCCAGCAATGCCTGCTCATGGGAAAACGGCTGTCGGTAACAACGTAAACTTGTCATAGCATCATATGAATCACAAACCGCCAGCATCCGACTTAAAAAGGGTATATCCGACCCAATAATTCCGTGCGGATAGCCAAAACCATCAAAGCGCTCGTGATGATGCAAAATAGCACTAGCAATAAGATCAAAACCTTGAATTTCCTGTAATATTTCCGAACCAATTACAGCATGATGTTTCATTATTATATATTCAGCATCAGACAGGCGACCAGGTTTATTAAGAATATGTTCGGGAACACCTAACTTTCCGACATCATGAACAACGCCGGACAAATACGCATACAAAGATTCATTGTCGGAAAGTTCCATGAATTCAGCCAATTCAACCATCAAATCAGCAACATTTTAGTCGTGACGCATTGTATACACATCCCGAGCACCAACAGCTTTACAAAATGCAGCAATAATCCCATGTTCCATTGAAATTATTTTTGCTTTAATTTCATCTTTATTAAAAGTTGTCATAGATACTCCTAACGTATTTAGATAGGATATTGCAACAGCAGGTAATTAATTTCTTCAACAAAAAATTCCATTTTTCACATAATAGCATTGGCAAACCTTTTTCGTCAATAGGAACGACGTCTGATTTTTAAAAATACTAAACCGACATTCGTTACGAATGTCGGTACTTAATATAATATCGCTTTTATGCAATAATTAACTTATGGCGTCCCAGGAGAGATTCGAACTCCCGACACACGGCTTAGAAGGCCGTTGCTCTATCCTACTGAGCTACTGGGACAATAATCATCTTAATATCAATCTATCAATAGAGATAAAAATGGAGCGGGTGAAGGGAATCGAACCCTCGTAGCTAGCTTGGAAGGCTAGTGCTCTACCATTGAGCTACACCCGCAGTATAATATTTATTTTGTTTTGGTCGGAGCGGCAGGATTTGAACCTGCGACCCCCTGGTCCCAAGCCAGGTACTCTACCAAACTGAGCCACGCCCCGAATCACAAAACTTATTATACTATAGTGTACTTATTTATGTCAATATATAGCCGCTTATTCTCTGCTAAATTTTTTCCGTCCTTCATCATAGAAGTCCCGACCTTGACTGTCAATTACCACAATAGCAGGAAAGTCTTCTACGGTTAGCTTCGCTAGTGCTTCGGCCCCCAGATCATCATAAGCCAAAACTTCATATTTTTTTATAGTTCTGGCTATAACTGCAGCAGCTCCACCAATCGCCGCAAAGTATACTGCGCCATACTTTTTCATAGCATCAACCACTTCTGAAGAACGCAGACCTTTACCAATCATACCGCGTAATCCCTCTTCCATCAGGCGAGGTGCATAGCGGTCCATCCGTCCGCTTGTTGTCGGTCCCGCCGCCCCAATGACTTGCCCTGGCTTGGCAGGAGAAGGCCCAACATAGTAAATGATCTGGTCATGTAAATCTACCGGTAAATTTTCCCCGCGTTCCAAAGCTTCTACCATCCGCTTATGTGCAGCATCTCTAGCCGTAAAAATCGTTCCGGTAATACGAACACTATCGCCCGCTTTCAAACTGCGCGCGGCAGCCTCATCCAGCGGTGTAGTTATACGAATAACATCAGTCACCTTAGCACCCCCTACAATACAATTTCCGCATGCCTGGTAGCATGACAATTAATATTAATGGCAACAGGCATTCCGGCAATGTGGGTAGGATAATGCTCGATATTAACGGCTAGCGCCGTATGTCTGCCCCCAAGGCCTTGTGGACCAACTCCGGTTGCATTAACCATCGTAAGTAATTCCTGCTCTAGTTGTGCGTATTTTGGATCAGAATTTCGTGTACTAATCGGACGAATCAATGCTTTTTTGGCCAGGAAGGTAGCTTTCTCCACTGTACCGCCGATTCCAATACCTACAACAATCGGTGGGCAAGGGTTCGGCCCGGCATTTCTTACTGTATCTACTACAAACTTCTTGACACCTTCGACTCCATCCGAAGGTTTACACATCTTCAATGCGCTCATGTTTTCGCTGCCGAATCCTTTGGGAGCAAGAACAATCTTAATTTTATCACCTGGCACAATATCCAAATGCAGCACCGCCGGTGTATTATCTTTAGTATTCTTTCTTTCAAACAGTGGATCATCAACAACTGATTTTCTCAAATATCCTTCAATATAACCTTTGGCAACTCCAGCATCAACGGCTTGCTTCAAATCACCGCCGACAATATGCACATCTTGGCCAATCTCCATAAACACTACTGCCATGCCGGTATCCTGACAAATAGGCATATGTTCATCGCGGGCAATACAGGCATTTTCAGAAAGTGTCGTCAAAATTTCTTTGGCCAGAGGTGATTCCTCATTTTGCTCAGCATTTACAATAGCTTGATAAATATCATCTGTTAAGAAATAGTTTGCATCCATCGACAATTTGGCTACTGCCTCGCTGATTGCCGCTGCTTCAATAGTACGCAATTGTTACACCCCCTACCTAGTCCAAATTATCTTTTTATGCGAGCAGCTGCATTTGCTCTAACCGTTTCCGGGTCTACTTTAATCCTGGCCACACCAGTCTTCATGGCAACAGAGGCAACAGCTGCCGCAACAGCTGGAGCAACGCGTGGGTCAAAAGCATCAGGAACGACATAATCTTCTTTTAAGTCTTCCGGCTCAATTAAATTGGCGATAGCGTAAGCGGCAGCGATCTTCATATCTTCAGTAATTTGAGTAGCTCTAACATCAATTGCTCCGCGGAAAACGCCAGGGAATACCGTAACATTATTAACTTGGTTAGGGGCATCGGAACGACCGGTACCGGCAACTGCAGCCCCGGCAGCTTTAGCTTCATTGTAGCTGACTTCAGGAACCGGATTAGCTAATGCAAATACAATTGAATTTTGATTCATTGATGAAATAATATCTTTGGTAAAAACATTAGGCGCTGATACGCCAATCAAAACATCGGCATCTTTGGCCATGTCAGCTAATCCGCCTTTAACTTTTTGTTTATTAGTAGATTCAGCTAATAATTGTTGAACGCGGTTCAAGTCAGCCATACCGTCATATAAAGCGCCAAATCGGTCAACCATGATAAGATTTTCAGCACCGGCATTTACTAATAACCGGCCAATAGCTGACCCGGCTGCACCGGCACCGTTTACTACAATTTTGGCTGTCTTAATGTCTTTTTTAACAAAGCGCAGAGCGCCTATTAATGCAGATAATACAGCAATAGCGGTACCATGCTGATCATCGTGAAATACAGGAATATCCATTTCTCGTTTTAAAGTATCTTCGATATCATAACATTTAGGTGAAGAGATGTCTTCTAAATTGATACCAGCAAAATTAGGTTGTAATAATTTTACTGTTTCAATAAATTTAGCCGGATCTTTAGTATCTAAGCAAATCGGCACCGCATCCACGTCCCCGAATACTTTAAATAGAACTGCCTTACCTTCCATAACCGGCATAGCTGCTTCCGGGCCTATGTCACCCAAGCCCAATACCCGCGTTCCGTCCGTAATAATAGCAACCATATTGCCGCGACATGTATATTCAAAGGAAAGATCTTTGTTTTCTTTTATTTCTTTGCATGGCTCGGCAACACCAGGAGTATAGGCAATACTTAAATCATGGCGATTATTCACCGGCACTTTACTTACTACTGCCAGTTTTCCTTGGTAATCCTTATGTAGTTTTAATGATTCTTCACGCAAATCCATACATCTAACCTCCTATAATTTATTTATGAGTAATTCTGGATAACGCTAACATATTCCTTCTGAGATAGAACTAAGTATACAAGTATATTTAAACAACTTCGCTGCATTTTGTATTTTGACAATTGTAATGATAATTGTGCTCGGACAGATGACAATACGCCCGAATTTTTCTCACTACCACTCAAGCGAATATTATTCCCCTGCTATATTATTAATCACCACAGCGAAGGAATATACCCACTTTATGCCGTGATCAAACAAGCCTTGGGCCTGTCTGCAGTAAGTTTCAGTATGGCACAACTAGGTCTACTGCCTTTGCGTGGCTGAGCCGGACTTCCGGGATTTATAATTAATATATTATTGCATTCAATTATTAACGGAACATGAGTATGGCCATACACAATGATATCAACAGCGAATTGGTTTCCCCACCATGCCAATTCTTCAATGCTGTTTCTAACATCATATCGGTGCCCGTGGGTAAGCCAGATTTTCTTTCCAGCATATTCTAAGAACTCATCAATCTTACATAACCGCTCCGGGTCGCAATTGCCCCGAACGGCTATAACAGGCTTCCCGGAAATCTTATGCAAATGGTTTCCGTCACTACAATAATCGCCTGCATGCAGCCAAATATCGATGTTGCCAGCCAGTCCGGCGAACTGTTCAATTGCATTATAATAGCCGTGACTATCACTTATTAAGCCTATTCTCATTTTAATCTACCCTGCAACAATTCAGCCATGCGGGCGACTGCCTGGCCACGATGGCTTATTCTGTTTTTTTCTTCAACTGATAGTTCGGCTAAACTGCGTCCCAGTCCCGGCAGATAAAACAACGGATCATAGCCAAACCCACCGGAACCCTGCGGTGCAGTTAAAATTATTCCTTCACAACTGCCCTCAGTAGTAATTATATTGTCACCGTCTTGTATATAGGCTAAAACGCAACGAAACCTGCCCGTTCGTTGTTCTAACGGAACTTGCTGTAATACCTGCAACAGTTTTCGGTTATTTTGCTGATCATTAGCGTCTTCGCCGGCATAACGTGCTGATTTTACACCAGGCTGTCCTTGGATAATATCAACTTCCAACCCCGAGTCATCGGCTAAACAGGGCAATCCGGTTTTCTCAAAATAGTAACTGGCTTTCAATATGGCATTCTCCCGAAAGGTATTTCCCGTTTCATCCGGTTCAGGACCATCAAAATATGCACTTACCGGTTCGACAGTTACCGGCAGACCCGCTAAGGCATTTTTAATTTCAGAAATTTTGCCTTTATTTTTACTAGCTACCAGAATTCGGTTCAAGGCTCTCGCCCTACTTTCCACGACAATTCTCCCAAAATCTCCTTTTGGTAATCAATTAACTGCTGATTTCCGTGTTCGGCCAATGCTAATAGTGACAATAACTGCTCCTTGGAATAAGGATGTTGCTCACCTGTTCCTTGAACTTCTACATAATGTCCGCTGCCGGTCATAACAACATTCATATCAACTTCAGCACGCGAATCTTCTTCATAACATAAATCTAAATAAGCCTCCCCACCGACAATACCAACACTAGTTGCGGCCAGGAAATCGCGGACAGGAAACGGTTTGGCTGTACCAGTGCAAACAGTATTAACCGCATCAAGCATCGCCACGAATGCACCGGTTATAGAAGCTGTTCGGGTTCCGCCATCGGCCTGAATAACATCACAATCCATTATAATCGTCCGTTCTCCCAAAGCCTTAAGATCAACAACGCTACGGATTGAGCGACCGATCAATCGCTGAATTTCTTGAGTTCTGCCTGTCAACTTTCCTTTGACGGCCTCACGGGCATTTCTGCTTTGGGTGGACCTTGGTAATAGTGAGTACTCGGCAGTTATCCAACCTTCGCCCATTCCCTTTAGAAAAATTGGAACTCTTTCCTCAATAGTCGCTGCACACAGCACTTTTGTATTGCCGACTTCGATCAAAACAGAACCTTCAGCATACTTTAAATAATTACGGGTAATTCTTACTTTGCGTAACTCATCGATATTTCTTCCGTCATTTCTTGGCATTATATATTCCTCCTACAATCTTTCCAAAATATCTGCTTGTTTATCTTGCAAAAAATAATATTGGTAATTACCGGTTTTTTTATTGGCAGATAGCTGATCCTTGGCCTGCCGACGGCATTGCGGACATGATAGTGCCGATAATACTGTCGCATAAGCCGACTGGTAGCCGATATTCGGTCCATTAGCTTCTGTAGCTACTGAAAAATATCCCGGACAGTGCGGACAAAGATGGACTTCTTGCCGCTGCTGCTCCATAATTCCGTCGGCATCATAATAAATACTGCGATTTTGGACCCATAACCCCTTACTTTTATGTATTTCCTCCTGACGAAGTTTTTCCCGATTAGTCCAAATTTCCTGCCAATTACGCACCAAACCTTCGATATAGGATGTAATACGGGAACTTTGTGTAAGTTTTTTTCGGTCAAGGTCCGGTTCCACGACTTGACTATAATCCATTCCGGCCATCGCCAAAATAATTCCCACATTAATATAAGGAAGCGCATCCTGAATTGAGTATCCGCCCTCCAGTACGGCAATATCCGCCTGCAGTTTATCCGCCAGTCGGGCGTACCCTTGGGCCGTGATGGCCATACTCGCTAACGGATCACTATAATGATTATCCTGTCCGGCCGAGTTAATAATTATATCCGGTTTAAAATCTTCCAGCATCCGGACAATTAGATTGTCATAAATATAATGAAGTCCGTCATCGGTAGTACCTGGCGGCAACGGAATATTGACCGTTGTTCCCCAGGCACCCGGACTGCCAAGTTCATTGGCAAAGCCGGTGCCAGGATACAGGGTCCTTCCATCCTGATGAAAAGAAATAAATAAAGTATTAGGATCATGATAATAAATGTCTTGGGTTCCGTCACCATGGTGTACGTCGGAATCGACGATGGCTACTCTTTCAATTCCATAATGTTTACGTAGGTATTCAATCATTACTGCTTCAATATTGATTGTACAAAAACCACGTGTTCCATGCACCATGCGCATCGCATGATGTCCGGGCGGACGTACTAGGGCAAATGCACGTTTAACTTCCTGGTTAAGTACTGCATCGGCAGCGGTAATTGCCCCGCCGGCCGACACCAAGTGAGCATCAGTTATTAACGACTTGATGGTAGGAATACCGATATGAACCCGCTCCAGGTCACTGATCGCAGCCAATCTCGGCCGGTATTCAATGATATCCGGTATATCCAACAAACCCTCTTCGACTATTTGATCACGAGTATACAACAAACGCTCCTGGCGTTCAGGATGAGTAGGGGTAATTGCCCAGTCAAAGGCCGGAAAGAAAACCAATCCTAGTTTATTTCTCATTACCACACCTCCTTGCCAAGCACCGGCATTAATACTCCAGACTTAAGTTGTACCCGACACAGTATAATTTTGCCGCTGGTATAAAACTCTTTTACGACATTGAACTCTTCCTCATACATTATTTCCATATCGGTCTGCGGAATATTAATTTCTTGGGCTTTGGCCGCCAGGCAGTCGAAAGCCAGTTCTCGGGCCGATGCTAACGAAAACCTTGCTCCGGAAATCGATTTGCGCAAACCCAGTTCCGGTATTGAATAATATCCTTGTTCAGTATCGGCCCGAAGCGTAATATCAATTGTCGGTCGGGCTACAGCCGCTCCTACCGCATTTGCCACCATTGAACCCGTGGGAATAAAGCTGTCAATTCCCATTTCTTTGGCAACTAGCGGCGCCAATCCTTTCACCGCTCCGCCGACACCGACAACCAACTGCGGATCAAATTTAACAGCATTAATTATATCTTCGACTTTATACACCGGTTGGCTAATATGTTCAGTAATCATATCATTAATTGCACCGACGATGATTCGGCAGACTGAAGCTAAAACTTCATCAGCAGCGTCCACCGGTGACTGCCCGGTATTGGCAACACGCTTCATTGCCAGTTCAGCCAGCTGCTTATGGCCAAAGTTTGCTTTTCCGGCAACAATTAATGCATCTGTAACGGTTGGATTCTCGCCGCCCAATGCCATCGCCGGACCTAAGCGCATTGGACCAATCTGCAAATTACCATTTTGGCGGCGAACAAAGCTGTCTCCGCCTACACCAACTGATTTTAGCCAAAAAGCTCTAACAGCTGTAGGATAGGAAAATATGTTTGCTCCCCGTTCGGCAAACAAGGGAACTCCGTCCTGCCATAATGCTATATCAGTTGTCGTACCGCCAATATCAAGCGAAATAACATCTCCGCAGGAATGATGTAAGGCCATTATTCCCAATACACTCGCCGCCGGACCGGTAAAGACCGCTTCCACCGGCTGTGCTTTTGCCAGTATTAGCGGTACAGTACCACCATCGGCTTTTAAAATATAAACAGGCGCTACGATATCTCTTTGGGCCAATGCCTGGGTGATTGCTTCCGCAAACATATTAAATTTATGCCAAACCGCAGCATTGAAGTATGCTGAATTTGTCCGCCGGACAAAGTTAAGTCTGCCGGAAATTTGCGAGCCCAAACTAACATGCAGCGGATGATAAGCATCGTTCAACATGTTGAAAACTTCCTGTTCCAACAGGGGATTACGAACAGAAAATTTGCCGGATACGGCAAAAATGCTATACTCAGCTAATTGCTTACATTTAGTAATTTCTTGGGTATCAAGTACACCTGCCCTGCGTCCGCGGTGATCAATATAACCGTTTACCGTAATAGGAGTCTTGGGAAACATAGCCGATACATTCATGCCCGGTCCGGGAATAATAATAAGTCCCACATCATCAATTTCATTCTGTACCAACGCATTGGTCACTAAGGTAGTTGATAAAACGACCCGTTCTAATTGGCCAGCTTTAACGGTCCTTAGTATTTCATCAAGGGCGAGCAATAATCCCTCCAATAAATTATCATGACTTGTGGGCACTTTGGCTTGAACAATGATTTGTTGTCCTTGAATTACAACTGCATCAGTAAAGGTTCCACCGACATCAATCCCTAACAGCATAATTCTCCCCTCCATAAACTGCACAACCAATCGCGCCATTTAGCTGTGGATGTTGAGGAACCACTACTTCAACACCAAGTTCTTGCTCAACAAATACTTTAATAGCCTTTCCCAATGCCACGCCACCGGTGAAAACAATCGTATCGCTTTTTAAAGCCGTCAACATTGGTTTAATACGTTTAAAAATGGATAAATTTACTCCCGCAGCCAGTTCCGGCAGGGAATATCCGGCGACTATTTTATTTATTAGTTCTGATTCGCCAAAAATAGCACAGGTTGTATTTAATTCTACCGGATTTTGATAATAATCACTTAGTTCGGTTAACTGAATTCCTAACACCTGGGCCATATTTTCCAAGTAGCGCCCAGTACTGGCGGCACATTTATCATTAGTATCAAAATCAACCATTCTCGCGGACCGGACTTTAATCACCTTACTGTCCTGACCGCCTAAATCCAACAAAGTGAAATCTGTCAACCCGGTTTGCCAGGCAGCTCCGATCGTATGAGCTTTTAGTTCAGCCAACACAGTTGCGCCACTTATTGCAACCGTATTCCGGCCATACCCGGTTGCAACGATGGACGGCGGAATATTAATACCTATAGCCGCAAAGTTTACTGTTAATGAACCGTTCTCTAACCGTCCATATTCCTTATAGAAACGGATTGTATCCATGATTTTAGTATCTACAATGTTGTTGCCGCGCATTATTACCATCTTGACGTAGCGGCTTCCTAAATCAATGCCACAGAACAAAACCTTCACCTCAACTTAACATTTCCAAAAAGCTATCAATCCTGAGCTTGGTGCGTGCATCCAGTTTACCTGGTTTGTCACCTTCGATAGTCAATATCGGAACATCCAACTTCTGCCGGAAAATCATATCTTCGATCTGCCGGAAACAAAAACTCTGCACATAATGAATAATTCCCGCAATATTGCGCCGGTCAATTTCGGCTTGGATGTCTTCAATCCGGGGGAATACTCCGTAAGGATAGGTATAGCTGCGATATTGTTCTACTATATCAGCTATATCGTAGGGCATCGCAAATTGTCGCTGCACTTCATTAAATACTACTCGGGCACCCATTTGTTCTAAATATAAATACAAATCGGTGAAAATCGGCGGAACACCGACAAAGCCAAGTCGCAATTTCTCGCTATGAGGACTGGCGTTTGTTACAGATTGGATGTAATTATCTACTTCCTGCTCGAATTTCTGAACATTTCCGTTAAAATCGCTGCAGCAAACATGAAAGTAATGATTATCTACACTGCTGACGAGATTTTTTTGCCAGCTAAGTCTGTCGATTTCCGCAACCTTCTGCCTAACTAACCGAAGGCGCCGATGTACATTTTTAACAGACTGCCAATCTGTTCCCAACGACGTAATAAGTTTGTCCATTTGCAGTTTGAGCAAATCGTAATCACGGTCATAAGGGTAAGCGAACGGTATAGTATCAATATCCGCTAATTGCAAAGTCTCCATTAAGGCGTGGGTATTACTGCAATCACCCTGGGTAACTGCAATTACTTTATTTACATTACCGCTATTCACCACCGCAGCGTAGATTCCTTTTATCCACCCGCAAATATTACGCGGATAGCCTGCTTCTTCAGCTTTCTCCACCAGCCCGGCCGCTTCGTCACTGGTAATAAAGATGTTGTTTAAATCTATCGGTTCATATCCCGCGGCTATTATTATTTCAACCGGGACAGTCGTAGTTATGCCAATTTTAGTCATGATATTACCTCCGACAAAAAAGAGGATAGGGTTATTCTATCCTCTAGTTACAATAATTAACCTTGTACCGCCCGTTCGGCCATCGCATAGTTCTTAATAACAACGATTGGCGTCATTTGGCTGGCATTTCCAAAAGGGTTGTCAATTAAAATACGTGAAAGCTGCTGTGGATCCAACCCTGTTGATGTTCCCAGAATTGCCGCCCGTTTTAAATCGTTTACATCGGCCACTGCTGCACCATAGCATCCCAACCGTGCCTTTATCTGTTCAGCAACCCCGTCCGGATCTTGCGGTCCATACACAATATGTTTATCAAATGGAGGCATTGTCCCTGTCACATCGTCAATTAACGCCGCCTGTTTGCCTGCTAACCGGTAAAATACGCCGCTTATTCCCACTAGCTTAGCTAACATGCCGACTACCATGGCGAAAAATACCCGCCACTTTCCTTCGGCATCCATTGCGGCTTGCATGCCGTAGTAACTTGCTAAACTGCCTTTCTGGGGAACGAACCTGCTCAAAACCTTTGCTAAAAAGCAAGGCTGCAGTTCTTCCGGGCGGACAATACGCCCCTGAGTGATTGCCACTACACTCTCGGCAACTGAAACAATGTCATTTTTGCCAACTATATCGCGGCCATAACTTTCGATTATCTCGACAATATCATCTTTATCTGTTAAAATGCGTGTCTTTATCGGAACAAGTTCTATTTTGCCAACTGCCATTATATTGCCTCCTGCCTTTGCACATTAACACCTTTATCAAGAGCAGCCATTATTTCCTGATAGGACATAACTATCCGGTCTTTATTAATATGCCAGTTTGTTCGGCCTACTACTTGATAATAAATCTCTATCGGCATATCTACCATTCGCTGTATTGTGGTCGAAATATTGCCGTTTTTCGCTGTCAGCGTAACCGTCAAAATTGCAAGACTCGAAGTATTGCCCAACAAAATTAACGCTTCCCAATAGCCGTCCTCACGCGGATTGTCTGCAAGTGTCAGCGTTGATTTTACTTCTACTTCATCAAATTGTTCTTGCGGAAGCAAATGCCGTGGGAATGCATCCATCACCGTTCCGTCTTGGCCGGTACGATTAGTAAAAGGGATCAGGCAGCTAAAAACAGCCTTATCCGCCGTTAGCTGTTCCAATTTGAATGTAGTTCGATCTTGTACTAAAAAACAAACCTTTTCGTTACCTTGATATATAATAAACATACCAATTATGAGGACTAAAGCACAAATAAAAATGAAAAAACTGACTAATAATTCCACCAAACACGCCTCCAATTATATTTAAAACTCTTCAATTATTTATCTTCCTGATAACAATATCAACCTGAATTAATCGTTTCCAGTTTTGATGCATTTAAATCATTAACAAAGAAATCATACAGCGGATCATAATACTTGGCAGGCATTCTCTTTACTTGTCCTTGGGAATTGGTAAACACGTTTTGAGTTGTTCCTTGTGCTAACAATTTACCATCACTTTTGCGCACTATTCGATAAGAAAAAATCATCTTGATTCGGGATAAATCTATCATCTGGGTTTCAATAATAATTTCATCATCGAAATATGCCGACGAAAGATATTTACAGTTCACATCTGTTATCGGAAATACAATATCTTGCGCCATTAAGTCTAACAATAATATACCCGCCTTCCGCAAGTATTCAACTCGTCCCATCTCAAACCAGCGAAAATAATTTGCATGATGAGCTACTCCCATCATATCAGTATCGGCAAAATTTACTTTTGCTTGTACAGCTATCATACATCCTGCTCCCCTTCAAGTTGCTCGCATATTTTCCCAATTGCTTCTTTAATTAGATTTGCCAGTGATTGGTTATCCAGTCCTATTATTTCAACGTGATTCTGAGTAACCGGAACCAATATTTTTCTGGCCTGGGCTGCCATTACTGCTTCAGCAATAGTTGGAGTAATCTCGCCCATTAAGGCGTTGGGCATCACAATACCGATCGGACCAACAATAATATCAACGTTGCGTATCGAAACCTTAATAGCATTCTCGCCGGTTGCTCCTCTAATACCGCCAGGTTTAAGCATATTGTTTGTGGCCATAGCATTAGTACCTAACGCGATAATATTCGATTTACTAATTTTACAATGCAACAGTTGGGTAATAATTTGAGCGCCTAAGCCCCCGCCCATTCCATCAACAACTGCAATAAGCATGCGTCCACCTCCACTGCGGTATTAATAAAATCAAAAAAGCACGCCGGTGGCATGCATCCTGTCGACAAAACTCCAAACAAATTATTCCGAAGCTGAGTTTCGAACAGAATATTTTGTCAACATTCTCAACCCGACTGTCTTTATTTATTGTACTTTTCTTATAGTTTTTTGTCAAAATAAATTCAAGTTAAACAGCCCATGTTATCTTAATCTACTAACAGGACATTATCGAAAACAATTGAATTATATCACTATATAAAAATTTTATTAACTTCCGATAAAGTTACAAAGGGAGCGTGAATTTATGTTTAAAAAGCTACATATGCTCATCTCTATATTTATCATATCATTATTTGCTTTTACCAACATTGCCTCGGCCTCTCATATTAAAGCAGCAATCCTACCGCCTATCAACAGCGCAAAGTATCCGGACAATGAGATTCAGGAAGTAATTAAACAAAAAACCCTTAACTACTTTAGGTTTCCTTATTATGACAAAATAGCTCCACAACAGATTGCGCAAGCTAGTCACAAATTTGGTATCGAACAACATATGAAAAAGATTCCGGATAAAAAGATTTTAGCATCAATTGCCGCAAATCTTTCGGCCGATATCGTATTTGTCATCCAAATCAAAGAAATCCAATCAGTCTTCCGAACTCAGCTATTTGACGGAGACAGCCTTGAAGACACTTATGTTCATCTGGTTTCGGCATTATATTTAGCGAAACAAGACCGGTATATTCTTACTGAGGGTATTGCTTCAGAATTAGTTGAACCTGCTGTTGACACCGGTGCCGTTAAAATGACCGGTCAGTGCATGGATATCATTATAAAGAAAATTGATCCTTACCTGACAGCTAATAAGTAAACAAAGGAGGTGCTGGCTTGATTCGTGAGGCAGAATACCGGGATTTGTCTGCTATCCTGGATATTTACAATGATGCAATACTCAACACAACGGCCATTTATCGTTACAAGCCGTTTACCCTGGAAGATAGGATATTATGGTATGAAACTAAAAAGAAGGAAGATCTCCCTCTGTTAGTTTTTGAAGAAAACAACGTAGTAATCGGTTTTGCAACATTCGGGCCGTTTAGATCCGGGCCTGCTTATAAATATACGATTGAGCATTCTGTTTACATCCATAAGGATCACCGGGGAAAGCATATCGGCTTTACGTTAATGAACGAACTGTTTAAAATTGCCAACAGTAAAGGCTATGCAACAATGGTCGCCGGAATTGACGGAAGTAATGAAATCAGCATACTTATGCATGAAAAATTAGGCTTTTCTAACTGTGGAGTAATTCGTAAAGCCGGCTATAAATTCGGCAAATGGCTGGATTTGGTTTTCTATCAGTACGAACTGCAAGGGCCGTCGGTACCAACCGAAGAATAGTTCTCATCCCTCTTTGCAGCCTTTGCTACGGCGGCTTATAATAAGCCTTCACGTATTGTGAAGGCTTATTATGTTCCTATTTTATTTTGTTGATGGCGACATTTCCCCCTAGCCGCCACAGGCTTATATTATCTATCCCCCTGTTTTTAGCTATAGCTATCCAACAATTTATCGTGTTCACGTCGGCATACCATACTTGATATGTAATGCCCGTACCAATTTCGTCATATTCAAAGACCAGACATTGACTATCAGTATCTCTAGTTGGTTTAAGATCATAGGTAGCAACAATAGTTTTAGCTTCTACTTCTGTTATCAGTCTCTTCTCACCATTGTCGCCCCACACACAGCCGCCGGTAGAAAACGCTGCCGATTTTTCTCCAGGTAATGCTTGCATGCCGGTCAATGTTTTTTCGATGAAATCTTTATTCGCTTTGGGACCAGGATCGCTATGTAATCCATACAAGTTATAGAACATGACTATATATTCCGGCCCTTTGGGAAACTCGGCAGTGGTAAACGGCGCACAAGGCTCCAAAACGATCCTCAATTTTAGATGATTTTTTAATGCTTTCGCATAAAGTTTAGTGGTAAATCGCAAAAATGCTTGTCCGATATCTGCATCTTTCCATATCCGTTCATAATCAATTTCAATACCATCATAACTTCCCTGGGCAGCTTGTTCAAGAATATCGTCAATATGTTTGTCCATTAACGACTCATTGACCAATAACCGGCGAAGGACTTCTATATCTTTTAATACGACTGATCCATCAGGATTTACTTTGTCATTGACAACCGAAAGATACGTTTCATATTTTCCCTTTTGGCGTTGTATTTCAATCTTTTTTTTGCTTAGTTCTTTAGGTATAAAAACGCAGTCATTTTTGTCGAAATAGGCGCCAAAATATGATAGTTTATCTAACTTACCCATCCTTGTCAAGTCTTTGGCGCCTGATTCCAAATCCCAATAAGCTAACCATGCGGCTCTGTTGGCCGTAACTTTAGTATCTACCTTACCGGCAGACTGACTATTATTACACCCGGTCAAGACAGCAATAATAAATACCCCTAAAAATGCCTTGATCATTTTGCAAGAGATGGTGTTCACGCAATTATTTCCCCCTACTTATTAAAAGTAAACAATAAACCAGTTCAACAGAACTTCCCATAGTTGCTTAGCAGTAAACATAGCAGCATCGAGCCCGCGCAGTCTGCCGTCAAACAAAACTTTTTCCTTTTCGGCTCCCGTATTTTCAGTGATAATTAGCTTTGCAAAAACGCCGTCATACACATCATCCGCCAAATTTCTTTGACTCCACCCATATTCACCCCAAGCCGTTTCCAAATACACACTACCGGCTTGACCATCAGATACCCGCAGATCGGTTACAGCATCTTTGCCATCAACCTTAACGCTGATCCTGTTATTTTTTAATGATAATTGCAATGTGCGATCCCCTAACGCGTGAACACTAAGTGCAGGTATATAGGGCTTGGCACCTTCCTCTACGGTTGAAACTTTTTCCAATCGCTTATCTTTTAACCGTTCGGCATAAATCTTTGCTTTTTCAGCAGAGTCGGCATATCTGATGAAGGTTTCCAATGCTCGTATTTCCGCCGCTTTTTTATCTTCCGAAATTGATAAAATCGGTTTCCCGTCATGTCGGTTTAAATCTAATTTGAATAGTTGTTGTTCAACACCGGCAGCGGTTTTTTGCGAAATGTATAAAACGTTATTAAAAATATAAACAGATAGGAATCTATTTAATTTTTCATCAGCCCGAAGATATATTTTTTGCAAACCAAGCTTATTTCCTTTTAGCCGTACCGAAAGTTTAATATCGGTAAAAGCATTGCTGTTTTTTAAACGTATCAATCCTTTATCTTGGGGCAACGAAGTTAAGATCATCGTTTCGTCTTTAATTTCCAAGGCCCCTTGCAATGTTTCCCAATCTTCTTGCCGATCTAAATCGCCCTCAATAAAATCTACATATTGATTGATATCATATTTGATACGCATTAATAAATGGTTGGTATGCCAGTAAGCCTGTGGCTGCATTCTCGTTAAGTCGAAAATGCTGCTGCTTTTGCGGTTAAAGCAAAAACCTTCCCGGTTAAAGTTCATTTTAAACAATTTATTAATCCAATAGGCATTCACAGCGCTTACTTTATCATTATTGCCGAAACTTCCGGTATTGGAATGCATTAATATATACATCCCCGGTACGTACCCAATAGACTTCGTATAAACATCCCGCAAGGTTTCATAATCATACGAAATACGGTTTTTCATCCGATTGTAGCTTTCTTTAGGAATACCGTATTCGTCACGAATATAATCCATCAAATAGTGATTGTATTTACGTCCCAAATACGGCAGCATGTTAACATGCGGCAATGGCTCCAATTCTCCCAAATAGTTGTCATGCCGATCAAATACGTTGATAAATGCCAGCCGGTAGCCATTCGTGCCCATTTCCCAAAAAGTTGTCTTTTCCAGTTCCTTTAATTCTTCCGGCATTAAGAATTTAGGGTCTTTAGTTTCAAACTTTTGAGGATAAGTCAGCATTGTCGCTTTAAAATTCAATGCTTCCAAAATTTTTTGTGAAAAAATTGCTGTATCCCGCCGGCCGTCTTCAAAAATCAGAAACAGCGATTTTTCCGGCAGACCCTGCCCTGATTGATAGTAGTTCACAATATCTTTCTGCGTAATAGTTACATAGCCCAATTTTTTCAGCGCCTGCAAATGTTCGCCCAAACGCTCTACACCGATTACATTTTGGTCGCCGATTCTGCCCACACCAAAATAGGCTAGAGCAATAAACCCTTTATCGCCCGCAAATCGCGTAGTTTGACGGGTATAAGGCTTATATGCCTTGAGGGTAAATAATGAAACTATACTGACAGCAAGTACTGCCATAATTATAATAAGCTGCAGCACTACCCTAACTATTTTCTTTCGGTCTTTGCGAGCAGTGTATTTTTTCTGCACTCTGGTAATCATACTATGCCCTCTGCTGCTTTCTGCGTTTCTTTTTTAATAATTCCACAAGATCCGCCGGGGTCATACGCGTTCCCCAGGTACTTTTCCAAAAAGTAAACCAGGCAATCGGCATTTGCCATAACAGTACGGCTTCGTAATATAAGCAAAACCATAACCCAAAAATCCAGGTTGAACTTTTGCGAAGAAGTAATTGAACCATGCTCATCAGCAAAGCCATTAAGCCGATGCCAATAATAAAAGTAAGCGGAAACACTCTATGCATAAGCGGTACATAAATTAGATTATATAAAACAATAACCGGGGCCAAAAACGGCACAAGCACGCCCATATAGAACGATAATGCCGCAAACGGTTCCTTTTTCCACATAAACCTGGCCGCAATCAGTGATTCTCTAAGCCATGAACGTTTCCAGCGCATTTGTTGTTTCAAAAATGTTTCGTATTTGTTTGGTACAATCGTGCTGCAGATTGCTGTATCTTGATAACCGGTACGGTTTTTTCTTAATATAAAATTGGTCATACTGCGGTCATCGCCGAATGTTGCTTTCTCGCCCAGAAATCGTTGGTTCAGCCACGCTTTCATATATTTGACAACCAAATCTTTTCGATAACAGGAAAGCGGCCCGGATAAACATGTTACAGTATCAAAGTAACTTTCAGCCGCTTTCATTATGCGAAAGGCAATAAAATATCGGACGGCCTGCATTTTGGTGAGAGCATTGGTATAGGTATTAGCAACATCGGTTCGGCCGGAAACTCCGCCCATTTTTGTATCTTTAAACGGTTGAACAACATTCCGAATCGCAAATGGGTCTAAAAAACTGTCCGAGTCAACAAACACAACTAATTCATGCTTGGCCATCAAGGTTCCTCTTGCCAAAGCGTGTCTTTTGCCAGCATTTTTCTCTTGATGCACATAAAAAAGCCTGTTCTCGATATCATAACGTTGTTCTTTGACTTTTAATTCTTCTGCTATCTCCTGAATTTTTTCCCACGACCGGTCACTGGAGCAATCATCGACGATAATTACTTCCAGTTTATTGATTGGATAATCTTGATTTATACAGCTCAATATCGTTTTTTGTATCCATTGTTCCTCATTAAAACAAGGAACAACAATCGTGACGCCTGGTGTAAAATCAGTATCGATTGGAATAGGACGGTAAAAAGAGCCGAACAGATATCTGGTAAGCAAAAAAGTTGCCGCAATAATACTATATGTATACAATACTTTATTAAACTTAAAATATAGGATACTTTCCGCCCGCATTAGCATAATACAACCAGTAATAAAAAACAGAAAAAATGCGGCTACCGATAGAATATACCAATTTTTTCTTCTCGTCGCATACTGAGCCAGTGATTCTATAAATTCTACGCCACATTGCGTCTTGCCGTCGGCAGCAGCAGCTAAGCGAATATATCTGGCGGCAATATTTACTTTCATCTCATATCCTTCCGGCATTGAACCCGGTTCGATAGTAAACTTCAGCTGCATTTTTGTCGCTTTTTGCAAATCTTGAGCAACTGCCGGTGAAACTTCCAGTAACATCCCTGTCGTCGATATATCGATCCCTTTCGCGCGACACTTCATTCTTTTGCCGGCCGCAACATAATTAATTATTACATCATAATCCACCAAATAACGTCTGCCCAAAGCTTCACTTTCGATAAGCTTGGCAACATCGTTTAGCTTTTTGTAGCCTTTGGCCCGGCGCCGATCTACATTCGAACGCAATCCTTCTTGGTCAGGTACTTTCGAAAGTGGCCGGCGGTCGGGTTTGACGACAAGTAAAATATCCTCTTTTTTTTTATTTTCTTGACGTAATAACTCCACAGTCGATCCCTGCCATTTCTCCAGTACTTTGTGCTACAATCTATCATTAACCAGTACGTACAATCTAGATATAGCTAGCTATTACCGTTACATTTGCCCGGCAACACGGTTATTTAAGCGCAATGATTTTTTTCGATTAATTTGCGAATAGCCGTCTACTAAATAATCAGATAACCGGCCAACTTTAAACTTAGACGGATCAGATTCGGCTTTAGCGGCATTAGCTGTCAAAAGGATATCTAACGCAGCTGCTGTATATTTACTACTGTCACCCATATGCATTATCAAGATGGCACCTTTTTTAACATCTCCGCTTTTCGAATATACACAGTCCTTCATTGTTCTTACTAGTTGAGCAACATTTTCGGCTTTATAATCATGAGTATTGCTGGAGCCGGAAATGATGTATTGATAGCCGGCTGCAAACACTGCCTCAAAACCAGCCCGGCTGACAGCCAGCGTTGGCGGACGGAAAAACTTCGTCAAAGCAGGTCTGCCATGTACTGTTACATCGCCCGTAATATCATGCAATTTTTGATAGGCCTTAGCAAAATCTTTGATATATTCCGTTTTAGTCAGGGTTGGGGCTTGTTTGCCGGTAATTGGATCACGAACGGCCATCGGCTTATGTTGATCCGAATGACTGCCAATTTCATGACCTTCCAGAGCAATAGTCCGCAGCAAATTGGGGTTATTCAGCACATTGTTCGTAATAACAAAAAATGTTCCAGACACTTGATGCTTGCGCAGGACATAAAGGATTTTGTTAATTGCCGCATCCATCCCCCAATCATCAAAGGTTAAGAATATAACATTATCGTTGGTGTGTATAAATCCAATCTTGTCAAGGCGGCGATCATCCATTTTGGAATAACCGAGCATGCGGTCTTCGTAATCCACTTCGGCATTACCGATATAACGTTGAGAAACTTCGGCCATAAAATTATGTTCGTTAACAGTTAAGCCAGTACCGTTGTTTAATCTTAGCGGAACATTGTTGGAGTCTACCGGATATTGGTAGATGTATTGCTTATTTGTAAGAATTTTGCCCACCGGTTTAATTGTATACGCCGAATCATTGGCCGAATTATTGATCGGATTATCAAAAGAAGTTCTATAAGCAATATTATCAACTTTGCGCCGCTTGATTGCTTCCAGTAAATCTCCTACTAGCCGCATGTTCGTATAATAATCCATGCGAAAATGCACAATCTGACCGCGCGCTAACGAATAAACATACTTGCCAAAAATTTCGGCCATGACCTGATCTGCCGAACTATAGTCTTTATGTTTGCTTTGCACAACATTGACCGACTGTCCGATCAATTTACAGTTCAAACTGGCCACAGCTGCTTTAGTTGTATCTGCTATTGCGCCCCATGGTTGTTTTACCAGGTTTGTCGCCACCCCAAATCGCTGGTTTAGCAACTTACGGCAACGTATAATACTCTGACGGGTTTCCGCTAATGTTTCCCCTTGTTTCGGACGTATGGCAATGCCTATTTCATGTCCATTATCAATGATTTTCCGCACTGTTTCCGGATATTTTTCTATTTCTATTTCCATCACAAAAAACGTAGCTTTAATAGCCAGTTTATCTAATCTTGTTAAAACATCGTTCACTACCTCTTTTTTTCCTAATCCGGCAAATGTATAGGGAATTGCAGGCTCAGTAGTTGAAATCATCTTGATTTCACTTACACCATCATCTGCCGGTACAGCCGCATCAGCTTGGGAACACGCCACTAAAACGCTTATTAACAACACCAATAATAAGAAATTTTTTCTGTTTTTCATGTGCATCACCCCGGTTAAAATAAAGAATCTCAATGATAACCATGTTCTGCTATAATTTTATTTGTGGATAGCCGTCGACTAAATAATCGGATAGCCGGCCGACTTTAAACTTAGATAGATCAGAATCCGGTTTAGCGGCATTAGCCGTCAACAAAATATCTAAAGCAATTGCCGTATAAAGGCAACTGTCGCCCATATGCATGATTAAGATAGTCCCTTTGTTGACATCTCCGTTTTTTGTGTACACACAATCTTTAATTGTTCTTACTAATTGCACAACATTTTGAGCTTTATGATCTTCTATACGGCCTGCGCCGAAAATGATATATTGGTAACCGGTTGCAAACACCGCTTCAAACCCTGCCCTGCTGAGGGTAAGTGAAGGCGAACGAAAAAGCCTGGTTAAAGAAGGCTTACCGTTAACAGTAACATCGCCCGTAATATTATGCAGTTTTTTATAAGATTCTGCCAAATCCTTAATATAGTCAGATTTGTTATTGGCCCATAGTGGCTGATGCTGATCAGAATGGCTACCGATCTCATGTCCTTGCTCAGCAATAGTCCGCAGTAAATTGGGATTATTCATAACATTCTTCGTAATAACGAAAAATGTAGCCGGTACTTGATGTTTGCGCAAAACGTATAGTATTTTGCTAAGCGCCGCGTCAGTCCCCCAGTCATCGAAGGTAAGAAAAATGACATTATCGCCAGTATGTATAACACCACTCTTATCCAGCCGGCTAGTACCTGTTGGCGAAAACCCCAGCAACCGTTCGGTATAAACAACCTGGGCATGTCCAATATAACGTTTAACTACTTCAGCAGCGAAATTACTTTGGCCGACTTTCAGCCCACGTCTGCTTATTTTTAGATGCTCCGGGACATCGTTGGGATCGACCGGATATTGATAAATGTAGTTCCGATTATAAAGAATTGTTCCTACCGGTTTTATCGTAAACGCTGAATCGTTGGCCGGATTATTGGCCGGATTATCAAAAGAAGTTTCATAGGCAATATTATCCACTTTACACTGTTTGATAGTTTCCAGTAAATCGCCGACCAACCGGTTATTTGTATAATAATCCATCCTGAAATGTACGATTTTCCCGCGTGCCAAGGAATAAACGTATTTACCAAAAATCTCTGCCATTACTTGATCGGCAGAAGCATAATTTTTATGTCGGCTTTGGACGACCGCAACCGACTGACCGATCAATTCGCAGCCTAAATTTGCGACAGCCTTTCTGGAATTATCTTCTACCTCACCCCACGGCTGTTTTACCAGATTCGTTGCCACCCCAAACTGCTGATGCAACAGCTTACGGCAATGCATGATACTGTGGCTAATTGCCGTAACTGTTTCTCCTTTTCTCGGCCGTATGGCAATACCAATCTCATGCCCATTATCAATTATTTTTCGCACTATTTCCGGATACTTGTCTATTTCTGTTTCCAGTACAAAAAACGTAGCTTTAATAGCCAGTTTATCTAATCTTGCCAAAACATCGTTAACTACCGTTTCATTCGCCAGGCCGGCGAAAGTATAGGCAATTGCCGGCTCGGTAGTGGCAATCATTTTAATTTCACTCACTTTGCTATCAAGCGCGGATGCGTACACTGGTCGGCAACCAAGTAAATTAAATACCTGCTCAGCTAATAATGAAGTTGTTTTTGTTAAGTAAGTTCCCAGTACTGCCTGGTCAGCTTTATTTGCGCTCGAAAAATTTTCCACATAGGTCGTTGCATATTTGGTCCCCTTTAAGGCAATTAACAACTTCTCTACCGCATCAACGACCTCTTTTTCACTTAACTCTGCCGGTGGCAATTCCTTCAAACCCGGTTGCTTGTCGATAGCTGGTCTTAAAGCCGTCTTACCCGGTTCATTTACAATTGGCTCGACATTAGCTTTTAATTTAACAGAAACGATACTGCCTGGTTTAATTTGCCGAACAATGCTTTCGGCTGCACTAAGTGATTTTATTAGTTTCAAATCAATAAACATATCGCTTCGGACAACGCTGTTAAACCCGCAAGCCTTCGCTGCTTGTAACAATTTGGTGGTATACTTGGTATCATTGCATTTTAATAGATTAGGTCCCTGATCAGTCGTCACTTTAATAATTTTTTGGGCCCGGCAAAAGTCTTTCACCAATCTATCAACAGACAAGGTTTCCATCTTAGCCAGGCCAACCAGGGTATAATTTTCTATTTTTTGCCCTGCTTTGCGTATGCTGACGACAGTTTGCGGGTCTTCGGCTGTTCGCAGCCCATCAACAAAAAAGGTCGCCTTCACGTTATATTGCTTCAACAAGTCCAAAATCCTCTGTACGGTTGTACGGTCGGTCAATCCGTCAAAAGTCAAAGCAATATTCGTCCGGTGTTTAGGGCTGCGTACAATGACCGACGCAAGCCCGGAACTATGCTTCATACGCTCGAATGCTTGCGCTACTTCCGCGTCGGCATTATAAGAGCTGCGCACGTCGGTAATATTCCGATAATCGCCGGCTGTTTTCGTCGTTGTAAAATCTTTGAAAAAAAACATACCAAACAAGCAACCACAAACAAAGAGTAATAGTGACGATACAATTTTCATAAAATTCACGGTTTCACCTAACCTCTATTAAAGACTCCAGTAGAAGTAGCCCCTTTCTTCGATGGCTTTTTGTTCAAAAATAGATTTAATATCGATAAGAACATGTTTTGACCGGATCTTCTTCGCTTTAAACATCCTTTCCAAATCTGCCGGTTGCAAATCTCTAAATTGTTGATGGGCGACTAAGAATACCAGGCAGTCGGCATTATGAATGTCTTTTATATCCACTATTTCCGCACCAAACTTTTTGTTGAATTCAGCTTTATCAACAACCGGATCTACCACCCGCACTTTGATCCCATATGCGGCCAAGTGTTTACAAACCTCCACCGATTTTGAATTGCGCAAATCGGGACAATCCTCTTTATAGGTTACTCCCAGGATATAAATAATAGATTTCTTTACATTTTTGTCCGCTTGAATCATTTTTTTAATTATGTTTTCGGCAACAAAACACGCCATACTATCATTAATTTTGCGTCCGGCCGCAATTATCTGTGAATGGTAACCGAGCCGCTGGGCTTGATAAATAAAATAATACGGATCGACCCCTATACAATGTCCGCCTACCAATCCCGGATAAAATCTCAAAGTATTCCATTTGGTATTCATGGCCTTTATCACATCGTAGGTATTAATTTCCATTCGATCAAATACTATAGCCAATTCATTCATAAAAGCAATGTTAATATCCCGCTGAGCATTTTCGACCAGCTTTGCCGCTTCGGCGACCTTAATGCTGGGTGCTTTGTATATACCAGCCTGAATAATCAGAGCATAGATCGCCGCCAGATTTTCGACGGTTTCTTCATCCATACCGGCAACAATTTTCTTAATATTTTCCAATCGATGCACTTTATCGGCAGGATTGATTCGTTCCGGTGAATAGCCAACTTTAAAATCCGTTCCGCAGACCAAGCCTGATTCTTGTTCTAAGATCGGTACGCAAATTTCTTCCGTAACGCCCGGATATACCGTCGATTCAAAGACTACAATACTGCCGGAGGATAAGTTTTGCCCGACAATGTGGCTGGCATCGGTAACCGGTGTCAAATTCGGTGTATTATCGCCATTAACCGGTGTCGGTACAGCAACAATAATTACTTTAGCTTCTATTAATCTTGTTGGATCTGTAGTAAATTCCAAACTACTGTTTTGAAGTCTTTCTTCACCAATTTCCCGGGTAGGATCGATTCCCTGTTTATATAAATCAACTTTATCATGGTTAACATCGAATCCCACCGTCTTAACTTTCTCGGCGAACGCAACTGCAATTGGCAGACCTACATAGCCCAGTCCCACAACTGCCAAATAATCTTTTCCAGTCCGAATCCTATCAAAGACTTCCATCTTCATATCACCTGATTCATTTAGAAATAATAAGTCAGTTGACTCCAACAAGTCTCACCTTTTGCCCCGGATATTTTATCAGTTAAGTTATAATATTCGATCCCTGCTACAACTTCCGGTGCCAGCGCATAATGCATTCCTAAGCCGTATCCCCTAAATCCCCTCATTCTACCGCCGAGACCATTCATACCATGGGCAATATACGTATATTGAGGCTGATTATAATATTTAGCAAACAGGCTGTAAGTACCTGGGCGGTATGCCTTTAATTCGCCATAATTGACGCTAAACACGTACCCGTTTTTATCACCTTTGCTATCTCTCAGACTGGAAGCTAAATACATGGCACCAATGCCGAAATTACTAAAATTATAATTTCCGCCGACAGTCCATATAGTATTTTTGTTTCCATCAATCATTTCATAGCGATACACACTAGTCTCTAAATTATAATCAAATTCCTTATATCGTGCTGTTGCTACCGATGTTTCTTTAGTATCATTGGTTTCCCCGTAACTAAAGGTGTATTGCACCGGGTCACCGAAATCAAAGCTAACGCCTTTGAAACCACTATCATAGATATTCCCCTCTCCCATGAGATAGCCGAATGACCCTGCTTTCATGGTGGCAGTACCAAGCTTACCCTGTAGGTACAGGCGGGAAAGCTTGAAGTTATTATTATAATTCAGCAGACTGACATTACCTTCCAGTATGCCGTAAGCATGCCAATTCTTATTGATTGCACTATCAAAGCCAAGATAAAGACGGAAACCGGATGAATCCCGCCAGCGACGATTAGCAGCGTAATGGTAGCGAAGTTCGCCGTCAACATTTACTTTACCGCCTAAACGATTGTGTTGCGCACCCACATTCATTAATTCGTTGATAAGTTCATTATAAGTTTCCTGGGAAATATAATTCTGATTAGTGCCGGGTTTAGCTGCAGCAAGTGCTACGTTTAAGACCGGATCAGCCTGACTTCCTGCACATAGCGTTAATATCATTATCATTGTTATTTTGAAAATTATAGACTTTTTCATCCGAAAATCACCACCCTAAACCTACTTTTACGGCAAATCTATAATTAATCATCCAGCCGGTATAGATAGAAATCAAAGTCCATCAGTAATATATCATGATAGAAAAAAGATTACATTTTTAATAACACATTGTAAATGTAACCGGAAATTAGTTAATATTTATTATTAAGTACATTCAGCGCATATTGGCAAACTTCTGCAAAAGTATCCTTTTATTTCAATTATTTTGTCATCTTTTACTAATGTGTTTAGTAGTAAACCTAGTGAAGTGCTTATTGCCAGAATAAATAATAGGCCCCCTTTTTTAGACTTCGGAGTTTGGATAATGTTTCAATAGACCAGCTACCCATCAAATTTTAGATAACTTCTTGTCAGACAGCTTATAAACGTTTTTTTATTTTGACAGGATCATTAGATAAAACCACATTACTTAAGTACAATTTCTATAATTTAAATACTTCAGGAAACATTTAACAGCAAGTGAGGCGGACTTTGAATCCTTCATCACGAGACCGATTTTACGGTAAGCAGAAACCTCCAGTTCCTTCTTTACATCATAAGGATTTCTTTTCCTTCTGCCACTTGAAATCGCTCCATGTGTACGAAGTAATGTTTGAAAGTTACCACTGGTAAATTGAGAGCCTCTGTATGAACGATAAGACCTTTTTTCGGATCTTCTTTGCCATAAGCTTGCATAAATGCATCCATTACAAGGGTGTCCTTCATCTTCTTGCCCATGGACCACCCAGATACTTTGCGGGAATAAATATCAAGGAATATAGCTAAATACAATACTCCTTTCTTGGGTCTTTTTTTCAAGAAGGCCGCCCGGTATTTTTTTAGCAATTCCAACTCCTCTTTAAGCTTTTCATTTTCTCGTTTGAGCTTTTTAATTTCATATTGAGAATTGTAAAGTGCGCTTCCATGGCCTGGAAACGCACTTTCCCCTTATTCTTCATATTCACTTATCCAGCGGTATAGGCTATTGTAATGTATAGATAATTCCTTTGCAACTTCGGAAACGGACATAGTAACTTCCAAAACAAATTTTACTGCAGGCGTCAAAGCAGATGTCTGCTTCAAATTTACATCACGATAACCGTCGGGCACCGATAAATTTCTTTTGCATCGACAGAACCGTTCCTTAGATGCCCCTAGGCTCATTGTCAGCTTTCTACTATCAATCACAACAATATTCTCAATCAATGCAAAAACATATCACATCAAACTCTCCTATCGCTTCAGCCACTGACAAAATGTGCATAAACTGCTTCGCTGTGCGCCAAACCCCGATTTTTTGACTGCAAAAATCCGGGGGTCTTCAGTAGCTTCCTAGCGGGTAAGTTTTCTGAACTTCAGTCGATGCGGCTGATCGGCTTCTTTGCCAAGGCGTTTTTTGCGTTCGGCTTCGTAGTCCGAATAGTTACCCTCAAAGAAGGTCACGACGGAGTCACCCTCAAAAGCCATGATGTGACTTGCGATGCGATCAAGGAACCAGCGGTCGTGGCTGATGACCAACACGCAACCGGCAAAGTTCTCCAGTGCGTCTTCCAGAGCACGCATGGTGTTCACGTCCAGGTCGTTGGTGGGTTCGTCAAGGAGGATTACGTTGGCCCCGGTTTTCAGCATCTTGGCCAGATGAACGCGGTTGCGTTCACCGCCGGATAGCACGTCCACTTTCTTTTGCTGGTCCTGCCCCATGATGTTGAAGCGCGCGCAGTAAGCCCGAGAGTTAATCTCGCGGTTGCCTAGTTTGATAGTGTCGTAGCCGCCGCTGATAACTTCGTAGACGGTTTTTCCGGGCTCAAGGGAGTCGCGGTTCTGGTCCACGTAAGCCAAACTAACGGTTTCGCCGACTTTCAGGGTACCACTGTCGGGCTTTTCCTGTCCGGTGATCATCTTGAAGAGAGTGGTTTTACCGGCTCCGTTTGGGCCGATGATACCGACGATGGCTCCAGACGGAATCATGAAGCTCATGTTCTCCACGAGCACCTTGTCGCCCATGGCTTTGCTGACATTCTCGGCTTCAATGACGATCTTACCCAAGCGCGGTCCCGGCGGAATGTATATTTCCAAATCCTTACCCAAGCGCTCAGACTCATATGAAAGCATGGCTTCATAAGCGTTGATCCTGGCTTTGCTCTTGGCGTGGCGTCCTTTGGGGGCCATGCGAATCCACTCAAGTTCGCGGGACAGGGTCTTCTGACGTTGGGCTTCGCTTTTTTCTTCGCTGGCCAGACGTTGTTGCTTTTGTTCCAGCCAGGAAGAGTAGTTGCCCTTCCAGGGAATGCCGCGACCGCGATCAAGTTCAAGAATCCATCCAGCCACGTTGTCAAGGAAGTAACGGTCGTGGGTTACGGCAATTACAGTACCGGGGAAAGATTTTAAAAAATGTTCCAACCAGGATACCGATTCAGCGTCGAGGTGGTTGGTTGGTTCGTCCAGAAGCAGGATGTCCGGGTTTTTCAGCAGCAGACGGCACAAAGCCACACGGCGGCGTTCACCGCCCGAAATCACCGAAACCGATGAGTCGGGCGGAGGGCAGCGCAATGCGTCCATGGCCATTTCAAGCTTGGAGTCCAGATCCCAGACGCCCTTGCTGTCCATAAGTTCCTGCACTTCGCCCTGGCGGGTGATAAGCGCGTCCATTTCGTCTGGTTCCATGGGCTCGGAAAATTTGGCGTTGATGGCTTCGTACTCATCACGAATCTGAACCAGTTCTTTTACGCCTTCTTCCACCACCTCGCGCACGGTGCGGGTTTCATCCACCAACGGCTCCTGAGGGAGGTAACCGATGGTGTAGCCGGGGGCGATAACGGTCTTACCGTCAAAACTCTGATCTTCTCCGGCCAATATTTTGAGGAGCGAACTTTTACCGGATCCGTTCAGACCCAGGACACCGATTTTTGCTCCGTAAAAGTAAGAGAGCGAAATGTCCTTGAGGACTTCTTTCTGCCCGTGTTTTTTAGATACACGGATCATGGAATAAATAATTTTGTCTATTTCCTGACTCATTTACTCACCTCTTAAAAATTTTTAGTTAAAAGTAATAATAATTTCTTGATAATACTGCAATTAAAAAACAAGTGCAATTATCTACATATAATTATAGCACATATCACATATCCATCTATCTCTGCAACGAAACCAGAAAGCCTGGGATTTACCCAGGCAATGCTTAAACGTTAAAAAGCTTTTTGTCGATTTTTTGATTGGCATCTTACTTACTGTCCCACAGCCGAAACCTTCTCGCGAAAATTTCACCAACAGCACAAACTAAATTTCATGGCACGTTAATTCTACCACAAACTCCGTTTGAGCGTAAATAGAGATTATCCCACAAAGCTTTTCGGCTACCATAACTTGAATATTGGGGTTAATATTATAGTTAACAGGTTAGCCGGCTAACTTCCTATTTAAAGGAGATATGTACTTTGACAAATGAAGACCTGCAACAGTCGGATAAAGGCTTATGCCGAGTCCTGCTGCCTGAGATAAAAGAAGTTATCCATATCTATGAACACGATCAATCTGTATTTAGGGCTAATGCTATTTCACCGACTGATAATGCCTATATCAAAAGGAATCGCGGTAAAGAGTCTTTTGAACAGTTGCCCATTGATTTTAAAGATCTGTTATCTTGCCGGCAGGAGGGTTGATGATGTACCGATCATTTTACTCCCTGTCGCAAGTGCCCTTTAGAAAAGCGCCCATGCTGGGCGCAATCGAGTAGGAGCTGAATAATTAATTTATTCAGCGTCCTCTCACACCACCGTACGTACCGTTCGGTATACGGCGGTTCAATAGAATTAATGTACTAAT
>JALHDB010000026.1 GCA_022840825.1 Negativicutes bacterium | reverse complement strand
GGCTCTATAATAAATGTTGGGGTAGCCAGTTTCACTAAATGGAATTACCTCAACATTTTTTTGCAAAAAAATGAGCATAAAGTGAAATTTCCCTTAAAATTAAAGTTGCTGACACCCAAAATTAAGGAGGGTTTTCACTTATGCTCGCTACTTATTATACAGAGATTCTATTGGATTTGGAAGATGTTCGTGTTACCAAAGTTTCGACAGATAACGTGAGTATTACCATCTATCTTGAACAGCAGCGTAAACCTCATACTTGCCCTTCATGTGCCGCTACTACTGACACTGTTCATGATTATCGAGTACAAGCCGTCCGAGATATCCCTATGCTTGGGAAGTCAGTCGTCTTTATTGTGCGCAAAAGACGTTACGCCTGCCTTTCATGCGGAAAACGCTTTGTTGAAACCAGTTCCTTGTTTACACGATATCAGCGAATGACAAAGCGCTTACAGCATTACATTATATCCCGCTTTGCCAGCCCTCGTAGCGCCACTAGTATTGCTCAGGAATGCCGATGTTCTGTAAGCACAGTCATGAGGTATTTTGGCATAGTCTCCTATCCCAAGCCCCAATTACCGTCTGTTGTTGCCATTGATGAGTTTAAAGGAAATGCAGGGGGGCATAAATTCCAGTGTATTCTTTCAGATCCAGCCAACAAGAAGCTCCTAGACATACTGCCATCAAGAAAAACGGAAGACTTATATGCATACTTCAACTCATTTTCTACGGATGAACGAAGCCGAGTAAAGTATGTTGTAATGGACTTAAGCCCGTTATTTTCAAGCGTTGTTAGACAATGCTTTCCTAATGCGAAAATTGTTGCAGACAAATTTCATGTCGTTCGGCTGGCTAACTGGGCAATGGAGTCAATCCGAAAGGAAGAGCAAAAGAAGTTTGCTAAATCCAGGCGTATATATTTCAAAAAGAGCCACTGGATTCTCTTGAAGAGAAAGGCCAAGCTTAAAGACGATGAGATGCATCAACTGACTAATATGCTGACGGTTTCAGAACGATTGCGTAAAGCCTACCTCTTGAAAGAAGAATTCTATGATATGATTAACAGCCCTGACCAGAAGCAGTTGGTTACACGATGGAAAGCCTGGCAAGATAGCGTATTAGAAGCTAGTTTGCCTTCCTTCACAAAGTTGGCAGAAACCGTCTCTAAATGGAGCAAGGAGATACTGACCGCTGTTGCCACGGGATATAGCAACGGATTTATTGAGGGCTGTAATAATCGGACCAAGGTACTGAAAAGAGTATGCTATGGGGTCCGGAACTTCGACCGTTTTAGAAATAGGATTTTATATATCGCTAACTGTTAATAAAGGGAAAAGCAGGGTACCTAAATACCCTGCTCCTCAACACTTTATGTTTTTACCCCAACAATTGACAAAGAGCC
>JALHDB010000007.1 GCA_022840825.1 Negativicutes bacterium | reverse complement strand
TCCTGAACTACCACCGGTTACAATGGTTACAAAAGTCTTTTTGGCTGGTTTATTGGCAGCTTTTTTATCACCGCCGCCGCATCCGGCCAATAAAGTAGTCGTTAAAAACAAGCAGAGGCAAAGGATAATACTAATTTTTTTCATATTTTTCCTCCTTTTCTAGTTGAGACGATAGAAAGTTACTTTTTTAAAAATAACGGGTCTCTATGCCTCCTTTCCTGTTCAAGTTATGTTTACTTGCCCGACAGCTTTTATTACTGGAAATGGGCAAGAAGCGTGATGGTATTAAATTTTGCATTATTCTGTATTGTTGAGATTTGTCAGTCAATTATAATTATATAATGTTTCGTTAAATTTACTTTGTTTACCTGCAATAGCAGGAAAAATAAAAAGAAACTCCGCCAGATAACAGAGTTTCTGATTAGAATTATATAAAGCTTTGGTGGTTATTGGATACAACAATTATAACTCTATTGATGAGATAGGATTTTGTCAAAGTCTGCCGGCAGCGGGGCGTGAATAGATATTTTACAATCATCTTTTATATGCTGGAAACAGACGGAATTAGCATGCAAGCATTGCCGCGAAATTAACGGTGAAGATACTCCGTACATTTTATCGCCGATTATCGGACAACCAAGATGGGCCAAATGTACACGGATCTGGTGGGTCCTGCCGGTATCTAAAGTAAGTTCTAACAGTGTTGAGTTAGTAAAAGTATTAACCGTTCGGTAATGGGTAATGGCCGGATCCCCTTGACTGACTACTGAGCGGCGATTAGGACGGGTGGGATGGGGGCCAATGGGAATATCTATGGTTCCGTTAGCGGGGAATATTTTCCCTTTAACTAATGCCCGATAGGTTCGGATTAACACGTTGTTTTTTAATTGTTGTTCAAGGATAAATTGACTATTGGCATCCTTGGCAATAATCACGCAGCCGGAAGTATCTCTGTCTAATCGATGTATAGGACGGATGGTAGTAAGTATGCCGCGCTGCTGCAAGTCGAAGGCTAAAAAATTTGCTAATGTGCCATGAGATGTGTGTCCGGTGGGATGAACCAGTTGGCCGGGCGGTTTATTGACAACAAGCATGTAATTATCTTCATAAAGTATTGCAATGCTGCCTTGCTCAGGGTGAAATCCGTAAGAATTATCCGACTGAATTAAAACTCGTAAGGTGTCATTGTACTTTAGTTTTTTTTGCAGATATGCGGCTTGTCCATTTAAAAGTACACCTTTTTGCCTAGTCAAACGTTGGATGCTTCGACCGGAGTATTGTAATACTTGCCTCAGATACTGCTCTACAGTAAGACCGGCTTGATCAGTGGCTATTTTAAATAATTGGAATGATTTCATTTATTTACCTCAATTTTTAAAAAAATTCAATTGCGTATTGATAATACCAGCCTATAAGATGTGTTTATTTCCAGATTACTGCTGCAGTTGTTTCCGACGGCGATTCGATAGTGCATTCTATTTACAATCATAATCAAGGACTCAAAGTTAGTCAATGTTTTATGGGCGTTTCGGGACATTTGCTCAGAGCTGCTTACACCGGTTCTTTAACGGGGTATCTCGTTCGAATGGTGGCAATTACAGAAAGGAAGGCGGTACGGTAATAATCAATATATCCATTCCCAGAGTGCGGTTAGTGATGATTGTACTCAGGGGATTATCGGACTTGTTGGCTTAAAACTGGTTATGAGATTCGGTATATAATGATGGGTTAAAATAATGTTATATAGTTAATCAAGATATATTAGGGGTATTATTATGCGAATAATTATTGATGCCGATGCTTGTCCTAAAAAGGTTTTGGAAATATGTGTACATGTTGGTCGTAAATATAGAATCCCGGTGTGGACAGTAGCGAGTTTTAACCATAATATAGTTTCGGACTGCCATATTGTTGTGGATAGTGGTCCCCAGCAGGCGGATATTAAAATAATTAATATTGTACAACAAGGCGATATCGTTGTTACGCAAGACTGGGGTTTAGCTTCAATGGTATTAAGCAAAAGGTCTCATTGCCTAAGCCCGTCCGGCAGGGTTTATACTGATGATAAAATAGATTTTTTACTTGAAGAACGGGAAACTAAGGCCAAGTTTCGGCGTAGTGGTGGAAGAACCAAAGGTCCCGGCAAAAGAACTGGTCAAGATGACCGAATTTTTGAATTGAGTTTAGAAAAAATCATCGTAAAAAAAAGATAAAAATTGATTAGTTGGTTTTATAAAAATAAATTTTGCTTATGATAATCGCAATTGCACAGTCAACAGGCAAAAACACAACTAATATGAAGTGTTTTTGCCTGTTATGATGTAGATTATGGGAGGTTGGTAGTTGAGTGGTTGTTAGGTATTACAGTTATCAAATACACTAGGGAAAAGAAGGATAAATAAGCTAATTACCAAAACTATAAACCAAAGTTCTCTATTGGTGCCAAAAAACATTTGTGATTCCTCCTTTAAGAAATAATCGGCTATAGTTATATTATTCTATTCGTGACTCAACGGTGGTGTTACGGTATCGACCATAATTTACCCTGCCTTTTTAATAGTATTATATGTTGGTAAGAGCAAGTTTGCGATTTGGACAAAAGAGAATAGACATAAACAAAGGAATCGGCAAATAATATGTGCCGATTCCTTGTTTAAAGGAGTAATACGGTTTGTTGAAACGTTGAAGGATGGATTTAAGTAAATGGAGTATTATCAAACCAGAAAAAGAAAATGAAACAAAGAGCCAGTAATACTAACCATATCCATCTATCATCAAAGTCAGTTGTACAATGATGGTAACGTTGGTCCATAAGAATTCCTCCTTGCAGAAATGAGCTACTGTATTATATGCTGCAAAGCAGGTCTATGGTGTTCTAGCTTATTTGTCTTTCGTGGAAATTTTATTATATCCCCGATCATCATAAGGGCTCAACATGTTTAGCCATTTTGCTTCTAGTTCGTTTACGGCATCACGCCAATCCTCGATAGCATACTTCTGATAATCAAGGATTTCTAAAGTATCAAAAGAGAAAGTATCGGAGCCATATAAATTCCAATCGCTTTGCAAATTTTTATTACGGTGCACATTTTGCTTAAGCTGAAACCGATGGCTGTTAAGAATTCCCGGTATATTCATGCTGCTGCCAATTAATATTTTGCCATTGGCTGTATTTTTTATCTGATATACTCCCATTGGACGGGGGGTTTGTTTATAAGCCAATTTAAGCTGTTTGCGTTTATCCATTTTGTTGTCTCCTTTTATAATTTTATCTAATTAGGATTTCAGCCAGTATGAGCTGCCGTCGGGTGTCCGGTCGATAAAGCCATACTCTATTAAGCAACGGCGCAATAATACATAGTCTTCATAAAAATCCTTTAATACATCATTAACTTCTTTCTCAGTATATTTTTTTTCTTTTCTAAAAAACTTGATGATGTGTCTTAAGATAGCTACGCGTTTTTTTTCTTTGACCGGAAACAATTCAAGCCGTCCGGTGAGACCGTGTTTAAAATAAGCAGCTAAAATTTTTTCGTTCTCTTGTTCAGTTATGGCAAAGCGCTCATCGACGTTTCTTAAATGCCGGGGAATTTCCATAAAGGCTTGTTTCTTGGGGGGTTGTTCATTAAGCAACTCCATTATTGCTAAAAAGATCTTGGCTTGTTTTTGTTTTTCTCTTAAAGAAAAGCGGTGGTTGCGAATAGTAGAAACGCTGCCTGTGCTAAGTGTTTTAGCCACCTCGTTGTCACTATAGCCTTTATAAAAAAGTTCAAGAAGTGTTTTCTGATGATCAGTCAATCCGCTTAATCTTTTATCTAGATTGAGCAAGAATTGAAAAGCAGAACCGTGGCATTCGGCTATATGAACTTCGATAGATTTCTTAGCATCATATAACTCTTGTTCATGGGGATAAATGATTCCGTTAATGTAAGTCCGACCACAAATAAGACAGGTAAATGAATCACTGTTCTGTTGATAAAAGTAACCTTGTTTAATATCTTGTAGCGATGCTTGCCAAAGTAATTCGAATACATCAGTCATGTTATAAACACCTCGCAATAATATCTATTGAATACATAGATATTATAAAATAATATCTATAAAAAAGCAAGTGATATTAATTTGAGTTGTGCTATTGGTGATATTGTCAACCCGGTATGTGACGAATAGGCCGGCATTATTTAGCGTATGCCATGATTCTTGGTGGTTGACGGGGCTTATATATTGCAACTAAGTATTGCGAATTATCAGATTTTTAACAGCGATGAAAGGTGATGAGGAATATTGCATAGAAATAATATAAAAATGTATTTAAGGGGTGGACATAAATGTCGGTTTTAGCTAATGAGGAAACATTTAGCGCAATGGAAGATTTCTGTATTACATATCCTCGAACTAGCATAATGTTAACAGATGGACAGGGAAAGCCATTGTATGTGGCCGGTAACGATCCGGTGTCCGGTGAAGTTAACAAGTTGTCTGGTTTTTTCGGACCGAATGAAAAATCCGCTAAAACAGACACTGATAGTGTTAAAACCGAAATATTTTTTAATGGCGGATTCGTTGGTATGCTTTACTTAAATGGCGAGCTGACGGATAAATCAGAATTAAATTATGTCTTAAAACTACTTGCCGATAAAATTACAGCTAATTTAGAGTTAAAAAGACTTATTGCAGAAATTGAGAAACAACGGCGCTACCAAGATGCAATTGCCGAATCGGTGTCAGATGGTTTGTTGCTGGTGAGTAAAAATGGAACGATCGATTTTATAAACAGTATTGGCGCACGTATCTTGGGTGTCAACCGCGAGTGGGCAACGGGCAGGCCTGTTGAAGACCTAGTAGATTTTCGGCCGGTTGTGCTCGATGTATTAGCAAAGGGAAAGGGCTATACCGATAAGGAATTCGTTTTAAAAGGCGCCAAAAAAACGTTTCATTTTATGAAAACGGCAGTTCCAATATTAGATGAATATGGGCAAGTTGCTTGTGTTGTTGATACCTTTCGTGAAATACGAAAGGTTCAGCGAATGGTTACGTCCATGAGTGGTCTGTCGGCTAGGTTTACTTTCGAAGATATAATCGGTGAATCAACGGCCATGAAAGAATGCATTCGGATGGCCCGGGTGGCAGCTCAAAGTTCTTCAAATGTTCTTATTCAAGGTGAGAGTGGTACCGGTAAAGAATTGTTGGCCCAAGCAATTCACAATGCAAGTTCTCTTAAAGAGGGTCCATTTGTAGCCGTAAATTGTGCTGCTATACCGCGCGAATTAATCGAGAGTGAGTTGTTTGGCTACGAGGAAGGTGCATTTACCGGAGCGGTAAAGGGGGGACGTCCCGGAAAATTTGAATTAGCTAACGATGGAACAATATTTTTGGATGAGATTGGTGACATGCCGCTCGATATGCAAGTTAAATTACTACGCGTTATCCAAGAGAAAAAAGTCATGCGTATAGGCGGTCATCATGTTTTTAACTTTAATGGTCGAATTATTGCTGCCTCTAATCGGGATTTACAGAAAGATGTTATGGACGGTACGTTTAGAAGAGACTTGTTTTACCGGTTGAATGTTTTGACCGTGTTTGTAGCATCGTTGCGTGAACGCAAAGAAGATATTAAGCCCACCGTTCATCATATTTTAGCTAAAATTTGTATTAAACTTGGAATCGACATTCCTGATGTGCAAGCTGATACTTTTAACGCCTTGGAAGTCTATGACTGGCCGGGTAATGTTCGCGAATTGGAGAATGTATTGGAACGGGCAGTTAATATTGCTCCCGGCCAAACAATAACAGTAAATGAGTTGCCGAAACACCTTGCGTTCAATCCTATGTTAAAGAACAATCCGCCGCGAATTATTCGGACGTTGGAGGAGGTTGAACGGGAGACCATAAAAACAGTTCTGAAAGAATTAGAGTGGAATATTTCGCAAGCGGCGCTGTTGCTTGGTGTTACTCGTAATACTCTTTACAACAAAATAAGAAAATACGGAATTAGTAAATATATGAGTTTTTAACATTCACTTTTGTGCCGGAACCTCAATAGGACTAACCTGCGAATGATCATTTTTTGAACAGTGTTAAAAAAATGATCAAAACCATTAAAGCTAGTACAAGAACGAGTTTTAGATAGATTATGTTCATAAATTACACAGCCTGTTGATAGGAATGCAGGGAAAAATAGTAAAATATGACTAAAAACACCGATAATTTACTGAATTATCTAACAAAGTACGAATTTTCTGTATTGGCATGAATTTTGCAATTATTTAAATAGCAAGAGAATTTGTCAACAGGAAATGTGTTTTTAAGAGAATTGGAGGTGCATATTTTTGTCGTATCAAGCTGATTTCCTGCGAGCTTTGTACAGAAAAATGGTGACTATACGAAAATTTGAAGAAAAAATTGGCGAATTATTTTTAGGAGGAGAACTGCCGGGGTTTGTCCATCTTTATATTGGGGAAGAGGCAATCGCCAGCGGGATTTGCTCAAATTTGACGGATGAAGATTATATCACTAGTACACACCGCGGTCATGGCCATTGTATTGCAAAAGGTGCCAATATTAAACCGATGATGGCGGAGATCTTTGGCAAAAAAACCGGTTACTGTAAAGGTAAAGGCGGTTCAATGCATATTGCCGATTTTTCGATTGGAATGTTGGGTGCCAATGGTGTTGTTGGCGGGGGATATACGTTGGCGGTTGGTGCTGCGCTTGCAGCCAAAATGAAGAAAACGAGACAAGTAGCGGTATGCTTTTTCGGTGATGGTGCTTCCAACCGGGGTACATTTCATGAAGCTATTAATATGGCGGCGGCTTGGAAACTACCGGTAATTTTTTTATGTGAAAATAATCAGTGGGCATCTACTACGCCTTATCGTACTACTACAGCAGTCGAAAACATCGCTGATCGGGCGGTAGGGTATGGAATACCAAGCAATATTGTCAATGGCAATGATGTTTTTGCAGTATACGAGGCTGCCAAGGTTGCAATTGAGCGGGCGCGCGAAGGCGGCGGGCCAACCTTGATTGAAGCGAAAACGTATCGTATCAAAGGTCACTTTGTTGGTGATCCGGAAATGTACCGGACCAAGGCCGAAGTCCAGGAACGTTTTGAAAAAGATGACCCACTTAAGAATTTTGTTAGTGATGTACTGGCCAAAGGATGGCTCAAGAAAGCTGAATTAGATCAGATAGAAACTAAAATTACGGAAGAAGTTGATGCAGCTGTCGACTCAGCACGAAAGGACCCCTATCCTGACGATAATGAATTGTATTCCGATTTATATGTAGAAAGTGAGGTGAACCTGCGTGCGTGAAATAACGTTCTCAGAAGCAACACTTGAAGCCATGTCCGAAGAAATGCAACGTGATGAAAAAGTTTTTGTTATGGGGGAAGATATCGCCAGACAAGGCGGAATATTCGGACAATTTAAAGGTTTGCCGCAAAAATTTGGGGTGGAAAGAGTAATTGATACTCCAATATCTGAAACCGCAATTGTCGGTGCTGGAATTGGAGCAGCATTGGCAGGGATGAGACCGGTAGTTGATATGCACTTTGCTGATTTTGTCGGTGTCTGTATGGATGAGGTGCTAAATCAGATGGCAAAAATATGTTATATGTTCGGCGGCCAGTGCACTATGCCATTGGTGATGAGAGCGCCGGACGGCATTATCCGGTCGGCAGCCGCGCAGCACTCACAATCATTGGAAGCATTCTTTCTCCATATTCCGGGATTAAAAGTAGTTATACCATCTAACACTGCTGATGCCAAAGGATTATTAAAAGCCGCAATTCGGGAAGATAATCCGGTCCTGTATTTTGAGCATAAAGCACTATTCCCGCTGAAGGGTCCGGTACCCGAAGGAGAATTTTGCATACCTATCGGTAAGGCTAATATTGCCAAGGAAGGAAAAGATGTAACTATAATATCATATTCCCTCATGATGCACCGTGCTTTAGAAGCGGCTGACAAGCTGGCTGGGCAAGGTATTAGTGCAGAGGTTATCGATCTTCGTACTATTTCACCAATTGATAAGGAGACGATATTTTCGTCTGTCGCTAAAACCAAGCGATTGGTCATTGTGCACGAGGCTGTAAAAACAGGTGGGGTCGGTGCCGAGATTTCCGCATTGGTAGCAGAAGAAATGATTGACTATCTTGATGCGCCGATCAAGCGGCTTGGTGCTCCATTTGTACCAATTCCGTTCAGTCCTAGTTTAGAACGGCTGGTGAAAATTAATGCTGATCAAATTGTAAGTGCAGTTGAGGAAATATGTAAATAAAAAAATGGAGGGTATGTGGATGAGAAAGTTTTGGATAGTTTTGTTATGTGTGATTTTAGCTGTGTCCCTGGTTGTTGCCGGTTGCGGTGGCAGCAAGCAAACTGCCAAAGAGCAAAAAGTAGTCAAAATGAAAATGAGTGTTACGACTGCGGAAAGTTCCCCCCTGGACCAAGGGCGCCAAAAAATGGGCTGAACTCGTAAAAGAACGTACTAAGGGTAAAGTCTTGATTCAAGTATTTCCTAATGAACAATTATCAAGTGGTAACCAGCCTAAGGGTATCGAACAATTAAGAAATGGTGTTACCGATGCATCCTTCCACTCCACAATTATTTATTCAGTTCTTGATCCGAAATTCAGTGTAATAAGTATGCCTTGGATTATGCCTGATTATGCTTCAGTTGACAAAGCGCTAAAAGGCCCGGCCGGTAAAAAAATCGAAGAAATTCTTCGTGCTAAGGGTATTGAGCCGCTTGGCTTTGGTGAAAATGGTTTCCGTCAAGTTACCAATAACAAAAAACCGATAGTAACTCCTGAAGATATGGAAGGTATGAAGATTCGTATTCCGTCCATGAAAATGTATATCGATCTGTTTAAAGAATTAGGTGCCGATCCTACCGTTATGAACTTTGCTGAGGTATTTACCGCTTTACAGCAAGGTACAATTGACGGTCAAGAAAATCCTATACCGGTCATCTATACCAGCAAGCTTGGCGAAGTACAAAAATACATCACAATGTGGAATTACTCCTATGATCCGTTGGTACTTGGCGTAAATAAGAAACTGTGGGATAAATTTGACAAACCTACTCAGGATATTATGCGCAAAGCCGCTCAAGAAGCCTGTGCATATCAAATTAAACTAAGCCGTGAAGAAGAAAACAAACAATTAAAAGAGTTACAGGCTAAAGGCATGCAAGTTACTACTTTAACTCCGGCCCAAATCAAAGCATTCCAAGCTAAGATGGGTCCGGTTTATGAAAAATATGAGAAAGCCATCGGCAAGGATTTGCTGGATGCTTTCCGTAACGCCGGAAAATAGAGTATAAAAATACAAAATAATTAGGAGTAACAGAGGTGGCTTGGCCCGCAGCCGGGTCACCTCTATTCTAATAATGGGGGAGGTAGCATGTTCAAAATAATTGACTATATTGAAGAATGGTTTTTAGCGATTACGCTTGGCTCGATGTTATTGCTTAATTTTGCCAATGTTGTTTCTCGCTATTTTTTAAATTTTTCCTGGTCGTTTACAGAGGAAATAACTACAAATTTATTTGTTTGGAGTTGTTTTATCGGCGCAGCAGCAGCGGCCAAGCGGGGCAGCCACCTGGGACTTAGTCTGTTTACCGACCTCCTTTCAACAAAATGGCAGCGTTACGTAGGTGTACTTGTTACTTTAATGGCCTTAACAATGTTCGGAGTTATTATCTGGACGGGCATTGAAATGGTTCAGTCCCAAATCAGCAGTAATCAGACTACTCCGGCCTTAGGCATTCCGGAGTGGACAATGGGTATTGCTGTTCCGGTTGGCGCAATTTTCTGTTTTGTCCGTTTTGCCCAGGCCGGATGGTGGGCTTGGCAGAAAGGAGGTAAGGATTAGTGGAGCCTGGATTAATGCTATTTGTTGTTTTCGCCGTCTTATTGGCGTTTAATGTTCCCATTGCAGTCGGACTAGGTTTGGCAAGTATTATTGTTGTATTTATAAATGATACAAATTTAGCGATTATGGCGTTCACGATGTATTCAGCTACGGCAAAGTTCACGCTTTTAGCTATTCCCTTTTTTATTCTTGCCGGTGTAGTAATGGAACAATCCGGAGTTTCTAAACGCCTTATCCAATTTGCCAATGTCTGTGTTGGCCATATTACCGGCGGTTTGGCCATAGTATTGGTAATAACTTCTTGTTTTTTTGCCGCTATTTCCGGTTCCGGACCGGCAACTGTCGCCGCGCTGGGTTCAATATTGATTCCGGCTATGGCCGAGGCCGGTTATGATAAATCAATGTCGGCTGCTTTAATGGCCAATGCCGGAGCAATCGGAATAATTATTCCGCCAAGCATTGCTTTTGTAGTATATGGTGTGGTAGCGGAAGTTTCAATCGGCAAGCTGTTCATGGCCGGCGTTGTTCCGGGAGTACTAGTAGGGTTAGCGTTAGCCGGTGTCAGTTATGTAATAGCTAAAAAGAAGGGATATGGTGCGGGAAATACGCAAAGACCGTCAGGGCAAGAAGTATGGGCAGCATTTAAAGATGCTTTCTGGGGCCTTATGACTCCGGTTATTATTCTTGGCGGTATTTACGGCGGAATTTTCACACCGACTGAGGCGGCCGGAGTTGCGGCGGTATATGGCTTGTTCGTTGGTTTCTTTGTGTATAAAGAACTGACTATTTCTAAACTGAAGCAATTGCTAATCGATTCTTCAATCGGTTCGGCTGTAGTTATGCTGATTGTGGCGTCAGCAACGGTTTTTGCCTGGCTGGTTACTACAGAAGGAGTAGCACAGGATATTTCACAAGCCATGGTCAGTTTTTCCGCTAATAAGTATGTGATACTGATAATCATGAACCTGATTTTGTTGGTTGCGGGCTGTTTTCTTGATGCAATATCCGCTTATTACATTTTATTACCAATTTTTATTCCTATTTTAAACTCAGTTGGCGTAGATTTAGTCTTATTTGGAGTCATTATGACGGTTAACTTAGCAATCGGACAAATTACGCCGCCGGTTGGCGTAAACTTGTACGTGGCTTGCAATATATCCGAAATAAATCTTAAGCAAATATCACGGGCCATCTGGCCGTTTCTTATCGCCTCATTGCTGGCACTGCTGGCTATAACGTACATACCGGTGATTTCGCTTGGCCTGCCGGCATTACTGAAAATGTGAAAACGGGGCAGGTATTCCAATTGCCGCCGGATCGGCACTTGCAACTAAAATCCGTGGAACAGATGAGGTCACACTCGCCTTTTTTGTGACGGAGCGACTAATGAAGCACATGAGTATCTTATTCCTTAGGATCAGCCTAGATAAAGCGTACAGGCGTGTTACGATTATTGCTTGGTCGCGGCAGGTAAACTTTGCCTTACAGGCGGCAAAAGAGTTATCTGAGCAGGGGATTGAAACACTATTGAAACTTAAGTTGTTCCTCCATTCAGTCCGGCACTGGAAGAATTAAATTTATTCGAATGTGCAAGATATCGTGGCCGGTGTAAAGGAACTAATAAAATAAACTGACGGGATGTTGTGGAATTTCTGAGTTAAAGGAGGCAAGAGGATGGCAACCAGTGTATATATGCCCCAGCTAGGGCTTACAATGACGGAGGGAACTATAGCTAAATGGTTTAAGGCTGTTGGTGATCCAATCAATAAAGGAGAAGTATTGGTAGAAATATCGACGGACAAAATTACTAATCAATTAGAGGCACCCGAAGATGGTGTATTACTTGAGATTGTCGTTGCTGAAGGCCAAGTTGCCCCGGTGAAGCAATTAATTGCTGTAATTGGTGCAGCAGGTGAAGTTATAGAAACCGTCCGGCAGACTGCAACTGAACGTTGCGAGGAAACAGCCGCAACGGTTGCCGCAACTAAAGGGCCAGTCACCAGACCGCAGACCAACAATTGGATCAAAGCATCGCCGTTAGCAAAAAGATTAGCAAAAGAATTAGGCATTGATTTAGCAGTAGTGACCGGTACCGGGCCGATGGGACGGGTCGTGGAACGGGATATCTTAGCTTTCCAAGCGGAGAATGCCGTTAAGGCCAGTCCATTAGCTGCTAAAGTTGCAGCCGAACTGCAGGTAGATTTAGCCGGAATCAAGAAAGATGGCCGTATTATGAAGGACGATGTCATGACAATAGCTGCACAGTCCGGCGATCAAACAGCAACATTGGCTGCCGGGGGATTACCGATAGCGGGTATGCGCAAAGTAATCGCCGAACGAATGAGTTTGAGCTGGAACATTGCTCCGCATGTAAATTTAACGATGGCGGTTGATATGACGGCAGCTGCCGAATTAAAAACAAATCTGAGTAAAGCTTTCGGCATTAAGTTTTCTTTCACTGAATTTATTATAAAGTGTGCCGCTCATGCTTTAATGGAGTTTAAGTTGGTAAACAGCAGCCTAGTTGATGGCAAAATATTTGAACATCCTAGCGCCAATATCGGCGTTGCCGTTGCTCTTGATAATGGATTGATCGTACCGGTTGTTAGAGATGCGCAGGCAAAATCAATTCGCCAGCTTCGCCAGGAAATTACTATACTTAGTGATAAAGCACGTAAAGGAGAATTATTGCCTGATGAAATCAGCGGCGGTACATTTACGGTTACGAATCTGGGAATGTACGGAATCGACCAGTTTACGCCGATAATTAACCAGCCGGAAAGTGCTATATTAGGAGTTTGCCGTATTGTCGATACGCCGGTTGTGCTTAATAACGAAATTATGGTTAGGCCAATGATGAATTTATGCTTGTCTATTGATCATCGATTGATTGATGGAGCCTTAGGCGCTCAGTTTTTAGCCCGGGTTAAAGCATTGCTTGAACAGCCGCTATTGTTGTTATAGCGAGGGACCGGCTGATGTCAAATGATTGAGGTGATTAGTTATGAAGCGAATTATTGTTGTGGGCGGCGGTCCGGGAGGATATGTTGCGGCAATCCGTGCCGCTCAGTTGGGAGCAGAAGTGCATATTGTCGAAGTCGAAGCAATGGGCGGGACCTGTCTTAATGTTGGCTGTATTCCGACCAAAGCTTTATTGCATACGGCAGAACTCTATAGTCAGCTGCAGCATGGCAAGTCAATAGGCTTAAAGGCCGATAAGGTGAGTATTGATTGGCCGGCCCTGCAAAGCCGGAAACATGCAGTAGTAAATAAGCTGGTAAAAGGGGTTGAATCGCTGCTAAAGGCCAATAAAGTAATAATTCATCGCGGATCTGCCGTCTTAAAAGATATAAAAACAGTTGAAATTAGCGGGACTGAGCCAAAGTTAATAACTGCGGATGCCATTATTTTAGCTGTGGGGTCCGAACCGGTCCAAATTCCGTTCCCGGGGGCTGATCTAACGGGAGTTATTGACAGTACTGGTGCATTAAGTTTGCCCAAAGTACCGGAGTCAATGGTTATTATTGGCGGCGGGGTAATCGGTGTGGAATTTGCAGATTTATATAGCTCCCTTGGCTGTAAGGTTACGGTAGTAGAATTACTGCCGGAAGTATTGCCGGCAGTTGATGTTGAGATTGCCGGTCTATTGAAACAACAATTGGCTAAGCGCGGAGTATCGTTTATGACCGGTGCCAAGTTGACAGCTGTTAGGCATAGTGTAAGCGGCCTGACTGCGAGCATTACCGTTGATAATAAAACGGTAGAAATCGGTGCCGAATACGTGCTTGTTGCAGTTGGACGTAAGCCAAGAACAGCCAAAATTGGACTTGAAGAGCTTGGTGTGAAAATGGAACGTGGGAAAGTAATGGTGGATAAGAATTTTTCTACCAACATTCCCGGATTGTATGCTATCGGCGATTGCAACGGACAAATAATGCTGGCTCATGCTGCTTCAGCTCAAGGAATTGCAGCCGCTGAACACATTATGGGGCATGCTGCGGCTTATTTTGCCAATACAATACCTTCCTGCATATACACAAGTCCTGAAGTAGCCGGGGTAGGTTTAACCGAAGAACAAGTTAAGCAAAATGAAATGGAATATAAGTTTGGAAAGTTTTCCTTAGGCGGAAATGGTAAGTCGATTATTGAAAATGGCGGTATTGGCCTAATTAAGATTATTGCCGGTAAAAAATACGGGGAAATACTGGGCGTCCATATGATTGGACCACGAGTGACCGACATGATCGCCGAGGCGGCATTGGCAATCCGCCTGGAGGCAACTGTCGATGAATTAATTTCAACTATTCATGCTCATCCGACGGTAAGTGAGGCCGTGGGAGAAGCAGCGTTGGCAGTGGAAGAAATGGCCATCCACTGGCCGCCGAGAGTTCAGAGGAACTGATGACTATATGCCGGGTCGTGTCACTTGGTATAGTAGACTACCAAACAGGGCTTCGCCTGCAAAGACAAGAGCATGACAGAGTATTAGCAGGCGATTATGATGGCAGTCTGATACTATTAGAACATTTACCGGTTATTACTGTTGGCCGTGCCGGAGGTATGGAAAATCTTTGCCATAGCCGGGAAACGTATCAGCAAAAGGGTGTAGAAGTAATATGCAGTGACAGGGGTGGTAATGTTACCTGTCATAATCCCGGTCAACTGGTGGGATATCCGATTTTGAACCTGCAAAAGTGGCGGCAAGATGTCCACTGGTATGTGGAAATGCTCGAGGAAACCATTATTCTTACACTGCGCCAATTTGGGTTGCGTACCGGCCGGAAATCACGCTATACCGGCGTCTGGCTCGGCAATAAAAAGATAGCAGCTATTGGTGTATCGGTTAAGCAGTGGATCACTGGTCATGGGTTTGCGCTAAATATTACAAATGATTTAAACTTGTTTAATACAATTGTGCCTTGTGGTATTGGCGAATTCGGCATTACCAGTGTATCCCATGCCGGTAACTCGGCGAGTGTTGACCAGGTAAGAAATGTATTGCGGGAAAAATTTATGGAAGTATTCCATACTTCGTTGGAAAGCTATTGCCCTAATAAGCCGGTTTAATAATATTGATGAGAGGTTAAAACAGGTGGTAATATGGTAATGAATAAGCCGCGACCGCCTTGGCTGGTTCAGCGTGTGCCGGCAAATCAAAACATGCAAGATGTTCAAAGACTAATGGATAAGCTTGTTCTGAATACAGTATGTCAAAGCGCTTGCTGTCCTAATATTGGTGAATGTTATGGGGCCCGCACTGCAACGTTTTTAATTCTTGGCGGAAATTGCACAAGACGCTGCCGGTTTTGTGCCGTACCTAAAGGAATACCGGAAAAACCCGATCCCCAAGAGCCGGGCAAGGTGGCTTGTGCTGTAGCTAAACTTGGCCTTCGGCATGCAGTTGTTACGTCAGTTACCCGTGATGATCTTCCTGATGGCGGAGCCGGTTATTTTGTTGAGTGTATCGAGCGTATCCGGGAAGTCAGTCCGCATACTTCGGTAGAAGTACTTGTACCTGATTTTAACGGCAATGCCGAATCAGTTTTTAGGGTGTTGACAGCAAAACCGGAAGTATTTAATCATAATGTCGAAACCGTTCCTCGCTTATACAGTCGAGTCCGGCCGGGTGCGGATTATCAACGTTCAATAAAGGTTTTGCAGATGTCAGCTCAAACCGGTGTAATGACCAAAAGCGGACTCATGGTGGGCCTTGGCGAAAGCGAGGATGAGGTCGTTGCGGTTTTTCGGGATCTTGCTGAGGCCGGTGTGCGGGCATTAACAATCGGGCAATATTTGAGCCCTTCAGTAAATCATCTTCCGGTTGATGAATATATCCATCCTGACCAGTTCAAACGCTATGATCAATTAGCCCGGCTGGAAGGATTTCAATATGTAGCCGCCGGTCCGCTTGTACGAAGCTCATACCATGCGGCGAATTTTGTGAAGGGCTTAAATGCACGATGAACAAGTGAACTCGTTTCGGCAAAGCTGAAACAGCGGGGGCTCAGGTGGAGAGTCAACTCCGCCTGAGCTGACGCCGCCTATAGAGGCGGGAGTTTTAACTCGCTGAATAAGATAAACCCGGAAAAGCTCATGATATGCTCCCCTTGTAGTAGACAGTTGAAATATAAACTGTTTGCCATAAGGAGGGGCTTATTCATGCCCCATATTGACAGGGGGCACTTCATCATGCTTTCCGGGTTGTGTTGTATTCGGAATAATCCGCCAAAGGAATATGTAAAGTTAAGACGAATAATTTAATATAAAATCATTTGATCAACTAATTTTAGCTCAAATATTGTTATGGAAGTGCTTATTAATGCCGATTTGGAAAAGAAACTTATTTATTTGTTGGTTTGGTGCGTTTGCAACAATGGCCGGCTTGAGCCAGATTACGCCGATTTTGCCACTGTTTATTACAGAATTGGGTGTGCGTGATATTCATGAAGTTGAAAAGTGGTCAGGACTGGCGTTTGGAATAACTTTTATTATCTCAGCGATTGCCTCGCCGATTTGGGGGCATGCTGCCGACAGATTCGGGCGTAAGCCGATGTTGTTAAGAGCCAGTTTAGGTATGGCAATTACTATTACTATGATGGGATTTGCAGAAAACGTATTCCAATTAGTTGGGCTGCGCTTGCTGATGGGGGCTGTAGCTGGTTTCGTTTCAGCGGCAATTACACTGGTTGCGACACAAACCCCGCTTGAACATGCCGGATGGGCACTGGGAACTTTGTCAACCGGTTCGGTAGGCGGTATGCTGTTGGGCCCGCTGGTGGGTGGATATATAGCTGAAACAATAGGGCTGCGGAGTGTTTTTTTTGTTACCGGAGCGTTATTAGTAGTAGCTTTTTTGACTTCGCTCTTTTTTATTCAGGAAAAGTTTGCTCCTCCGACCAAAAAGTTGCCTACGTTTCGGGAGATCTGGGCAACTGTGCCCGACACTAATGCTCTGGCTGCAATGTTTGTCACAACTTTCATATTGCAATTGGCATTGATTTCAATTCAGCCGATTATTACTGTCTATATTCATTACTTAGTGCCGGCTAATGAACATATAGCTATTTTGTCCGGGATGGTAATTGCAGTAGCTGGTTTGGCCAGTATTCTTGCCGCTCCGAATCTGGGCAGGTTATCGGATCGGATAGGTGCGGAGAAAGTTGTGCTGGTAGCATTGATTGCAGCCGGCATTATATTTATTCCACAAGCCTTTGTACGGACAGTATGGCAGTTCATGGGTCTGCAGTTCCTATTAGGTATAGCCAACGCCGGATTACTTCCTTCTGTTAATTCTTTAGTAAAACGCTATACACCGACTGCAGTTGCCGGGCGTGTTTTTGGGTATAATCAGTCGGCGCAGTTTCTTGGTAGTTTTGGCGGTGCCGTGCTTGGGGGGCAAATTGCCGCAACCTATGGAATTCACTATGTATTTTTCTTTACCAGTACTCTTTTACTTATAAATGCAATCTGGGTATACCAGACAGTATACAAAGCCGGAGCGAGGAAGGGTAATAAAGATGAATGTCACAGAGAAGACACAGTCAACAATTAAAGCCTACAACAAAAATGGTAGTGCCTATGCGGACAAGTTTATGTCTTACCAGCCATATATACAGCAAGTTCGCATCTTTACTGAATTGCTATCTGAAGGGTTCCGAGTCTTAGACCTGGGTTGTGGACCGGGTAATGTTGCAAAGCAGATAATGGATCAAAAGCCGGTTTCCATTACCGGGGTTGATTTATCCGAGAGCATGATAAACCTAGCTCAATCAACCGTACCGCAAGGCATTTTTTTTACCGCTGATATACGTGAAGTGGTATTTCCTGCGAATGCTTTTGATGCTGTTGTGATGTCTTTCTGCATTGTTCATTTAGATGACCAAGATGCTTTTAGCTTAATAGACAAAGCAATTCATTGGCTTCGTAACGGTGGCTATTTATACATCAGTTTTATGGAAGGGAAACAGGCCGGTTTTGAACTGACCAGTTTTTCAAAAGATCCAATTTACTTTAATTATTACGAGAGTAATACTATCCAAGAGTTATTAACGGCAAAGGGAATTAGAATATTGCGTGCTGCAAATCAGGATTACCCGGAGATGGATGGTACTATTACTACGGATGTTTTTATTTTTGGCAGTAAATTATGACTGAAAATATGGTAATGGGAAGGATAGGATGAAGGGCTGATGTATTTCAGGAGACCGCAGAATGGTGCGGCATACATAAGGAGATTTTATGAAAATTCAAGGCAGCGCATACCGATTAGCGGCCATAAAGGCCGATGCATCATTGTTGGCGGTAGTCGTCGTTTGGGGGATAACTTTTGTTGTCGTCAAAAATGCATTAACAGATATTGGCGTATTCTCGTTTTTAGCAATTCGTTTTTGTATAGCATTCATCTTTCTTGCTATAGTATTTTGGAGAAAGTTGCCGCAAATAAACAGGAGTACTTTGAAGGCAGCCGGAATTATCAGTATATTTTTGTTTGCCGGCTATGCGTTTCAGACCTTAGGATTGATCTATACTACAGCTTCAAATTCAGGATTTATTACCGGCATGTCGGTAATCATGGTACCCTGTTTTTACATAATGTTAACCCGTAAACGACCGGGGATCGGAGCAGTAGCAGGTGTATGCCTAGCGGTTTCCGGCTTGGCGTTGCTGACATTAGACAATTATAATTTTTCGCTTAATTATGGAGATTTATTAACTTTCTTCTGTGCTATTTCTTTTGCATTGCACATTATTTGTGTTGGGATTTTTGCGCCCAAACTAGATGCTCAATTGCTGACATTACTGCAAATCGGTTTAACTACGTTTATTTGCGGTATTGTAAGTATCGCTTTCGAGCCTCCGCTGCTTGCACAGAATTTTACACCCGAGGTGTGGCAGGCGTTGCTTATTACTGCAATACCGGCCACAGCACTGGCTTATTTAATACAAAATACTATGCAGAAATTTACAACTCCCGTTCATACGGCAATTATTTTTGCGGGTGAACCGGTATTTGCCGCTTTGGCCGGTATTTATTTTCTTGGCGAAAGTCTTAGCATCCAGCAAGGTATTGGCTGTATATTGATTTTGGTTGGTACTTTAGTAAATGAGATCTTACCCGATCATGGCGTGCGGCATGAATGCCTTGCCCAAAAGTAGTCAAATTAAAAATGATTGCTGCAGGATGCAGCAATCATTTTTATACTATATTACTAAATGTTAGAATTTATAGGTTGCGCCTAGACCAACGCCGTTACCGTTTCTGCCTTCATCCGGCATGAATGAGTGGTAATTGATGTTAAGATCAACATTGGCAGTCAGCCGAAGATTGGCGCCGACTTGTATTTCTTTGAAATCACTGCCGGCAATTACAGAAGCGTAACCATCCCACTCCGGGGCCAGCGGACCATTTACAGCTAAGCCAAAGTATAGTCCTGTGCCGTAGTCAAAGTCACGGTTGCCGATAATTCCGCTAAGGTTATTCTTGATTTTGAATTGGCCGTACAAATCATCCATACTGCCGTTGTGATCACGATCAACATTCTGAATGCCTAATAATAGCTGATCACTGACTTTATGTTCAAGGTAGACGGAATCAGTGCCAACACCAACAGCTGTTTGACCTTGCGCTAAATCGTTAACAGGAGCGGCGAGACCGGTGCTAAAGCTGACTGTGAGAAGTGTAGTTAATGCGAGAACAGTTTTTTTCATGATAAGACCCCCATTGTTAGTTATGTAAACTTATCCTAATAATACTATAACAAAAGGCAAATATGCCGGTCAATGGATATACTTACCTTCATAGCTATATAGAGATATAGAAGCGAGAAATTTAACCATAGTAAACTCAGAAACATCGGGCACTCAGATGGAGAGTCAACTTCACCTGAGTTCTCCCGATAGAGTCGGGAGTCTTAACCCGCTGAATAAGATAAAATTAACTATTGGAGTGGTTTTAAGGTATGATTAAAAAAGACCCCGAAACTTTGATTGTCGTGTTGCATGAGATCTACGGAATCAATAATCATATTATAGGAGTTTGCCGCAGCTTTGCTACCGAAGAATACGCCGTTATTAGCCCCAATATGCTGCAGATCAACCTGCATTATAAGTATGGTGATGAGCCGGTTGCATATCTTAATTTTATGCAGAATGTCGGTTTTAAGGAGGCCTATCAAAAAGTTATCAATGCTGTTTCACCACTGAGAAAGATGTATAAACATTGCTTTGTAGTGGGATACAGTATTGGCGCTACGGTTGCTTGGTTATGCAGTCAAAATACAGGGCTGTTTGACGGTGTGATAGGATTTTATGGCTCACGTATCAGAGATTATATGGATATTAGGCCGCAGTGTCCGGTTTTGTTGTTTTTACCTTCTAGCGAGCCTTCGTTTGATATTAATTGTTTTATTCAGGAAATTGAACAGAAAAGCAATGTGCATTTAGTTCGAGTAAATGCGCTGCATGGATTTGCTAATCCTGAATCGAAAGATTATAGTAGAGAAGTTTATACAAAATCATTTGATTGCTCATTACAGTTTATCAACAATTGCATTAGTGGTATTGTCGGCTTAGTCGGTAGCTGTACGGACCAAAACTAGGTGTCAACAATACAATATTGCTGGGGAATGTATGTGGCATTAGTCCTATTGCAACATTACGATAGTTGTGTTAGACTCAAAACGATTAAATTAGTGGTGTCTAATTGAAAATTGGGCAAACTTATCGAAAGATAACGACGCAAAGCCATGGGTCTAAGGACAGATGTCTATGATTGCCAGGTTGCCGATCAAGAACTTACTGCGGCAGATTATTATCTGTCTTTTTTGCGTTAGTAAGGAATATAAATTAGGGGGATAATATGCTTGTCGATAAAGTTGTATTACGTGAAATTATCTGCAATCAAATAGCCAAAATAGAAGATGAGAATGAATTAAATAAGTTGGTCGATCGAATTACTGCGGATATAGAAATCAATGCTTTCCAACTTATCCGAACTGCAAAAAGGGAAATTATGCTTACTAAAGAAAATATTAAGCAAAGTAATTCCTGGTAACCAAAATTCAATTTAATAAGAATTTTAGCAGGATATTTTACGTTAGTGTAGAAAACATGATATCTGTTGGTAGCAGTTCCTTAACGGTAGTCGGTATCATTGGCGAACCGAACTGGGAATATTCTAACTAAAAATTCGACTTATATCCTTAATGGAATGAGAACGGAGGGATTTATTGATGGTTGGTAAAGAGAATGCCCGGCAATTATTAAGTACACGTCAAATGACTGTGGTGGGTATGTTAGCGGCAATAAGTATTGTTCTTGGTTTAACCGGTTACGGATTTATTCCTCTACCTATGGCTAAAGCAACCGTAATGCATATTCCGGTTATTATTGGCGCGGTATTGGAAGGTCCGGTAGTGGGTATGTTGATTGGCCTATTGTTTGGTTTGTTTAGTATATTTCAGAATATGGTTGCACCCAATATATTATCTTTCGTATTCTTAAATCCGTTGGTATCTGTATTACCGCGGGTATTGATCGGAGTAACCGCCTTTTATTGCTATAAAGCATGTATAGGTAAAGACGTTTTAAAGTTAAGTTTCGGCGCCGTAATAGGGTCATTAACAAACACTATCGGGGTATTAGGTATGATATATCTTCTCTACGCGGCAGATTTTGCTGCGGTTAGAGGAATAAGCCCGGATGCCGTGATTAAAGTGATTTATGGTATTGCAGTTACTAACGGAATTCCTGAAGCGATTATTTCGGCTATTATTACGGTTCCAGTGGTGTTGATGATTAGAAAAGTCCGTCAAAAAAGATAATTTAATTATTAAAAGTCGTCCATAAGCTAAAAGCTATTGGACGACTTCTTAGCTTATAAACACTGGTTTTGTTGATTCCGAAGGGTAAGGTTAGAGTTATATTGATCTACTGTTTGAGGGTTGCTCAAGAGAGCAGCCCTTTTATGATGATGTTTTTGCTGTTGTCCAGATGCAACTAATTGCAAGGCGCCAATTGGGTGTATCGATCCTCGTGACAGTGGTATTTTTGGTATATTTAATCTAATTTTTAATTAAAACTATATTAATGGCAGGAAAAACCAATCAAATGCATAATAATTAAATGACTAACTTTTCATTTTGCCGTGAACTCGTTTAAGCAAAGCTGAAACATCGGGGGCTCAGGTGGAAAGTCAACTCCACCTGAGCTGACGCTTCCTATAGAGGCGGGAGTCTTAACTCGCTGAATAAGATAAATGTTTTACTGTACCCAAGAAAGGGGCTTCATCATGAACACATGGATACATTTATGCCCGGGATGTTTTTTAGAAAAAGGGGAAGTTTCTCAATGTCCGTATTGCGGATATGATGAATCTGAACGGCGGACTCCTTTGGTTCTGCCCCACCGGGTTATCTTAAATAACCAGTACGTTGTGGGCAAGGTTCTCGGCAAGCCGGGTGGATTTGGAATTACTTATCTTGGTTGGGATATACACCTTAATACCCGCGTTGCCATTAAGGAATATTTACCGCGCGATTTAGCCAGCCGCGATATGGATCAAGCAACGATAATTGCTCATTCCCGTGAGGATGGTGACATGTTTCTGTTTGGCTTGCAGCAGTTCTTGGAAGAAGCCCGTACACTGGCGCAGTTTGATCATCCCAATATTGTGCGGGTACGCAGTTTTTTTGAGCAGAACGGCACCGGCTATTTAGTTATGGAGTATATTGAAGGTATTAATTTAGCTGAGCATATAAGTTTATGCGGCGGGAAAGTTACGGAACAGACTGCAACCTCGATAATGATGCATATTTTGGACGGATTGCGGGAAGTTCACAGCAAGGGTTTTCTACACCGGGATATCAAGCCCCAAAATATATTTATTACATCGAGCGGCCGGCCAATTTTGTTGGATTTTGGCGCCGCCCGCTTGGCGATGGGGGAAAGAAGCCGCAGTTTATCAATCGTATTGACACCGGGTTTTGCTCCTTATGAACAATATCACCGCCGCGGTGAGCAAGGACCTTGGACTGATATATATTCTTGCGCCGCTACCCTGTATTTTATGGTTACCGGTATAACTCCCCCAGATGCGGCCGAACGTGTAGCTCAAGATACATTACAGCCGGTGAATGAAATAGTACCGGAAATATCCGCGGTGTTTAGCAACATCATTCTTCAAGGCATGGCGTTAGATGTTCGGCAAAGACCTCAGGATGTATTCGTATTTTTCGACTTGCTCGCAGGTAAACAAACTATACCATCAAACATTGGTTCAATTCCGAATTCAGCCAATGCTCCGACGATAAAGCAACAAGGATTTGCTTCTTCGCCTACTTCGGTGGAAAAGTCGCTGCCGGTTCAAAACAAACGGCTCCCGCTTATGGTTGCAGGTGTTAGCGTATTAGCCTTGATATTAATAGGCGTTGGCCTGTTTCTGGGTGGTTTTTTTAGTACAAATAAATCGAACCCATCACCGGGAAGATCAACCCAAATAACACAAACCACTAATCAGACCCCGCTGCCGCGCCCTACTAATGATGGTAATAGTGTCAATTCTGCCGGTACGGAAAAACCATCAATGAACGGCATGGAGGCGGCAACAGTTAATAACAAACAACAATCTCCGACTAGTGTACAGCAAACTAAGGAGCAACCTAAACAAACTGTTACTGAAGAATCCGCTGCAACTCCTGCTGATAGCGGTGCAGCGACCCAGCAAATAAATACCAAAGAATCTACGTCAAATGCGGCTCAGGAAAAATCTTCAAAGCCGCAGCAAAAAAGGTCAGGTGGGTCTCTTTGGTAATATAATATAATATCAATTTTTAGAGAGGAGATTTTGTTGATGGGCAAACATTGGATTCGTTTAAGTATGGTATGTTTGGTTGTACTTGTTATCATGATTAGCCCCGTTTCTGCCCAAGTAATGAATAGCGGAATTGTTGTAGTCGCTGTACCTGCTGCGGAAAATAGTGTCTCCAGTTTGACAGCCACGCCGACAGTTACTATTGCTGCTTCAGCCGGTCAGTGTGTTGTTGTTAGAGTAACAGACTCGACAACTGCTATTGGAAACGCTACAGCGAAACGTACGCCAAGACCAAATTCGTTGTGGTGATTTAATGATGAAAGGATGAAAACATTGAGACGTTCAATTTGTTATATTATAAGTGCATTTTTATTAATTACTTTGCTCTCATTAGGGTCTTTTACTTTATCTGCTGAGGCGGCTGAATCAACCGTTGCGGCTGGAGATGCCACCGGCGGACTCCGCTATACTGTAAGTATTGCGAAATTTGAAAACAGAGCAGGCTGGACTGGTCGGTTTAATATCGGTGATGCCTGGGGAGCAGTTCTTACCGACTTACTTAACCGGTCCGGCAAGTTTATTGTGCTAGGTGAAACTGATATGCGGCAAGCTGCGATGAACGAACAAGATTTAGCTGCTTCCGGCAGGACAACGCAAGGCGCTATAACGCCGGGACAAGGGAATATGACGCCTGCGCAAATATTAATTAAAGGCGTTATTACGCATGTTCAAGATACATCAAGTAATAGTGGCGGTATAGCGATCCACGGTATTGTATTGGGTGGCAGTAAATCGACATCAGAGGTTAACGTTACTATGTATATGGTTCATTCTTCTACCGGTCAGGTTTTGGCCTCAACTAGTGTTGTTGGTACTTCCAAAAGTTCTTCCACTCTCATCGGTGCCTATGGACGCAGCGGTGGTGGAGTATTAAACAACAAAAAACACGGTAATATGGGAAAAGCCATTACAAATGCCGTTGACCAAGGTGTTCAATGGATGATAACACAACTCCCGAATGTTACTTGGCGGGGCAATGTTGTCCTGATTAAGGATAACAACATATATATCAACCGTGGTACGCGCGAAGGTGTAAAACCTGATATGGAATTTATAGTCGGAACAGCCAGCGCGTTGCGTGACCCTAATACCGGTGAAGTATTAGATGTCAGTTTTTCGGAAGTTGCACGGTTAAGAGTAGTTACTGTCAAAGAAAAAATAGCTATCTGCGAGTTGGCCGGCGGAGACGCTGAGGCGATTGAAACCGGTATGTTTGTGCAGTTACCTCAATAACGAGAAAATCCTCAGCATATGCTGAGGATTTTTTAGCGCGAACATTATTAAGGAGAACTGTTATGACTTTTTCATATCCTGGGGGTCAATGATTGCCGCCGGACCTTCTTCACCGGTACGTATACGTATCGCATTTTCGATTGGGTAAACAAAAATTTTGCCGTCACCGACATGACCTGTTTTTAGTACTTTCTTAGCAGTATCAAGAACCTTGGCAACAGGAACTTCACAAACCACGATTTCAATTTTGATTTTTGGCAGGAGCTGAATAGCGTACTCTATTCCCCGGTAAACTTCAGTATGACCGTGCTGTAGTCCAAATCCGAGAACTTGACTGACAGTCATACCGGTAACTCCGATTGAATTCATAGCTTCTTTAAGTTGCTCAAGTTTTTCGGGGCGGGTAATAATTTCGACTTTAGTCATCTTATCCATGTAGGTCATCCTCCCTATTGATATTTGTGTATTTTAGTTTAGTTTACACCTGTATGGGTTTGGGCGCCATTACTGCCCGGCGCGGATTCAACATAATAAAAAAATACAATGAGCCGTCATAAGCAAATCATAACGACATCATTGTCCAGATAACCAAAAGCCTTCGCAATAGTGCGAAGGCTTCTTTGCCTATATAAATTATAATAATCATAACAGGAAAAAATTTATGTGTCAATAGGTATATTCACACGAAAAAAGTTTTTATTTAGAACTACAGCTAAAGGGTACCAGCATAATTATGGAGAAATACAGCACTATTAATGACTTTGAAGAGGTGATAATATGTTTGCTTTGAGGGGTGCTTATGCACCGATACCTACGCCATTTTGGAACGATGAAATTGCCTATCCGCAGTTGAAAGCCAACCTTGAGAAGTGGGCTGCCAGTAGATTAGAAGGGTTAGTAGTGTGCGGTTCTAATGGTGAATTCCCATTGTTAGATGAGCAGGAAAAAACAGAACTATTTATGTTTGTGCGTAAAAACTTTCCGGCAAACCGGCCCGTAATCGCCGGAACAGGATGCGAGTCTTTAAGAACAACAATCCGCCTGACCAAGCTGGCAGCGGAAGCCGGCATTGACGCAGCTCTGGTAGTTACACCTTGGTATTATAAAGGCTCAATGAAAGATGATTCCCTCAAAGCTTATTATTCAGAGTTAGCTGACTTATCACCGATACCAATTATTTTATATAATATGCCGCGCAACACCGGCGTCGAAATGAATGCAGCAGTAATCAGTGAGCTGTCTCAACATCCAAATATTATTGGCATTAAAGACAGTTCCGGCAACATTGTCCAAATCGCCGATATACTAAATAAAGCTGCTACGGATTTTGCTGTGTTTGCCGGGTCAGGAAGTTTTCTTTATTCATCATTGGTATTGGGAGCAACAGGCGCTACTATGGCGGTAGCTAATGTAGTTCCTGATTTATGTGCGGAGATTATCCATCTTTACCGAGAGGGACAGTATCAAGCTGCGAAAAAACTTCAAATGGATATTCTCGATATTAATGCTGCCGTTACTTCAAAGTGGGGGATTGCCGGTTTGAAGGCGGCCTTGGATATGCTTGGCTACTATGGCGGACCGTTAAGAAAGCCGCTGCGGCCGTTAAATGTGGAAGCTAAGCAACAAATTAAATATTTGCTTGAGAAAATCGGTGTGATTTAGTATTAAATTATGGCAAAGTAAACACGTAAGTGGAGGATTTGGATGAATGGGGCATATCGTTAATAGTGAGCGGGAATATCGGTTACTGCAACAGAGATTGGACTATAATTTAACCGGAGCGCCTTATGCCCCGGTTTTTGTTGATATCTTAAAAATCCTGTTTTCACCGGTGGAGGCGGAAATTGCCGGAAGTATCCCGGTAAGACCAATTACCTTAACTGCTTTAGCAGATAAGATAAACATGCCCAAGGAGTATTTGCACAGTCATATTGAAAGTATGGCTGCAAAAGGATTGGTTTTTGATTTTGTACATAAAAACGATACTTTTATAGCACTGGCTCCAGTAGTTATTGGATTCTTTGAGTTTGTTTTTATGCGTACGCGGGGTGACCTGCCGATGCATGATTTAGCTGAATTATTTGAACAGTATATGTTTCAAGATGATCGATTTGCTCGCAGCGTTTTTGCGGAAAAAACGCAACTGGGTCGGGCGCTGGTAAGAGAAGAAGCCATCCCGGCGGACGATTATTCGGAAGTGTTAGATTGGGAAAAGGCCAGTAATATTATTCAATCGGCAGCCATGATTGGCGTAAGTCTTTGTGCTTGCCGGCATAAGGCAAGTCATCTAGGTATAAGCTGCAATGCTCCTCAACGGACTTGCCTGACTTTGAATTCCGGGGCTGATATGCTGATAAAGCGGGGAATGGCTGAGCAGATTACTAGCCATGAAGCAATGTCAATTTTATTGGAATGTAAAACAGCCGGTTTGGCACAAATTGCGGATAATGTCCAACAAAATGTTGGTTTTATATGCAATTGCTGCGGTTGCTGCTGCGGAATGATCCAGGCCATCAAAAAATTTGATATCCGCAATGCAGTAGTAACTTCAAATTGGATCGCCGAGATCGATCCAACTGCCTGCGTAAAATGCGGAGCCTGTATCAAGGCTTGTCCGGTAGGTGCTATAGTTCCCGGTAATTCGCCAACTTGCGATGCTGATTTATGTTTAGGCTGTGGTGTATGCTATACTGTCTGTAAATGTGGTGCAATTAAAATGAAACGGCGCGAGCAGCGGGTAATTGTTCCGGAAACTACTTTTGATAAAATGGTATTAATGGCTATTGAACGAGGTAAGCTAGCGCATTTTTTGTTCGATGACCCTTCACGTCTGAGCCACCGGGCGCTGGGGAGACTTGCTACAATAATTGAGAATTCGCCGCCGGTGAAGACATTATTGGCAATTCAACCATTGCGATCGGTTTTTCTTAATACTTTGGTAAAAAAGGCCAAACAATATGTAAAGTGAGCAGGACACAATAGTTAAAAGGTTTGGTGCATTATGCATAGCTTATAGTTTAAGAGATGCTGCTGGCGCACAAAGAAAAGGATTGGCAAACAAACGCTTATATAAGCAGTTGCCAATCCTTTATCTTATTCAGCCAGTTAAGATTCACGCCTCTATAGGCGGCGTCAGCTCGGAACTCTGTCATGAAAGCATGGCCTTTTAGTCTTAATATTAGCCTTTAGGCTTTATTGGTATAGCTGCCGGTAAGGTAGTATACCAGGGGTTAATAATAATCTCCCGCGGACTTACAACTTTGACCGTTACACATAAAACAACTGTAACATTAAATTTGCGGGAACATTTTTTATTATAGGGAACATGACATGGTTTATCACAGGGATCATGCATATGACCGCAGGAATTATCGTGATCGAAATAGTTATCTTTAAGTTGTTTTTCATATTCTTTATACCAGTATGCGCGGCTCCTGCGATCACAATCATAATCGACAAATTCCACTCGGACAGTAGCATCAGCTTCCATGCCGTAATGTGCGCCCGGGATGCATACCGGCACAGAAAATCTTATATGTTTTGCTTCTACCGCGTGCACCGGCTGCTGGGGCAGGCAAGCCACATAGATTCCTTTTACTTCAAAGTCCCCACATACAACAACTTGGTTACAGCCAACCTTAACATCCCGGATACAAACATCACGGACAAATACATCAATTATCTGTTCAATAGCCGGTTTGCGGCGCGGTACGGTGATGCAAACATCAATCGTCTTTTGTTCATGAGCGATGCCGACAATTTGCTGCACCACTACTTTTTGCGGACCATGTTGGGCCTGGGGGCCGCAATGGTAAATTACTCTTTGCTTTTCGTCCATATTTCCCCCCCTCTCCGTTATGTGTTATTTATATATATGTTGTTGGTGGTTACGAAGTTAAAAAAATGTTGCAATAATCCAGTTTAATAGTTTCGAGAGTTTCTTATGATAATAGTTGTGCTAAAGGAGTCATGCTTGCGTTTGTAGTATTATTACATTGTAGTAGAAACAATTATCAGAACATTGTATTACATTAAGGAGAATATTATGGATAAAGAAGCGATTAAATGGCTTCATCGACAGCTGCCAAAATTAGTGGAAAATCAAATAATTGATTTAGAGACTGCCAGCCGTATCAGAGATTACTATCCGCTATCGTCGGAGATAGAAAAAAAGGGATATACCTTTACTTTCGGTGTAATTGGTATAATGCTGGTAGGGTTAGGAATTATTTTGATTTTGGCCCATAATTGGGATCAACTTGCCAGATCAACTCGCATGTTGCTTTCTTTCGCAATGCTTTTATCGGCCCAAGCGCTTGCTGGATATGTTGTAATAAAGAAAGTAGATAAAATTACTTGGACAGAAGGGTCAGCTATTTTCCTTATGTTAATGGTGGGAGCATCAATGTCGCTGATTGGTCAAACCTATCATTTGGTGGAAGATACAAGCAAATTTTTGCTGACCTGGATGGTGCTGTCACTGCCATTAGTTTATATTATGAAATCTACAGCTGTTGCTATCGGCTATTTGCTAGGAATTACAGTCTGGGTATTTACCGGTTACGATACGGCAGTCAGACATCTTATTTGGATACTGTTCGGTCTAACCGGTCCGTATTGCCGTCAATTGCTGAAAGATCGCTATGCCAATCAAACGGTGCTATATTTCTGGTTTTTCTTAGTTTGTTTTTTGTTTTCTTTCGGGGGCGTGTTTGAAGGGCAAATAGCTAAATTTGGCTTTTTAATTTTTGCATGTTTGTTTGCAATTAGTTATTTAATCGGAAAATTATGGTTTAACGATGATTGCCGGGGATGGCGCAAACCCTTCAAAGTATTCGGATTAATGACAATGATAGGCGTTAGCTTTATACTTTCTTTTCGCAATTTATGGTTAAGAATTGCCAAGCTGCCGGTAAATTCCATAGAGTTGTGGCTGGTGGCAGCGGTGCTTATTCCAGTACTTTACCTATTATTTTTGCACATGACTAAGTTTGGCTTGCGAAGATCATTATTTGGTTGCACATCATTAGTTGTTGGCTGTGCTTATTTACTGAACATGGCCGATCCAACGGGCGTGGGAGCAATAATATTGATAAATATTTTGTTTGTTGTGTTTAGTTTGGATGTAATTGCCCGGGGGTTACAGACTCATAGCCTGGGGTTATTAAATCTAGGGATGTTAATGATAGCGGCGCAAACTGTAGCAAGGTTTTTGGACAACGATTTTAGTTTTATTATGCGCGGAATTGCATTTATGGGGTTAGGAATATTATTTTTGCTTGCCAATTGGATTGCAATACGACGAAGGGAGGGCGGCTGCGATGGCAAATAAGCGCTATTTCATTTGGTTCTTGGTGTTGGCGTTGGCTCAACTTGTCGTTCTAACGCAGATGGTGTGGCGTTGGGAAAGCGTATTGCAAAACGGAGAGAAGTATTATTGGGAAACGGCTCCGGTTGACCCTTACGATGCTATGAAAGGACGGTATATTGATTTAAGGTTTAAGGAAACGCAAGGAACTATTGAGAATGGTGTACGATTCTCCTATGGCCAGACGGCCTATGCTGTTATCGCTAAAGACCAGGATGGCAAAGCCCGCATCACGAAAATTGTTGACCGTCTGCCGCAAGGACCGTACATAAAAGTAAAAATTAGCTATATTACTGGTAATAAAGCAACCATCAAGTTGCCGTTCCGCAGGTTTTATTTGCGGGAGGACCTAGCACCTGCGGCGGAGTCGGCATACCGCGCCGCTGCCGACAAAGAAGGATTAGCATTGATTCGTATAAAAGACGGCTATGGGGTCGTGGAACAATTGTATATTGGCAAGAAAACAATTTTTGAAATATTGCAAGAAAATGCTATTAGAAAATAGAAGAGCTACCTAGCGTTAACCTAAATGGGTAGCTCGAATTCTATTGTGCTGCACCGATTTATCTTATTCAGCGAGTAAGACTCCCGCCTCTATAGGCGGCGTCAGCTCAGGTGGAGTTGACTCTCCACCTGAGCCCCCGATGTTTCAGCTTTGCTGAAACGAGTTCACGTAACAGGAATTATGAAATAAAAAAAGAAAATGTTTGATATTAATTTTTACATTTTGATAAATAGGCGCTAAAGAACCAGATATACTTTTCAAAAAAGCATATGGCTTCAACAAGCAGCCCAATTGTGCATTCATCTAACGTTTCCTTGGCAACACTATCGATTTTTCTTACTAAGCTTAGCATTGAACAGAAATCTTCTACTATTATTTTAGCCGCACAAGGTGTACTGATATTTCCACTCGGTAGTTCACTTATTGTTGCGACTTCCAAATAATCTTCCATTGATGCCAATGGATAACAGCCAAGCGCCTTTATTCTTTCAGCAACCTTATCCAGTTGATCAGCTACGAAATCATATAATTCTTCTGTTTTGACGTGTATGTCAAAAAAACCGACACCTATTACATTCCAATGAATATTATGCAGTTTGATAAATAGCACATTCAAATTAGCAAGATATATGTTTAAGCATTCAACTAGGGTTTCAACTTTTTCGGGATCTAACCCGCAAGGGCAATTTTGGTTTGGGCAGTAACCGTTATGCATGATAAGAATCCTCCAATCCATATTTATTTGGCAGAAGTTATTAGTCTACATAGTTCTGCTATTTAATTATATGAAAACATAATATTAAATTGTGCATGATTATGGTGTCAGTAGAGGACTTCTGAAATATTTCGTATTGGAGGTTAGTAATGAGTTGGTTTGCTGGATGTTACGCATATGGAGACAAACAATCGTGTTATGGGGATTTAGATCAAATACGAAAGACTATTTTAGAAAATAGGTATAACGACACGGTATGGATTGCAGATGATAATATGGTTGGATTTATACAAGCATACTTAGATCCAACTAAATTAAGTCAAAAATCGACTAATGACGATATAGCACTTGCCTATAATGGTCAAATTATAAATTTGGCCGAAATCCATAATAAATTAAAACGGCTCGGCAAGAGATTTGATTCTGACGATCCTTCGGATAATGCGATTATTTTGCAGGCATTTGCAGAATGGGGAGTTGATTGCGTCCGTCATTTCCGAGGGGTCTATGCTATAGCGGCTTGGAGCAATCAGCAAAGAAAACTGTGGTTATTTAGAGACCCGATAGGTGGACGGCCTTTATATTATTCGATCCACAATAATCAAATAATATTTTCAACTAAAATTAAGGCGCTGTTGGCTTTGCCAAGTCAAAAGCGATCAATTAACGAACAAGCATTAGCAAGCTATTTAACGACACGTAAGATAATATCGCCGGCGACCTTTTTACAGGATATATATTCCGTACTCCCGGGAAGGTGTCTGCAAATTGACGCAAATGGTACAATTGAACAGACAGCCTTCTGGGATTCATTGCAGCAGCAAGAAACAACTGCAGATGAATTTGGCGAAGAAATGGCTACAGCGATTATTGATACAATCGCTGCTTATTGCGGGGAGAAGGGACCGCTGGGGATTTTCCTGTCCGGGGGGCTGGATTCTTCGTTGTTGGCAGCAGTGGCGGCCAGAGAGCGCGGCAAAGATGTTGTTGCATATTCGGTAGGTTTTGCCGGCAATAATCCTCATTACTTTAACGAAAATGAGCAAGCGGCAAAAATTGCCGCAGTTTTGGACATAAATCATCGTGACATTATTCTGGATGCTAAAGAGATTATTCCAGCTGCTATTGAACTGGTGACTGCAACCGGCCAACCGCTGGGTTCACCACTCGAAACGGCAGTATATTTAGCATGGTTGCAGATAAGAAAAGACGGAACTGAACATTGTATGATGGGACAAGGGGCGGATTCATTATTCGATGCAAACATTGGCGGCGGCAAGGCAACCAGAATTAATAAGTTTGCCCTGTCATACCCAACTGCAGCAAAATTATGGCTGCATATCCTCGGCTTGATCGGAAGAGAGAACACATCAACCTTCGGCTATTTAAACAGAGCTTGTGCGGGGTTTCCGGCCTATTGGGGTTATGCTGAACTTTTTACGGATAAAGGCAAGAACAAAGTTCTGAGTGCTCGCCTTCGCCAAACGACGGATGAAATGATCACATGGCAGTGGATTCAGCCAATTTGGGAAAATTTTTGTAAATATTCGCAGGACTGCTCATTAGAGCGCTGGAAATCTTACTTGTTACTAAGTACAATGGGTGACAATGGGTTTGCTATAGGCAATCAAATAGCCTCAATAGCAGGCGGCACAGTCAGTTACCCTTTTGGCGATAATAGACTTATTGGCAAAGTTTATCAGTATCCGAGTTCAAATTTGGTGGGGGATGGTACGAAAAAATGGATAATAAAAAAAGCTGCAAAGCGGTTTTTACCGGAAAATCTTATTTCCGGTCCCAAAAAGGGCTGGTGGACGCCTATTCAAGATTTTTATTTAGTTGAAAATTGGCGTTTGCAGATTTGGTCTGATTTACAAGAGTTTTGCCGCTGTACCGATATTTTTGATGAGATTGCAATTAAGAATTTAGTTGCGAGAGGAGATATTGTTGCTTTATGGTATTTATGGGGCGTTGCCATATGGTGGAAATACGTTGTCAAGGCTTGACACAGTACCAAATGAGGGGCGGAAGAGATTTTGAAAAGTATTATGGAATTTGTCTTAGATATAAAAAAATGGAGGGATGTTGCTCATGAAGCAAATTACGGTTGGCGACGATGCTTATGATTTTGTTTTGAAAGACAATCGTGGAGATGAAGTGCAACTGTCAGATTTGAAAGGAAGCAAGGTACTCCTATCTTGGCACCCGCTAGCCTGGACCAGAGTCTGTGCTGAGCAAATGAAATCCTTAGAAGATAATTATTCTCTGTTTAAAGAATATAACACTGTGCCGCTGGGACTAAGTGTTGATTCTTATCCTTGCAAGAATGCCTGGGCCAAGGAACTGGGTATAACTAACGTTCAACTACTGGCCGATTTTTGGCCGCATGGGCAAGTTGCACGGCAATATGGCCTGTTTCAGGATCAAGAAGGATTTTCGGAACGTGCTAATGTTTTAATCAATGAGGATGGAAAAGTAATTTGGGTAAAGGTATATCCAATACGAGAACTGCCGGACATTGTAGAGGTTATTAATAAAATTAAAAAGCTTTAGACTAGCTTAATGATGTTGCTTTTAGCTGCTTATCAGTGATAGGCAGCTTTTTTACCAAAGGAATTTATAATTGGTTAAGTGATATATAGGGGGTGGAGGGTTGTGTCTAAACGACAGATGGTGCTGATAGCGGGTTTTGTTATTGTACTATTAATAAATGCAGCAAATTATAGTCTGGTGTATGCGGCAAAGGACAACGGAGTTAACTCAATTGACGAAGCACTGGCTCGCATTATCGAATTGTGTGAAGTAAAGGAGTGGTTTAGTAAAAAAGTTCCGGTGAAATTCGAAGTGATTGATGAAGCAAACCGGTATGTTATCCGTGCATTTGTAAATATTGAAGATGGAGGACCTGGTCACACTTCGGTAATTGGTTGGTTTGCTGTAGAGAAAGAAAACGGCGAGGCCTATTCCATTAATCATGAAATTATCGGCGGCCCTGAGTTAAGTGATCCTAAAACATACCTTCCCAAGCCAAATTTAAAGTACGCGGTCTATCAGCAGTTTTGCGACGGTGAACAAGGAAGTTACGATTTTTACACAGCTCATATCAGCAACGGCACTTTAGTGAGCAGCACGGAAATAGTTGGCCGTAAAGATGAAAAAACCGGATTAACAAAGCATTTTTTCGGCGGTCAGGACGGAATATATTACGCGTATGACTATGCTTTGGCTGAAAAGACGGTTTGGTTAAAGAATAGGCTGCATACAGGACAGACTTGGGCTCAGAACGGTAATTCATGGCGGGTATTGGAAATAGGGACAGAATGTGATTTAGGTTTCCGGCTGTTTGCTAATTGTCTGGTATTAGAAGAACATTTCAATTTAGTCAATGCCCATTATAAAAAATATCTTGCACCTGGCTACGGTGTGGTTTTGGTCATTGACATAACCAGCGGAACTGTTGTGTTTAAACTGCGAAATTGCCAAGCTATCAGTGCTAAACAAGCCCAAGATATAGTATTACTCAATTCGCCAAATATGAGCAAATCCACTTGAGAGTAAATCATCACGATTATCCAGCAAATTCATTTTATAACTTAATTCCAATCGAGAGATACTGGTAAATGAACGATATTTTTCGGGAGGGATTGGGTTGAATGATCATCATAAAGGACTAACGGCATGGCAGTTGACAATGATGGCGCTGGGAACAGTGGTGGGGGGATCATTTTTTCTGGGTTCTGCTGTAGCGATTCGTACTGCCGGCCCCTCAATTATAATTTCGTATATATTAGGGGGAATATTAGTCTATTTCATTGTATTTTCGTTATCAGAAATGACGGTAGCTGACCCGGACCCCGGTTCATTTCGGGCATTTGCCGAGAAGATGTATGGACCGGGTGTAGGCTTCGTTGTAGGCTGGGTGTATTGGACAGGACTGGTGCTGGCGATGTCCAGCGAAGCAACGGCCGTATCAATCTTTCTGCGCGGCTGGTTTCCGGGGATATCTTTGCAAATATTGGGTTCAACTATAATTATCGGTGTAGCGTTTCTTAATTTACTGGGAGCAGACCGGTTGAGTAAACTTGAAAGCGGCCTCGCCGTGATCAAGATAGCAGCGATTATTGGCTTTATCCTAATTGGATTATCGTTGATAGCTGGTGCCATTCCAGGGATACCCAAGGTCGGCATAGGGGAATTGGCCCGGGAATCATGGTTTCCGGCAGGTGTGAGCGGCATTGCCGGAAGTATGTTAATTGTTATGTTTACATATGCCGGGTTTGAGATCATTGGCTTAGCCGCAGCTGAGACTGCTGACCCGCTTAAAACAGTTCCCCGTGCAATAGCTTATACTGTAGTGGGGTTGGTGGGTTTATATGTAATAGCCGTTTCCGTGTTATTGCCACTGATTCCTACCGGTACTTTGTCGGAAGAAGAAAGCCCTTTGGTTGCGGCTTTAGTTCGCTGGCAATTAGGTTGGGCCGGTAATGCAATTAATTTTGTATTAGTCACTGCTATATTATCAACAATGCTGGCAGCAATGTTTGGCTTGGGACGGATCATGCGATCGCTGGCCGATGAAGGTCATGCTCCGGCGTGGGTCAAAGATAGCGGCAATATACCGTTTAGAGGAATTTTATTTTCCGGAATTGCTATGCTAATCGCATTTTTTCTTAGTTTTATATTGCCGGCACAGGTTTATCTTTTCTTAGTAAGCTCCGGCGGTTTTTCCCTACTGTTTGCTTATGTTATTATCCTGGCTACCCATTATAAATTCCGTAAAAAGTTTGGCTGCCCGCCCAATGGAAAATGCCAGCTGCCCGGTTTTCCCTACAGTTCTTGGCTGGCTTTGGGAAGTAGTATCTTAATTCTGGCAAGTATGCCGTTGATTCCCGGGCAAGGAGCAGGTATGGTGGCCGGTCTTCTGCTGGTATTTTTCTATTCAGCCGCTTATCTAATCAAGAAATTCTATCGAAGCCGTGTTGCGACGGAAAGCGACCAGGATAGAACTAAATACTTACCGGCCGGGTTAAAAACCAATTCTCTGCAATTTGAGTTTTCCGAGGAACTGACTTCTGATGACTCAAATATCCCAAAAGATAACAAAAATATCGAACAGGATAGCGAGTAGCAGGAGTTGTGTAACTTTCTTCATATAAAAGAAGGAGAAACAGCGCATTTAGGGGAAATGCCTTAGTTGGTTGCATATTATTTTTTGGCGAGGTGATGGCATTGGACCTGGGTGCATTAGAAGAAGTTATGGCGGATTTTTGTATGCGTAGTCCGTTGAATTTTGTTCCCGAATTAGATACCATTCAGATTTTTGATTCTCCGCTAGTTGGAATCGCGAATGTTGATGATCAGCTGTTTGAAAAATTAAAAGAGACCGATGTTGTTGGTCCTCAGCATTTATCCCCCCGACAATGGCTTCCTAATGGCCAAGCGGTGATTTCGTATTTTTTGCCGTTTACCCAAAAGGTGCGTACGGCCAACAGAACGATGGGGTTGCCGGCGCGAGAATGGTTGTATGGGCGTATCGAGGGAGAACAATTTAACAATGCTTTAAGGAAATTTATGACGGAGTGGTTTGCAAAGGCGGGATATGAGGCAATCTGTCCGGCACTGGACCCCAGATTTACTGTAACCAATCGCCGGAGTAATTGGTCGGAACGTCATGTTGCGTATATTGCCGGTTTAGGAACATTTGGACTTAGTTGTTCCTTTATAACCGCTCATGGTTCCGCGGGCAGACTTGGTAGTATAGTCGTAACTAAGGAGATTGCAGCAACTCCCCGTTATTACCAAAATATTTATGATAATTGCTCGTTCTGCGGGGCTTGTATATTGCGGTGCCCGCCGTTAGCGATCAATGAGAAAGGCAAAGATCATAATGTTTGTGCAAGTTACTTAGACCGAGTGTTGGCCAAATACAAGCCTAGATATGGATGTGGAAAATGCCAGACCGGAGTTCCTTGTGAAGAAAAAATTCCGCAAAAGAGACAGTCTAACATTACATAAATCTAGAAATAATTATTTAATTAATTGGAGGTAGTTAACATGGATCAATTTGATAATGTAGTGGTCATAAAGAAAGCAAATGTATATTTTGACGGAAAAGTAACCAGCCGCACCGTGTTATTTGCTGACGGAACCCGTAAGACATTAGGGATAATGCTGCCCGGCGAGTATGAATTTGGTACGGCCGCCGCCGAAATAATGGAGATTTTGGCCGGTGAAATGGATGTATTATTGCCAACAGATAACGATTGGAAACAATATACAGCCGGAGAAAGCTTTGAAATTCCGGCTGACTCTAAATTTAAGTTGCAGGTAAAAGCGGTAGTTGATTATTGCTGTTCCTATATTGAATAAGTGTAAATAACATATCGAGGGTAGACGACAATGAATACTATTTCTGCAGTTTTAGGCGGAATAGGCTTGTTTCTGTTAGGCATGATTTTGATGACTGATGGATTAAAAACAATTGCCGGTGATCGATTGCGCCGGATTTTGAGCCATTTTACCGGCGGAACTTTATCGGCAATATTATCGGGTGCGGCGGTAACAGCTGTTGTTCAGTCTTCGAGTGCGACGACGCTTACAACAATTGGCTTTGTGAGTGCCGGACTGCTTACGTTTCGTCAGGCAACCGGAATTATATTCGGCTCAAATCTTGGCACGACCAGTACAAGTTGGATCGTATCATTAATTGGTCTGAAACTAAAAATAAGTGTAATTGCTATGCCGTTAATCGGACTGGGTGTATTAGTTAAGCTGTTTTCACGGGATAAATATTCTGCACTGGGATTAGTGCTGGCTGGTTTCGGACTGATCTTTGTCGGTATTGATACACTTCAGGCCGGAATGAAAGAACTGTCAGCTTTAATCGATCCTGCGTCATTTCCCGGCGACAATTTATTTAATCTGGTTATTTTGATTTTGGTTGGTATAGTAATGACTGTTGTTGTTCAGTCATCAAGCGCGGCGGTAGCTACGACGCTGGCAGCATTAAGTACCAATGCTATAATGTTGGATCAGGCTGCAGCCCTAGTTATCGGACAAAATGTCGGAACTACAATTACGGCTGCTTTGGCAGCAATCGGCGGCACAGTTGCAGCCAAAAGGACCGCGCTGGCGCATATCTTATTTAATGTGATTACCGGAATTGCAGCTGTTGTTATGATACCAATATTTATTACGCTAGTTGCCCAAGCCGGTGATAAGATAGGTTTATCAGATCCGGCAATAGCCTTAGCCTTCTTTCATACGTCATTTAATGTGCTGGGTATTATGTTGCTAACACCGTTTATTGATAGTTTTGTGCGGATAATTAGCGAGCTTTTACCTGAGCGGGAGGTTTCTTTAACCAAGTACCTTGACCCGACAGTTGCCAGCGTTCCTTCAGTAGCGGTGGAGGCAGCCAGGAGAACGATTGTTGAAACTTCTAAATTCGGATTACAGACTATAAAACAACTACTGCAAGAAGGTCCGTCCGAAAAGATTAATCAGGATCTCGATACGGCCATGTCCGTACTGAAACAGATCAAATCTTTTGTAGCTCATATTCCGGCGTTGGCTGTTGAAACAATGGAATTTAAGCGGTATCTATCAATTCTTCATATTATTGATCATTTAGCCAGAGTGCTGGAGGTGATACAAGAATATCATGACAGTGAAATTCTGCGGCAGCAGTCATCTTTACAAGCATTATCAGCCAAACTTTTTCATGATATTGACCAATCAATAAATTGGTTGTCCGGTGATACGCGGGAATGCAATGCTTCATTGGTCGAAATTACATCCAAAGCCATAGCTCAAACCAGACGGACAAGACGGGCTGAGATATTAAGTGATACTGCGGCAGGAAGAATAAACCCGGAAGACGGTATCCAAGAAATTAATGAATTAATTTGGCTGGATCGAATTGGCTACCACATTTGGCGGATTGTGTATCATTTAGATGAGTGTGACTAATTGAATTTGGGAGAGGGGCGAATGAAAATGATCGTAAGGGAAAGTGACAAAAATTATGTCGACGCTATTGCGGGTGTAAAAAGGAAAACCTTGGCTGTAGGTGAACAAGGAATGATGATGCAGTTTTCGCTGGCGGAAGGAGCAATTCTGCCGTTGCACCGTCATCTTCATGAACAAATCGGCTATTTGCTGACAGGCAAAATGACTATGACTATTGAAGGCATCGATTATCAGCTACAGGCCGGCGATAGTTGGTCGATTCCCGGTCAGGCCGAGCACGGTGTACAGGTATTGGAAGAAGCCCTGGTTGTCGAAGTATTTGTACCAATTCGTGAAGATTATCTTGACTAGCTATTGACATACCGGATAAGGGCGGTGATAGTATGTACAGTTCGGAGAATATGAAGCAATATCAGCGGGCTACGTTGGCCGGCGGCTGCTTTTGGTGTATGGTTGGCCCGTTTGAACAACTACCGGGCGTAGTAAAGGTAGTCAGCGGTTATACCGGCGGAGAATCTAAACAGCCTAGTTATGAAGAAGTTTGCTCCGGACGGTCCGGACATTATGAAGCGGTCGAAATTACCTTTGATTCAAGTATAATTGACTACCGGAATATATTGGCTGTGTTTTGGCAGCAAATAGACCCTACCGACAGTGGGTGGCAATTTGCCGACAGAGGGCATTCTTATAAAACTGCAATATTCTATCATAATGAACACCAGCGATTAGCAGCCGAGGAATCAAAGACAGCCTTGCAGGCCAGCAAAAAGTTTGACCGGCCGATTGTAACGGAAATACTTCCGGCCTGCGAATTTTATCCGGCGGAGGAATATCACCAGCAGTACTATTGTAAGCAGCCGGTACGATATAAAATGTACCGGCAGGGTTCAGGACGGGAATCTTTTTTAAAGCAACACTGGGGTTCGGCGCAGAATTTTGACTTGGCAAAGCTGACCAAGCTGCAGTTTGACGTGACTCAACACGGAGCGACCGAACCGCCGTTTAATAATGAATATTGGAATAATAAACGCGAAGGAATTTATGTGGATATAGTTTCCGGCAAACCATTATTTTCGTCGCGGGATAAATATGATTCCGGCTGTGGCTGGCCTAGTTTTACCAAACCTATTGACGAAGAGAGTATTACTAAGCATGCTGATTATAGTCATAACATGATACGTACGGAAGTGAAAAGCAGTGAAGCTAACTCACACCTCGGCCACGTATTTAACGATGGTCCTACACCTGGTAAATTGAGGTTTTGTATTAATTCGGCCGCCCTAAAATTTATTCCCAAAGAGGATTTGAAACGGGAAGGATATGCGGAGTATGCAAGTCTATTTGATGCTGAGTAATGTTCTTTTTGACAGTCTAACGCAGTTACGCTAGAATAAAAGGGTATTTGCAAAAAAATGTAGGAGCTATAATAGTATGAGTGTATTGACTGTCGAAAATGTGACGCATGGATTTGGTGCGCGTAAGATCTTGGAAAATGCTTCATTCCGGTTGTTAAAAGGAGAACATGTGGGGCTTATCGGCGCTAATGGTGAGGGTAAGTCTACCTTTTTAAATATCATTACCGGGGAACTGGTACCGGATGAAGGAAAAGTCAGTTGGTCCAACCGTGTATCGGTTGGCTATTTGGATCAGCATTCTATTCTCACCAAGGGTAAAACAATTCGGAATGTTTTGCGGGAAGCATTCCAAGCGATGTTTGACCTGGAAGCGGAGATGTTGTCTATTTACGATAAAATGGGCGAGGCCGCACCCGATGATTTAGAAAAAATGATGGTGGATGTCGGCGATATTCAAGAACTGTTAGAACATGGCGGTTTTTATATGCTTGATGCCAAAATTGAAGAAGTTGCTAATGGACTGGGTTTGGGGGAAATTGGCCTAGACCGTGACGTCACCGATCTCAGCGGCGGACAACGGACCAAAGTTTTATTAACAAAGCTTTTGTTGCGTAATCCAACTATTTTAATATTGGATGAGCCGACAAACTATCTTGATTTTGAACACATTGAATGGCTGAAGAAGTATTTAAAAAATTACGAGAACAGCTTTATATTAGTTTCACATGATATGAGTTTCCTAAATGAGGTAGTCAATGTAATCTATCATGTGGAGAATACAATCTTAACCCGGTATAGCGGAAACTACGACCAGTTTCAGCAAATGTACGCCGTCAAAAAGAACCAGGAATTAAAAGCCTATGAACGCCAGCAGCAAGAAGTAGAAAGAATGGAAGACTTTATTGCCCGTAATAAAGCCAGAGTCGCTACCAGAGGGATGGCTAACAGCCGTCAGAAACGGCTGGACAAGATGGAAATATTAGAAAAACCCAAGGAAAAACCCAAGGCGTTTTTTCAATTCCGCGAAGCGCGTACGCCCGGCAGATTTATTGTTGAGGCCCAAAACATTGTGTTGGGTTATGAAGAGCCCTTGACCCGGCCGGTTGATATCGTTTTGGAACGGGGACAGAAAATTGCGATACGAGGGGTAAACGGATTAGGAAAATCGACGCTGTTAAAAACATTGCTGGGGTATGTTAAACCGTTTGCCGGAACTATTCAGTTGGGTGATTATTTGTATCCCGGTTATTTTGAGCAAGAATCAAGCCGGAACAATTCCAATACGGCTATCGATGAAGTCTGGAACGAATATCCTGGTTTGACTAATTTTGAAGTTCGGGCAGCTTTAGCCCGTTGTGGTCTTACCAACGAACATATTACCAGTCAGATGATGGTATTGAGCGGCGGTGAGAATGCAAAAGTAAGGCTGTGCAAACTAATGCTGAAAGATATTAATTGGTTGGTATTGGATGAGCCTACCAATCATCTCGATGTTGATGCTAAAGCTGAACTGAAAAAAGCGCTGGTCGAATTTAAAGGTACGGTCTTATTGGTATCACATGAACCGGAATTCTATGAAGACTGGGTATCGGGTATTTGGAATGTCGAGGATTGGACGTTAAAAATTGTATAGAAAAAAGATACAGCGAAACGCTTAAGTGCGTTTCGCTGTTTTGTTTGCATAGCTTTTGGACTGGGAGGAGGAGCTTGGCTTTCGCCGGCTTCTTTGATTTAGGCCGCTATGAACTTTCGCCGTACGGCTTGCTGTCGGCTTTTGAGTTTTAGCAGGCCGTTGTTCTCGCTTAGCACCGGTTACCGTCTTATGTTTAGTATTAAGTTGTTCAACCGACAGACGGATGCTTTGCTCGATCAATCTAAAATATTTGCGCTGGTTAGGAGTTACGAAGGTTATAGCCACACCGGTTTGTCCGGCCCGCCCGGTTCGGCCGATACGGTGGATGTACGATTCGACATCATGCGGAATATCATAATTGAAAATGTGCGTTACTCCTTCAATATCTAATCCCCGCGCAGCGATATCTGTTGCTACCAAGATGTGCAGTTTTGCAGTGCTAAAGCGGCGCATTACCATCGTTCGTTTAGCTTGGGACAAATCGCCATGTAACTCATCAGATTGGTATCCGCGCTGAATTAAGGCCGTGTTTACGGCGATAGCCCGCTGTTTAGTATGACAAAAAACGATAGCCAAATATGGTTGGTATTCATTAATTAGCCGGCAAAGCAGGTCAATTTTATTTTCTTCAGTTGTTTCGACCATAATCTGTTTAATTTCATCCAAGGTGATGTGGGGGCTGGGTATGCGGATTTGAACCGGATTATTCATATAGTTGGCAGCTAAGGCGGCAATTTTCGCCGGGATAGTTGCCGACAATAAGATGGTCTGATGTTTTCTTGAAGATTGCTGCATAATTTCTTCAACATCTTCCAAAAAACCCATTTGCAGCATTTGATCAGCTTCATCCAGCACCAGGTGAGCCAGTCTGGATAAATCAATAGTTTGCCGGCGTAAATGATCGAGAATTCGGCCTGGCGTACCGATTACCAGCTGCGGATTATTATGTAATTTTTTCAATTGACGGTCAATGGCTTGTCCGCCATACACGGATAGGACGCTGATATCGGCAGTGGCAGCCAAATCTTTCACAGCTGCAGTAATTTGCAGTGTCAATTCCCGGGTCGGTGTGATGATCATGGCTTGAACAAAAGGTTTAGCCGGAGTAATCTTTTCTAACAGCGGCAATAAAAAAGCCAGTGTTTTGCCGGTTCCGGTTTGTGATTGGGCTAATAAATCTTTTCCTGCTAATATCAGCGGTATAGCTTGGCTTTGTATGGGAGTCGGATTAGTTATTCCGTTTTCATTCAGTTTGCTCTCCAGTTGGCTGCTTATTCCCAACTGTTGGAAATTGTTGGACATATTCTTGACACCTCTTCACTATTGTTAAAGACTTTGCCATTATATCAGCTTGCGCAGGAAAATACTAGACTATACATGTATTAGGCTGCTATTCTTTTTGGATGGCAATGACCGCCGCAATAATCAGACCAATGCCTAATATTTGTCCAAGGGAGAGGGTTTCATTAAAAATAAATATTCCCACTGCAGTTGCAGCAATTGGCTCCAAAGTTGATGTGATCGAAGCTTTGCTTGTTTCAATACGGTGCAACCCAGCTGTATATAGCAGGTAGGCTAAGGTTGTTGGGAATATACCTAGTCCCAGACTTAGCAAAATAACTCGCCAATCGGTAAAGATGTCAGTCATTTCCCATATTTCGCTGAACGGCAGTACGGCCGTACTGGCAATAATAAAAGTATAGGTTGTTACAGTCCAAGGGGTGTAGCTGCGCAGGGCAAATTTGCCAAAAATACTATATAATGCATAGCCAAGTCCCGAACCCAAGCCTAATAACAATCCGGATACTGAAATATTACTGCTTGCATGGGGTATCACTCCGGTTATCAATGCGCAGCCAATAAATGTTCCCAGCAGAGCAAATAGCTTAGTTGCCGTAATTTGTTCACCGAAAAAAATTCTGGCTAAGATAGTTACGAATGCCGGCGCAGTATACAATAAAACAGCAGCAATAGATACTGAGATTTGCTGAATAGCCGAGAAATAGCACCAATTAAAAAACACAATACTGGCAATTCCGGTACCGATAAACAAGCTAATATCTTTTAATCTGATTCGTAATAAGCTGAGCCTGTTGGTAAGATATAAATACTGCAATAATATTAATGAAGTTGTTATAACCCTAATTGTGACGATTTGTAAAGAAGTAAAGCCGTAATTGGCCAGTGATTTTACAAAAATAGAAATAATTCCCCACAACACTGCGGCTGAGGCAATATACAAATAGGGCCAATGTTTATTGAACATCATAAGCCGTCCTTACTATACAAAGTACTGAGATTTTTTTCAACTGCTTGCACAAAGCTCTCAACTAACTGGGGATCGAATTGGCGGCCACTGTATTCCCTCAACTGGCTAACTGCTTGTTCATGAGTTATTTTGCTTCGATCAGGCCGGTTACTGGTTAGAGCCTCATAAGCATCCGCCAGGGCAAAAATTCGGCATTCCAGCGGAATATCCTTTCCTTGCAGCCCAAGCGGATATCCTTCTCCATTCCACCATTCGTGGTGTTTAAGAATTAAGTCGGCAATGGGAGATAGCTCGGGGCTGGATAAAGCAATGCGGTGTCCAATCTCAGGATGCCGCTTCATAATAAGTAGTTCGTGCGAATCCAGCGGACCTGGTTTTAACAATATTTGATCCGATATTCCGACTTTGCCGATATCATGAAATTGAGCCAGCAGCTTAAGATCGCTGATAACCCGGCTAGTCAAGCCCATTTCATGTCCGACAAGCGTTAATAATTTTTGTAAACGGGCAGTATGATTTTCAGTATCTTTGGCATCAAGCAAATTCATTATGGTTTGAATGATAGTACTGCGTGTTTTTTTACTGTGGAGTAATTTATGGCGATACATATTATCATCGGCTTGTTTGAACAAGTCAAAAATATTATTTTTGTCTGGTGAGCTTATTGCAAATCCAATCGACAGACTTAATAGAAGCTGTGAATTGTTAATATTGCATTCGGTAGCTGTTCGGTTAATCTGTTCACAGTAAGCTTCAATTAGTTGAAGCTTATCATGGCCCAGTATTATAACAAATTCGTCACCGCCGATACGATAAATCTTCGCCTGCTTGGGAAAAACGGTCTGTAAGACTTTAGCGGCCTGCTTAAGCAGCAAATCTCCACGTTGATGGCCAAAAGTATCATTGATCAACTTTAAGCCGTCAACATCACATATTATAATTGAAATAGGATTAGCGGCAGTCGTTTCCAGTCTTTTGAGTTCAGCTTCGAATGATGCCCGGTTTAATAAGCCGGTCAAAGCATCATGGACGCTGATATATTGCAATTGCTGCTCAATCTGTTTCCGTTGGGTAATATCTTGATAGCTGGCTCTAATTCCTTTAAAGATACCGTCTTCATTCCGGACGAGGCGGGAAAGGGCACTGACCCAGCGAATATCATTATTTTTATTGATAATACGGAATTCATAAGAATTATTATGGTCTGTCAGCGAGGAGTCCATAAACATATCAAAAGCAGGTAAGTCTGCCGGATAGACTATTCTGGCCAGCAAGTCAGGGTCTTCATAGAAGTCAGTATCGCTGTAGCCGGTAATGCGGTGACAATTAGGTGAAATATAGTATAAAGTATGTTCAGGCGATAACCAGAAGATCATTTCAGACGCAAACTGAACCATTGTCCGGTATAATTCTTCGCTGGTTTCTAAATATTTCGTCTTACAATCCAACTCAATGACCATTTTATCGAATGCTTGTGATAATGCTCCAATTTCGTCCTTGCTGTCAAGCTTGGTCAAGCGATCTTGTCCTTGTTTATTAAATAACTGCTCTACATGGTGAGTCAATCTGGTAATGGGATTGGTTAAGTGACGGATTGCATAGGATAAAAAAATTATTAACAGACCAAGACTGATTACTATCAACCCAATAAAATATTGTTTGGTCTGAGCAAGCGGAGCATAAAGTTCGGCAATGGGATGATTACTTACTAAGATCCAATTAGTATTTTTCAAATGATGGAAAGATGAAAACATGGCGATTCCTAATGAATTGACTGTTTCGCCCGTACCGTCAAAGCCCTCAATTGCTTTGTCAAACAGAATATTAGATTCTAACGGAACATCTTGCTTCATAATGCGACTGATATCAGGATGAACGATTATAGTTCTGTCGGTAGTGTACAGATACACATAACCTGTTTTTCCGATCTTGGTTTGGGTTAAACCACCCAAAAAATTATCTTTTAATAAGTCCAGTCCGCCGGCTAAAATGGCTGTAAGTTTTCCATTGCTATCAAATACCGGCGCCGTAAACATTATGGCCGGATGGTGGTGGGTTTGGGATGAGATGTAAGGTTCGGAAATATAAGGCTTACGGGTTTTAAGAGTTTTACGAATGTAATCACGGTGGGAAAAATCTCTCCCCCGGCGTTCTGGTTCAAATGGTGATTCGGCAATAATTTTACCGTCAGCCGAAAAGATAAAAATATGATTATCAAAAATCGTCTGGGCGTCCGTATGGCTATCTAAAAAATGCTGTGCTTGATCAGGATTATAAGCAATATCAGCAGGCATAACGGCTGCAAGCTGTACCAATACATCTTGCGCAGTGTCGAGTTTGTCGTCGATTTCCTTGGCAATAGATGCTACCAAGGTATATTCATGATTCGCAGTGGTTTGTTTAAAAGATTGTTCAACATGAGTAACAATGAAGTATGACATGAAAAACATTAGTAGAAGTGTTAACAACGCAATTGCCATAATTAATTTCGTTTTTACACTGGTAAACTTGATCATAATATACACCTGCTTGTTATCTCAATATCAGTCTTTTTATATTCGACAGAATGCGCCAAGTTCCTACACGCTAAGCCATTTATATTTTACCGCAATGGTGAAGTGCCCCCTGTCTACTTGACAGGGGGCACTTCACTAGCCAGACCAGACCGCTCTTATTTAGTTTGACTAACGAATAGGGCAGATTCCATTTTCACAATTATCATTCTCAAGTTCATAATCGCCCTGTCCACTTTCATATTTTGTCAGCAGCGAAGGAATAAAGGGCTTCATGTCGGCTTGACGACGTTCAAATTCATCTTTTGTTATAGCCTCATAGGGAAGTAATTCGTAGAAACTGTCATCAAGCGGCAAAAATGAGACAGCGACGATTTTGTCCCAATTATTCCAGACCCAATCTTCAACAGCTTCCCATTCATCATTGCGAACGGATACAGTAATAGAACAATTATGATCGACATAGTTTTCCATAAACAGTTCATAGTTTTCTAGTTGCTTGATAGCCGAAATATCATATTTAGTAACTCCGTCCGGGGCTTGAACCGGAAATTCTATTACTTTAGTTGTACATGTTTCCCATTTTTGGCCGACTTCCGGAAACATCGGATAGCCGAGTTCCTCACAGACTTTGGCCATCGGGTCATCGCTGCTTACGCGTACCCGACGGATAAAGTAAGGGGAATGAGCATAATGAACTCCGCTGGATACCGTAGGCAACTGGCTTAGGGTTCCTTCCGGCTTGACGGTTGTTACCAACAGGGGTTCGGATAGACCTAGTTCATGGGCATAATCCTTGGCAGCCTGGTGGGCAATATCCCGTAATTGACGCAGCAGCTTGGCTTGATCGTCTTTATCCATATTCAGGGCATTAACCATATCCTGCCATCCTGTTAATGAACATCCCAACAGCCTGTCCCGTCGTTGAACAATGTCCCAATCAGGCAGTTCTAATTCTACACAAGTCATCCGATAAGCCGCTCGGGCCGACAACCGTTGTGCTTCTAACAGTTCTGCTAAGTCCAGGGTTCCGTCAGGACGGACAAAGCTGTAAACATTAATTGTGGTCAAATTGCACAATCCTTTGGAGTCAAGCAAAATCTCGCCGCAGGGGTTTACGCCGTTCATGTTGGGACGGCGTTTAGCTGCAGCCTCATGATTGATCCAACCGGGTTCACCGGAATACCTCATTCGTTGCAATTGCCATTTTAATTTCTCCCGGGAAGGTTTGCCGGTATAATAGATCGAATTATTGCTCATTTGGCGGTGAACTAGGTCTTGGTTAACGATCCATTTGCCATCGGCTTGTTTATACAAATTGGACTTGGCTTCAATACATTCCTGATCTTCGGCATCAATAATAATCATTTCGGCAGTACGGCGTACTCCGCCAACTACTACATTTTCACCGATGATATTAGCAATATCCAAACAATCAATAGGTCTTAAATTTACCCGCATTTTACCTGCTTCATTATAGCGGCGGCGAATAACTTTATCAATTTTGCGAAACATGTTCTTTAGGCTTTCATGTCCGCTGGCAGTTCCACCGAAGGTTTTTAACTTTTCGCCTTTAGGACGGACATGGGAGTAGTCAATGATAATAGTGCGGATATTTTTATATTCATAGCTGCTGATTAGTTCAAAGAAATATCCTAAAGCTTGGACCCAGCCTTCTTTACTGTCGCCGACCCGTATCTCCGCCGTATGCTTATTAAAGATGAAACTGGTGTTATCATCCCGCTCATCAGTAGCTACCGGGATATAATCACGATGGATCAATTCGTATTCAGCATGAACTTTGGGAATGAATTTGACATCTTCTTTAAGTATCCGTACACCAACACCTGATCCGATCATCAATAAATAGAATAAATCTTTAAATGATTTAAACGAATCAATAATTGTAAACGCACAATTATAGTTGGCCATGGGATAATTGGCAGTTACCGGGGTATTACCGACCCAAAATACACGGCCTGACAGAAACTGGCGCAAATTAAAAATATTTTCGAATAATTTTTCGGCTTCTTCCCGGGAAGTGGGGACAAGCGAGGTATTATATTCAACAGCCCGGCGAACGGTTTCCCACCAATACTCCCGGCGATGCATTTGCGGCAAATAGCGGGAATAGGTGCGGTAATAGACGAAATTTCCTAATTGCCGGAGTGGTGACGGTAAATGCTTAAATTTGCTAATGAAGGCATCGGTTATCATGACATACTCATCTGCATTTTTCTGAATACGTGCTTTTTCCCGGTCCCAACGATATACTATATATTGTTTGGCAGCATCTTTGCGCGGACTTTCCATTAAATAATATTCGACAAGATCTTGGATTTCTTCAACATGGGCCCAATGATTTTTCTCTTGTAATTTTTTTTCAATTTGAGCGGTTATTTGTTGACTGAGGTTTTCGTCAACTCCAGTTTTTGTTTCGGACATGGCCTTTTCGATGGCTCTGCGAATTTTAGCCGAGTCAAACTCCACTAAGTTACCTTGGCGCTTAATAACTTGCACTTACCTCCACCCCCATATGTAGTTGAAAAGTATCATTACACTATATATTGTATATCCAATTATCATTAACCACAATATATATAAATATATTCTTGCTAAAATAAGAAAAAGGTCCCATTAACATATTGTTAACAGGAAGCAGATAAGTAAGTCATTATATTATTAGTGTGATCTGTATTCTATTATCAGCGGCTTAGCCAGCCACCGTCAACAACTAAAACATGACCTTGAAGATAATTTGAGGCATCAGAAGCGAGAAATACTACTGCGCCCTGCAAATCTTCCGGAGTTCCCCACCGTCCTTGAGGAATACGGGCGAGAATGGCCGGCGAACGTTCACTGTCGGCTTGCAGAGCAGCCGTCATTTCGGTAGCCATATAACCTGGGGCAATCGCATTAACATTGATTCCATATGCCGCCCACTCATTGGCTAAGGCTTTTGTTAAGCCGGCTACCGCTGACTTACTGGCCGTATATGAAGGAACGATTATGCCGCCTTGGAAGGACAAAATAGAGGCAATATTTATGATTTTGCCTCTGTTTTGCTTTATCATTTGCTTAGCAGCTGCCTGGCAAAGAAAGAATAATGTTTTTTGGTTTACATCGATTACATTGTCCCAGTCCTGTTCCGAGAATTCCAGCGCCGGCGCACGCCTGATAATTCCGGCACAGTTTACTAAGATATCAATTCTTTGAAACTCAGCCAGGGTTTTTTCAATTATTGCTGGAATAGTATGTATGTCGGCTAAATTCTCTTGGATCGCTATTGAACGCCGCCCAAGCGACTTGATTGCCGCTGCAGTATCGGTGACTTTGGCTGAGCTGGCTACAGCAACTATATCAGCTCCTGCTTCAGCTAAGGCTAATGCCATACTCTGGCCCAGCCCCCGGCTGGCACCGGTTACAATGGCTGTGCGTCCGGCCAATGAGAATTTGTCTAAAATCATAGAAATACCCCCTCTGTAATGTATTTAAGTATAATTATCTTTTCAACAGGAATTAGCACTAAATGGGTGCAAACTATTGATTCGGATAAGCTTAACATATTTGTGCTACCTATGTTCTGTATTACAGTTTAATCATCAAAATCCTGCAAAGTATTACTAACTTGTTGCATGCCAGTGCCGTTGTTCTAGACCTCTCTCTTACTCTGCTGCCGCAATCTATCTTATTCAGCGAGTTAAGACTCCCGCCTCTATAGGCGGCGTCAGCTCAGGTGGGGTTGACTCTCCACCTGAGCCCCCGATGTTCAGCTTTGCTGAAACGAGTTCACTGGCTTACTTGACAATAATAGGTCTTACAGTGGTAGTTGTTACGGTTTAGTTCTTGTCTTACCTTATATAATGGGATTCAAGAAATTAAGAGGAGGTGCCGCTATGCGGAAAATAATTATGAATCGAACAGGTATCGGCGTTGCCGTTGCCGTCTTGGCTGTGCTATTAATAGGGTGGAATGTTTTTTCAGCAAAAGCCGGCCGGTCTCTGCAACAAAGCTTAATTGCCAAGGCAGGTAGTCAATTAAATGGTAATCTGCAAGCAGGAGATATTGATGTATCAATCTTAGGTTGGGTGAAAGTAAGAGATGTTCAGGTAAATGACACCACAGGAGCGGTTGTGCTTAAGGCTCCGCTGTTTAAGTTCAAATGGCAGTTCTCAGACCTCTGGAACGGTAGTTTGGGTGTGCAAAGTGTCAATGAGGTGGAAGTTGAACAGGCGGAAGTTTGGCTGCAAGAAAAGAAGGATTACTGGAATATACAGCGGATTATACCTGATAATCAATCAGAAACTAAGTTTCGCGGGAGAGTGAAACTGCTGGACGCCAAAATCCATGTTAAAAGTGCCACCACCAGTAAGACTTTGGACAAGGTAAACGGCTCAATTAATTTTAGCAATTATCCTGATTTCTTAGTTGACTTTCAGGGGATGATCGGCAAATCCAGTATACGGGTTTCCGGCAATTGGGGTAATAAGGATCCCGGTAAATTTGCAATTACTGCCGAGCCGGATTCTTTAGTGGCCGGTTTGACAATCCAACATCCATTGAAGATCGAAGCATATAGGAATGAGCAACAAAACTCATCTTTATTTTCCGGCAGCTTTCAAGCGCCGGGGATGACTGTACAGGATATGAATGTTACTGGGATTAGTGGTAAATTTCGTTACGTTGAAAACCGGCTGGTTATTAATCAGGCCACCGGAAAAGCCTATGGCGGAGCAATCGCCGTTGACGGCGAGATCCTTGCCGATGGCCAAATTGAATTAGATTTGAGCGGCAACGGATTGGACAGCTCGCAACTTACCGAAAAAGATGTACAAGGTCCGCTTAGTTTAACCGCTCATACCAGCGGGCGCGACCAGCAATATATTACAAAAGGAAAATTTACTATTTACGATGGTAAAGCATATGGAATAGACTTTCGGACATTGACAGGAAATTTTGTCAAGCAGGGAAAGTCAACCGAAACATCTAATGTTGCTATTCAAACGGTGCTGGGAACATTCTATCCGGAGCAATTGAGCCGCGACGGGTTACAAAATATGCAAAAGAGTAAAATACCGACTTCGCAGCAAGATCTTGAACAGTCCGTCAAAAAGAATATATTGAATAAACTGTTTCGTTAGTGATGGTTAATTTTGGCTGGACGGGTATACTATAACTAAAAAGGAAGATGACTGTGTCAGATAGTTCGCTGTTGCCAATACTGAAACTACCCCTGACGCCTATGTTTGGTGCTATTCTGGTATTAACAGGAGCATATTCGCTCTATTTTAATGTGCGGGATGCCCGGCGGCTAAATCATCAGAAGGCGGAGAGGATCGCCCGTATTGGCGGCTGGCTCTATATAATCGGCGGGATTCTGCTGATAATTAAATGATTAATCCATGAGAACCGGTCTGGCAATATTTACTTTTATATCCACTTCCAGAGGCACCGTTGGGAATATTTCTTCATCCCAGCGGTCTTTTATCTGTTTCCAATAGTGCGGGTGCTGGCGGTAAACCAAACTATTCAGTTCAGAAACATCGGCGTGTAGTAATTGCTGCTTACGATAACCGCTTCTGATAATAGCTGAAATATAGTCGACAAGTTCTTGCTCAAGCTTTTTTAGAAAGGAACTGTCTATTGCACTTTGCTTAGGTTCCATGTTTTCAGCAATTGTACCGATAAAGACGGCTTTTACTACGAAATTTATTTGGTTATCAACTAACAGGGAGTCGACTTTTATACTGTGTTCAAGTATTTCAAATACGGCTAGTTTGCTGGGATTAGCCGGATTAGGAACGGTAACTATCCCTTTTTGCAGATTTTTGCGCAATATTTTGCCGCCCATGACCTCCAACTCATTTAATTTGCCGATCATTTTTCCCTGATTATTAAATACGGCTGCTTTGGTTAAACGGACTTCTTTATTTTCTACTACTACTAATGGTAAGGTAAAGGATTGGTGATTGCGCAGAAAGCTTGCGACTTGTCCTAATTCCGTTTCACTGGAAAAATGAGGATACTTGCTTACGCTGTTCATGGTCTTGGCAATGAACATACTGTTAACTTCTTCGACCTGCAGTTTAGCTGACAACACCTCCTCAGCCCGCCCGGGTGTTACAAGAAGTTTTACCCGCCGCCGCATTTCGGCATCACGCTGAAAAAAATCCAAAATGTCTCTAATGCCTTCTTTGCCTACTTGTTCGCTGAAAACGATGATCTGAATATCTTCGAAAAAAGGGGCAAAATATACTTTGGCACTAACTGCTCTGGTTGCCGCAAACAGTGACTCACCTTCGGCCGACCAAATAAGGTGCGATTGACCGCTGCTTAATTCTTTACTGGCTTCTTGTTTACGAAACTTGGGCAATTCAAAAGTAATTTTGTATTTTCGCCGACCGGCGGCCTGGGCTGCTTTGTCTAAATCATACTGTCCTTTGGGTTCGGTGGATTCAACATGGTCGATTCCTACGCCCAGGACATAACCGCGGTTTTCTATTTCCCGCCGGTCCCAGCAACCAGTAATAAATAATGTTAGAACAAGCAACAAGATTCCGGCAAAGTTTTTTAACATTCGTCATTCCTCTTTCTTTTCCACAAGGCCAAAATCAGCAGCAGCGGCAAGATAATTAATCCCCATACTATACCGGCCAGATTAACCAAGCTGCTTAGTTTGTCGATTGCCTGAATATTTGGTGGTAACATAACAAGGTAAATTATGATTGGAATAAGCAGCGCAACTATTGGCCGTACATACTCAACATCAAACATTTGTTTTATTATGGCGGAACTAAAATAAATCCAGCCAATTTGGGCATCAAAACAAATAGCAATCCAGATAACCATTAAATAGCCATCCAGCCGTTCCACAAATGTGTCGGGAATTTCCACCGAGCGGTAGGCCATTATAGTAGGGACAAGTATGTGCATAGTATTCTTGGCTCCTAATATGCCTAGGGTTATCAGTGAAATCAGCAGATATAAACCGGCTATAATTACAATTGCGGCAAGACCGAATTTAACTAATGCTTTAGGCCTGGTAATGCTGCTATATAAAAATCCAATCAACAACTCGATGCCGGAATAACTCATCCACGTTGAGGGAATACCGAGTAAAACAGGTTTTATTCCTTCGGCTAACACCGGCTGATAATTAGTAGTTTTTACCGACAAAAAACCCAGCAGAATTAAAGCCAGAAATAGACTGTAAGCAGGCAATATTATGAATTGTACAAGTCTTAACACGGGAATCAGTCCATATTGAGCAGCATAGATAACAGGAAGTGTCAATAATGAAGTGACTACTATTAGTGGTGTCAAGTCCAATAAGTAAATTTTTATAGCTGTCACAAATAAACGCAGAAATAAGGCTGTTACTAACACCATTAAAGTCAAAAGATATATGTTTAACAATGTTCCGCCGAAATTTCCCAATAACAGGCGGTGATAGGCCACGGAAGTATAGTTAGGGAAAAGAGCTGCCAGTTGCAGAGAAATCCGGAACGAGAAATAAATTACGAAAGCCCCCAGCAACACCGGCATCCACATATTTTCACCGGCTATTTTGGCTAGTTTGCGCGGCAGGGTCAAGATACTGGTACCAAATGTTATGCTGATGGTCAGTACTAAGAATTGCAGCGGTGTAATGCGGGTCGAAGGATTCATATATTATCCTTTCTATTCTACTTAGTAGGGTCTTGACGGGTTAAATCTTCCGGTTCAAGATAAGTTGGCCGGACGGTTCTGACCGATGTCGGTGCAACAATATAAGTATCTTTTAAATCATCAAGGCGTAACAAACTTTGGGGAATTAACGGCGCTAAATATGGTTCGCCGAAGCTTTCCAAGTTACTCAAATGAATAAAAATTATTAATAGCGCAATCATTAATCCATACATGCCGAAGCTGGCGGCAGCAGCCATCAGCGGCATTCTTAACAACCTAATGGCCAGAGCCAGACGATAATCAGGAATACTAAAGGTGGCGATAGCGGTGAACGAGGTAATTATAACCAAGGGTGAACTGACCAGGCCGGCCCGGACGGTGGCGTCGCCAATAACCAGACCGCCGACAATACTGACAGCTTGTCCAACCGTTCGCGGCAGACGGATACCGGCTTCATGCATTATTTCCAAAAATGATATCATTATCAATGCTTCCAAAAATGAGGGAAAAGGTACACCTTCACGAGAAATACCGATGGCTAAAGCCAAAGGGGTAGGAATCATCGCCGGATGAAAGGCGGTGATGGCAATATACATCGCCGGAATACTGAGAGCGAAAAAGGCGACTATATAGCGCAGCAGCCGGATTGCCGTGGCGGTCATCCATTTTTCCTGGTAATCATCCGTTGCTTTAAACAGGTCGGATAGTACCGTAGGAACTAATACTGCGAATGGCATACCGTCAATAATAATTCCGACTCTGCCTTTTAATAATGCTGATACAAAGCGGTCCGGCCGCTCAGTCTGCTGAGTGGTAGGAAATGGAGAATGCGGGTGGTCGGCAATGAGATTTTGAATAGCTAAATTTTCCGGCATATCAATTTGTAAATTATTAAGCCGCCGTTCAACTTCGCAGACATATTTATAATTCACCACTCCTTTCAAATAGGTAACCGCAATTTCGGTATGGCTGCGCTGACCGACAACTGATTTCTTAATAACTAAGTTGGGATTATTGACACGTCGGCGAACTAGCGTAATATTGGTGCGCAAATCCTCGATAAAACTATCACGGGGGCCGGTTACGGTAGGCTCTGTATCCGGCGGTGAGACTGACCGCAGTTTTACATTTCTGGTAGCAATTATGTACAATGTTGGGACTCCGTCCAGCAGCAGCAAGGTATCGCCTAGCAGAACCCGCTGGACAGCCTGTTGAATTTCCATGGTTTCGGTCAACGACCCGGCGGTTAAAATATTGGTTATTGACCCGGCAAGGTTGTCAGAATTGCGATTATTATCAACCCCAAAGCAGGAGCAAGTAAGTTTGGCGATAATGTGATTATTAATGACGGCCTGATCGGCCATGTCTTCGATATAAATTAAAGCAGCTTTTTGTCGAGCCGGGCTGACCAGTAAGCGGCGAATAATCACATCATCGCCGTCGGAAAAAACCTTTTGGAGATGACGGAGGTTTGTTTCGATATTTTTATCTAATTGATATATTTGGGTGGTAACAGTTTGTTCTTTAAGCTGCCGTGCGAGAATACGGATGTCTTGCTCGATGTCTTTGGCATGATGAATAGTAGATTGTAAGTTGCGCAGAGTGGCAAAAGTCTTAGCCGAATGGGCCTGAGACCATGGCTTAATTTTTTTATTCATAATATATCAGCCTTTAGACGATAGTTTTGTGGTTAGTGTTTGGCAGACTGGCGGATAATATACAAGTCCGGTGGGATTACCGCACCAGATTCATATTTAATTCAAATGATGCAAAGGTCCCTGTTAAGCGGCAGGAAGTAGACAAAGCAAAGTAAAATATTTAACTTAATATGCAAGGGAGTGATTTGAATGAAGAGACCTAATGTTTACGTTACCCGCAAAATTCCCCAGCCGGCCATTGAATTATTGCAGCAGCACTGTGACGTAGAAATAAATCCTGCTGACCGGGTGCTTTCCAAACAAGAGTTGCTAACTAAGGTACAGGAGAGGGAGGCGGTTATTTGTCTGTTAACAGACATAATCGATGCCGAGGTATTCGAGCAGGCCGGCAGACAGTGCAAAATATTTGCCAATTATGCCGTAGGTTTTAATAATATCGATATTAAGGCGGCAACTGCCAGAAAGGTTATAATTACCAATACCCCGGGGGTATTGGATGATGCAACGGCTGATTGCGCCTGGGCCTTGTTGTTTGCCACAGCTCGCCGTATACCTTCTGCTGAAAAGTTTTTGCGAACTGGCAAGTTCACAGGTTGGGGACCGTTATTGTACTTAGGTATGGATATAACCGGTAAAACATTAGGTGTTGTTGGTGCCGGACGGATTGGCCGCAACTTTGCCCAAAAAGCCAAGGGCTTTAAGATGAAAATTTTATACACCGATACCCAACCGAATCAGGCGTTTGAAGAAGCAACAGGTGGCGAATATACAGATAAAGAAACGCTGCTGCGGCAAGCTGATTACGTTTCACTGCATATTCCGCTTTTACCAACAACCCGCCACTATATCGGCGCAGAGGAATTAAAAATCATGAAGAGAACTGCTATCTTAATAAATACTTCGCGTGGACCGGTGGTGGATGAAACTGAACTGGTTAAAGCGCTGCAACAGGAACAGATCTGGGGAGCAGGCTTAGATGTGTTTGAAAATGAACCGGACGTTCATCCCGAATTGCTAAAACTTGATAATGTGGTACTGGTACCGCATATTGCGTCAGCTACCATCGAAACAAGGACTAATATGGGGTTGATTGCCGTAAATAATGTGATTAAAGTTCTTAACAATCAAGTTCCTGATAATTGTGTTAATCCGGAGGTGCTTGAGCTGGCAATTAGGTAGGAAATGATGGAAAAAATTTGACTGTTTTTTGCTTTGTCCGAATGTTGAGGATTATGTATAATAATCTTAGTTTAAATATAAGGAGTATTATAATGCGAAAGATAATAATCCCGGTACTGGTGTTGTTACTGATTTTGCTTTTGGCGAATATTGTTGGTTGCAGTGCCAACAAGGTCGCTGAAGATGTAAATGTTTCGATCGAGCAGGCGGTCGTACTGTGGAAAGCCAAAGAGGCAGTGATTATTGATGTCCGAACGCCGGAAGAATACCGGCAAGGACATATTCCCGGAGTAGCTTTAATTCCATTAAATGAATTGGCTGACCGCTTGGATGAGATACCTAAAGATAAGAAAGTACTGTTGATATGCCGCAGTGGCAACCGCAGTGCACAGGGAACAAAGCTGCTCAGAAATAAGGGTTTTGCGAATGTTTATAATGTGTCCGGCGGAATGAATCAGTGGGCTGGTCCGATTGAGCAGTAAATGGTAAATAAAGAGAGGCCGTGTTGAATTTAAATTCAGCACGGCCTTTGTTTTTAAATAATACCTCTACTCTGATAGCATATTGATGGGTTTGGTGGCAAACCTGGGTTCAATCCCCATACTGACTGCCAGGGTATGTTTTAGCCAGTTCTGATCATCTTGGCGGGGAAAGTCAGTTCGGTAATGATGGCCACGCGATTCTTGGCGCATTAGGGCGCATTCAGCTACTAACATTGCAACTTCACACATGCTTTCGAGCTGCAGCAAATCAATTAATTGTTGGTTATAAACTTTAACTTCCGGTACTTGTAACTGGGATAATTCCTCCCGTATTTCCTTAGCAATTTTAGTTAAACGGGCAAGTCCTTCGCCGTTTCGATTAACTCCCGCATAGGATTGAACGGCGGTCCGTAAACGGTTCCTCAGCTCGCTTATGGCCGTTCCTTGATAATTATTGGTGGTCGATATTTTGCCGGCAATGCGCCATGTTTCTTGTTCAATTGAAGCCGGATTGGCGTCAATATATTGATTGGCAACTGCCCACTGATGGGCGGCAAAACCGGCTTTAGCGCCAAAGACCTGAGTTGCGGTAATGCCACTGCCGGCTAACCGGTTAGCACCGTCAAAATTTCCCGCACATTCCGGGGTAGCAAATAACCCGTTAACGGTTGTTTGGCATTGCTCGTTGATGTGTATTCCCCCCAACAGGTAGTGGGCGCCCGGAGCTACCTCAATCTTATCAGTCGCCGGATCAATTCCATGGGATTTAATATAATTATACTGGGCGATATTTAAAGTCTCCCGGACACGTTTTAGTCCGTTTGGGGAATTACCCACGTACCAAAATAATCCGCCGTGTTCACTGCCGCGGCCATCATTAATTGCTTTGGCCATTAGTTGCATAGCTTCATTGCGGATGGGCAGAGGTTTCGGCAAGACCGAGTTGCCAACATGGTCATAAATATTGCCGTCCAGGATATCTGCGGCCAGAAATTCATAATGGGCAAAAGCCCCTTTAACAGATGGGGGCCAAACAATCACTGACGGATAAAATAATACCATTTCCATGTCGATCAGGTCTGCTCCGGCCCGATAGGCATAGACTAAGCCTTCGCCGGTAGCGTCGGTGGGACAATCATTGATTTCCCATAACCATTGGCAGCCACCGGTGGCCATTACTACAGCTTTGGCCTGAATTAAGGTCAATTGTCCATTTCTTAAATTTATTCCTATTGCACCAACTGCCACATTTTCTTGCGATGATTGTCCGGTAATCAGTCCGGATACAAAAAAATCATCAATAATCAATATGTTAGCATGTGCTTGGCAAGCCTTAGCTAAGGAGGAAACTAATCCTAGTCCGCCACCTTTTACAAATAAGTTGCGTGGCTGGGATTGTCCCGGAAACTGACCAAGGCTGAAATGACCTTCAGTATCACGGACAAACCGGGTTCCATAACGCTCTAAGTCTAAAATTCGAGAGCAGGCGTCAGCAGCTAATACTTTGGCCAGATTTTGGTCTCCCAGACCGTAACCGCATTGAAGGGTATCTTTAAAATATTGCTCTTCACTGTCAGCGGGATGGAACGGCGCTTGCATTCCGCCGGCTGCAGTAAGTGTTATTCCGGATTTGGTTAGCGGTCCCTTGTTTGTCACAATTACTTGCGAACCTGATTCTGCTGCGGCAAGTGCAGCTCGAAGACCGGCAGCGCCGCCGCCGATAACTAAAACGTCAGTTTGGAGGTTTTCAGTAATTTTCATATAGTACCTACTCCTTTGCTGCAGATAATGGCTCACGAAAATCGACCACTACGTCGCGAATAACTTTGAATTTGGAATAAGGTTCAACGACAATCGATTCGCCGGGGTTGACCAAAGTCGTACAACCCAAGACATCTTGTCCGTTAACTCGGATTAAACAAGAACCGCATTTTCCCTTAAAACAAGTTGAGGTGCGGCAGGCAAACGACGGGTCTATTTCGTGAATTTTGGCCAGCAGCGCCATAATTGAAATTGGTTCGGAACATTTAACTTCAAAATTTTGAAAATAGGGTTTTACTTGGTTAGCAGGTTCAAAACGATATGCTTTTACTGAAATAATCTGATTGCTTTCAGTCATCTTTACACCCCGTAACTATCTTTTTGTCACTTATTTTCTGTCATTTATGCATTATCCTGCTTCAAGCAGAGTTTTTACATAGGTACATCATTAATATTCCCAGATGGTATGTTGGTTTTTAGTCAATACCATCTTTTGTTGTCTGAAATCTGTGTGCCTACTAGAATTTGGTTGTACCAAATTATCAATTTTTTTCATAATTCTGTTAACAGAAGTATATAAATAAAAAAGTAAGGATAACCTATTGATGGCAAAACGGAAAGATTTTCAAGTACATACTTTCTGGAAGCATTGTTATCAAGGAGTCCTTGCAACGTAATACACATGAAGGGGGATGAGACAAACCTTTTTCAATTTTTAGGCTCATTTTAAATGAAAGAAGCAAAACTGGAGGGAAAAACAAAATGAAAAGTTGGAAAAAAACAGCATTGGTAATCTCGGTATTATTCTTAGCGGTGGTAATTTTCACTCCATTAGTTACTACTGCGGAAGCCGGGGCGCTTAACACGGCCAAAGGAATCGGTGCGATAGTGCGCAATGGCAGTTTCGGCAATAATGCGTCAGGTATCGGCGCGCAAGTTAACTCACAAGGTTGGGCCAATACGGCCTTCGGAATTGGCGCAATTGCTAATAACGGCAGCGCCTTTAACACAGTATCCGGCTATGGCGCAACAATAAACAGCCGGGGAGCGGAGAACTTCGCCATTGGCATCGGTTCGATTGTCAATAACGGCAGTTTCGCTAATTCGATTCAAGAAAATTCGGGTGCGGTTATTGAAATGGGGTCGGATAATACTGCAGCCGGTATCGGCGCAGTAGTTAATAATGGCAGCGGCTTTAATGCAGTTAATGGCAATACCGGTGCTTGGATTGGTAAAGGTGACGGAAATCTTGCCGCCGGGGCCGGTGCGATTGTTAATAATGGAAGTTTTGGTAATACGGTGAACGGGAATACCGGTGCCGGTGTATATAACGGAATGTCGGTATTGTCGTTAGGCGTTGGTGCAGTAGTAAATAACGGCAGTCATTTGAATACTGTCCAAAATAATACCGGTGCGTGGGTAGAGAACGCAGCTTTGAGCGCCGCCGCCGGTGTTGGTGCGACTGTAAATGGTAGTAACTTTAACATAGTAGAAAGAAACGTTGGGGCGGTCGTAAGCGGCGGAGCCCTTAATCTGGCAGTCGGGCAAGGCGCTATGGTTACCAATGGCAGCAACGCAAATCTAGTAACCGGTAATATTGGTGCTGAGGTGCAAGGCGGTGCATTGAATCAAGCTCAGGGTATTGGCGCCGTAGTCAGCAACGGCAGTAATTACAATTATGTTCATGACAGTATTGGTGCCGTAGTATATTAATACAAGTTGTTGCCTGTTTAAGAGCAAGGCCGGAGCTAAGCTCCGGCCTTGTTTTAAAAATAATAGGCTAGTTACAACTATTATTTTAGGTAGGTCTAATTATCACAATTGCTACATAGTAATTAGGAGACAACCTGCCGGATATCCGGTGAATAGTACTCCGGTTGGGGCGGATTCTAATTGCGGGAGGTGAATGGTTTAATTTCACTGGCAATAGTTTGAATGTAGCTGAAAGAGCAGGAGGGTTTATATGCTTAGAGGAAAAATAGGCATACTGGCAATCACTGGTATTTTTGTGTTGACAGTCACTTGTTCCACGACGGTTTGGGCACAACATGGCCACCATCATGGTTCAGCCAATGAAGCCAATTCGGCAATTGGAATCGGCGGGCAAGTTATTGCCGGCGATGAAAACGATGTGCAAGGAATCGGAGCGTTAACGACAGGTGGCATACTCAACAGTGCTATGGGTATTGGTGGGCAAGTAATCGGCGGTAATAACAATTATATCCGCGGTATCGGTGGCGTTACCGGCCCCGGAGTTGGCAATGGTGCCGGCGGGATCGGCGGGCAGGTTATCGGCAGCAGTTACCAACAGCTTATGGGGATCGGTGGAGTTGCCGGGGCCGGCAATTATAACACTGCCGTGGGAATCGGTGTTCAGGTGATCGGCAACAGCGAGCAGCCCGTGACGAGCGGGATGTTGGATGGGCAATCTTATTACGCTAATGCGGCGGTTGGTTACGGTTCGCAGCTATATAGCGGTTATTATGTTCAAGCAATCGGCTGCGGCGCCCAAGCCGGTTATGGTGACGGAAATACTGCCATCGGAGCAGGATCAGCAGCGGGGCTCGGCGATGGCAATACTGCCGTTGGTACCGGGGCCTATGCAACCGGAAATTATAATACGGCTGTAGGAACAGGTGCTCAAGCAACCGGCGGCAACAGTGTCGCCATCGGTGCCGGTTCAGTAGCTGACCGTCCTAATACGGTCTCAGTGGGATCACCGGGATATGAACGGCAAGTAACTAATGTTGCGCCGGGAACAGCACCTACCGACGCCGTAAATGTAAGTCAATTGCGTTCAATAGGGTCACGTATTGACCGGGTTGGGGCCTCAGCGTTCGCCTTGTCGGCATTAGCTCCGCTGCCTTATGATCCGGATAATCCGACCCAATACTCAGTCGGCTTAGGTACCTACAACGGCGAATATGCTATGGCTTTTGGCGTATATCACTATACCAAGAAGGATGTACTTATCAACGCCGCCTTTGCCATCAGCGATGACGGTTGGGAAAAGTCGGGCCGGTTTGGTGTGACTTGGCGGGTAGGATCAGGTTCGAAAGCAAAACCGGTAGCAGCAAAACCGGTAACCATAACTAAGGTCGATGAAAAAAAATAACTGCGTTTTAATGCAACTGCATGTGCAGAGAGTCCGACACAGGGACGTCCATCCTTGTGTCTTTTTATTATGCAGGTTATTAAAATAACGCGTTGAATAAATATATACAGTAGTTAGACGTACCGCTGGATTAGACTTTTTAATAGCTAAATTAGTAGCGCATAAAAAACCTTTATTAATAACAAATAATAAAGGAGGTGGGAGAAACTTGATTAGAAAAGTGGGCAGCAGAACAATTGAGGAATTGTCAGTACAAGAAGTAATAAGCATTTTAAAACTGCAGCCGTTGGCGGGGGAAGGCGGATATTTCATTCAAACGCATCAAGCGACTGAAGCCATACTTCAAGAGCAATTGCCTGGGCGTTATTCCGGTGGAAGGCCCTTTTATACAGCTATATACTATTTGATTACGCCGGAAAGCTTTTCATCAATGCACCGGCTTAAGTCTGATGAAATATGGCACTTTTATCTGGGAGACCCTGTTGAACAATTGCAGATTTCTCCCGACGGCAATATAACAATAATAAAGATCGGCGCAGAAATTACCCAAGGTTTTTTACCACAAGTTCTGGTACCGCGAGGGGCATGGCAGGGAACTAAGCTGTTGGCGGGAGGCAAGTTTGCTTTGTTAGGGACAACTGTATCTCCCGGTTTTGCCTGTACTGATTATGAGCAGGGACGGAGAAATGAATTGATTGCTCGCTATCCTCAAGTAAAAGCACTTATTGATAGTTTTATAAATGACTGCATTTAGTTTTTTCTGAATATTTAAGAACAAGAGGAGGATAACAGGTTGTTATTTAATATATACCCACTTAATTTAATACGTGCCTTATCGCTGGCGCTGGAATTGTCGTCCGGCGGCATATCCCGCCACCATTGGCGTACGGCGATGATTGCCGACCGGATAGCCGAAACAATTAATATGCCAGACTCTGACCGGCAGACATTGGTATATGCTTCACTGCTGCATGATATCGGGGCAGCCGCCAAGTGGTCGGAAATGCGTAAACTGGCAAATCTAAAGCTGGATGAGGATTTTAATCTTCATGCGGAGGCGGGCTATAATTTATTAAAAGATTCACCCCAATTACAGTTGCTGGCTCAGCCGATTCGGCACCATCATGATTGTTGGGATGGATCGTTTAATTCTAAAGCGGCCGGTCCGGAAATACCTTTACTGAGTCGTATAATCAATCTGGCTGATCGCGTGGAAATTCAAATTAGAGACGAAAGTTATATCTTTGAGCAAAGTCCGACTATTGTTGCCACAATACAAGAGTTCAGCGGCAGGTATTTTGACCCGGAACTGGTTAACGCCTTTGCTGATGTAGCAAAGCGGGAAAGTTTTTGGCTGGACATGATCAATCCTGTTTGTCAGCAAAATTATTTAAATCAAGCAAGCGGGTATGGACGGCTGCGGTTCAGTATTGATGATGTGTTAAACATTGCCGACATATTTGCTACAATTATTGACAGTACAAGCAGATTTACGGCAACTCATTCGCGGACGGTAGCTGAAATTTCAGCATTATTGGCTATGATCAAAGGATATAGCAAACAAGAAATTAAAGCCATGCGCATTGCCGGGCTTTTGCATGATTTAGGGAAATTGTCGGTACCAAATGAAATATTAGAAAAACCAGGTAAGCTAACCAATGTTGAGGTCGCAATAATAAAACAGCATACTTACTATACATACCGAATTTTAGAGCAAATCGATGGGATGAATACTATTGCCGAGTGGGCGGCTTATCACCATGAAACTCTGGACGGGCGGGGATATCCATTTCATATTTCCGGAGATAGGCTGCGACTGGGATCGCGTATTGTTGCTGTAGCAGATGTATTTGCGGCGCTGACGGAAAAAAGACCATATCGTAAAGACCTGAGTAAACAGCAAGTCGAGACTATCATAAAAAACATGGCAATTAATAACAAACTGGACAAAGGTATTGTCGGCGAGTTGTTCGCTAATGTCGACCAGGCCTATGCTATTGTTGAACATATAAATAGTAATTGAGCTGAGAAATATGCTTACCACTATAGTATACTGCCAAAGTCAACATAAATGGATTGTACCCAATAACTACAAGGATTGGTGATTCGCTTATAGCGCCTGCCAATCCATAACATTTTCATGTTAGGTGAAATATTCAATTAGGGAATTGGGGAAATGTTTTAAAATTATGGTCTGAAAGTGCTCTTTCATTTTACGGCTGAGTTCCTTAGGGTATACATGTTTGAACTGGCCGTATGGACCCCATTTTAGTTGCCGGGTTTCTTCATTTAGATCGAGTTTGGTATGCGGGAACCGCTCTAAAATTAAACTTTTAGCATTAGCCGTAAAGCGATGTTGAATAAGCTCAAAAGTAACAAATTGGTCAGGCGAAGATAAACTTGATTTTAAATTATCAAGTAATGTCGAGTATTCTAGTTCCCAATTATCATAAACAATGATCGGGGCAATGATAAATCCAATAGGATACCCTGCAGTTGCGAGTTTATCTATGGCTTTCAGCCGTTCACCAATACTGGCGGTATTATGTTCAAACTGTTTAATAACGTAATCAGTGTTGATACTAATTCTAAACTTGGTGTGACCGTTGTGGTTAACGTTTAAAAGAGAATTGACGTTATCATATTTGGTAATAACCCGTAAGCGGCCGGTACTGCTTTGCCCGAAGTAGCCAATACATTTTTCCAGACTTCCGGTTAAGTGTTCTGTGGCTAGCGGATCGGTAATACTGCCGCATTCAAAGGTAGTAACTTGCGGTAAATTAGCATCGATATGTTTTTGTATTAAGGTTAAGATTTCTTCTGTATTGGCATATAGTTTTATAACCGGTTTTTCTCCTTGCGTAGTTTGCAGATAACAATATTCACAATGGCCGGGACAAGAACTTGATAAGGCGAATTGGAAATCGGCCGACGGATTGCAGACGGCTAATTTTTTTTGTGTATTAACGGTAACGTAAACTGTTCGTTTGGCTTTAAAATATTTTTCAGCAGAGGTAGCTCCTGTTATTGGGACTTGCCTGGATTTAACGATCGGTACGCCCAGTTGATGCATTTTTTCTTGGATATACTTGCCGGTGGGATAAGTAAGGCTACGGGGATCAAAGTAGGCAATGTTAGGAATGAACGGTTTCATTGTTGGCACCTCCTGGGTGTAGTATTTAACCATTAAGGCATTCTTATGAACAAAAAACTCCTGATTTAAAGTCAGGAGTTGTAGTAGTATTTCCGTATTAAGGTAAAAAAATTATCTTATTCAGTATAGAGTACAGTATTGTTAATGTCGCTTATTTTTTCGCAGCCGGTAAGCAGCATTGTTTGTACTAGTTCTTTTTTTATTTTAGCTAAATAATTTTGCACTCCATTGTCAAAATCACTAAATACGGCAATAGTCAGCGGCCGGCCGATCATAACCGCCTGAGCACCTAACGCCAACATTTTTAAAACATCAGCGCCGAAACGTATGCCACCGTCGACCAGTACAGGAATACGGCCGTTAACTTTGTCGGCAATTGACGGTAATACTTGGGCTGTTCCGGGAGCGGAGTCCAGAACTCTGCCGCCATGGTTGGAAACCACAATTGCTGCCGCACCGGCATCGATTGCAAACTGAGCTTCTTCCGGTGTCATAATTCCCTTAAGGATAACTTTATACGGTATTTTTTTGATGAGAGTCTCAAGCTGTTTAGGTGTTCTTAACGGTATCGACGTTCCCATCATTTTTACTGTTCCTAGACCAATTGAATCAATATCGATGCCAATTAATTCGGTACCCAAATCCTTAACTTCGGCAGCTTTTTTTAAAAAAGCAGTATCTTCCCATGGTTTTAAAAACGGAATACCTTTGCCATGTACTGCTTTGATAGCAGCGAATCCGGATTTATAGACATAATCGGGAACCCCGTCCCCGGTGCAGCCGACAGTACCTTGTTCATAACAGCCTTGGAGTAACGACATAATATACTTTTCCTCAGATATTTCTTTACTCATATTAAACGGAGTTCCGCCAATCGGAGCTGCCAAAACCGGAATGTCTAAATCCAGACCAAGTAATGTTGTAGCAGTGCTGGGTATAGTATGCGTTGCCATTACTTTCATTTTTAGCTTTATATTTGCTAATGACTCAACATTTGCCATAAACGAAGAGCCGCTGCCGGTTCCACCCATTCCGGGAACTTCGCCGATACAAGCTTTGCCGTTACATATCGGACACACACGACAGAAGCCTTTCATTAATTCTCTTGCTTGTTCAACTCCCATTGAAATCCCTCTTTTCTGAAGATGTTGTTATTAATTATAATACAAAACCACCATTAATGGAGAAATAAATTCAAAGATAAGCCGGCGAAAATTGGTACTGGTTTCTCAAAAAAGATACTTGTCAGACAGTAACTGTTTTGCTATACTGTTGATAAATAATAATTGGCAAAGACGCCTTAGAGTTTGCTCTAAAGGTGTCTTTTTATATTATTCAGCGAGATAAGACTCCCGCCTCTATAGGCGGCGTCAGCTCAGGTGGAGTTGACTCTCCACCTGAGCCCCCGATGTTTCAGCTTTGCTGAAACGAGTTCACTTTATGGCAATGGAGCCTTCGTCTTTGCGAAGCTCTATTTTTTTTTGGTAGTGAGGCGCTGTCCTTATTATAAAAATTTATTAGAAAGAGGGAGCAAAAATGAAAAAGTATCAAAATTTATTATGTGGTTTATTTGCAGTATTGTTCACGGTTGTGGTATTGGCTGGTTGCGGTTCTTCAGGCAAGTCAGAGCAAACTGCCAAAAAAGTAAGCCGGTTAGAGGAAATTAAGAAAAACGGAAAGCTTGTTCTGGCTACCGGTAACTACCGTCCGTTTGAGTATCATGATGAAAAAACTAACAAGATGGTAGGATACGATATCGACTTAGCGCAAGTAATTGCGAAAAAAATCGGTGTACCGCTTGAAATCAAAGAAATGCAGTTTACCAGTTTGATCCCGACACTGCAAAATGGACAAGCAGACTTGGTAATTGCGGCAATGTATATTACTGATAAACGCCGGGAAGTAGTTGATTTTGCTGATTCATATATGGATACCGGAATGGTATTGACGGTAAGATCAGAAAACACAGACATCAAAAGCGTGCAAGATCTTGGTGGCAAAGTTGTCGGTGTAAAAGCCGGTGCAACCAGCGAAAAAGTAGCTCAAGATTTAAAGAGCAAAGGAGTTAATCTTACTATTAAAAGTTATAAAGAGACGGTTGATTACTTATTAGACTTAGAAAACGGCCGGTTAGATGCTGCCATAAATGATTTATTAAATCAATTGGAATACAATAAAACTCATCCTAAAGTTAAGATTGTCGGTAATACATTTACCAAAGCCTCATTAGGTATTGCCGTTAAGAAGGGCGACAAGGAACTGCTTGATTTAGTAAACAGCGTACTAAAAGATATGAAACAAAACGGCGAAAGTGAAAAGCTATACAAAAAATGGCTTACTAACGGAAAATAAACTTTGCTTGGGAAAGGGATCGGACTATGAACTTAGATTACTCGATTGTAATTGCGAAATTTCCTATCTTGCTTGAAGGGTGCTGGGTTACACTTCAGATATCCTTTTTCTCATTGCTTTTAGGCATGATATTCGGCATAGCTGGAGCGCTATGCCGAATATCATCCAATTCTATATTAAACTCATTGGCTTTTCTATATGTTTGGATTATCCGCGGTACGCCGGTAATGGTACAATTGTTTATTCTGTATTTCGGATTACCTCAGCTAGGGATAAAATTATCCAGTATGACTGCCGGAATTTTAGGATTGGCCATTAATACCGGCGCTTATATAACGGAAATAATCCGCGCCGGAATCCAGGCAGTTGATAAGGGACAAATGGAGGCAGCTGTATCATTGGGAATGAACTATCGCCAAGCGATGGTAAGAATTATTGGTCCGCAAGCCGCAAAAATCTGTATTCCGCCGCTGGTAAATCAATTTATTATGACCTTAAAAAACTCTTCCATTGCGTCGCTTGTTACCATCGTAGAACTGCTGCGCACCGGTGAACAACTGATTTACACAACTTTTCGCAGCTTTGAAGTATACACGACAATTGCAGTTCTTTATCTCATTATGAATTCATTCTTCATGGTGGTAGCGGATAAACTGGAAAAAAGGATGGCCAGACAATGAGCTATATTGTAGAGATGAAGGATATATATAAATCGTTTGGTGATATTGAGGTATTAAAAGGATTTAATTTAAAACTGCGCGAAAAAGAAAAGGTCGTTATTATCGGACCAAGCGGCTCGGGGAAAAGTACGGTATTGCGCTGTATCAATCGCTTAGAGCCTATCCAACGCGGGAGTATAATCTTTGCCGGTGATGAAATTACCACAAAAACCGATTTGTGTATGTTGCGGACGCATATCGGAATGGTATTTCAAAGATTTAATCTGTTTCCGCACAAGACCGTATTGGAAAACATCATTGAGGCGCCGACAATTGTCAAAAAAATGCCGCTGGATACTGCTAAGGACATAGCTATTCAAATATTGGACCGGGTAGGCTTAGCTGATAAACAAAGCAGTTATCCCAAAGAACTTTCCGGTGGGCAGCAGCAACGCGTAGCCATTGCCAGAGCGCTGGCAATGAGCCCGAAAATTATGCTGTTTGATGAACCGACATCAGCGCTTGACCCTGAACTGGTAGGAGAAGTTTTGCTGGTCATGAAAGATTTGGCAATGGAAGGAATGACAATGGTTGTAGTTACTCATGAAATGGATTTTGCCCGGGAAGTCGCTGATCGGGTTATATTTATGGATCAAGGAATTATTGTTGAAGAAGGCACACCTCATGAATTCTTTGCGAATCCCGCTTGCGAACGGACAAAAATGTTTTTGAAGCGTATTAAACATTAGGTGGGGGGGTGGACGTGACGTATATAAATCAGCTGGTTTGTGTAAATTGCGGACGAAGTTATGGTGAGGATGAGTCAATAAATTATTGTCCTATCTGTGGTTTTCAAAGTGGCATATTAGATGTACAGTATGATTATCTTGCCGTAGAGAAAATTTGTAATCCTACAGCTTTTAAGAAAAATTCCAATTTTTCGATGTGGCGTTATTTACCGCTGCTTCCTTTGCAGGGTATGGTGGGAATCCAGCATCTTCAAGTTGGTTGGACACCGCTGTACGAATCAAGAAACCTAGCCGGCGAATTGGGCGTAGCACGCTGTTTTATTAAGGATGATGGACGAAATCCGACGGCTTCATTAAAAGATCGTGCCAGTGCGATTGGCGTGGCTAAAGCTATGGAATACAAGGCGGAATGCATTGCCTGTGCTTCTACCGGAAATGCTGCTTCGTCCTTGGCAGGCTTTGCTGCGGCAGCAGGTCTTCCCGCCGTTATATTTGTTCCTCAGCGTGCGCCGAAAGCTAAGGTTGCCCAGTTGCTGGTTTTTGGAGCAAAAGTTTTTTCCGTACAAGGAACATATGATCAGGCCTGGGAATTATGTATGCAGTCCAGTGGGGAATTTGGCTGGTATAGTCGTAACTGTGCCGTCAATCCATACTTGATTGAAGGTAAAAAAACGGTAGCATTGGAACTGGTGGAACAATTACTTTATCAATATGATGGAGCAGTTCCGGACTGGGTTGTTGTCACTGTTGGAGATGGTTGTACGGTCGGGGGAGTTTGGAAAGGACTGACTGAAATGTATCGGCTGGGGTTTCTCACCAAACTGCCCAAAATATTAGGCGTTCAGGCCCAAGGATGCCGGCCGTTTGTAACGGCTTGGCATGATAATACAAGAAAACTACTGCCGGTTGAGGCTAATACACTGGCCGATTCTATTGCCGTCGGACACCCGCGCAACTTTCAAAAAGGTATGAATGCTGTTCTAGAATCACAAGGGGCTTTTATAGCTGTTGATGATGACGATATTTTATGGTCAATGACTACCTTAGCCAGGAAAGCTGCAGTATTTGGTGAGCCGGCTGGTGTAGCGGGGATTGCTGGCGTAAAACAAGCTGTCAAACAAGGCATTATTGATAAAAACGAGTCTGTAGGAATTATTGTTACTGGAAATGGATTAAAAGATATCGAAAGCGCCATCAAGGGCGGTGGTGTTGTTCATAAAATTGAGCCGGATATTGAAGCAGTCCGCTCTTATGTGAAGTAGGTGCTGTAAATATGAGAAAAATACTTATTCGCGGTGCCCGCATTGTCGACGGGATTGCAAATACCGCTTTTTATGGGGATGTAATGATATGTCAGGATTACATCGCTCAAGTCGGACAGATATCTCCCAATTCAGATAGTTTTGCAAAAATAATTGAAGCAGATGGTCTCACGTTAACGCCAGGCTTTATAGATATGCATAGTCACTCTGATATATTGCAACTGGTGGAGGGAAGTGCTTCAGCGAAAATTCGTCAAGGTATTACCACCGAACTATTGGGTCAAGACGGTTTAGGATTAGCTCCGCTTACCGACAACATGTTAGACAGCTATCGTCAGCATGTATCAGGGTTACTTGGCAATCCTGATATTGCTTGGAACTGGCGAAGTTTTGCCGATTATTTGTCCGTATTAGAACAAGCTAAGACCGCGACGAATTTGGCTGTACTTGTCAGTCACGGTCCTGTTCGTATGGCGGTAATGGGAATGAAAGAACGTCCGGCCGACAAAGACGAAATGAATGCGATGTGTCAGTTGGTTACAGAGGCATTTGCGGCCGGAGCATTCGGCCTATCTACCGGTATGATTTATCCTCCTTGTGTATTTAGCAGTAAGGAGGAGTTTGTAGCTCTTTGCAGCATTGCCGCTGGACATGACGGTATTTTTGTTGTACACGTACGCAATGAACGGGGAGAAGTAGTTGAAGCAATCCAAGAAATTTTTTCGCTGGCGCGTGACACCAAAGTTGCTCCGCATATTTCTCATCTCAAGGTAATTGGACGGGAGAACTGGGGCCGGGCTGCGGAAATCTTAAATCTTTTTGATCAAGCTATGAATGAAGGGATGAATGCTTCCTTTGATCAGTATCCGTATCCGGCCGGCAGTACGATGCTGAGTATTTTAATACCTGCCCATGCTCATATTGGCGGGCCGGAAGCGCTATTGGCAAGATTAGGTGATCCTTATATGCGGGAAGTATTGGCCAGACAAATGGAGAACGGCTTGGATGGCTGGGAAAATATTTGTACAGCTGCCGGCTGGGATCGAATTATGGTTACGGGAATTACGGATGGTCCCAATAAACAATGGGAAGGGTGCAGTCTGGCTCAGATTGCTCAACATAAGAATATTTCACCACAAGAAGTAGTATTTAATTTATTAATTGAGGAAAATTTACATGTCTCAATGGTGAATTTCAGTATGTCTGAACAAGATGTAGCGGCGATAATCCAACATCCTTGCGGCATGTTGGGAACTGACGGTTTGCTGATCGGCAAACCGCATCCGCGGGCATTTGGTTCTGCCGCGCGTATTTTGCAACAGTATGTCAAGGAGCAAGGAATATTGACGTTAGAACAAGCAGTGATCAGAATGACATCGCGCCCGGCTCGGCGGTTAGGTTTGACTGACCGGGGTATCATCAAACCGGGAGCAAAGGCTGATATAGTATTGCTGGATTTAGCAAAAGTTGAGGAACGCAGCAGTTTTGAAAATCCCTGCCAGCACCCGGACGGCTTTGAATATGTATTTGTAAACGGTGAGGCAGCGGTGAAATTGGGTGTGGAAACCGGCCGATTGTCCGGCAAGGTTTTACGCAAATAATGGCTCAAAAAGCATATACTAGGAGGGTAAGATGATAAAAAATTATCGAAAACCGCCAATTGGAGATATTAATCAGCAAAAAATGATAGTTTTGTGTCAAGAACTGATTCAATTGCCGAGCTATACAGGAAATGAGCAGCATGTAGCGAACAAATTAAAGCAAGTTATGTGTGAGTTAGGGTTCGATTCTGCGGAAATTGACAGTTATGGCAATGTTGTTGGTGAGATTCGCGGCCAATCTAATGGACCGAAAATATTATTTGACGGTCATATGGATACAGTAGCTGTTGCCAATCCAAATAGCTGGACGGTAAATCCGTTTGGCGGTATTATTCATAACAATAAGATATATGGCCGTGGTGCCAGCGATATGAAATGTGCTTTGGCGGCGATGGTATGTGGTTTAGCTCCGCTAGTAAAATGTAAAGACCGGATGAAAGGATCTATTTATATTTCTGGAACAGTATGTGAAGAAACTTTTGAGGGCCTTGGCTTGGAAAAAGTTATGCAGTCAGTTAATCCGGATTACGTTATAATCGGTGAAGCCTCAAATTTGAGCGTAAAACGGGGACAACGCGGCCGAGCGGAAATTGCGGTAGCTACATTTGGCAAGGCAGCCCATTCTTCGAATCCGGCAGCAGGTAAAAATGCCGTATATATGATGAATAAAATTATATCTGCTGTTAAATGCATTACAATGCCGCATGACGACTTTTTAGGCGATGGTATTTTGGAATTAACTGATATCATATCTTCTCCTTACCCCGGTGCTTCAGTGGTACCGGATTGCTGCCGGGCAACATTCGACAGACGACTGCTGGTAGGTGAAACAGAAGAGGCGGTACTGGCTCCGATTCATGACATTATTAATCGGTTACAATTTGAAGATCCTGAATTTTCCGCTACAGCGGAAATTGTTTCCGCTAGTCAAATAACCTACACTAAAGCAGAGATGAGCGGGCGAAGATTTTTCCCGGCGTGGGTACTGCCACCGCAAGCAACATTGGTGTCAAAAGCAATTGCCGGATTAGCAGCCGCTGGAATTAAGGCCGAAGTCACCAAATATAGTTTTTGTACTAATGGAAGTTATTCCGCTGGTATTGCTCAGATTCCGACGATTGGTTTTGGACCGGGACGGGAAGACGGAGCGCATGTAGTTGACGAATGGATGGAATTAGATCAAGTTATTGATGCAGCTATTGGATATCAGGCTATTGCTGATAGCTTAATTATAGAAAAATAAAGTGGTATTTAGGAGGAATTAGAATGTCAAAACCGTTGTTGGGCCCGACCTATGACGAAATGCTGTTCCCGGATACAATTGATTCGGCCGTGCGGCAAAAGGCTGCAAGTGTATTGGACGCTAATGAATTGGACCCGTTAAATTTATTTAACATTACTTGGAAAAACATAAACAATGAAGTGAGGAAGCTGGTGCTGCCGCCGGAACTGACCGGAATTGACGCTAATGTTGTTGTCTTATTGGGAAACGGATTTCCGTCAGGATCACATAAGGTAGGGCCGGCTTACAGCATATTGATGGAAGGAATCCTAGACGGAGAAATAACCAAGGACCATACGATACTGGGACCTTCAACCGGCAACTTTGGTATTGGCACAGCATATATATCTAATTTGTTGGGTTTAAAAGCTGTTGTGATTATGCCCGATAATATGAGCAAAGAACGCTACGAGCGAATCAAAAAGTATGGTGGGGAGCTTGATCTTACACCGGGCAGCGAATCAGATGTAATTCTTACACTGGAACGGACTCATGAACTAATGAAGAATCCGATGAATAAAGTATTAGCTCAGTTTGAATTGTTCGCCAATTACCGGTTTCATCGCCATGTTACCGGCGGCAGCGCCATCGAAGCAGTAGCGGGTATTGGCAACGGACGGATTGCCGGATTTGTGTCTGCGCCGGGTTCAGCCGGCACACTCGCGGCCGGGGATCAAATAAAACAAACTTTTCCGGAAGTAAAGATTGCTGCTTTGGAACCTTATGAATGTTCAACATTGGCCACCGGAGGCCGTGGACAGCATCGGATCGAGGGTATTGGTGATAAAATGTGTACCCTTATCCACAATGTGTTAAATACGGATTTTGTGATTTTGATAAAAGATGAAGAAACGATCCAAGGATTGAAGATTTTCCATGATGGTATGGGCGTATTGGAACAGATGGGCGTTGATGCGTGTTTCGTTCAGCAATTACGCTACAGTTTTGGACCGTCCGGATTATGCAATATCATTGGGGCCATTAAACTGGCTAAACATTTGCGCTTGGGACCCGGAGATAACATTGTTACAATTGCAACCGACGGGTTTGACCGTTATGATTCCGTATTGGCTGATATGAAGCGCCGGTATATGGAACTGGAGTCTTTCGTATTACACCGGTGGGCTAAAGATATTTTTGTCAATGCTGATGAGCAGCATATTTATGATTTCCGCAGGACTGCGGATAAGGGACGGTTGTTTAAGCAAAAAGAATCGGATTGGATCAGATTCGGCTATACCAAAGCATTTTTAGATAATCTGAAACAGCAATCATATTGGGAAGACGAATACAATAAAGTCAAAGTTTATAATAAAAAGTTGGCTGATTTTAGAGCAGCCGAGCTATAAAAAAATCTTGCATTTAAAATATAGCTGTGGTATATTATGAAAAAATCGGTAAAGACGATGAACAGGAAAAGTAAGTAGGCTGCTGTGGCTTAGAGAACCGGTGATGGTGGGATTCCGGTGCATAGCGAATACTGAAGTTCGCCTGGGAGTTGCACACTGAAATCTTAGCAGATATTAGGTGGTGACGGAAACCTTCGCCGTTAGCAGAGAAGGGGAGTATCGGTGTAATACCCGTACTTTAGAGTGATTCGCTTAGGCGAATAAATTAGGTGGTACCGCGAGATCAACTCTCGTCCTTTTAGAGGATGAGAGTTTTTATTTTTACCTGTAGACGCTAGTGCGATGTTTCGCTCAAATAACTTTTTCGAGGCGGTAGGAGGAGAGGTTATGATTATACCAGCTAAAAGAGAAAATATAATACTGGGGTATCTTGGCCCGCAGGGTACTTACAGTGAGGAAGCCGCTAAGAGTATCCCTGGCAGGTCTACTGAATGTTTCTCCAGCATCGAGGCGGTCATAAGAGCCGTTGATGAAGGGCTTGTAGCGGAAGGTATTATACCAATTGAAAATTCGCTGGAGGGATCAGTAAATATAACTTTGGATTTACTGGCGCATGAAGTTAATTTATATATTGTCGGTGAAGTAACTTGGCCAATTCAACATAATTTACTCGTTAAACCGGGCAGCAATGATTTGCGGGTAGTAATTTCGCACCCCCAAGCTTTAGCCCAGTGCCGTAAATATTTACAAGCCAAATTTCCTACACTTGAATTGAGAAATGCAGCCAGTACAGCTCAAGCTGCTTGTATTGCCGCTGACGATTCTGGTCAATATGCTGCAATTGGCAGTAGAAGTGCCGCCGATTTATATGGACTTGATATCATGGCGGCTAATATTCAAGACAATGAATATAATTGTACCCGGTTTGTAATTATCGGCAAGCATTCTCCTAAAAGTTTGATTGCCAAAACACGATACAAGACTTCGCTTGTTTGCCAAATAGATGGAAGCCGCCCAGGCAGCCTTTGTGAAATTTTGCAAGAATTTGCGGTTAGAAATGTCAACCTCACCAAAATCGAATCCCGCCCGGCGCGCCGGGGATTGGGAATATACATCTTTTTTCTGGATGTCGATGGGCAAATTAGTGATGACAATGTTCAGGCCGCAGTTAGCGCGGTTAAGCTGAAAAGCAGTTGGTTCAAAAACCTTGGCTCATATCCGATGTTGTAGACATGAGCATAAGTTGACAAATGAGGGGCAAGTTGGTATATTATAAAAAAACATACCAACTATAGACAATGAAAAGGATAAGTAGTTACGTGGTTTAGCGTAGAGAGTCGGTGGCTGCTGAAAACCGATGTATGCCGTGTAGTGAAATGGACCTTAGAGTTGCAGGCCGAAATATAGGGAGAGAACATAAAGTAGGCTGTGCCGGTTGCCGCCGTTAAATGGATAAGATATCGGAGCTTTGGTTCCTGTATCCGAAAAAGTGGTGGTTACACAAGTTGGGTGGTACCGCGGGAAATAAATCTCGTCCCTATAAGGGCGGGGTTTTTTTATTTATAAATTAAGGAGGATGGTAGCATGGTAGGGAAGATGATAAGAGAACGACCGGGGTAGTTAAGCCGGAATAAAGCGTTAAATATGCTAAAAAACAAAAGTGATGCTAAAAGGGGAGAATAATATGAAAAATAAAATCATAATTGCACTTATAATATGCTTGGTCCTTAGCTTGTTCTTAGCTGGCTGCAATAAACCGGAACAAAGCAAAAAGGTAACTATCGGATTATTGAAGCTGACCAGTTCAGCGCCGGTCTTTATCGGTATTGAAAAAGGTTTTTTCAAAGACGAAAAATTAGATATTGAAGTAAAATGGTTCGATGCCGCTCATCCGATAGCGGTAGCTACAGCTTCTAATCAGATCAATATCGGTGCAACCGGTATTACCGCCAGTCTATTTAATATGGTCGCCGGGGGACAGAAATTAGCAATTGTTGCCGATAAGGGCCGTGAGCAAAAGGGATATTCCTCTTCGGCATTAGTGGTGCGGAAGGACCTATGGGATCAAGGTATTCGCAATATTAACGATTTAAAAGGTAAGAAGATCGGAATCACTCAATTTGGGTCTACCTTTAACTACATGATTGGCAGAATATTGGAGGCTAAAGGAATGTCGCTGCAAGACGTTGAGATCGTTCCGTTAGCTAAAATAAGTGCGATAATGGCCGCATTGCAAAGTAAACAGGTAGATGCTGTTATCTTAAATGAGCCGAATATCAGTAAAGTAGTTGCCGCCGGCTATGGGAAAATTATTGTACCGGTAAGTGCGGTAATGGACTATCAGACATCAGCAATATTTTTCTCGCCGGACATCATGAAAGATAAAGCTGCGGCGGTTAAGTTTTTAAAGGGTTACATAAAGGCGACCCGCTATTATCATGATGCCGTTCTTAACCGGCAAGACGGAAAAATCATTCCCGGTAAAAATTATGATGAGGTAATAGACATAATTGCCAAATACACTAAAGCGCCAAAAGCCGACATTAAGTCCGGCTTACCATACATGGATAGGGATGGGGAACTGTTAATTAAAGATATACAAACTCAAATTGATTGGTATACCGCCCATAAAATGATTCAAAAGCCGTTAAACGCCGGCCAAGTTGTCAATACGGCATTATGGAAAGATGCTTTAGCCCAGTTGAAGTAAATATGTTTTTGGGGAGGATAGGTAATGCAGGTCGTTATTGAAAACGTTGGGAAAAAGTTTCAGAGTAGCCGAGGCGATGTAACTGCTCTTGAAAATATTGATCTTACTATTAATGAACAAGAGTTTGTTGTTTTAGTAGGACCGAGCGGTTGCGGCAAATCAACGTTGTTAAGTATGGTTGGTGGCTTATTAAGTCCTACCTCCGGCAGAATAGTTGTTAAAGATTTGATTGAGGATCGCGATCCGTTGATCGGCATTGTATTTCAAGAAATTGGCTTGTTTCCGTGGCGAACTGTTTATGAAAATATCAAATTCGGGTTAGAAGAAATGAATTTAGCTGCGGGTGAGGTTAACAAGCGAGTTGATCACTTTATTCGTCTGGTAGGATTAAATGGTTTTGAGCCCGCTTATCCGCATCAACTTTCCGGCGGAATGAGGCAAAGAGTTGGTATAGCCAGGGCACTGGCTATACAGCCGGATTTATTGTTAATGGATGAACCTTTCTCGGCACTGGATGCCCAATCTCGGACGCTAATGCAGGAGGAACTGCTGCGGATTTGGTATCAAACAAAGTTAAGTACTTTATACGTTACTCACAATATTGCCGAAGCAATATATCTTGCTGATAGGGTTGTCGTATTGTCCCGCCGGCCGGGCCGAATAGCCAGCATAATATCAATTGATTTGCCAAAATTTGATCGTGACAAGGGAACAAATTTATTTAAGTTCAATTCCTATTGTGATCAGGTTTGGCAACTGATTCGTAAAGACGCCCAGCTAGCATTGGAGGAGGGCGATGAGCAATGAGTTTTCAGCGGCAAGTACAGAACCAAATGGCTTTCATGGACCATCAGCCGCCAACATGGATATCTGCCGCCGCCATTACTGCAATTTTGCTGTTATGGGAATTTAGCTGCAGAGTCGGCGGGATATCAGCTCTCTTTTTACCTTCACCAACTGCTATTGTTGCCGCCGGTTACGAAATGCTGCAAAGCGGCGAACTGTTAACTAATGTTGCCGCCAGCTTACTACGTATTGGTCTTGGGTTTATCACCGGCAGCACGGTCGGCATATTACTGGGGTTGATCCTTGGGTTTTCCTCAATTGCCGATGCAGTAGGCAATCCGATTGTCCATGCTCTTTATCCTGTTCCTAAATTGGCGTTGCTGCCGCTTATTATTCTTTGGCTGGGAATCGGCGAACTTTCCAAAGTTACCATTATCAGCCTAGGAGTTTTCTTCCCGGTAATAATTAATACTTATTCCGGCGTTAAAAATATTGATCCGCTGTTGATAAAAGTAGCTGTCAGCTTTAAAACAAGCCGGACCAATATTATTAGCAAGGTGATTTTACCCGGCGCATTGCCGGTGATTTTTGCCGGTTTAAAGCTTGCGGCCGGTACTGCCTTGCTATTATTGGTAGCTGCCGAAATGATTGCCGCTAAAGAAGGCATTGGCGCGATGATCTTGCATTACGGTGATTTAATGCTGACCGACAAACTTATGGCGGGTGTGGTCATATTATCTTTGCTAGGGTTAGTATTTAACCGCAGCTTGCATTGGCTGGAACGGCTGGTAATTACTTGGAAACAATAAAAAAATCCTGTAGGACGATTATCGTCCTGCAGGATTTTTTATTGGATTAGCTTATATTTGCGACAGGCGCTGCTGCTGATAATCGGCTAAGGCCTGTTCGACCGTACCTTGCGAAGCCATATAGGCTTTAATATTAGCGGCAACTAGTACCCGTTGCGCTTTGGGACCCAGGTTGCCGGTAATTAACACGGATGCTCCGAGTTTTTGTATCTGCTGGGCAGCTTGAATACCGGCTCCTTGGGCAGCTTCTAAATTTTGTACATTAGGATAACAAGACCATTCGTTTTGGTCGGTATCAAATATCAAAAAATTTTGGGCCCGCCCAAAGACAGAATCGATTGGACCCGAGGGATTCGGACTTTTCGCAGTTACCGCAATCTTCATGTTAATTCCTCCTGGAAATGATTAATGATCGCAGGCATTGGCGCCAACCTCTAATTTTCCGGACAGATACTTATTCACTACATTTGTCGGGAGTTCGGATGGTGCACCGCAAACGACTTTAATGCCCTTTTGGGCAAAAATATTTTGAGCATTTTGTCCCATGCCGCCGGCCAGGACTAACGAAACACCCTGTTCAGCCAGCCAGGCTGGTATGACGCCAGGCTCATGCGGCGGCGGAACCATGGTTTCGGTTTTTATGATCTTATTATCTTCGACAGTGACGATGGCAAATAGCTGACAATGGCCGAAATGCGTAGCAAGTTTGTCATTAACAACAGGAATCCCAACTTTCATTACTTTCGATTCTCCTTTCGTTTTATCAGTAGTATTAGCAATAATCTTGGCTATAATTACCTTCATATTTTCACAAATATTAGACTGACTATTGGAACAAATTGGTCGGCCCTCATCACCGGCAGCTACCGCCTCCATTTCTAACGGCAAGCTTCCCAAAAACGGTACTTGGTAATCTTCAGCCAACTTGTTTCCACCCGCTGTTTTGAAAATCGCATGTTGCGAACCGCAGTCCGGACAGACGAAGTAGCTCATATTTTCAATAATCCCGAGTATTTCGATATTAAGCTGCGAGCAAAAATGCAAAGATTTGCGGACATCAGCTAAGGCCACCTCTTGAGGAGTAGTAACAATGACGGCTTTTGCCGATGGAATAGTTTGTGCTATGGTCAGTGGTTCATCGCCGGTACCTGGTGGGCTGTCAATGATTAAGTAGTCTAATTCTTCCCAATTTACTTCAGATATTAATTGATTAATAACACCGATTTTCATTGGACCACGCCAAATAACCGAACTATCAGGGTCATCGAGCAAACATTGCATAGTAATTACTTTGAGATTTTGATTATAACTATGTGGTTGGATTTTATTTTCGATGGTGTTGAGTTTAAAGCCGGTCAGACCAAGAAGTTTAGCGATCGATGGTCCGTGAAAATCAATGTCTAACAGGCCGACCTTATAGTTTTTTTCACTTAGCATTACGGCGATATTGGCGGCGACAGTGCTTTTACCGACTCCGCCTTTGCCACTCATTACTAGTAGCGTGTTTTTAATTTTAGCTAGTGTTGAAGAAAGATTTTCATCTGAGGACACGGTATTGCCTCCCTTAAATTTGATTACTTAGTTTATGATAATTCTAACAGCGAATGTACTTGGTGCCAAATATCCTGAATATGCTGATGTACAGTGATGTCTGTTAGTTCCATGACATTTTTGCCGGCGAGAATGGCATGTTGAAATGAACTGCTATAGGGAATTTTCCCAGCGAAAATGATTGAATTTTCCTGGCACCAAGATTCGATTTCTTCTGAATTGCAGGTGCTGATAGTATATTTGTTGATACATACTGCTAATGGAATATGAAAGTGACTAACAAGCTGACAGACGCGCTGCAGGTCATGAATACCGGATACCGATGGTTCGGTTACCAGCAAAGCTAAGTCGGCACCGGTCAATGCGGCAATTGCCGGACATCCGATTCCGGGCGGGCCGTCAGTAATAATCAATGGAGCGCTGTGATTTTGGGCAATGGTTTTAGCTTGCTGACGTACTTTGCTGACCAGTTTACCGGAGTTTTCAACCGCAATACCAAGATCAGCGTGGACTAATGTTCCAAGTCTGGTGTTAGAAATAAATACATCTCCGGCTTGGGTTTGCCTCATAGCTATTGCGTGTTGGGGACAGTGATTAGCACAAACACCACATCCTTCACAATCGAGCGATGAAGTTATTTTTCCGTCTATGATGGCATTGTAGCGGCATAGTTCCGTGCATATTCCACATTGGGTGCAGCGGGTTTCATCAATATCAGGTGCGTATCCGGAAAAGAAAGGGTAATTTTCCTGGACTTGGTAGTCGCCGCTGATCAAGTGAAAGTTAGCAGCATCAACATCACAATCAGCTAGCACTTTATTGGGCGCCAAATAAGCTAATGCCGCACTGATACTGGTTTTTCCGGTGCCGCCTTTACCGCTGACTATTACTAATTCTTTCATGTGGTTATACTCCTTCAGATTTCATTTTTTGCCAAACAGCAGCAGCATAAGGATAGAATTCAGCCGGGATCTTTCCTTGGGCATATTGCTGGGCAAATAAGATACTGTGCGGTATTTTCACCAGGATAGGGGTCTTGTACTGTTGTGCCAACTCTTCAATACGGCTTTCATAGGGGCTGTTTTCACTTTTATTAATAACGATCCCGGTAGGTATTTCGAGCATTTGAACAACGTGGAGCGCTTGTTCCAAATCATGTAGTCCAAAAGGATTTGGTTCGGTTACTAAGATGCAGTAATCACTGTCGCGTACGGCGGCAACCATTGAACAAGCCGTGCCCGGAGGACAGTCCAGTAAGACGTCCTCCGAGCTGTTAGCATATTGATTTTTTATTGACTTAATCAAGGCAGCCGTAGTTGGTATACCTATCTCTAATTTGCCGCTTACTATCTTTATGCCGGGAGGGGTGGACGAGATACCTTGCGATACCGTACCAATACACTTTTTGCCTTCGACAAGTGCTCCGGTTTTACAAGCTAAGATACAACCGCCGCAACTGTGGCAGAGTTCGTCAAACAACAATACTTTGTTATTAGCGACTGTTAGGGCATTAAATAAGCATACTTGGGCACAATCACCGCAGCCAATGCACAAATCAGAGTTGATCTGTGGGATCATCGAAAATACCTGTTGGGCATCGTATTGCCATTGGGGATTCATAAACAAATGGTCATTTGGTTCTTCCACATCACAGTCGATCAAGGTTACTTGCGGATTAGTGGCCGCTAACAGGAGTGTAAGTGTTGTTTTGCCGGTTCCTCCTTTTCCGCTGGCAATACTAATAAGCATATACATTCCTCCGTCTGGTTATTCGGCTTGTTTCTTTTCTTCAGCCAACTTACGTAGGTGTGCGGCTTGCTCTTCTAAGTTTTTGGCTTGAGCATTCAGATATTCACTGTTGGTATTTTCAACAGGTAAATTCCACCCAAGCCATCTTGAGCCAATTCCCCGTCCTAATCCAGGACCACGATTAAATCCCAATCCACGACCGGGACCGCGGCCGGGACCATAGCCCATACCGCCGCCGGGCATTACAGGACTTACTCCCGCACATCCATTTCTTCTCCATCCGGTTGGACCAACACCAAACGGACCTGTTCCATCTGCTCTTGGCATTTTAAATACCACCTTTCTTGTAGTTGATTTATTGAGAAATATATTTCACAAAATCGACAAAATTCAATCTATACGTGAGATATCCGGGGATTGGCAACAGGGACAATTCAAGTCTTTGCCTCTTTGACCGGTGCCAAACGGATGTGACCAATTATGCAGACAACTTCGACAGGCAAAGCGGCGCTGGCCATGCTGACAGCGATGGTCAATCCGAAAGTTTCCGCCTTCAATGCGCAGTGCAGTTCCTTGCCATAGGGCTTTAGCAATCTTGTTGCGGGCACTTGCTAATATCCGGTTGAAAGTTGGACTGGAAACCTCCATACTATCCGCCGCAGTTGACTGGTCTAACTGCAGATAATCAGCCAAACGTACAGCTTCCATTTCTTCAATGGTGAGGCTAATTTCCTCAATTGCACGCATAGGAACGCCTTGAGGCTTAAAATAGGTAATTGAGGGAAGTTGTTCTACTCGTCGTTCTTTATGCCGTCTGCCCATAGTATTCCTTTCCATTATGAAATATATTTCATAATTCTAATATAGCCGATAATGGTGGAAATGTCAAGTTTCAGCGGATTAAGCAGGATAAATTTGTGTTATAACAAATATTATTTAATGAATTGTATTAATTATGCCAGTTAAGTTGAGATAAAGCGATGAAGGAGAATTGATTATGAACGAAGCTATCGCCAAAATTGCCGAACAAAAAATTTTGGCAGCAATTGAAAACGGCGAGCTCGATAATTTACCTGGCCAAGGAAAGCCGTTAAAGGTTGAGGAGTTTAGTTCTATTCCCTTTGAGCTGCGACCAGGCTACCGGGTACTAAAAAATGCCGGTATACTTCCGGAGGAAATGGAACTGAAGAAACAGATTGCTGCAATGCAAGAATTGCTTGATTGTTGTCAACAGGAATCGCCGCGAGAAAATATTAAAAAAAAGATTGCCGAGCTGCGGTTGGAATATTCGCTGCGAATGGAGAAAAGACGATAAGCTATTCAGTAGGGATATTTTTTTCTTCTTCAGTCACCAATTTATCGGTAAAAAGAATCCCCTGCAAATGATCATATTCATGTTGAATGATATAGGCTTCAATATCAATAGCATTAAGAGTTTGCCGGTTCCAGTCCTGATCGTAATAAGAAACCGTTATAGCATCGTTTCGGTATACATAACCTTCCACACCTGGAATACTCAAGCAACTTTCAAAGCTTAGCTGGCTGCTGCCCGTACTTTCTTCAATAACCGGGTTGATCATTATTACCGGTTTGCGCTTAATAATTACAACAAATCCGCGACGCGGTATTCCTAACTGCGGCAGAGCCAAGCCATACTTCAGCGGATAGCTTTGCCGTAGATATTCCGACATCCGGTTCAGCAAAGTCAGAGATGACTGATCTTGAGGCGTAATATCGCCGGCCACTGCTCGCAATACGGGAGCGGGTGTGATGATGATATTTTTTTCGACGGAAAATGAAGAAGATAGCCATTGCTTAAACAGTATCCAGATAAACAGTAAGGTCAGCAGTGCAATAAATGTTTTTTGCCGAGTGGTAACTGTCTGCGTAAAAACGATAATCATCCTTTTTGTATAATTTACTATTATTATAAAACGGCGTTGTTGCTCCGACAATAACAAATATAATTTAAGCAGAAATCGGTGTTGCGGACTGTCAGTGAACTCGTTTCAGCAAAGCTGAAACATCGGGGGCTCAGGTGGAGAGTCAGCTCCAGTTGAGCTGACGCCGCCTATAGAGGCGGGAGTCTTAACTCGCTGAATAAGATAAACAACCAATTCATAATAAGTGCTTATAACAGCGAAGCTTGACGCAGTGAAAGAGGTTCCCTCGCAGATTGTATATTATTTTTGCTATTATTGTTTACGAACCATTTTAAAAGTGATAACATGGAAAAAATGCCAGTTGTTGGACTAATAAATAATCGTTGAGTTTGCTCGTATTGACAGCTTATATAATTCTTGGGCTTTGCCCTTTGGTGCCCAAAGGATGCTTTGACTTATTTCAGCCAAGGGTGGAATGTACTAATGGGTAGGATTATTATCGGATTACTGATCATTATCACCTGTATCTCAACCGGCCTAAGCTCAGCGCAGAATGTTAACATCTCTGCAGACACAAGGCCGTTAATTATTTCACAGCTTGATTTAGACATGATCTATGAGCCGGGAGATCCCCGCCAAACGGAATTGAATATAAATAAGACCATCGCAAGGTTGCGCAATAACCAAGTCAATACAGTTTTTTTACAGGCTTTTTCCGATCCTGTTGGTGACGGCAATGTTAACAGCGTGTACTTTTTTACTACGGCAGCACCGGTAAGGGCCAATATATTTGAATATGTTGCCGGTCAATTAAGGCAAAATGGGTTTAGAGTATTTGCTTGGATGCCGACTTTAGCCTGTCAATGGTTGATTAATGATAAACACCAGGATATGGTTCTGGCCCATAAGTCAAAAGGCAAAGGCTGGTACAAGCGAGCTACGCCGTTCAGTATTAAAGTTAGGACTCAGTTGAAATTACTGTTTAAAGATTTAGCAATGTATTCGCATGTCCAGGGCATATTGTTTCAAGATGATGTATATCTAAATGATTATGAAGATTTTTCACCGGCGGCCAAAGCAGCTTTTCAAGCCCGGTTCGGCAAGCCGCTTACAGTAGAATTGATAAATGATCCGAATGTTCGGGCCGAATGGACCAAAATGAAAACAGCGGTTTTAACAGATATGAGCTTAGAATTAATGACGATTGTAAAGCAATATCGTCCGGAAGCACAGTCGGCCAGAAATATTTATCCGCTGGCAGTAATTAATCCAAAATCGGAAGAATTATTTGCTCAGAACTATAATCAATACTTGCAACATTATGATTATACAGTTATCATGGCTTATCCGGAATTGGAGAATCAGGAGCACCGTTCGGTAGAGTGGCTGCGGGATATCGCAGCTGCAGCCTTGGCTAAACAAGGGAATGTTAGTAAAGTAGTGTTTAAAATACAGACCTATGACTGGAAGAAAAAGCGCTGGATATCCAACAAACAGTTGCAACAGCAAATCAAGGCTTTAAGGGATAAAGGGGCTATAAATATCGGTTATTATCCGGAAAGTATGTTTTTAAAACCGGTCTTGACAGGCAACACCTAAAGCAAAGTGATATATATTACCATAGCAGTTGTTCAATACGGGAATTTTCGCCAAAAGTTAATTCAGCAGGCATTCACCTCCACGATAATGCTGTAGCTAAGGGGATGTTTAGCAAGGAAAGGATTTGATATTATTGTGTATTAAAAAAATAGTTAAGATAATGATCTTAACAATAATGCTGGCAGTAGTCGTCAATGCTGCCTTGGCGGCTCCAAGTATACCGGCCCGCCCCACGGCAAATATTTATGTACAAGATTATGCCAAGATTATTACGCCGGAAACTGAAAGGCAGATCCAATCGATAGGTAAATCTTTGGCTAACAAGACTAAAGCACAATTGGTGGTGGTTACTGTTCCGTCACTAGAGGGTGCTGCAATCGGCGATTATGCGTTAGCGCTATTCCGAAGCTGGGGTATTGGCGATAAGCAGAAGAATAATGGCGTATTGCTGCTGGTTGCTCTGAAAGAGCGCAAATCGCGCATCGAAGTTGGTTATGGGTTGGAAGGTGCTTTGCCTGATGCCAAAACCGGCCGGATACAAGATGAATATATGATTCCTTATTTTAAACAAGGCAACTATGATAAAGGTATATTGAATGCTTATTCTGTTTTAGTTAATGAGGTGGCTAATGAGTACAAAGTAACCATAGGGCAGGCTAAGGCGGCAAAACCTAAAAAAGATATTGACGGGGTATGGTTTTTTGTTGGTTTGGCAATAGTGATACTGCCGATCCTGGGAGTTATTTGGTTGATAGTATGGGTAGTACGCCGTTTTTCAAAAGGCGGAACGTATAACAATGGGCATGATAATCATCATAATAACCATTGGTACAACAACAACGACAGCTTCGGCAGTTCCAGTGACGACAGTTTTGGCGGCGGATCTTCAGGCGGCGGCGGGTCGGACCGGGATTGGTAGTTATGTTTGAACTTAATGCGGGTTGCGGTTTCCATCGCAGCCTGTTTTTTATTGATATAGGATGGTATTTCTGGCCATCGCGGCAAAAAACATCATAAGATATAGGCTAAAAGTCCTATTGAATAAAAGGAATATACATATATTTAGAGAATTATCACCATAACAGTAATTTTGTCGAAATAGTGCATCAAGCAATAGGAGGAGTTGTCGTGAATTTTTTATCGATTACTATTCTGCTAATTATTTTTTCAATAAATATTGCAATGACGTTTTTTTACTATTGGACTGGTGCTAATCTGACAGGTTTTCATATTTTGGCGCAAATATTTAGCTATTTGGTGGTATTTTATCTACTCTACCGAATCTCAATAGGCTTTAAGTACCGCATTCTTAATCTTTATGATCGACTTAGTAACGAAAAGAAGAGCTCACGCGAGCAAAGGAAGCTGGCTGATTCGATATTTCAGGATATCCCTTGTGCTGTCGCGGCGATAACTGCGGATTTTAAAATAATGGATATTAACCGGGCCTTGACTGAATTAACAGGTACGACGATGCAAAAGGCGGTCGGACAGAAATGTTATTGCGTTTTCGGCAACGGTGAAATCTGTCCCGATTGTCCTACACAAAAAGCACTTCAGACAGGGCAGGTTCACCGAAATGCCAAATTAGAAATAAACAGACATGATACGGAAATTTTTATTGAACAAACGGCAATCCCTATATTGCGAGATGACGGATCAGTTAAATATGTATTGGAAATTGTCTTGGATGCAACGGAGAAGACCAGATTGCAGAAAGAAAACGATCATATGTTTATGGAGATGGTTAATTCATTTGCTCAATTGATCGAAAGCCGCGATGTCTATACCGGCGAGCATTCGACCGGCGTAAAAGAAATTGCCGTTGGTATTGGTCGGCAGATGAATTTGCCGCTACATACAATTAATACAATTGCAGTTTCCGCTATGCTTCACGATATCGGGAAAATCGGAATTCCGGAAAGTATCTTAAATAAACCGGGGAAGCTAACCGAGCAAGAGTTTGCTGTAATAAAACGGCATCCTGAGATTGGTTATGAGACATTGAAAAAAATCAAGCCATTGTCAGATGTTGCCGACGCAGTATTATATCATCACGAGCGATATGACGGATTAGGTTACCCGGGACTAAAAACCGGCACGGATATTCCGCTTGTTGCGCGAATCTTATGTGTAGCTGATGTATTTGAGGCAATCACTTCCGACCGCGTATATCGTAATGCGCTTTCTTTGGAAGAAGCTTTGCTGGTAATGTATAGCGGCAAGAATACGTATTTTGATCCGGAAATTTTGACGGAGTTTTTTAATTATTTATCAATAAAAAATGAAGAGGCAAAAATGCTTGTACAAATGATTCCAATTAAATATAGGTCCAGATTGAAATGAAACTTTTATGAAATAATGTTGAACGATGTCAACGGACATTAGATGGAGGAATAATGGTCATTAGAAAAAAGACCCTGCTGATTTTTACCGTTATGACAGTGATTACTCTAATTATCAGCGGTGGGTTGATTAACTACATTTTAATGAGCGCTGTTGAGAAAAACGAGCAACAACAGGTCCGCACTGAGTTGGAGCGGGCTGTGAACTCAGTTGAATATGATCTTTCCACAGTAACTGCTTTTTTGACGGATTGGGCAATCTGGGATGATACTTATAAATATGTGCAAGGACAAAACGAAGATTATGTAAAAAATAATCTGGCGGATGCCACCTTTTCCTCCCAAAGAATCAACATTATGATTTTTGCCGATTACCAAGGACAAATTTTGTATGGTAAAGCTTATGATCTTGATAAGAATGCTGAAGTCAAAATTGCAACAGCGCCATTCCAGCCAATCATTAATTCCGTGCTGCCTACGGCCGGAGTTCCGCTGGTGTCCGGTATTGCCGCTTTGCCGGCCGGACCAATATTAGTTGCGGCTATGCCTGTTGTCGATTCGCTTAAGCAAAAGCCGGCCCAAGGAGTTATGTTGATTGGACGTTATTTGAATTCTTCTGAACTGCAAAGGTTATCCAAGATAACAAAACTACCCATTCAAATCACTACTTATAATCCCGAACAATTTCCTGCTGATCAGTTGGAAAAACAAGATTCACTGGTTAAAATCGTAAATTCAAATACTGTTGCAGCGATTAAATTGCTCAAGGATATTAACGGCAGCCAACGGCTTGTGCTTAAGATTGAAACACCGCGGCTGTTATATCAGCAAGGTTTAAGCTCGGCGATTATAGTTGCCGTCTCGTTGCTTATCGTAACTTTGCTCTATGGGTTTTCTTTGTTTATTCTGCTTGACCGCCACATTGTCAACCGAATCATAAAACTTATGACAAAAGTGGATTCGATAAAAAGTTTTGCTGATATTGTTGATGTGGCAACAATTGGCGGCAGCGACGAAATTACCACATTGGCTGAAAAAACCAATACCATGTTAAATGATTTAAAATTGTCACACGACCGGCTTAAATATCTGAGCAATCATGATGCTTTAACCGGGGTGTATAATCGAACTTATTTTGAACAATTCCTGCAAGACAACGACTTAAAAGATTATGAACCAGTCGGCGTAATCATGTGTGACATTGACGGGCTTAAACTGGCTAATGATATGATTGGCCACGATTATGGCGACCGCATGTTGATACAAGCGGTACAGGTTTTGCGTAGTGCTTGCCCGCCGGACTCGTTGATTGCTCGTATAGGCGGCGATGAGTTTATAGTTATTATTAAAAATCCGGGCGAGCCGTTAGCCGCCGTCTGTCAAAGAATCAGTAACAATATCAGCAGTTTTGAAGCTACCAGTGCGCCAAACGCGGTACCGTTAAGTATTTCGCTTGGTTATGCGTGTTCCAACAGCAACTCTATCCAAGAATTGGTTAAATCAGCAGATGATTTTATGTATCGAGAAAAACTGCATCGTGGCCAAAGTACCAGAAGTAGTTTAGTGCAAACTCTTAAAGGTGCGTTGGAAGCACGTGACTATATTACCGATGGCCATGCCGGACGCTTAATTGATATGATTTCGGTCTTAGCCCGCCGAATAGGATATCCGGAGCATAAAATTCCCGACTTGCAGCTGTTTGCAGAATTTCACGATGTTGGTAAGATCGGAATACCTGATTACGTTTTGTTTAAGCAAGGTCCGTTAACTGCAGAGGAAAAAGAGAAAATGAATAAACATCCGGAAATCGGATATCGCATTGCCCAGACTACACCTGATTTATTACCTATCGCCGACTTGATTTTACGTCACCACGAATGGTGGGACGGAAACGGCTATCCGCTCGGTTTAAGCGGAACAGAGATCCCAATCGAGTGTCGCATGTTAGCGATTGTTGATGCCTATGATGCAATGCTTAATGATCGGCCATACCGTAAGGCGATGACTAGACAAGAAGCGATTGCCGAACTGCTGGAAAACGCCGGAACACAATTTGACGCTTTTTTGGTTGCAGAATTTATTAAAACAATTAAAGCATAAATGGATAAAAATGTAACAAGAATTTATGATACAAGCATGATACAATGTTAATTAATGATACTTATAATATCTTCAAGAGGGGGAAAGTAATGAAACTTAGCGCCATCCTTTCTGTTGCAGTATTGGCAGTCATTGGTATGAGCAATATTGGCAGAGCTGAACAACAAATAATAATTCAAAATCAAACAATCGAGCAGGAAATTATTGAAGCTAATAAAATTTTAGCTTCAGAGGCTTTCAGCCGGAGAATTTTAATTCGAGTTCCAGGTGAAGGACCCGCTATTATTGGTCTACCGGAAGCAACACCCGGTCAGGTTATAAATTATATTAAGAGCCGCAATCCAATGCCCAGTCTCAATTGTTCGGTCGAGGAACTTGTACATACATATTATGATGAGGCTCAGAGTGAAGGAATCCGACCGGATGTTGCGATCAGCCAGGCCATATTGGAAACTGGCTTTTTTGGCTACGGTGGCGATGTCGTAGCTGAACAGAATAATTACTGCGGTTTAGGTACGACCGGTAACGGCGTGAAAGGAGCCTGGTTTACTACACCAAGAGAAGGGATACGAGCCCATATTCAGCATTTGCTGGCCTATTCAACCGAACGGTTGCCTTCCAAGCCTATTGTTGATCCGAGATATGAATTAGTCCGGAATATTCCCTCGATTTTCGCCAAGTCTACTACGCTGTATAGTTTAAACGGCAAATGGGCAGTTCCGGGAATCAATTACGGACAGAAAATTGAAAAGATCTTACATGAGATGAAGAGTTGGCCGTCTGAGTAACAATTCAGTTATTGACAAACCGGCATTAAAATACTCACTGCCAGGTGGCAGTGAGTATTTGTGTCTTAAAGTTTTAGTTGGGTTTTAATTCGCTGAATTGCCGCTTCAGTGTTTTCCCGGTTGCCAAAAGCTGTTAGACGGAAATAACCGGCACCGGATGGGCCAAAACCGGTTCCTGGCGTTCCGACAATATGCGTTTCATTTAACAGTTTGTCAAAGAATTCCCAGGAGTCCATATTATTGGGAGCTTTTAACCAGATATAGGGAGCGTTTGTACCGCCATAAACTTGTAAACCAATGCTTTTTAGACCTTCAGTAATGATTCCGGCATTAGTCATGTAATAAGCAACGAGTTCCTTGATTTGTTGCTGTCCTGTTGGCGAGTATACTGCTTCCGCCCCTTTTTGAATTATATAGGGAACACCGTTAAATTTGGTCGTTTGCCGGCGGTTCCATAATTTATTGAGCGGATAAGCATCACCTGTTTGGGTCATAGCCATTAAAGATTTTGGAACTACTGTAAAGGCGCAGCGGGTTCCGGTAAATCCGGCATTTTTGGAAAAGGATCTGAACTCAATAGCTACTTCCTTGGCACCTTCAATTTCATAAATGCTGTGCGGTATATCTGATTCTTGGATGTAAGCTTCATAAGCAGCATCATATAAGATAACGGCTCTGTTTTCTCTGGCATAGTCTACCCATACTTTAAGTTCGCTTTTGGATAAAGTTGTGCCGGTTGGATTATTGGGAACACATAAGTAGATTAAATCAACTTTTTGCTTGGGCAGTTTAGGGCGAAACATATTTTCCGCATTACAAGGCAAATACACAACATTTTCAAATTTACCGTTAACATATTGTCCGGTTCTGCCGGCCATGACATTGGTGTCTAAATATACAGGATAGACAGGATCGGTAATGGCAACGGTATTGTTAATGCCAAAAATTTCTTGAATATTGCCTACGTCGCTTTTGGAACCATCGCTGATAAAGATTTCATCAATATCTAATTCTATTCCCCGGGGCCGATAATCGGTGGCAATAATTTTTTCAATTAGAAAGGCATAACCTTGCTCCGGGCCATAACCGCGGAAAGTTTTCTCATCAGCCATTTCATCAACGGCTTGGTGCAAGCCATCAATAACAGCAGGCGGAAGAGGTTTAGTAACATCGCCGATACCTAGACGGATTATATTTGCATCAGGAAATTGAGCTTTAAAATTATTTACCCGCTTTGCTATTTCTGCAAATAAGTAACTACCAGGCAATTTGAGGTAATTTTCGTTAATTAGTGCCATAAAGAAACTCCTTTCCATATTCAACTAAATTTATTAAATTATACAACGAGATAGATTAAAATGGTAGTCTGAAAATGATAGTTATTGATATAGTTGCCAGGATAGAAAAAAATATAGATTGGTTTTGAAAAAAAATCCATCCGCGCAGGAATTTTTTCAATAAAACGGAATGTAACAAAGTCAGCTATTATCGGTGGCAATTATACTATTTTCGCAGGAGGAAAAAAATGCTTGTTCATGATGTGGTTTATCAAGGAGAAAATAATAAAATTGCGTTTTTTGATAAGACAGCGGTAACTTACGGTCAACTACAGCAGCAAGTTTCTCAGTACCGGAATTACTTTTATCAACAGGGTGTGCGGGCCAGCAATAATGTTGGATTATTAGCGCGAAATTCAGCAGAATTTGTGTATAGTTATTTAGCAATATGCAGCTTGGGTGCAGTCGTTGTCCCCATCAATTTTCAGATGGTACCCCGCGAAGTTGCGTACATAATCCAAGATGCTAAGATAGACATTTTAGTGACTAAAAAAAATATTGATTTAGAACCGGAATTGATGAAATTTACTACTAAACCGGTCATCAAGCAATTAGTCATTACTGATTTTGATGAACAACTTAAAGATTTAGAGCTTAGGCCGGCTCCTATACCGAACATTGACGAAAATGATGTGTGTGCGATAATTTATACTTCGGGAACTACCGGACATCCCAAAGGGGCAATGCTTTCACACCGGAATATTATTGCCAATGCCGGTGCTTATACTCAAGTATATCCGTTTAAACAGGATGACCATGTACTTTGTATTTTGCCGATGTATCACTGTTTTGCTTGGACTGTTGCTATTATTCGATCGCTTATTGACGGCGTAACCATAACGATTGCAGAATTAAACTCTGTGCGGGAAATAATAAGTTTGATCCGCAACAACGCGATTACTGTAATATACGGTGTTCCCACTATTTACAACTTGTTTACGGCGATGGGAACAACCGAAGATTTTGCCGGTGTGCGTCTATTGATTTCGGGAGGAGCTCCATTGCCTAAGGAGATGACTCAGCAATTTTTAAATAAGACCGGCAAATTGATAGTTGAGGGTTATGGATTATCAGAGGCAGCGCCAATTGTGTCGGTTAATCCGCCGGGCAATAATAAAATCGGATCAGTTGGGTTGCCGTTACCGGACACTAGTGTAAAAGTCGTTGATGGGTCAGGACAAGCCGTGCCAACGGGACAAGTAGGCGAATTAACGGTAGCCGGTCCGAATGTTATGAAAGGCTATTATAATCTGGCCCAAGAGACAGCTGAAGCTTTGCGCGAAGGCTGGTTGCATACCGGCGATTTAGCTTATTTGGATTCGGATGGATATATATATATTGTCGATAGATTAAAAGATATGATTATAACCAGCGGCGAAAATGTGTATCCGCGGGAAATTGAGGAAGTGCTGTATAATTTCGGAAACATTAGCGAAGCTGCTGTAATTGGCTTTCCTGATAAGCTGCGGGGCTGCATTGTCCGTGCTTATTTTGTCTCGGCAGACGGAAGTAAAATAAGTAAAAAAGCTATACGGGAATTTTGTCAGGCAAATCTTGCTCCGTATAAGGTTCCTAAAGAGTATATTCAGCTAGATACCTTGCCTAAGAATGGTACCGGTAAAATTATGAAGCGGGAGCTTAGACAATAGTAAGCGAATGCACTTGCGCATTTTTTCAACACTCTGATTAGGTCTTAGCTATAGCGAACAGAAGAATAACCTATAAAAGCAAAACAAAGGAACGTGCTTAACAGCGTGTTCCTTTGTTTTGCTGCCAAACAGCGGTATATTATAACCGTTGCTTAGCAGCAGCATTGCTGATGAATTTATCGAGGTTAATTATGTACCGCTGGTGAATACCTTCACCGATCTGTTCGGTCTCGTCGAAGGCTGCTAAGCGAAACACCAAGCGTTTGTCTCGGATCTCAATTAGTTCGGCTGTAGCCGTTACAGTCATGCCTACCGGGGTTGCCGCGGTATGTTTTACATCCAGGGAAACGCCGACAGTAGCCATACCGGCGGGCAAAGCAGAATCAACGGCAGTTAAAGCGGCGTTCTCCATTAAACCAATCATCGCCGGAGTTGCATATACAGCTACGCCACCGCTGCCGTAAGCCAACGCAGTGTTCTCTTGGGATACTTGGACCGAACTTTCACCTTTCATGCCAATTGTTAGATTATAATTCATATTTACACCTCACTTTGCCGATATTTTATCTTATTCAGCGAGTTAAGATTCCCGCCTCTATAGGCGGCGTCAGCTTTGCTGAAACGAGTTCACTCAACATTTTACGCAATATAACCGGCAATGTCAAAAGCTTTAAAGAAAAATAGCCATCTGAGGGTATAACCGGACATTAAAGCAGGTAGCTTACAGGTATAAGTAGAATGTAGTATTAGCATATGACGGAGGGATAATATGATAGCGATAAGTGACGATATTATACAGAGATTTATAACATATACTCGCTTTAATACCCAGTCGGATAATGAATCTTCCGAATGCCCCAGTACTCCCGGGCAAATTATTTTGGCTGAGTATTTAGCAACGGAACTTCAGCAAATAGGACTACAGGATATAATTTTGGATAATAATGGCTATGTCATGGCTACACTGCCTGCAAATACATCGCAGGAAGTTCCTGTTATCGGCTTTATCGCCCACCTTGACACAAGTGACGATTTATCCGGCGCCAATGTGCAGGCGCGGATAGTCTCCGACTACGAAGGACAGGACATTGTGCTTAATGCGGAAGAAAATATTCTACTGTCCGCAAAAGATTTTCCGGAATTGAATGACTATATCGGTGATGACATTATAACTACTGACGGTACTACATTGCTGGGAGCTGACGATAAAGCCGGCATCTGCGAAATAATTACTGCGCTGGAATATCTTATTAGCCATCCCGAAATTAAACACGGCACGATTAAAATAGCATTTACCCCGGATGAGGAAATTGGACGAGGGGCAGACTTATTTGATGTAAAAAAATTTGCTGCTGATTTTGCTTTTACTGTTGACGGCGGTGCGATCGGTGAGTTGCAGTATGAGACATTTAATGCCGCGGAAGTAAAAGTTAAAATTCACGGACGTAATGTTCACCCTGGCTATGCAAAAAATAAGATGATAAATGCCCTGTTAATTGCTATGGAACTGAACAGCTTGCTACCGCCGGCCCAGAGACCGGCTACTACTGAAGGTTATGAAGGTTTCTTTCATTTAAAAGATTTAACGGGCAGTGTCGATGAGGCTACCATGTATTATTTAATCCGGGACCACGATAGCGAAAAATTTGCGGCCAGAAAACAGATATTTGCTAGAGCGGTGGGCTTTCTTAATGATACATACGGAGCTAATACTGTTCAGGTATCGATTGAAGACCGCTATTACAATATGAAGGAAAAAATCATGCCGGTTATGCATATTGTAGAAATGGCAGAGCAAGCCATGAAGAATGTTGGCATAGAACCTAAAATATACCCTATTCGCGGCGGGACGGACGGAGCTAAGCTTTCTTTCATGGGATTACCCTGTCCAAATCTATTTACCGGCGGCTATAACTTTCACGGAAAATATGAGTTTATCCCGGTTTCCTCAATGAAAAAAGCGGTCGAAGTCATTCTTGGTATTATCGCAATTAACAGCAGGTCAACCGACCGCTAGTGAACTCGTTTCAGCAAAGCTGAAACATCGGGGGCTCAGGTAGAGAGTCAACTCCACCTGAGCTGACGCCGCCTATAGAGGCGGGAGTCTTAACTCGCTGAATAAGATAAATATAGAGATAATAGATTGTATTGGGGGAATAAGATGCTCGAGTCGAGGTTTTCATTTGTTGATCTAGTGCTGCTGGGTGTTGCAATTATTTGGGGCATAAACCCGCCGATAATGAAATTGGGGTTAGTGCATATCTTGCCGCAGCCGTATAACGCCATGCGCATGATCGTTGCAATTGCCGTTGCTTGGTTAATGCTGATTTTGTCGAAGAAACACCAGCCGTTTGCCAAAAGTGATTGGAAGAAGATGTTTAATCTAAGTTTTTTTGGTTTTTTTATTTTCCAACTGTTTTTTACTATTGGGCTAAACAAGACAACAGCCGGCAATTCATCGCTGTTGTTAGCATTGTTGCCGGTTAGCGTGGCGATTATTAACCGCATATTTAAGATTGAGTCCATTCAGATGACTACCGGTATCGGCATTGCAGCTTCAATGGTCGGCGTGGTGTTGATTATTCTTGGTACCGGCAAGCAATTTAGTTTGAACAGTAATCATTTGGTCGGAGGATTGTATTTGTTAATGGCTCAGGCCGGTTATGGTTATTTTACGGTCTTTTCTAAAGAGTTGCTCAAAAAATACTCTACTTATCAAATTACTGCATATCTGGTTACAATATCCGGAGTGCTATTCTTACTGGTCTCATTGCCAAGCATTATAGCCACTGATTGGGGAAATTTGCCGTCAGTGGTCTGGTGGAGTATCTTATATTCCGGCTCATTTGCGATTTGTATCGGCAATTTCCTATGGGTATGGGGTGTTGGCAAACTCGGCAGCACGAAAACAGCAGTTTATAACAACCTGCCACCGGTGTTTGCCGTAACAACGGGCTATTTGTTTCTTGGTGAGACTTTCGGTTTGTTACAATTTTTCGGCGCAGTTGTTGTATTTTTGGGTGTATATATTACCCGTACGAAAGGTGATTTTTTCAAGCGGAATATGTCGGTTTGAGTGAACTCGTTTCAGCAAAGCTGAAACATCGAGGGCTCAGTTGGAGAGTCAACTCCACCTGATCTGACGCCGCCTATAGAGGCGGGAGTCTTAACTCGCTGAATAAGATAAAAGATAGGTGCGAAAAGTATACAATCTTTTATAAATACAGCCGGCAGGATAAAAATTAAAATGCGAGAATATTTTTACTTAAACAGGTGCATATTGTAGGATGATGGTTGGGGGAGAGACCTTATTTTAAGGCGCCGAAGGAGAAAACTCTTTGTGAAACTTTCAGGCAAAAGAACCACAGCCGGACTTAACTCTGGAGAGCATGCCTAATATGGCATCACCGAAGGGGAGCCCCGTGGCGAATCTCTCAGGTTCCTGGACAGAGACAAAGGAGGATATCCTTTTGCCTCTGTCTTATTTTTTGTCATGAAAGGGGATGAACTTTTGAGTACAGCAAAAAAAACTCCGCTATATACAAAACACGTTGAGCATGGCGGGAAAATTGTCGAGTTTGGCGGCTGGCTGCTACCGGTACAGTACGCCGGGATACTGGAAGAGCATCACATTGTCCGGGAAAAAGTCGGTTTATTTGATGTTTCGCATATGGGGGAAGTAATGGTAACGGGACCGGATGCTCTTGCGTTTTTACAGAAGTTATTAACAAATGATGTAAGCAAGACCGTTGCCGGGCAGATCCAGTACTCGCCGATGTGTTATCCGGACGGCGGAGTTGTTGATGATTTATTGACCTACTGCCATGCACCGGATAAATATTTGCTGGTAATTAATGCCGCTAATATTGATAAGGATTGGGCATGGATGGTAGAAAATTCAAAAGGGTATAAGGTGGAACTAAGCAATATTTCGGATTCTACTGCTGAAGTAGCTTTGCAAGGTCCCATGGCGGAAAAGACACTGCAGAAACTAACATCTTTTAAATTGTCGGATATTGGTTATTATCGGTTTCAGGATAATATTGAAGTAGCCGGCAAAAAGACATTGGTTTCCCGAACCGGCTATACGGGAGAAGATGGATTTGAGATATATTGTGCGGCGGAAGATGCCGAGGAAATATGGGATGCATTGATGGAAGCCGGTAAAGAATTCGGTATACAACCGGCCGGCCTGGGCTGCCGGGATACTTTGCGGTTTGAGGCCTGTATGCCGCTGTACGGACATGAATTATCGGCCCAAATTACGCCGTTGGAAGCCGGTTTAGGCAAGTTTGTTGCTTTGACCAAAGCAGATTTTAACGGTAAAGCTGCATTGACTGAGCAAAAAGAGCAGGGACTAGCGCGCAAACTGGTAGGATTTGCCGTGACCGGTAAGGGTATAGCCCGGTCCGAGTATCCGGTATTGTCAGACGGACGCCGTATTGGAACGGTAACGACCGGATCTTTTGCACCGACAATCGGTAAAAATCTGGGATTGGCGTTAATTGAAGCTTCGTATGCCGTAATTGGGCAGTCATTGGACATAGAAATTCGTAATAAGCCGGTAGCGGCTGAAGTAATTAAAAGACCGTTTTATTCAAGAAAGGAGAAATAAGATGAGTGAATATCCAAAAAATTTGATGTATACCAAGGATCATGAGTGGGTTAAATTCGAAGGGAAGACTGCAGTTATCGGTATTACCGATTTTGCCCAAAGCCAATTAGGAGATATCGTATTTATTGAACTGCCGGAAGTCGGGCGCGAGGTCACCCAAGGCGAAGGACTGGCTGTAGTTGAATCGGTAAAGGCAGTATCGGATATCTATTCACCGGTGAATGGGGTAGTGGTAAAAGTGAATGCCGCCGTTGAAGACAGCCCGGAATTGGTCAATGAAGATGCGTATGGCGATGGTTGGATCGCGGTAATAGAAATGACCAGTGAAGATAATGAATTATTGGATTATGAAGCTTATGCCCGATTGGTCGAGGAGGAAGGAGGGCATTGATATGAATTGGAGCTATCTTCCCAATACCGAGCAAGATCGTAAAGAAATGCTGACAGTTATTGGAGTTGCCTCAGCGGAAGAACTCTTTGCCCATATTCCTAAAAAATTGCGGTATGATCAGCAATTAAAGCTGCCTGCGGCTATGGCGGAACCCGAACTTGTTAAACATATGCAGGAATTAGCGGCTAAAAATGCTGATATTAATCACTATACTTGTTTTTTAGGCGCCGGAGCATATGACCATTATATTCCTAGTGTTGTTGATCATATCGTGCGGCGTTCCGAATTTTACACTGCCTATACCCAATACCAGCCGGAACTGTCACAAGGCTATTTGCAAGTTCTGTGGGAATATCAGAGCATGATCTGTGAATTGACGCAAATGGAGGTTGCCAATGCTTCACTTTATGACGGTGGAAGCGCTGTAGCTGAAGCGGCGATGCTGGCCTGTGGAGTAAAAAACCGCAATAAAGTGCTTGTTGCCCAAAATGTTCATCCGCATTACCGGCAAATATTAAATACATATGGCCGGGATTGGGGATTCGAAACCGTAGAGATAAACTGCCAAGATGGATGTGTGAACCTTGATAGCCTCGAAAAATTATTAACAGCAGATACCGCTGCCGTTATCGTGCAAAACCCTAATTTTTGGGGCGGAATAGAGGATATTAGGCCGATAGAAAGGTTGACTCATGCGGCCGGTGCTTTGCTGATTATGTCAGTGGACCCCATTTCGCTGGGATTATTGGAGCCACCTGGCAAATATCAGGCTGATATTGTGGTGGGTGAAGGCCAACCTTTGGGAATGCCGCTTTCCTTCGGCGGTCCGTATTTGGGATTTTTTGCGACTACCCAGAAGTTAATGCGAAAAATGCCGGGCCGCATAGTGGGGCAGACAACCGACCTAAACGGAAAGCGGGGTTTTGTACTTACGTTGCAAGCGCGGGAACAACATATCCGCCGGGAAAAAGCGACGTCTAATATTTGTTCCAATGAAGCTTTGTGTGCTTTGGCCGCCACAGTATATCTCAGCGCTGTTGGTAAAGCAGGATTTAAGCATATTGCCGAATTATGCACTCAAAAAGCTCATTATGCTTATACCAAACTTACGGCCGTACCGGGAGTAAGCCCGCTATTTACAGCGCCATTCTTTAAGGAATTTATTGTGAAAATGAACCGTCCGGTAGCTCAAGTTAACAAAGAATTACTTGCAACCAATATCATCGGCGGTTTAGACTTGGGTTGCTATTATCCCGAGTTGGCCCAATGTATGCTGGTGTGTGTTACCGAGAAGAGAACCAGGCCGGAAATTGATCTGTTTGCTGAACGATTGGGGGCGATACTGTGAACTCAGCACAAAAACTGATATTTGAAATCGGCCAGCCCGGACGGATAGCGACAGATTTGCCGCAATCTGACGTTGGCGAACAATTAGCATCTGCTCTTATTCCGGCGGAACTGCAGCGGTCGGAACCGGCTAGTCTGCCGGAAGTCAGCCAACTGGAATTGATTCGGCATTACACTGCATTATCGATGCGCAATTTTGGCGTAGATACGGGCTTTTACCCATTAGGATCATGTACAATGAAGTATAACCCCAAGGTGAACGAAGATATCTGCCGGTATCAGGGTTTGGCCGATATTCATCCTTTGCAGGATGAGGCGAGCGTGCAGGGTGCATTGGAACTATTATACAATATGGAACAGTACCTTGCTGAAATTTCCGGGATGGATAAAGTCAGTTTACAGCCTGTGGCCGGTGCACACGGTGAGTTGACCGGGTTAAAGGTGATTCGGGCTTACCATCGTCATAATAATGAAAACCGAACCAAGGTAATAGTACCTGATTCGGCTCATGGGACAAACCCGGCTTCCGCAGCAGTTTGCGGAATGGAAATAGTGGAAATCAAGTCTAATGAAGATGGATCGGTTAATATCGAAGCACTTAAGCAAGCGGTTGGGCCCGATACAGCTGCACTGATGCTGACTAATCCAAGCACTTTAGGTTTGTTTGAAACCAATATTGAAGAAATTGCGCAAATCGTTCATCAGGCCGGAGGATTATTGTATTACGACGGGGCAAATGCCAATGCTATAATGGGAATTGTTCGTCCCGGCGATATGGGTTTTGATGTTATTCATTTTAATTTGCATAAAACATTCAGTACACCACACGGCGGTGGCGGACCGGGATCAGGACCGATCGGAGTTAAGGCTGTTTTGCGGGATTTTCTGCCATCGCCGCAGATTGAATTTGACGGGCGGCTGTATAAGCTGGACGATACTAATCCTTTGTCGATTGGCAAGGTTCATGCATTCTGGGGAAATTTTGGCGTTATTGTCCGAGCTTATGCCTATATCCGCACAATGGGACCGGCAGGTCTGAGACAGTCCAGCATCGACGCTGTCCTAAATGCAAATTATTGCTTAGCGGCGCTCAAACAAGATTATGATGCGCCATTTGAACAGTATTGTATGCATGAATGTGTTTTAACATCCAAAAAACAAAAGCAATATGGCGTACGGACACTGGATATTGCTAAACGTTTGCTGGACTATGGTTATCATCCGCCCACTATATATTTTCCCTTAATAGTCGAAGAAGCATTAATGATTGAGCCAACCGAAACTGAAAGCAAAGAAACTTTAGATGGTTTTATAGCCGCCATGAAAAAAATAGCTCATGAGGCCGAAACCGATCCGGATATTGTTAGGCACGCCCCCCATTCAACTGTTGTCGGCCGGCTGGATGAGACGACAGCGGCCCGTAAACCGAATGTAAAATGGGCGAAATAAATCAACAAATTTTGGCAGGCTGGCGAATACGCGAACAGAATTTTGCCGCTGTCTTAGACTGCGTATATCCTGCCAAAACAAAAAGTGTAAGTATAACCGGCGATTGGTGTGGCTTACAATGTAAGCATTGCGGCGGCCATTATCTTAAGCAGATGGTTCCGCTCAACAAAGCATTAACTGAGCCGGATAATAATTGCCGGAGCTGGTTAGTCAGCGGCGGTTGTGATGCCCGCGGACGGGTGCCGCTGAAAAAATATTTGCCGGTTCTTAAAAACAATAAAGGCAATAAAAAATACAATTTACATGTTGGGTTGCCTGATATTAATGATATCGAGGATATTTGTGAGGTTGCCGACTGCGTTTCATTAGATTTTGTTGCCGATGAGACAACAATTAGGCAGGTATACAACATGGATACAACTGTAGATGATTACCTCCAAGCATATCAGTTGTTGCGATCAAGAGTTCAGGTGATTCCCCATATTTGTATCGGTTTATATGGCGGACAACTAAGAGGCGAGGAAAAAGCGTTGCAATTGTTGGAAAAAATTGGCGTAGAGAAATTAGTGTTTATTATATTTATTCCTACCCGTAATACCGCCTTTGCCAAGTGTGTTCCGCCGCCGCTTATGGAAGTTGCTGATTTTTTAGCCAGTGCTCGGCAGCAGTTTCCTAGTGTTCCCCTGCACCTTGGCTGTATGCGTCCCGGTGGAAAGTACCGGCAGCTTCTTGATGTTTTAGCTGTTCATGCAGGATTAAATTTAATCGTTCAACCGACAACCAACGCTTTATCACAAGCAAAAGATCTGGGCTTGGTTTTTCGACAGAAAGAGGAGTGTTGTGTATTTTGAAAAAGTGGAAAATATCGGCCGGTACCGCCAGTATAATTGGACTATCTGCTATCCGCGTTCAGGAACCAACAACTACAGCCTACCTAATGCTGGGGGAAAATTGCCTGCAGGCCTGTAAGTTCTGCGCCCAGTCCAGAACTTCTCAGGCCAGGGCACACTTCTTATCAAGAGTTTCTTGGCCTGAATTTGAGTCTTCGCTGGTGGCTGCAACGATTGCTGATGCCGCCAGGCAAGGCAAAATTAGACGAATTTGTTTACAAGTAGTGGGGGATGCTGATAACTGGCTGAATACAATACAATCGCTGGCCATTTTGAAGTCAGGCAACGATATTCCCATATCGGTATCAAGCTGTATTAACAGTGCAGACCAGGCTCAACAACTTTTTGATTGTGGAGCAGCCCGCATCGGAATTGCTTTAGACGGTGCTACCCCACGGATTTTTCAAAGCAGCAAGCACAGTTCTTGGGATAAGAGATGGAACTTGCTTCTCGAATGTGCGCAAGCATTTCCAGGAAAAATAAGTACGCATTTGATTGTTGGCTTGGGTGAAACCGAACGGGAAATGATTAGCAGAATTGCCGTCTGTCTGGATCATGATATTACTGTGGGTCTATTTGCGTTTACACCGGTGCGGGGAACAGAGTGGCAGCATCGACCACCGCCGCCAATCGAATGTTACCGGCGGGTGCAAGTAGCATATTATCTGTTAAGGCGAGGCTATTCACCGGACTTATTTTCGTTTGAGCAAGATAAATTAGTAGGTTTCTCAATTGACAGGCAACAATTATATCAGGAATTAGCAGATGGCAAGGCCTTTCAAACCAGCGGGTGCAGTTACTGCAACCGCCCTTATTATAATGAGCGGCCGGGACAGTTATTTTATAATTATCCGCGTCAGCTTAACGCACAAGAGGCAGTATTAGCTTTAGAACAATGCCGGTTGAAATGAGGAGTATACCATGATTTGGCGACTTATTAACAGTAATTTGGCTGATGGAGCGACTAATATGGCCGTAGACGAAGCAATCCTACACGCTCATGCCCAGGGATCAGTGCCGCCGACCATACGATTCTACGGATGGAGCAAGCCGACATTAAGTATTGGTTATTTTCAAAAGATATTAAGCGAAATAGACATTGCCGTATGTTCGGCACGAGGTATTGACATTGTGCGGCGTTTGACCGGAGGACGGGCCGTATTACATGATCAGGAGTTGACATATAGTATAATTGTTAATGAAGACCATCCATTGATCCCCAAAACGGTGACGGCATCTTATCGGTTTCTGAGTGAGGGGCTGCTGCAAGCGCTTCATTCGCTGGGAATCCCGGCAAGAATGAATGTGCCCCGGGCTGCTTATGGGCAAGTCAGGCTGAGTCATTCGTCGGCGGCTTGTTTCGATGCTGTTTCCCATTATGAGATAACAGCTGATGGCCGCAAAATTATCGGGAGTGCCCAACTGCGAAAAGATGGGATTCTGTTGCAACATGGTTCAATACTATTGAATTTTTCACCGGAAGATCTCATTGCAGTTATGCGGCCTATGCCGGGTATTAGTAAAAGCAGTTTAACAGAAATGATGAAAGCAAAGGTTACCTCTATAACTGATCAGGTTGGCCGGCCGGTTTGTTGGCAGGAAGCTTATACAATATTTGTGGAAAAATTAGGTCCGGCTTTGGGAATAGACTTACAAACCGGTGAGCTCTCTAGCCAAGAACGGGAACAAAGCGATCTGTTGATGTACACCAAATACAGTACGGAAGAATGGACCTACCGACGTTAGTAATAGAATATGAGGTGATGGAAAATGTACGATGTTGCCGTAATTGGCGGAGGACCGGGCGGATATTATGCTGCTGTTCGCGCTAAACAATTAGGAGCTAAAGTTGTTGTAATAGAAAAAGATAAAATTGGGGGCGTATGTCTGAATCGTGGCTGTATTCCTACCAAGACGCTATTAAACAGTGCGCAAAAGTGGGAACAAGTGCGTGCTTGTGCAGACTATGGGATTATTGCTGAGAATTTGCAACTGGATTACAAAAAGGTTTTTGGGCGAAAAGGGCAAGTTGTAGCGCAATTACGTACAGGTATGACCCAGGTACTTAAAAGTTATGAAATTGACTATATTGAGGGCCAGGCTGTATTGCAACAACCCGGTGTAATTCATATCGTTGCTGCCGGAGCAGAAGTTAAAACAATTCAAACTAAAAAGACCATTATCGCAACCGGCTCAGAACCGTTGTCGTTTACTTTTCCGGGCAGTCAATTACCAGGGGTTATAAATAGTGACGAGCTATTAAACCTTGAAGATAAACCCGACAGTATGCTGGTGATTGGTGCCGGTGCCGTTGGGGTGGAATTTGCGGCTATTTACCGTTCCTTTGGCTGTGATGTTACGCTGGTGGAAATGTTCCCAACGATTCTGCCAAACATGGACAGTGACATAGTTAAACGAATGGCCTTGCTCCTTAAAAAATCCGGTATAAAAATATTAACTAATACAAAGGTTAACGCCATTAAGGAATCGGCAGCAGGGCTCGAAGTAATTGCCGAAACCAATGGGGAAAACCAAACGGTAGGTGTAAAGTCAGTTCTCATAGCGGCGGGACGGCGGCCGGTTGTTGAGAAAATGGGACTTGAACAAGCTGGAATTGCCTATAATTCAAAAGGGATCATTGTTAATGAGCAAATGGAGACAAATGTTCCTGGAATCTATGCTATTGGCGACGTTACCGGACAATACATGTGGGCTCATGTCGCTTCGGCCGAGGGAATAATTGCGGCTGAAAATGCGATGGGTAACCAACTGAAAATGAATTATACGGCAGTACCGGGATGTATTTTTACTACTCCCGAAATCGCAACTGTTGGATTAACGGAAGAACAAGCCAGGACAATGGGAAGACCTATTGTTGTAAGTAAGTCGAATTTTGCTAGTAACGGTAAGGCTGTATCAATGGGTGAAACTGATGGATTTGTTAAGGTTATTGCCGATGCCGAAACCAATTTAACTTTAGGGATGCATATTCTTGGACCTCATGCCAGCGATATGATTATGGAAGGTACAATTGCTATTAGAAATGGAATGTCTACTGAAATGATAGCACAAACAATCCATCCGCATCCTACGCTGACAGAAACCGTGCACGAAGCCTTTAACGGAGTAACGGGAATAAATATTAACCAATTAAAAATGAAAGCAAGGAAGTAACCCGTCTTGCTGCTTCAATACTATTAAGTGTCGTTTTTGGCTAAAAAAAGAGACCGTTCAAAGCCTATTGCTTTGAGACGGTCTCACTTAATTAGAGACAGCAAACATGTGCAAAGTTAATAACATAAGGAAGATGTTATTAACTTTGGTCTATGGTGGATAGCGGGTTTTTCATCACTATTTGCAGTTGTGCTGGATTTATTAATAATCTCAGTACTAGCTCCGTGGATTCCACATTCGGGGCAGAACCAACTTTGAATACGAAGTAATACTTTCTCATCATCGGTGAAATATTCTTGCAACGTATATTTGGATATCTTGTCAACATGTTCACACCAACGTGAAATATGCATAGCCCTTCCTCCTGCCATAAAATAGTACCAGCATATAATATCTGATACCAATAATTATAACCAAAATTTTTGAAATAATCAAGGTAATCAAAGATACACCTACTTCAATAAACAATTCAGCGCCTTTTAAGCTAACGAAAGGAATTATTGTAAATTCCGCGAATACCTAGTTGTTATTAAACATAATCTTTATATTGGGGTTAATTATGACACAGTTTGCAACTATATTTCACAACAAGCAGTTTCAAAACATAGCTACGTCCCAGCTACTTACTATTTTTAGCGCGCAGTTTTTGTTGCCGATAATGCCCTTATACTTAAAATTCCAGGGATTTTCTGATTCGCAAATAGGTTTGATAATGGGCATTTCGGCCCTTGGGGCGGTAATAATACGGCCATGGGCCGGTATGAATGTTGATATAAGAGGCAGCCGGACAGTGATTTTGTGGGGGCAAGGTTTATTGGCCTTATGTACTTTTGCCTATCTGGGAGCTGTTTTATTTTGGCCGTTATTGATCGTAAGATTTTTTCATGGTGTCGCCATGGCATTTTACGGCACGGGTGCAGTTACATTTGCATCCAGTGTTGAAACACCGCGCAACACCCCTGGCGCGATATCGCTGTTTTCGATGTTTACCATGATGGGTTTAGGCATTGCAACAGGCAGTGCTCCGATAATTTTTCAGCAACAGGAATTTTCGGTTTTGGTAATGATCAGCATTGCCGGCCTATTACTGGCCGGAAGCATTATCTTATTTCGTACTCAGCCAATCTTGCCTAATATTGGGGCGGAACGGGTGGCGTTTAGAGCAGTCTTAAATACCAAGGAAGTATTAGCTCCTACGATATGTTTATTTGCATCTAATTTTGCATTTAGTACTTCATTTACATTCATACCTTTAATCGCTCTAGCTGACGGAATAGATAATTATTCTTCCTTTTACATTTCTTTTACTATAGCGGTTGTTATAGCCAGGTTTGCTGTTCAGGAAATCTCCCGCTTTTGGTCGGCAAAAAAGACTGCAGTCATAGCCAGCTTGCTTAACGCCTTCAGTGTATTGCTGATAGCTGTTCATCCATCGGTTATAACGTTTATTTTATCAGGGATTAGTGTGGGCATAGGTTTTGGTGTAATTTTTCCTTCGTTGGCGGTATATGTGGTGAATAATACTAATCCCGGTAATAAAGGTACTGCCCTGGGGATATTATCGGCCGCCGGTGATGTTGGCACAGCGCTTGGTGCTTCTGTTTTAGGATTTATCGCTCAAATGTATGGTTACAGAGTCATTTTTTTGGCAGCAACCCTGGTGGTATTGCTTTGTGTTTACTATTTTAGCAAAGCGTTGGCGCACTCGGCAGACAGAGCGTTATGAAGACTTTACTGCTCTAGTTTCTACCCAAATTTTTAATATTTCGGCTATAACTATTTTCTTTACCTGCAATTTATATTGTTTTTTGCCTAATTGCATTATTCGTTGGTCAATTACTTCCAAAGCCATATCAGCATCAACTTCAGCCAGGTTTTTACCGATAAGAAGCATATATTTTTGCTTAATATGTTTTTGTAGTGTAATTTTTTCCATATCATCACCATCATGTTCTAAATAAACATCTATTTTTTTTAATACGTAACGACGGGTATTTACTACATCTTCCAACTTTTCCAGTTGGATGTTTTTTTCTTTTATTACAGATTCTAATAATGAGATTTGCTGCAAGTAGTGATCAATTTTATTGCTGACAAAAACAGTAAAAAGAGCAATGCCTAAAATAAGCCCTATTGCCAGGCCGGTTACGAAGCACAGGCGATATTGAAAAGACGGGGTATTTATTCTGACCATATTTGTACACATTTCTGCAAGCAGCGCAAAAGAAACAGTCCGCAGTTGGCCCCAATAATCGCAGCAATGATATAGAGGATTTGTTTAACTAATGAACGGATTTGCCAGTTGAATAGACCTTGTTCGAGCACTTCAAATGATGCAAAAGTATCACCCAGCGCAACTGCAATAGCCCAAGTTTTTATTGATTTTGCTGTATCAAGCATTGCTTTCAACGGTGGATTATCATTAATAATCGCACCAATTCCGGCGCAAACGCTGGCGCCGATAATAACGCCGAACGCGATTAACAAAGTATTCAACAAAATACCTTGAAAGTTCATCAGATTCACCGTCCTCATAATACGACCGCGTTAATAATCATATGTCTAAAAGTATTATTTTATGACGATGCATAATGTATGATGTATTAATTTTGTCAGAATAGTTGTTAATTTTCAATAATAATATATAATTAAAGTAGTATCCTAAAAACTATTAAAGGAGGAAATTATTGTGAGTAAATCAATGCGTGCAATCATTGCGATTGTAATTACTTTGGGTATCTGGTTTTCACCGGTACCGGCCGGAGTAAAAGTTCAAGCTTGGCACTTGTTAGCTTTATTCGTGGGTACGATTGTTGCTTTCATTCTTCAACCTCTACCTAATGGCGCAACCGCACTTATAAGTCTTGTTCTTGCTATGTTGACTAAGACACTTTCTATTTCTCAAGGACTTTCATCATTCGGAAATTCTACGCTGTGGTTGATCGTTGCAGCATTTTTGTTCGCCAAAGGGTTTATTAAAACAGGTCTAGGACGTCGTATTGCGTATATGATGACCCAAGCGTTTGGCGACAGCACATTAAAATTGGCGTATGCATTTTCGTTAAGCGATCTGATTATTGCTCCTGCTACACCATCGAATACGGCACGGGCCGGCGGGGTATTGTTTCCGATTGTTAAAAGTTTGTGTTTGTCGTTTAATTCGGAACCAGGTCCTACAGCCAGAAAATTAGGATCGTTTTTAATGCTTTCGGTATTCCAGGCTAATGCCATTACCTCGGCTATGTTTATGACAGCCATGGCAGCTAATCCGCTTATTGCCGAATTGGCCAAAAAAACATTTAATATTGATATATCGTGGGGTACTTGGTTCTTGGGAGCCGTTGTACCTGGTTTGATTGCATTATTCGTTGTTCCCTATTACCTGTACAAAGCATATCCCCCAGAAATTAAACACACGCCGGAAGCTAAGGATTTGGCTAGAGCTGAACTGGATAAAATGGGACCGGCTTCGACGGCCGAAAAAATTATGTTTGGTATTTTTATTTTAGCTTTAGTCTTATGGGCAACTTCTTCATTCACAAAATTAAATGCTACATTGGTAGCCTTGCTGGGAATCTGTATTATGCTTATTACCAAGGTTATTGACTGGAGCGATGTTATTGAAGAAAAAAGCGCTTGGGATACTTTGATCTGGATGGGCGTTGTAATCGGATTAGCCGGATTCTTAGCCAAGTTTGGTTTTATTGCTTGGCTGGCAAAAACTGTGGCGGTAGCACTCAAAGGTATCTCGTGGATTACGGCTTTGGTTGTTTTATTGCTGGTGTATATGTATTCCCATTACGGATTTGCCAGCTTGACAGCGCATGTTACTGCGATGTATGCTGCTTTTGGTGCGGTAGCTATTGCTGCCGGCGCTCCGGCCTACTTGGTAGCTTTAGCGTTAGCCTATGCTTCTAACCTATGCGCCGGATTGACGCATTTTGCCACCGGCCCGGCACCGATCTACTTTGGCGCCGGTTATGTTGATCAACCTACATGGTGGAAACATGGCTTTGTTATTTCAGTAATTAATATGGTGATTTGGGTCGGAATCGGCGGTATTTGGTGGAAAATACTGGGCCTCTGGTAAGATTCAGATCATAAAAAAAGAGACCTTGATCTCCGGCGGAGGTCAAGGTCTTTTCACATTCCAGAATGCTTGTTATCAGTGCTCGAGGATCGGTTAATTTGCTTCAACATTTGGCTGTTGGAAAAGGGGGCAGAGTTTTACCCTTTACCAGCAAGTTCATATCCTCAAAACTGCCAGCAATATGGCAATTATTAATCAAACGGCCTTGCAAGCGGTACCCTATGCGGTAAAAAGTTCGGTTTATTCCCCATGATGTAGCACGAGCCAGTGTATAAAAGGTAAAGGCTGAGCCTAGTTTAGTTTCTAGTAAGGGTATTAACCGACTGGTGAGTGAGAACCCGCGAAATTGAGCAAGTGTAGCACAATCGGTTATCTCACAGCGATTGAAATTTGAATCAGGGTAAGCAGCAGCCACCGCCACTAAATTCCGTTGTTCGTGAATTGCGCCGGCAAATAGACAGCCCTTGGTAAATAAAGATTTAATGTAGCTGACATCGCTAATCGGAGTAGGATAACTCACGAAGACCTCAGTAAGCAATGCGGCTATAGACTGACAATCTTGTGGAGTCAGTAAGCGCAATGTGAGGTTAGCAGGCAATGACAATAATGTTTTAAACGGTTGATTACTAATGCTGTGAATTATATCATTTTCCTGTGCCACTTTAGTTGATTTCTGCCGCGTACTTTCTACAAAGTACGCCATGCTGGCTATTGCCGATCCCTGGGGAGAATCAGCAATAACTCCTTCAACAATAAAGCCGTGGCTGATAAATATTCCAATATCAGTTAAATCCGACCAAATCCAGATTTTTTCAAGACAATTATTATTAGCAATCGCCAGCCAGGCAGCAATTTGAGCTCGCAGTTCACGTTTTTCGTAAGTATTAATGATCAAGCGTTGATTAATTCTGTCAATAACATAATCTAAGGCAGGCAAATTACAGTTTTGCATTATGGCAGCTCCTTAATTAATAATCTTATTGGCGCGGCGGTTTTCCCGATAATTGTCTTTGGGAATCAGACTGATTTTTTCACCGTTAAAGAGTTTTGCAAGTCCGGACTGACTAATACTTTGATCCTTGCAAGGATAATTGCAAGTCGTGCAACTGCTGGTCTGATTGTCCGGCTCCTGGTATACGGTAATTATACCTTCATAGTTGCGTAAGATAACTTGATGGTCAGACTGGGAAATCAGATAATTCGGCTGTAACGGAATTTTTCCGCCGCCGCCGGGAGCATCGACGACAAAAGTAGGGACAGCCAAGCCGGAAGTATGACCGCGGAGCATTTCGATAATGTGGATTCCTTTGGCGACAGGTGTTCTAAAATGTTCAATTCCTCTCGAGAGATCACATTGATATAAATAATACGGCCTTACTCTGGTTTTTACCAGCTTATGGACTAGTTCTTTCATAAGCACCGGACAATCATTGATTCCTTTTAATAGTACAGACTGATTTCCTACCGGTATCCCCGCATCCACTAATCTCGCGATGGCAGCCGTTGATTCCGGGGTTATTTCTTTCGGATGATTAAAATGGGTATTAAGCCATACCGGATGGTACTTTTTTATCATTGCGGTTAATTCGGTTGTGATTCTTTGCGGCATTACTACCGGAGTACGAGTACCGATGCGAATAATTTCTACGTGAGGTATGCGGCGCAGGGCCGCAAGTAAAAATTCCAGGGTATCGTCCGAGAGGCATAACGCATCGCCACCAGATAATAAAACATCCCGAACTTGTGGGTTGGATTTGATATAATTAATTGCGGTCAATAGATCTTTTTTGCTGCGAGGTTTATCATGGGCTCCGGCGAAGCGGCGCCTTGTGCAGTGGCGGCAATACATTGAACACTGGTCAGTCACCAACAGTAAAACACGGTCCGGATAGCGATGTGTCAGACCCGGAACCGGAGAGTCTTTATCTTCATGTAAAGGGTCATCTTGTTCGAATGCTGAGGTCTTTAATTCTTGAATTGATGGAATGGCTTGCCGGCGAATTGGGCAATTTGGATCATTAGCATCAATTAGGGAAAAATAATAGGGAGTAATAGCCATCCGAAAATTTTTTAGACATTGTCGAATTTGTTGGCATTCTTGCAGCGAGAGATCCATGACTGACTGCAACTGTTCCAGGGTAGTAATTCGGTTGGAGAGCTGCCAGTGCCAATCATTCCAATCTGCTTCCGATACATGAGACCACCTTGAAGGATAAAGTTTCATAGCCTTCACCTCCTCAATTTTAGGGCAAGTGAACTCGTTTCAGCAAAGCTGAAACATCGGGGGCTCAGGTGGAGAGTCAACTCCACCTGAGCTGACGACGCCTATAGAGGCGGGAGTCTTAACTTGCTGAATAATAAAAGCTCGCACAGGATGGCGAGGTTTTTACCGACCTTTATAGGTGCTAAAACAGGAAAAAACATACTAACAATTCATATTATAAACTAAAATTGTTAGTATGTCAATATTATTTACTTATTATTCCATTAATGTCATTGATTATAATTTATTAACAATCTCTTGGATTAAAGGATAGCGATACATTTCACCGTTTAGGGCTTTGTGGGCCGCCATCAGCGAAGTAACAACCAAAATCAGCCATAGAATCGCCAAGATCGGGAGCAATAAAATGCCGATTATAAGCATGCATAAGAAGGAAATAACCAGTGTTGATATCAATATTGTTATATGTGCTACAAGGGCTTGTTTGGCATGTTCTTTTACGAAATAATCATCTGATTTAATTAGATAAATAGCTAATGGTGCAACTAAAAACCCCAATCCGCCGAGTAGGTAGGCCAGATGGGAAATTATAGCCAGCAATTTTTGTTCACCGGTAATCATATAATTCCACCTCCGGTTAATATTTTATCCTAGCACAGTTATTTTGTATAGATAGCTAATTTACAGCTGTAGTGGCAATAAGTAGTGAACTCGTTTCAGCAAAGCTGAAACATCGGGGGCTCAGGTGGATAGTCAACTCCACCTGAGCTGACGACGCCTATAGAGGCGGGAGTCTTAACTCGCTGAATAAGATAATAATTTGCAAGAAGAAATGTATTAATTCTTGCTGACTATTTAAATAAGGCCGGACAGTATTTATCTGCAATTTTTTGCAGCAAATGCAGATGATATTTTTCGTCCAATATAATTCTGTCAAGCAGCTTTTGGATGTTAGGATCGTCAATAAGTTGTTTTTGTTGCCGATACTGCAATATCGCCGACTTTTCAGCCGAAATGTCGGCTGCCAAACCATCCCAGATGCTTTTGCCAAAATATACATACTGTGGATGCCAATAGACCGGCAGATTGGTGGAGAGCGTCCGGAATTTTGGCTGTATACCCAGTAAGCGAATAGTTTGACCCAACAGGGTCATATGCTGTAATTCCATTGAAGCTATTCCTTGTACTACTTGTACAACTTCGGCATAATTCGAAAAAAGGGTCAGCAGGTGATAGTTATATTGATGGATGATTGTCATCTCACTGATTTTGCCCGAATAACTCTCCAGCAAGATTTTGGCGTAATAGGAGTTTGCCGTAAGTACAGCAGGCTCCGGATAGGGTGCAGTTAACCCCAGCCATTGATTAGTCATTGCTGTAAAGTTTAGCGGTTCATTCACAGTCATAAAATTTATCCTCCTCATTTTTGAACAAGCTGTTAATTATACTTATTAGGCGGCAGACTAAGATATACATCATAAATCTTCAAATGGAAGGAAAATTTTATAAGCTTGCGGAATATTGTAAACTTAAAGAGCAAACTTGCGAATTTAAGCAGATTTAAAGGTGGACGTTGCCACAAAATCATTTAGAATGGAGGATATTTATGAAATTTAGATTTTATCACAATAATATTAATGTATTTGACTTGGAAAAAAGTGTAGCTTTTTATCAGCAAGCGTTATCGTTAGTGGAAGAAAGAAGGCATAAGCCGAGTGACGGCAGTTTCGAACTGGTATTTTTGAGTGATACGGAAAGTAAACACAAATTAGAACTGACTTGGCTACGGGATAGGAAGGAACCATATAATTTAGGTGATAATGAAATCCATTTGGCTTTTACGGTGGACGACTATGCCCGGGCGTATGAATACCATAAGAACATGGGCTGTATTTGTTATGAAAATAAGAACATGGGACTGTATTTTATCAGTGACCCTGATGGTTACTGGATAGAAATTTTACCGGAAAAGAAGTAATCTATAAAGGCACAAGCATAGGGTAGCAGTGAACTCGTTTCAGCAAAGCTGAAACATCGGGGGCTCAGGTGGAGAGTCAACTCCACCTGAGCTGACGCCGCCTATAGAGACGGGAGTCTTAACTCGCTGAATAAGATAAAACGGAACATTAGTTACCTTTGCTAAAAGAAAAATGAATGCTGCATCGAGGTGAATACATTTGTTAAAGGATTTGATTGCTGATAATTTTGGCGAAGCCCAAGACCTTAATTGCGCCGAAAAGATTTTATATGGTGCTAATAAAGTATATCGTTTAGGGTTGCCTGATGAATCGCTGAAAATTGCGGCCGGTTTTGGCGGTGGTATGGGTATAGAGAACGTGTGTGGAGCCCTGACTGCATCGATTATGGTCTTAAGTAAACTGGCTGTTGTTAGTCATGCTCATGAAAACGGTCGGATAAAGCAACTGGCTCAAGATTTTTTTACTGCCTACCAACACGAAATGAGTAATATTGATTGTACGACTTTAAAAAAGAATTATCGCAATGATGAGGAAAAGTGTAAACATGTGATCATGAAAGCGGCTGAAATATTGGACAAGCTGGTAACTAAAGAAAAATTAGTAAAAATATAGCTAACAACAAAGCTTTGTCCGCGTATTTTTTTAGATTTTGTTGCAGGTGATTTGTAATTTTAATGGAATATTTGTCAGATATACAATATCCATTTATATTGTCAAAAAATCTAGGAGGGGTAAGGAAAACATGAAAAACAGGTATTTAGTGTTTTTGCTGACGCTGCTTGTGGCTACGGTATTTGTTTTAGGCGGCTGTGGCAGCAGCAAAGACAAAAAACCCGCGGCGGAATCTAAACTGAAGGTTGCGTTTGTTTACGTCGGGCCGGTTGGTGATGCTGGTTGGAGTTATGCTCATGATCAAGGTCGTCAATATTTAATTAGCAAAATGCCGGATGTACAAACAACGATTATTGAATCGGTACCCGAAGGTGCCGATGCGGAACGAGTAATCACTCAACTTGTTGAACAAGGGCACAAAATTATTTTCACAACAAGCTTTGGTTATATGGATCCGACCATTAATGTAGCTAAAAAATATCCAAATGTGGTTTTTATGCATTGTTCAGGCTATAAAACAGCTGCTAATGTAGGTACATACTTTGGGCGTATATACCAATCGCGTTATTTGACAGGAATTGTTGCCGGTAAAGCTACTAAAACCAATGTTGTTGGTTATGTAGCTGCTCATCCGATTCCGGAAGTTGTTCGCGGCATTAATGCCTTTACTTTAGGGGTACGGTCGGTAAACCCAAATGCCAAAGTAAAGGTTATTTGGACGAACACCTGGTATGACCCGGCCAAAGAAAAACAAGCAGGAAAAACTTTGCTTGATGCCGGCGCAGATGTAATTGCTCAGCATCAGGATACACCCGGACCGCAACAAGCAGCTCAGGAAAAGGGCAAATTGGGTATCGGGTATAACACTGATATGAGCAAAATGGCTCCAAAGGCTGTTATGACTTCAGCAGTCTGGAACTGGGGACCTTATTATGTTAAAATTGTTGATGCCGTTAAAAAAGGAACCTGGAAAAGTGGACAATATTGGGGCGGCATGAATGATAAGATTGTTGACATTGCTCCATATGGGCCAATGGTTGGCGAAGATACGAAAAAACTTGTTGATACAGCTAAAAAGAAACTTGCGGAAGGCAAATGGGATGTATTTACCGGTCCGGTCAAAGATCAAACCGGTAAAGTTGTCGTTAAAGATGGACAAAAGATGTCTGATGCTGATATGCTTAAAATGAACTGGTTTGTTGAAGGTGTAGAGGGTACTATACCTAAATAATCCTATCATCTGTGTGAAACGTTTTAAGTCTTGTAGAGAGCTGGCAGACTTGGTCTGCCGGCGCTCTACGTTTTATTACGAGGAGGAAGTAATGGGTGCACCATTTATTAAGATGCAGGGAATTGTGAAAAAGTTTCCTGGTGTTGTTGCTAATGACCATATTGATCTCGATATCTATCTTGGTGAGATTCATGCCTTATTAGGGGAAAACGGTTCCGGTAAGAGTACTCTAATGTCAGTGTTGGCCGGATTGTATAAACCAACTGCCGGGAAAATCCTGATAAACGGAGTGGAAAAGAAATTTGGCTCTCCGCGCGATGCTATTGCTAATGGCATTGGTATGGTCCATCAACATTTTAAGCTTGTTGAGCCGCTTACTGTAGCGGAGAATATTACCATGGCTGAACGGGAGGGCTCATTTTGGCTTAAATTGGGAAAATATGAACATGAATTAATTCAGTTTGGTGCAAAGTATGGTTTGAGTGTTAATCCTTCTGCTCTTGTCTGGCAACTTTCTGTAGGTGAAAAGCAAAGAGTTGAGATACTGCGAATTCTTTATCAGGGATCACAGGTTTTAATCTTGGACGAACCAACAGCGGTTTTGACTCCCCAAGAAACTTGTGAACTGTTTGAAAATCTTAGAACTATGGCTAATGAAGGATGCGCAGTTATATTCATTACCCATAAGCTCAATGAAGTACAAGCTTTGGCTGACCGGGTTACGGTTTTGCGCGGCGGGAAAGTGACCGGGGTATTACAACGGGATGAAATTGAAACCAAAAGATTAGTAAGATTAATGGTTGGCAGAGATGTTGTATCACACTACGACCGTAAGAATGTTTCCGACGGTCAAATTGTTTTGGAAATAGACAGAGTCAACGCTCTTAATGATATGGGACTTCCTGGACTTAACGGACTATCTTTGGTGGTACGGGAAGGAGAAATTTTGGGATTGGCCGGGGTTGCCGGAAATGGTCAACGCGAATTGGCAGAAGTTATCGCTGGTCTGCGGAAAACAACTATGGGTACTGTACGGTTGCGTGGCGAGGATGTTACTAATCTTTCCCCGTTAGAGATGATAAGGCGGGGAGTTGGCTATGTACCGGAGGATCGCATGGGAATGGGTTTGATTCCGGAACTTAATATTACGGATAATCTAGTACTGAAATGCTATCAGCATCCTAGGTTTTCCGGGCGTTGGCTGCTGAATAATAGAGAGATTTATAATAAATCCACTCAACTGGTTGAACAGTACCAAGTTAAAATACCAAGCTTGGAACAGCCGATCAAACTGTTGTCGGGCGGAAATATGCAGCGTTTGCTGCTAGCTAGGGAAATTGCCAATGAACCGAAGCTAATGGTAGTAGTTTATCCGGTTCGCGGGTTGGATGTGGGGGCGACCGAGGCTGTTCATAAGCTTCTATTGGAGTTGCGGTTGCGCAGAACGGCAATTTTGTTAATTTCGGAAGACCTTGACGAAATATTCAAATTAGCTGATCGGGTCGGTGTCTTATCGCGTGGCCAAGTGGTTGGTGATTTTAATGTTGAGGATGCTGACGTTGAAGAAATTGGGTTATTAATGGCTGGTTCGGCTAAGGGGGTAGAAAATGATGTTTGTCCCCGTTAGATTAGAAAAACGATTGGTGCCTTCGCCGGTAATGCGCATAATGGTTCCGCTGGTGTCAGTTATCATGGCGCTTGTTTTTTGCGGCATATTCTTGGCCATAACCGGGCGTGATCCCTTAGAAGTATACGCTGCTATGTTTGCCGGTGCATTAGGTTCTGCCTATGGGTTATCCGAAACGGTTGTAAAAGCAATACCGCTCATGCTCTGCGCATTGGGAATTTCAGTTGCTTTTCGGATGCAATTGTGGAATATCGGAGCTGAAGGCCAATTTTATATAGGGGCGTTTGCTGCAACATGGCTGCCATTGACCTTTCCTAATTTACCCGGCTATGTAATGATACCGGGAATGATTTTACTGGGGTTAGCTGCAGGTGCCATGTGGGCATTTATTCCGGCTTATTTGCGGGCTAAAAGCAACGTAAATGAGATTATTACAACATTAATGTTTAACTATGTGGGGATATTACTGGTTGATTACTTTGTTTATGGACCATGGCGAGATCCGAAAGGACTAAACTTTCCCTTAACAGCCAGATTTGCGGATGCAGCGATTTTGCCCACATTCGGAGCTTCCCGTATTCATATTGGAATTGTTTTTGCCCTTGTATTAGTTTTCATCTTGCTGGTAGCATTCAAATATTCGCGTTGGGGCTATGAAATCCGGGTAATTGGGCAGAGTGAACGGGCTGCGGCCTATGCTGGTATGAATATTCAACGTAGTATATTTTACGTCATGCTGATTAGCGGAGCTATCAGCGGCTTAGCCGGTATGGCTGAGGTCAGTGGTATTGCCGGACGACTACAGCCGGGATTAAGTCCGGGCTACGGCTATACGGCAATCATTATAGCTTGGCTTAGCAAGTTGAATCCGCTGGCTATTGTCCTTGTTTCGTTATTGTTCGGTGTGTTACAAGTCGGTGGGTATTTGGTGCAGACTTTCGGGGTTCCGGCAACGGTTGCTTCGATGGTTCAAGGAGCAATATTGTTTTTTGTTGTCGGCGGCGAAATATTTATTAATTACAGTATTAAGATTGCTTCCCGGAAGGAGGCTTTAACAGAAAATGACTGATCAAATTGTTTCAATACTGGCGGCAACAGTGACAGCAGGTACGCCGATACTATATGCAGCGTTAGGCGAACTTATTATTGAGCGGGCCGGTATCATTAATCTTGGTGTCGAAGGAATTATGCTGATAGGTGCTGTTACCGGCTTCATTGTGTCGGTTGTCTTTGACAATAGTTGGTTGGGATTATTGGCGGCAATGGTGGCCGGAGGCCTAATTACCTCAATACACGCATTTTTAACGATTACCTTACGGGCAAATCAAGTAGTCAGTGGTTTGGCATTAACTTTATTTGGAACAGGATTAAGCGGATACCTTGGTAAAGCGTATATCGGAATTCCGGTAACCCATCCCTTTGCGGTACAACCGTTACCATTGCTTAAAGATATACCGGTGCTGGGGAAAGTATTGTTTAATCATGATATATTAGTGTATATTAGCTTTTTACTTGTCCCGCTACTATGGATGTTTATGTATCGGACCAGACCGGGATTGTTGCTCAGAGCTATCGGCGAGAACCCGGCAGCAGCTGATGCTATTGGTGCTAAGGTTTTTGTTTTGCGTTATGTATATGTAATTATGGGCGGAATGCTCTGCGGAGTCGGCGGTGCTTATCTATCATTGGCTTATGCGCCAAGTTGGCTGGAAAATATGACGGCAGGGCGAGGCTGGATCGCGGTTGCCTTAGTAATTTTTGCATTGTGGAACCCATTACGGGCTATGGTTGGAGCATATTTATTTGGCGGAATTGATGCTTTAGGATTTCACTTACAGGTGCTTGGTGTTACAATTTCTCCGTTTTTCCTAAATATGATGCCATATTTATTTACAATTATAGTTTTAGTTATGGTTATGCAGCGTCAGGGTGGGAGATTGACTGCTCCGGGAGCGTTGGGAATTCCTTATGACCGCGAAGATCGCTAGAACAAAATGTGAAGGAGATACTTGTTGTGAAAGAATTGTGGGATAGAATTGTTTCAGACGGAGAAGTAATCGGTAAAGATGTTTTAAAGGTAGATTCCTTCCTCAATCACCAAATTGACCCTGTCTTTATTATGAGGATGGGTGAGGAGTTAGCAGCTAGGTTTAGCCAGGCGGGGATAACAAAAGTACTAACGATTGAAGCTTCAGGTATTGCTGTGGCAATGGCAGTAGGACTGTACCTAAAGGTGCCGGTAGTATTTGCTAAAAAGAGCAGGGCTGTTACCCAACGGGAAGAATTATATACAGCGGAAGTATATTCGTTTACCAGACGTGAGGCTGTCCAGATCGCCGTGTCATCACGTTATCTCCGGTCCGATGATAACGTCCTTATTGTAGATGACTTTTTGGCTCACGGTGAGGCTCTTAAAGGATTGGTAGAGGTAGTTAAACAATCCGGAGCACAATTGGCGGGTGCCGGTATCGTTATTGAAAAGAAATTCCAGCACGGCGGGGATATATTACGCTCAGCGGGAATTCGCATTGAGTCTTTAGCTGCTATTGAGTTCATGGAAAACGGCAAGATTACTTTTGCCTGACCTGACATGGCAACATAAATATATTTTTTGATATATTTGCTTTGTTACTAGATTGCCTCATTCCATAATGAAAAATTACTTATCTTATTCAGCGAGTTAAGACTCCCGCCTCTATAGGCGGCGTTAGCTCAGGTGGAGTTGACTCTCCACCTGAGCCCCCGATGTTTCAGCTTTGCTGAAACGAGTTCACTTGATTGACATCTGCTATTATCAGTAGCAGATTTTTTTTGTTCATTAGCGGTGCCGGATAATTAGCAGCAAATTTATATTTACAACAATATCCAAACAACCTTATAATATATATAGGATTGTCAGTGCTGGCCGCGCCGGAGTTATTTACACAAAGGGGGAAAGGAATGGGAATAGTAAATTATATCTTACGTAGACAAGAGTATGTTTGGGAAATTGCAGTTGACCATATTGAAATGGCTGCGTGGTCAATCATGATTGCAATTATTGTCGGTGTGCTGATGGGTATTGTTATTGCCAGATACCGGCCGCTGGCGCGTATAGTTGTCGGAATTGTTAACATAATCCAAACAGTTCCGGCATTGGCCTTATTTGCTCTATTGATGCCGTTTTTGGGGATAGGTGCTAAGGCCGGGATTACTGCTTTAACGATGTATGCTATATTGCCAATACTAAAAAATACTTTTGCCGGAATCACTGGAGTCGAAACAAGTCTTATTGAAACAGGACGGGGTATTGGGATGACAGAGTACCAATTACTGACCAAAGTTCAACTGCCATTGGCTGTGCCGGTAATTATGGCGGGAATTAGGACAGCAGCCGTAATTGCCGTAGGTATGACGACTTTAGTCGCATTAATTGGCGGTAGCGGTTTAGGCAAAATCATTTATAGGGGTATTAGCAGAGTTGATAATAATGAAATAATGGCCGGAGCTGTTTTGGCCGCCGGCATGGCAATAATCGCCGATATTCTTCTCGGCAGACTGGAAAGAAGGATGCGTTGGGATGCCCGACAAGGCGGTGATCAATGATGGATTACATTCAATACTTTATTGAACACTTTCAGCGAATTCTAACAGCAACAGGTGAGCATTTAATGTTGACGTGTATTGCCATGATTACGGCTATTGCTTTAGCTGTTCCGTTAGGGATAATATTGAGCAGACACCCTAAGGCGGCTAAGTCGGTATTTGCTGTTGTAAATACTATCCAAACTATTCCCAGTCTGGCGCTATTAGGGTTTATGATACCATTATTCGGATTAGGTAATGTGCCGGCAGTAATCGCACTATTTCTTTATGCAATTTTGCCGATCCTGCGAAATACCGTTGCCGGTATTGAAAGTGTAAGCAAAAGCTTAATTGAGGTAGCGCAGGGATTAGGAATGACATCGCGGCAGATATTGTTGAAAGTAGAACTCCCGCTGGCACTTTCGACGATAATGACCGGTATTCGAACGGCAACCGTAATTATCATTGGCTGGGCAACACTGGCTGCATATGTAGGCGGAGGTGGTCTGGGACGTTTGATTATGGCCGGGATGGCGATGGGGCGAATTAAGATGATAGTAGCCGGCGCTGTTCCAGCTATCCTTTTAGCACTGCTTGTTGATTATATCTTAGGGTCAATCGAACAATCCATGACTATTCCGGTAAGCAAAATTGAATAAGATAAAGGAGAGGATAATAATGAAAAAAGTTGGAGTTATGTTATTAATTGGCTTAATAATTGCAACACTAGTGTCCGGATGCGGTAGCAAAGAGACAAAACAAACTGCTGGCAGCGGTGTAATCAAGGTTGGATCACAGACTTATTCAGAACCAATCATTTTAGCGGAAATGATGAAGGCGTTAATAGAAAAGAATTTAAAGTATAAAGTAGAACATGTTACCAATCTTAGTGCATCGACGATTGTTCATCAAGCGATGGTAAATAAAGAAGTCGATCTGTCAACAAGGTACACCGGTACTGAAATGACTGGACCATTAGGCCTTAATAAACCGATTATGGACCCGAACAAGGCCTTTGCCTTTGTCCAAACAGAGTTTGCTAAACGCTATAATCAAACGGTATTCAAGCCATATGGATTTGAAAATACATACGCGCTTACTGTACGTAAAGAAGTTGCCGAAAAATATAATTTAAAGACAATTTCGGATTTAAAGCAGTATGCCGCCACTATGAAGATCGGTACGGATACATCCTTTTTGGAGAGAGACGGGGATGGGTATAAGGCTTTAACGGAGATTTACGGTTTTAAGTTTGGTGAAACTTTGCCAATGGAAATTGGTTTGGTATATAAGGCTGTAAAGGATAAAAAGGTAGACGTAGTAATTGCTTATTCAACTGATGCCAGAATTAGAGCCTTTAATTTAAAGACATTGGTTGATGATAAACACTTTTTCCCACCGTATGAAGCTGCAATAATTGCCAGGACCGAAGTCTTGGATAAATATAAGGGTTTACGGGAAGAACTGGCTAAATTGAGCGGTATCATTAATACGGAGACAATGACTGAACTTAATTATCTTGTTGATCAGAAAGATATGCCTCCGGCCGAGGTCGCGGCTCAATTCCTAAAGAAAAAAGGCCTGATAAAGTAGGAGGCCGGCTATGATTGATCTAATTAATGTCAGTAAAACATACTCTGATGGCAGTACGGTATTAAAGAATATAAATTTGCATATTGCACGTGGAGAGCTTGCAGTCTTAATCGGGCCAAGCGGTTGCGGAAAAACAACGACCATGAAAATGATCAATCGTTTGTTACAGCCGACCGGCGGTGAAATAAAAATAAAGGGCAAAAACATTGAAGAATTTAATGCTGTTGAATTACGCCGTAATATCGGTTATGTGGTGCAAAGCATTGGCTTGTTTCCGCATATGACTATTGCTCAAAATGTGACAACAGTGTTAAACCTAAAAGGCGCATCACCGCAGGATTGCGATAAGAAGGCCAGAGAATTGTTAGACCTGGTCGGGTTGCCTCCGGAAACCTACTTGACACGCTACCCGCATGAATTAAGCGGCGGACAGCAGCAGCGGGTAGGTGTAGCCAGGGCATTAGCCGCCGACCCTGAGATCATACTTATGGATGAACCATTTGGAGCTTTAGATCCGATAACCAGGGAAAGTTTACAAGATGAATTGCTCCGCTTGCAAAAAGAAATGCACAAAACAATCGTGTTTGTCACTCATGACATGGATGAAGCAATAAAACTGGGCGATAGAATAATTGTGTTGAAAGACGGCCAAATACTTCAGGCTGATACACCGGAAAAATTAATGAGTAATCCTGCCCATGGGTTTGTTGAGGAGTTTATGGGTAGCCGCCGCCTCGTGCAGCAACCGGAAATGATTCCTGTTCGCGAAATGATGATTGCCAATCCGATTGTTTGCCCGCCTAATATAACTTTACAGAAAGCATTGCAACGGATGCAGCAAGGAAAGGTCGACAGTCTGTTGGTTGTCGATGACCGGCATCGACTGCAGGGAATTGTAACGGCATTAGATATACATCGGCAAAGCGGCGAAACAAAGCAAGTACAAGAAATAATGGTGCCGCCGCGTATGACGGTTAATTCTGATGATAACTTACGTACAGCTATTAACCTAATGGCTGACTTTAATCTGAATTTTTTGCCGGTAGTAGCGGGGGATGATCAAGTCCTTCAGGGGTTAATTACTCGCGGTAGCCTGGTAAAAGTATGGGCACAAACAATATAAGCAAAGCAGAGCGAATAATTTCGCTCTGCTTTTTCAGTAATAAGAACAAGGATGCTTTATCAGCAGTTTATCTACGTTGTGCTGCTGACTGATTTAATACAGTTTGAACCTGCCAGCCATATGCGCCGGCAATATTTTCAACAGTATTGCGTATTTCATGATAAGACCAAGTATATTGATAATCGCCACCGATGCCATAGCCGGCTTCTTTTTTTTGTCCGCTTATCGTATTACCGGTTGTTTTGTATGTTGCGCAAGAGGCAGTAAATATTGGCGGAAATCCAATTGTTGTCTCACTGACCATTTCCCAAAAGAGAATGATTTGGTCACTTTCATTTAATGACAGACAAGCATTGTATTTTACCAGTTTTTTTCCCAATAGCCATTTCATCTCAGCCAGAGTTCCTGATATTTCAAGATCGGAATGGTTGCCTGCAGTAATTGTAATACGGGGGTTTTTTTGTAAGGCATCAATAATTGACAATAAAACAGACATGTTCTCACTCCCTTATACTTATGGTTACTTACTATATATTCGCTAAAGTGAAAAGTAATCTCCTGCCTGATCATTGCTGGTATTTACAATAATAGGAAATGGTTAATTACAAATATTAGGAATAGCTTGGCTATATTTGGATATATATATAGTAAGAGTATATGCTACATAAAATTGCGAAGGGTGAAAGAACAATGAAAAAAATTCTGCTTATGACTATTATTATGGTTATTAGCACCAGTGTTGTATTTGCCAGTCCGTTAATGGATTATTCGAAGGGAAAGGTATCACTCGATATTACCGTACGTCCTGATTTAGATATGGAAGGGACCTTAAGCCATGAGGCTGTCGGAACTATTGGTTCGGCAACCTTTGACGGCAAAAAGGCAAATATGGATTTGGGGTTGACCGTTGGATTAGGCAACCAGTTCGCTATACAATACAAACAGTTTAATCCTGCAACCAAGAATTATTGGATTGCTCAAGATCTTGTTGGGGATTCGTTTCCAATTGACGCAACAATAAGCGGCAAAGTAAATTCCGATGAGTTTAATTTATTATACAAAATTGATAAAAACTTTGCTGTATTTACCGGCTTAAACAGAGCCACTTTTAGCCTTAAACCGCTAGGCTTGAATTTCGAAAGTAAAGAAAACAGCAGCTGGCAGATTGGTTTACTTGGCGTAACTTCAATTGCCGATAAGACAAAGTTCTATGGAATGGTCTCCGGCGGTAGTGATGTAGTTAATTGGGAAGTAGGACTATCCTACGAATTTGTCAAAGACGCTGAATTTAATATCAGCTATCGGCGAGCTAAATTTAAAAATTTAGATCTGCCAGTGTATTTATGCGGTCAACCTAGTGTTGATGTCGAGGCTAAAGGAATTGGCTATGGCTTTACATTTAAATTCTAAAGCTTAATTAAGCATATACTCATGGAAAGCGTCCCAACAGGGGCGCTTTTTAATTTTAAATGAAATAAATATTGTAAAATCTTAATTTATAAAGTAAAATAGTAATAAATATTTAAAATAAAAGGAAATTAATATGGATAACATTGATTTCAAAATAATTAAAAGATTAATGCAAGATGGGAGAATTACCTGGTCTGAATTAGGTTCTTGGTTGGGAATGTCCGCGCCGGCAATTGCTGACCGGGTTCGTCGCATGGAAGAGAATGGAACAATAAAGAATTTTTCAGTTAATATAAATCCGGCAAGTATAGGATGCAATGTAACAGCATTTGTTTATGTAATATTAGAACATCCGAGAGCACGGCCACCATTTTTACAGCTTGTGCAGGATTGTGAAGCAATACAGGAATGCTATCACATGGCCGGTGAGGAAGATTATTGCCTAAAGGTTAAGGTGGCCAATTTAGCTGAACTTGAAAGTCTCATTAGTGATAGAATCAAAGGAATTGACGGTGTAATAAAAACAAGAACTACAATAGCTTTATCATGTATAAAAGAAACAAATGCATTGCCTGTTTATGTTAAATTCGACTGAGAGGAGATTTTAATATGCTGTTTTGTTTTGGCAAAGGTATATTAATCGGTCTTTCTATAGCCGCTCCGGTTGGACCTATAGCTGTGTATTGTATTCGGCAGACACTGTTGCGCGGAAAAGTATTTGGAGTTGCTGCGGGGCTTGGAGCTGCTACTGCCGACATGCTATATGGTTTATTGGCAGCGTTTGGAATGATGCAAATTACGGCGGTATTTAATGAATTCAGATTATGGCTCCGTTTGCTGGGAGGTCTGTTTTTACTGTATTTAGCAGTAAAAACATATTTTTCAACTGTTGATGCTAACGATAATAAAGTTGTCTCGCCGTTGAATCTAATTGATACATATTGTACCGTGTTTTTTTTAACAATTACCAATCCGATGACTGTTATGATGTTTTTCGCAATTTTTTCCGGTATTAGTTCTACAGTGGGCATTAATCAATTTATAGCAAATATTTTGATCGTTATTGGCGTATTTTCCGGGTCGGCTTTGTGGTGGATTTTTTTAAGTCTAATAATTGAGCAGGTCGGTAAGAAGATTAGTGTTAGCTGGCAGCGTTCGATCAATATTATATCAGCCTCAATTATTGGCGGATTTGGGTTGTTTACATTATTTAAACTGTAGTTGGGGGAGATTACGTTAGAATTGCTTGAACAATTATTGCGAGTATAAGCTGTTTTAAAGATATCGGCTGATATCTTTTTTTATTTTGCTTTTAACAGAACACAAAACATGAACTACTTACGTAAAATAAATTAGGATTATCTGTAACCGGTATTTTGCCGGAATAATGGTAAAGGGGTATGATGATGAAGGAGAAGTATTTTCATAAATCTTGTATGAGCAAATGCCCGGATATGTGTCCTCAACCTATTAGCTGCGAAGATATGGTGTTAGCACATGCTTATGTACCGTGGCAAACCTATGATCAAGCTTTCTGCCCGGAAGAGGCATTGATGAAAGGAACATTGTTTCCCGAATTATACGGTGTATATCCAATACCACAATGAATACGGGGTGAAATGAATGAATTGCGAATCATATACTAGCCTGTTGGATAGGATTCAGCAAATGGAGTTTATTGTTATTGAATTAAACTTATATTTAGACACACATCCATGCGATGAAGATGCGTTGCATGATTATAATTGTGCTGTGAAAATGTTTGAAAAATATGTAAAAGAATATCAGGAACGTTGTGCCATGATGTTTGCTCAAGGGTGCTGTGCGAAAACTGATTGTTGGGACTGGGTTGAAGCTCCTTGGCCTTGGGAATTGTAATCTGGAAAAAGGAATGGTGAGTATGTGGATATATGAGAAAAAAATGGAACATCCGGTTAGAGTAAGTTGTCCGGACGTTGGATTTGCCAAACTCGTTATTACTCAATATGGTGGGCCGGACGGAGAATTATCTGCATCATTGCGTTATTTGAATCAACGCTACTCAATGCCAACTGGGGCTGCCAAAGCGTTGCTTACTGATATTGGTACGGAAGAATTGGCCCATGTTGAAATGATTGCCGCCATGGTTTATAAATTAACTGAGGGGGCTGATCCGGAAGACTTTAAAGCAGCCGGCTGGGGCGGACAATATGCTCAGCATAATCATGGCTTGTTCTGGACTGATGCTAATGGAGTGCCGTGGGCAGCTAAATATATTGCCTGCTTAGGCGACCCGATTACCGATTTGACCGAAGATATGGCGGCTGAGCAAAAAGCGCGCTCGACATATGAACATTTGATTCAATTAACCAATGATCCGCTAGTTAAAGATACGTTGCGGTTTTTATGGCAGCGGGAAGTAGTTCACTTCCAGCGCTTTGGCGAAATGCTGGACATTGTGCAGCAGCACATGAACAATCCCCACATGTGGAACGGCTGCTGTATGGAAAAATAAATAAAGGCAATAAGCCGGCGCAACTGCGCCGGCTTAAAAAATATAGATATTGTTTATCTGCTACTTTTACAATATTAAATTAGAGTTGGGGGCAGTGGGTTAGTGTCAACAACTCCGTCCCCACGACAATTACACTTATATCCCCCAAATAGGCACAATCAAATTCTGGCTGTCAAACGCCGTCAGTCTATCAGTCGTACAAAGCACGGCTCCTGTTCCACGCTCTAAAGTAGCCTTGTCAATCACGCCAAACACACGAGTAAGCTGCTTTTGAGGCGTGGC